>DATLFG010000086.1:0-82444 GCA_035524955.1 Candidatus Limnocylindria bacterium | reverse complement strand
GCTTCGATCACGGCGCCCGCGGCCCGATGCCACCGCGCGGCAGTGCCCCGAGCCTGCCGCCACCCGCCCGCGCGGCCGAGCCGGCGCGCGGGCCGGCCGAGCCCGACGGGCACACCGCGCCCCACGACGAGCTGGTCGAGGTCGTGCGCGAGCTGGCGGACCACGCGCCGAACGGCGCGGTGCTTATCGACACGCTCGCCCGCGCCCTCAAGGAGCGCGGCTTCAGCCGCCCGCCGGGCTCGCCTCGGCTGATCACGCGCCTCCGGCGCATCCGCCAGCTCCAGGTGAGCCAGACCGGCCGGATCACCCTGGCGGACGCGGGGGGCCCCGCGCCGGCGCCGGCCGACACGGCCCCGCCGGCGGATGCCGAGATCGAGCCCGCCGAGCTCGACCTGGCCGCCGCGGGCGACGAGGCGACGCCGGGGAACGAGATCTCCCCCGCGACGCCCGACGTCCCCCACCGGTCCCGCCGTCGCCGGCGCCGACGCGGAGGACGTGGACGGGGGCGCGGGGGTGGCAGTGGCGGCGCCACGGCCGAGCCCGTACCCGCTCCAGCCTGAACGCTTGCTCTCCGGCGGCCGCGGCGGTAGCGTCGGAGGCGCCCGCAGTCGGGCCCACCCGCAACCGCTTCACGGGCGATCGGTCGCCCCTCGGCAAGGAGGCTGACCATGGCGAACTTCAAGAGCCTCGACTCGACCTTCAGCCAGGCCGTCGCCGCCAAGAAGATCCCGGGCGTGGTGGCCATGGCGGCTACCGACAAGGGCGTCCTCTACGAGGGCGCCTTCGGTCAGCGCGAGATCGGCAAGCCGGCGCCGATGACCCTCGACACGGTGGTGTGGATCGCCTCGATGACCAAGGCGATCACCGCAACCGCCGCCATGCAGCTCGTGGAGCGCGGCAAGCTCGCCCTGGAGCGGCCCGCGGCCGAGGTGGTGCCCGAGCTCGGCGCGGTCCGCGTGCTCGAGGGCTTCGACGACGCGGGCACGCCGCGCCTCCGGGCGCCCAAGCGACCGATCACGCTTCGCCACCTCCTCACCCACACCGCCGGCTTCTCGTACGAGATCTGGAGCCAGGACATCGCCCGGTTCCAGCAGGCCACCGGCACGCCCGGCATCACCACGTGCACGAACGCGGCGCTCGGCACGCCGCTGCTGTTCGATCCCGGGGACAGGTGGGACTACGGCATCAACATCGACTGGGCCGGCAAGATGGTCGAGGCGGTGAGCGGTCAGCGGCTCGACCGCTACTTCCAGGACCACATCCTCGGGCCGCTCGGCATGAAGGACACGTCCTTCAAGCTCTCCGCCTCGCAGCGCGCGCGGCTCTCCGCGGTGCACCAGCGCGGGGAGGACGGCAGCCTGGCCGCGATCGAGTTCGGAATCCCGCAGGAGCCCGAGTTCCACATGGGCGGCGGCGGCCTCTACGGCACCGTGCCGGACTACCTCGCGTTCTGCCGCATGATCCTGAACGGGGGCGCGCACGACGGCGCGCAGGTGCTGCAGCAGAGCACGGTGGAGCTCATGGCCCAGAACCACATCGGCGCGCTCGAGATCGGCCCGCTCAAGACCGCGATCCCGCCGCTCTCCAAGGACGTCGAGCTCTTCCCGGGCATGAGCAAGAAGTGGGGGCTGAGCTTCCTGATCAACACCCAGCCGGTGCCCGGCGGCCGCTCGGCCAACTCCCTGGCCTGGGCCGGGCTGGCCAACACCTTCTTCTGGATCGACCGCACCAAGGGCGTGTGCGGCGTCTTCGCGTCCCAGCTCCTGCCCTTCTTCGACGACACCGCGGTCGACCTGCTCGGAACGTTCGAGACCGCGGTGTATCGAGCGCTCTAGTGCACCGGCGGGCGCCGCGGGCCTCCCGAGAGGCGCGCGGCGCCTGCCCCGCACACGTCAAGGCGGACCGGCGCCGCGCCGATTCAGCCGGTCCTCCAGCTCGCCGATGTACGCGGCCAGGGTGTTGCCGGCGCGGTCGATGTCTCCGCGCAGCGCCGCCTCGGTCTGCTCCAGGCGCGCGAGCACTCGACCCGCGGCGGCCTCCGGAAGGTCGTGCAGCGCGGCGAGCTCGCCTTCGAGCGTTCGCCTGAGCTCCGCGAACCGTGAGGCCTCCGCCTTCTCGGCCAGCTGGCGCTGGGCCAGGAGCTCGCGCGCCGACCGCCGCGCCTCGAGCAGTGCCGACGCCTCGAGCCATGTCAGGAAGAACAGATAGAGGAAGGTCAAGCCGGCGATGACCGCCACCAGGACGATCCCCAGCGGGGCCTCCACCGTCCAGAATCCGAGGGAGAGAGGCGTCCGTGCGCTGAACGCCGTCCAGTTCAACGCCGTGAAGAGCCCCACCACCACCAGGACCAGCAATAACAGAGCGGTCCGGGCGCGCATCGCACCGCGAGTCTATGCGAGCGCGCGAGCCCGCGTCAACCGCCTCTCCTCTTGACCGCCCCGCGGGCATGCTCCCGTTCCCGGTCCAGGTCGCGCGAGTCGGACGGGTCCTGTCGCCGCGGACGCCTCCCGGGCGGTTCCGGTCGAGTCCGTTCATGAGTAGTCCGGGGCAGGTTGCCGCGCCCGTGCGGGGAGAGCTATCATCCGGGGCGTGGCGGAAGGCCACCGGGCGGTCTCGGTCCTCTACCAGGCGCTGCTGACCGGTCTCGTTCTCTCCCTGGTCACGCGCCGGAGCGAGGAGGAGGCCGCGGAGTTCGTCTTCCAGCTCTTCCGCCGCCAGCACCTCGAGAAGTTCCTGCCCGGGCTCGCCAAGCTCGGCCTCGGCCGGCTGCCACCCGCGGTGGCCTGCGCCCAGTACCACTTCCTCTCCAACCAGATGGGCGGGGTGAAGACCGAGTACGCGTACGAGTCCGACCGGAAGGCCTGGGTGCGCTACCCGCCGCCACGGTGGATCTGGGACGGCGCCGCGATCTGCGGCATCCCGAGCCGGGTGAATGCGGCGATCCTGCACGGCTGGCACGGCCACAATGGCGTGAGCCTCGGCAATCCACGCCTGGGCTTCGTGTGCACCGGCCAGACGGTGGACGGCCACCCGGGTCTCGAGGGCTACTATCTCGAGCACGACCGTGAACTCGCGGAAGACGAGCACGTGCGCTTCGCCTCCGAGGAAGCCATGCCGGAGGCCGACCCGGCCAACGCCCCGCGCCTCGATGCGAAGGCCTGGCCCGCCGAGCGCCTCGACACCGTGGTGGCGCGCTACGCAATGGAGTATGTCCGCACCGCGCTGCCGGTCCTGCTCGAGCTGCTGGGTCCCGCCGACACGCGCTCCGTCCTCGGCCGTGCCGCGCGCCTGATCGGCATGCAGCTCTTCGAGGAGACCGCGCGGCTCCTGGGCATCGCGGACTCGGGTCCCGCTGCGTTCGCCCGCTATCTCGCGGCGCTGGCCGCCGCCCAGGGCGAGCAGGTGGAGGTCACGACCGAGCCCGGCCGCGCCCGCGTGCTCCAGAAGGGCTGGCGCCTCGCGCGCGGCCTCGAGCCGCTCGATCCGGCCGCCTTCGACGCCTGGGCGGAGCTGTGGCACGGCGCGCTCGCCGCCCACGACCGGCGGCTCCGCCTGGCGGTGACGCGCGCAGCCGGCGCCGTCGACTTCGCCATCACGTCACGGTAGCCCCTCCATGAACGTGACCCTGCTCTGCTCGGTTCGCGGCTGTCGCCTTCCCCTGGCCCGGGCGCAACATCGCCTGACGTGCCCGCGCGCTCATTCCTTCGACGTGGCCCGTCGCGGCTACGTCAACCTGCTGCAGCCCCAGGACCGCCGCTCGGCCCGGCCGGGCGATTCCGCCGCCGCCGTCGCGGCGCGCCGGCGCTTCCTGTCCGGCGGCTTCGAGGCGGAGCTCACCCGCGCGATCGGGGACCTGCTGACGCTCGCTCCGGGGGATGCGCTCCTCGAGGTCGGCTGCGGCGAGGGCCACTACCTGCACGCCTTCACGGCGCGCTTCGGCTGCGAGGGCCACGGGGTGGATCTCTCGGTCCCCGCCATCGAGGCGGCGGCGCGGCACGCCGGACTTCACCTCGTCGTGGCCAACGCCGACCGCGCGTTGCCCTACGCCGACGCGTCGTTCGCCGCGGTGGCGTCCATCACCGCGCGCCGGAACCCGGCCGAGTTCCGCCGGGTGATCCGCGAGGACGGGCGGCTGCTGCTCGTGATCCCGGGCCCGGACGACCTCGTCGAGCTGCGGGAGGCGGTCCTGGGCCGCGGGCTCCTGCGGGATCGGGTGGATCGGGCGGTGGCCGCGTTCGCGCCGCGGTTCAGGCTCGAGCGCCACGAGCGGCTCCGCCACGTGACGCGCCTCGACGCCGCCGCGATCCGCGACGTGATGACCGGCTCCTATCGGGCCGGGCGAGCGAGCCGGCGCGATCGCCTGGCCGCGCTCGGCCCGCTTGCCGTCACCCTGAGCCGGGACGCGCTGCTCTTCCGACCCGTCAGGCCTCGAGCTGGTCGCGGGCGGGCCGGGGCCAGGCGGAGCCCACCGACCCGGCCATCGCCCGCCGGGCGATCTCCGTGTCCACCAGATCCTCGTAGCGCGCCCGCCGCGTGATCAAGCCGCCGGCCAGCAAGATCTCCTCGAGGTAGTCGTACCCTTCACGACGGAGGAGCGGATCGCCCGCCCAGGTGCCCTGCCGGTGATACCGGGCGACCGCGCGGTCCAGGATCGCGGCGTCGGTCGCGGGGAACGCGGGCGCGATCGCCGCGGCGATCTCCGACGGCTCCGCGCCGGCGAGCCAGCGCTGCGTGCGGTACACCGCGCGGGTGAAGGCCTGCAGGACCTGAGGCTCGCGCTTGAGGAAGGCCGGCGTGGTCATGTACGACGTGAACGGCACCGGGCCGGTGGCCTCGCCCATCGAGGCCACCAGGTGGGCCGCGCCCTCGGCGAGGAGCTGCTCGACGACCGGCTGCGGCTGCTCGAGGAAGTCGCCGTATCCGGCGCGGAACGCGGCGACCGCGTCGGGCGCCGGCCGCGTCCGCTCGATCCGCACCCGGCCCGCGTCCACACCGTGCCGGCGCAGCACGGTGAGCATGCACTGCCAGGGCGTCGGGGCCTCCGCGAACGACAGCACGGTGCGGCCCACCAGGTCCAACCACGCGAACGCGGGCCGGGGCGTCCGGCTCAGGAGGAAGAAGCCGTTCCGGCTGCAGACCTCCGCGAAGTGCACCACGATCGGTCCCGAGCGATCGGCCAGCTCGAAGCTCCGCATCAGCCCGCCCAGGCTGATCTCGATGTCGCCGTCCAGGAGCGCGGGTATCGTCCCCTTGCCGTGCTCGGCCGCCGCCACCGCGGCCACGTCCAGCCCCTCGTCGCGAAAATGTCCCCGGGCGACGCCGGCGGGCAGCGGCGCGTAGAACGGCGTGTGAAACGGCATCAGCACGGTCAGACGGCGCACGTCAGCCCACGAGTGTTTCGATCCCCCGCACCTCGTCCGCGGAGAGGGCGAGCGCGGGGGCGGCCAGGTCCTGCTTCATGTGCTCCGGGCTGGACGTGCCGGTGAGCGGGAGCATCCCCACCGCGAGCGCGAAGCGGAACACCACCTGGGGCGCGGTCGCGTGGTGGCGCGCGGCGATGCCGGCCACCAGCGGATGACCCAGCACCTCCGGGTTGGCGGTGAGCAGCGAGAAGCCCTGGTAGACGATCTTCCGCTGCGCACAGAAGGCCCGCACGTCGCGATCCCACCCGCGGACCGCGAAGCAGCGGTTCTGCACGAAGGCCGGTATCTCGGCGCCGGTGGTCACCATCTGCTGCAGATGTCGCAGCGAGACGTTGCTCACGCCGAGCGCCCGCGTGCGGCCCGCGTCGCGCTCTCGCCCCATCGCCCCCCAGACCTCCGCATCGTACTCCGTCCAGCCATGACCCGAGGCCGGTCCGTGCAGGACGTAGCTGTCCACGTGGTCGGTGCCGAGATGCTCGAGCGAGCTGGCCATGGACTGGGCCACCTGGGTGGCGAGATCCGCGTCCGGATCGTAGGGCAGCCGGTGATCCTGCCCGGGCCGATACGTGTACTTCGTCTGCAGGAAGAGCTCCGCACGCGTGACGACGCCCGCGCGATACGCAGCGGCCAGCCCCTGCCCCACCCCGGCCTCGACGTAGTGCCGCCGCTGGTTGGCGGTGTCGACACCCCGGAAGCCCGTCCGCAGCGCCAGCTCCACGAGGGCGGGGGTGCGGTCTTCCTTCCACGCGGTGCCGTAGAGGAATTCCGGCGCGGTCACCGCGCCATTCTGCCACGAGCGCCCATCCGAGAGACATATGATTACCCGGCTCGAGGCCGCGCGCTCCGGGCCGACCCGCGCGGAGCACCGCGCGCCGCTTGCCAACGGCCCCCGTCCCGGCGCAGAATCCCTCCTCATGGAGAACCGCCATGGCTGACCGCGGCATCGACGTCGTTCGCGCGCACCTCGCGAAGCTTCCTCCGCCCGACTCGCTGACCACCGCCGAGCGCCGCGCGCAGTACGAGCGCGCCGAGAAGGTCTTCCCCATCGCGCCCGACGTCAAGGTGGAGCCCGTCACCGCCCCCGCGGCGGCCGCCGAGTGGCTGCGCCCGCCCTCGGCCGAGCCCGGCCGCGTGGTGCTGTATCTGCACGGGGGCGGCTACGTCATCGGCTCTCCGCGCTCGCACCGTCACCTGGCCGCCGCCATCGCGGGCGCCGCCGCGGCCAGCACGCTCCTGCTCGACTACCGCCTGGCGCCCGAGCACCCCTTCCCGGCGGCGGTGGAGGACGCGACGGCCGCGTATCGCTGGCTGCTCGACCAGGGCGTCGCGCCCGGCCGCATCGTGGTCGCGGGCGACTCCGCGGGTGGGGGCCTCACGGTGGCCACCCTGCTGTCCCTGCGCGAGGCGCGGGCGCCCCTGCCCGCGGGCGGCGTCTGCATCTCGCCCTGGGTGGACCTCACCTGCGGGGGCGGCAGCTACGCGACGAAGGCCGCGGTCGATCCGATCGTACGCCGCGCCGGGGTCGAGGAGATGGCCCGGGCCTACCTGGGCGCCACGCCGCCCCGGACCCCGCTCGCCTCGCCGCTCTTCGCGGACCTGCGCGGCCTACCCCCGCTCCTCATCCACGTGGGCAGCGACGAGGTCCTCCTCGACGACGCGGCGCAGCTCGCGGCGCGGGCCAAGGCGGCGGGGGTGGACGCGACCCTCGAGGTCTACGATCGCATGATCCACGTCTGGCACTGGTTCCTGCCGATGCTCGACGAGGCGCAGGCCGCGGTCGACGCGATCGGCCGCTTCGTGAGGAGGCGCACGTGACGGCCCGCACCGCGTACTTCAACGGCCGGCTCGTCCCCGAGGCGCAGGTCGTCATCCCCTACCGCGACCGGAGCTTCAACCGCGGCGACGGCTGCTTCGACATGACGCGCACCTTCGACGGGCGTATCTTCCGCCTCGAGGAGCACGTGGAGCGGCTCTATCGCTCGCTCGCGTACCTGGGCATCGACGTCGGCCTCGAGCCCAAGGAGATGATCGCGATCACCGAGGAGGTCGTCGAGCGAAACGAGGCCTTGCGGGCCGCCGCCGGCGACTGGTGGGTGGCCCAGCGGATCAGCCGGGGCGTGGACGCGATCGGCGACGAGGGCTGGGCGCACACTGGCCCCCAGGTGATCGTGGACTGCACGCCTCTGCCGCTCCGGCAGCGCGCGGCCCACTTCCGCGACGGGATCGACGTGGTGGTGCCGTCCATGCGCCGGACGCCGCCCTCGATGCTGAGCCCGCGGGCCAAGACCCACAACTATCTCAACCTCATCCTGGCCGACCGGGAGGTCAAGCGCGCCGCGCCCGCGGCGTGGTCGGTCCTCCTGGACGAGCGCGGCAATCTCTGCGAAGGGGTCGGCAGCAACGTCTTCGTAGTGCGCGGCGGCCGCGTCTGCACGCCCCGGGAGCAGTACGTGCTGCCCGGGGTGAGCCGCCGGACCGCGATGGAGCTGGCCGCGCAGCTCGGCATCCCCTGCGAGGAGCGCGACCTCGATCTCTACGACGCGGTGACCGCCGACGAGGTCTTCCTGACCTCGACCAGTCTCTGCCTCTGCGGCGTGCGCTCGGTCAACGGCCAGCCGATCGGGGACGGGCGCGTGCCCGGGCCCATCACGAAACGGCTCACCGACGCCTACGTAGCGCTGGTCGGCACCGACTTCGTGGCCCAGTACCTGTCGCGGCTCCGCTGAGATCCGTGACCGTTCGCTTCGATCCCACCGGCCCGTACGAGGTGGACACGACCGACACGCCCTTCGCGCGCCCGACGGGCGCGGAGCTGCTCGCCCGGATCTACCGCCCCCGCGGGGAAGCCCATCGGCCGCTCGGGGCTCTCGTCTACGTGCACGGCGGCGCCTGGGCCCGCCTGGACCGGACGGCCGATGCCATCGTGTGCGGGGCCCTCGCCGCGTCCGGGCTGGTCGTCGTCGCGCTCGATTTCCGCCAGGCCCCGGACCATCGCTACCCGGCCGCGAGCGCCGACGTTGCCGCCGGCGTCCGCTACACGCGCGCGCACGCGGGCCGCCTGGGCGTGGATCCGGGGCGGATCGGCCTCCTCGGCAGCTCGAGTGGCGCCCTCCTCGCCCTGCTCCACGCGGTGCGGCCCGGCGCGCCCGAGCACGCCGGCACGCCGATCGTGCGGCCGGACGGCTCGCTCGATCCCGCCGCGGCCGATGCCTCGGTGGCCTTCGTGGTGGCCTTCTATCCGGTCGCCGACCCGCTCGCCCGCTATCACTACGCGCTGGCCCGCGCGCATGAGCCCCCGCCGCCCTCCGGGTTCGACGCCGGGCGCCTGGTCGCCTCGCATCGCGCCTTCTTCGCGGACGAGGCCGCGATGGCCGCCGCGAGTGTCACCCGGATCGTCTCCGCCGGCCGGGCCACCGCGCTGCCGCCGGTCTGGGTCGCCCAGCCGGACCTGGACGACAACGTGCCCGCCGCCATCACCGAGGCGTTCGTGACCGCGTATCGCGCCGCGGGCGGCGCCGTCGAGCACGCGCATTTCCCGGACGCCCGCCACAGCTTCCTCCAGCAGGCGAGCCCGGACACCGACCGGGCCGTCGCCCTCGTCCGCGACTTCATCGGCCGCCAGCTCGGCCGGAGCTGATGGAGCAGCCGTTTCCGATCGTCAGGCGCCCGGCTGACGAATGCGGCACGCCGATCCTGGTGAGCGTGCCCCACTACGGCACCCAGCCGCTCCCCGACGTCACCCGCGTCGACTACTCCGAGCCCTGGTTCGAGACCTTCGCGTACGGCTTCGCCGACACCCTCGTGGGCGACGTCTACAGCGACCTGCACGAGCACGGGGCCACCGTGCTGGCCACCCCCTTCTCCCGCATGTTCGTCGACGTCAATCGTCGCCGCGACGACTTCGAGCACCACGAGGGAGAGGTACGCTCCCGGCGCGGGGTGGTGCGCACGCACACCATGCGCGACGTGGCGATCTTCGCGCGGCCGCTCGGGCTTCCCGCGCTCGAGGCGCGCCTGTGCGCGCTGTACGACCCCTACTACGCGACCCTCCAGGACCTCCTGACCCAGCTCCACCGGACCCACGGCCACGCGCTGCTCCTCGACGGCCACACCGGCAGCCCGCGGCGGATGAAGGACCATCAGGTGATCATCGGCACGCGCCACGACGCCACGTGCGCCCCGCAGATCGTGGCCACGGTGGCCGCGATCTTCACCCACCACGGCTTCGAGGTGCACGAGAACGTGAGCGGCTATACCGGCGGCAACATCGTGGCCACCTTCGGCCAGCCGTGGACGCGGCGCATCCACGCCCTCCAGCTCGAGATCAACGCCTCGCTGCTGATGGCGACCAGCCGCGAGGAGTTCATCGCCCTGATCTCGCGCGGGGGCTTCCCGGAGAAGGCGGAGGCCAACATCGCGCGGGTCCGCCGCTGCCTCCAGGAGGTCATGGCCGCCCTGCCTCCGGTCCTCGCCACGATCCACGAACCCTAGCGACCGGGGTAAGATCACCCTCATGCCCAACACCGACCGCAAGCTTGAGATCGTCACCGACGTGCCGGAATCCGCCATGGTGGTCTTCGCCCATCCCGACGACGCCGAGATCGGCTCGGGCGGGGTCATCGCCACCTGGGTGGCTGCCGGCTGCGAGGTCAGCTACGTGCTGTGCACCAACGGCGATGCCGGGACCGCCGACCGCGAGCTCACCCCGGCCGACCTCGCCCGCAAGCGCGCCGTCGAGCAGCGGGCCGCCGCCGACTTCATGGGCGTCCGCCACGTGGAGATGCTGGGCTATCCCGACGGCCGGCTGGAGGACACGCGCGAGCTCCTGGGCGACGTGGTCCGCGCCATCCGCCGTCACCGGCCGCACACCGTCTTCGTGCATGACCCCTACCGGATGAAGGGCTTCCAGCACCGCGACCACCGCAAGGCCGGTATCGCCACCACCGACGCGGTCTACCCCTATGCCCGCGACCACCTGCACTTCGCCGAGCACATCACGAAGGAAGGGCTCGAGCCCCACAAGGTGCGCGAGCTCTGGTACTGGGGCGCCGACGAGCCGGACGTCATCGTGGACGTGACCGCCGGCATCGAGCGGCAGATCGCCGCGCTGGTCCGCCACCAGAGCCAGATGCCGGGCTTCAACGTGCCGGAGGGCGTGACGATCGGCGAGCGCGTGAGGAAGGGCGCGGCCGAGCTGGCGGCCGGCTACGGCTTCGAGTACGGCGCGGCGTTCCGGCGGCTGGTCGCGCGCCGGTAGAAGCCGCTCAGGCCCACGAGCACGAGCACGACGAGCACCCCGGCCAGGACCGGGGCGAGCACCGCGAGCACGCTGAGCGAGACCGAGCCCGCCAGCTCGCCGGTCGCCACCACCGGGTTGCCGAGGCCGGCCGTGAAGGCCGAGGAGTGCAGCCGCGCCAGCGCGGTGCCCGACTGGACGAGCGCGGCCGCCCCACCGCCCGCGACGACCGCCAGGGTCCACCGCAGGAGCGGAGCGATCTCCGGGGTGACCGCGGCCCACGCGAGCACGCCGGCCAGGATCGCGACCGGCGTGGCGAGGGTGTCCAGCAGATTGTCGAGCCAGGGCACGTAGTAGGCGGAGACCTCGATGACGGTGGCCGTGGCCAGGGCCACGAGCGCCGCGTCGGACCCGAGCCAGGCCATGTCGGTGGTCAGCTCGAGATAGCCGAGTCGCGCGGCCGCGCCGGTCAGGAGCAGCGGGACGAAGACCCGGAAGCCCACCGCCACGCTCAGGGCCAGACCGGCAAGCACTCCCATGAGGGCATCCACCCGACGCTACCTCACCGTCCGCGCCCAGCGGACGACCGCGCGCGCGAGCGCGGGCTCGTGGCCGCGGAAGCCGTGCGGCGCGCGGGGGACGACGATGCCGGTGAACGCGCGCGTGCCGGTCGCGTGCCGCTCGAAGGCGGCGACCAGCTCCACCGCCCGCCGGTCGAGATACTCGTCCCGGCTTCCGACGATCACCGCGGTCGGCACCCGGATCCGCCGGAGCGCGCGCCAGTCCGCGCCGGGCCGGTAGTACTGGAAGACGTCCTCCGCCTCGCCCGGGCGGTACAGGCTGACGAAGCGCCCGGCGCTCCGGAACCCCCAGGCGCGCGGGACCAGCGCCTCGGGATCCCGCCGGGCGAGCCGCTCGGCCCCGGCCACGCGCCGCGCGAGCGCGCGGCGACCGATCCGCTTCCGCTCGCCCGCGATGTCGGAGACCGGCCCGAGCAGGATCAGCCCCGCCACGCGCCGGTCGCGGGTCCGCGCGAGGTAATGGAGCGCCTTGTTGGCGCCCGTCGAGTGGCCCGCGAGGATCACCCGGCGGTAGCCGCTCCGGACCGTCAGCGCGATCGCGGCCCGGACGTCGTGGACGCTCTCGCCGAAGCGCTCGAAGGCCGCGCCCGCGAGCCGCCGGCCGGCGCGCGTGACCACGCCGTGGCCGCGCGTGTTGAGCTTGAGGTAGCCGATGCCCGCGGCGTTGAGGCGACCCGTCAGCGCCCGGATCAGCGGTTGGCCCGAGGAGAACGTCGAACCGAGGCCGTGCACCCAGATCAGCGCGATCCGCCGGCGGCCGCGCGGGTGGGCGGCCACGCCGTCGAGCACGACGCCGTCGCGTGTGCGGGCGCTGACGAGGGAGACGGGCACGCCGGCCGGTCCGGCCATCATCGCACCATGGCGAGTTTCCTCCAGGCCGTCAAGTACCCGCCGCGTCCGGTTTGACCTGCCCCCGGGGCTCTGGCAGGATCGGCGCGATGCGCACCGTGCTCGCGAACGCGACGGTGATCGACTGCGTCGGCCCCCACGCCGTCCCCGGCGCCAGCGTCACGATCGAGCGCGGCCGCATCGTGGAGGTGCTGGGCGCCGGCCGCACCCCCGACACGCGCGCCACCCGGGTCATCGATCTGGACGGCGCCTACCTCCTGCCCGGCCTCTGGGACGTCCACATCCACCCCGACTACCTCGCCTCCACCGGCGCCTCCGTCGCCGAGCAGACGGCGATCTTCGGGCACCGGCTGATGCGGGCCCTGACCGAGAGCGGCGTGGTCGGCGTGCGCTGCGCGGGTGCCGCCCACTTCATGGACGTGGCGTGGAAGCGCGCCTTCGCGGCGGGCCAGTACGCAGGCCCGCGGGTGTTCGCGGCCGGGTACTTCCTCACGACGACCGGCGGCCACTTCCTCACGTCCGGCCACGCGCGCGAGTGCGACGGGCCCTACGGCTTCGTGCGCGCCATCCGCGAGCAGATCAAGAACGGGGTGGACCACATCAAGCTGAACCTGACCGGCGGCATCATGGGCCCCGCGTGGGATCGCCACTCGCAGGCCTTCCTGCTGGACGACGAGCTCGAGGCCGCCTTCGCCATCTGTCGTCAGCGGGGCTTCCGCGTGATGGCGCACGCGGCCAGCCCGGAGACCGTCCAGGCCGCGGCGCGCCTGGGCGCCCACAGCGTGGAGCACGGCTACGTCATGGACGCCCCGGCCATCGAGAGCCTGCGCGCCCACCGCACCTGGTACGTGCCGACGCTGGCCATCACCCACCTCACGCCGGACCAGGCGCGCGATCCGTGGGAGAAGCGCTGGGTGGAGGCGCGCAATATCGCGCCCGATCTCTGCCAGCGCGCGGACGCCGCGGCCGGGCCCCACCGGGCCGCCTTCCGGCAGGCGCTCGCCGCGGGGGTCCGGATGGCGCTCGGCTCGGACATCCGCCCCCTCGAGGAGGCCGCCCGGCTCGAGCTGGGCCTCTGGGTGGCGGCCGGGGCCACCCCGTGGCAGGCGCTGCTGGCCGCCACGCGCCACGCCGCGGAGCTGTGCGGGGTCGGCGACGAGCTCGGGACCATCGAGCCCGGGAAGCTCGCGGACCTCATCGTGGTGGCCGCCAACCCGCTCGAGGACATCACCAACCTGCGTCGGCTGCTCCTCGTCCTGCAGGAAGGGCGGATCGTGTCCGACAAGCGCGGGCTCGATCGGCGTGGAGGACTTCCGGAATGACCGGGATCGATCCGGCGTGGGCCGGCGTCGCCGAGCTCTCGCAGGCCTTCGGTGCGCGCACGCTGTCTCCGGTGGACGCGGTGGACGCGCTGCTCGACCGCATCCGCCGCCACGACGGCCGCCTGCACGCCTACGTCACGGTCTACGCGGACGAGGCGCGGCTCGCCGCCGAGGGCGCCGACCGGGCGATCCGCTCCGGCCACCGGATCGGGCCGCTGCACGGCGTGCCGATCGCGCTGAAGGACCTGGTGGAGCTCGAGGGCCGCGTCACCACCGGCGGCTCCAAGGTCTGGGCCGAGCGCGTCTCCCCGGTCACCGCCACGCTCGCCGAGCGCGCCATCGCGGCGGGCATGATCGTGCTCGGCAAGACGCACACCGTCGAGTTCGCGATGGGGAGCTGGGGCACCAACACCCACATGGGCACGCCATGGAACCCGTGGGACCCGACGGTGCACCGCACGCCGGGCGGCTCGTCGGCCGGCTCCGGGGTGTCGGTGGCCGCGGGCCTGGCGCCGGTCGCCATCGGCACCGACACCGGCGGCTCGGTCCGCCTGCCCGCCGCCTGGTGCGGGCTCGCGGGCCTGAAGGTGACGGCGGGGCGCATCAGCACCTTCGGCGTGCTGCCGCTCTCGTCCACCCTCGACACGCCGGGCCCGCTGGCCCGCTCCGTCGAGGACGCCGCGCTGATCTTCCGCCTGCTCAACGGGCCGGATCCCCGGGATCCGCAGACGCTGGCCTGGGCGCCCGCCGACCCGATGCCCACCCTCCGGCGCGGCGCCGACGGGCTCCGCCTCGCGGTGATGCCGGACGCCGAGCGCGGGGGCGTCGACAAGGAAGTCCTCGCGGCCTACGACGCCTCGGTGGACACCCTCGCCCGGCTCGGCGCGCGGATCGAGCGTGTCACGCTGCCGCACCGCTTCGCCGACTACGCGGTGGCCACCGGACGAATCATCGGCGCCGAGGGCTACCGCTTCGTCGGGCACCTCGTGGACGACGAGCGCCTGCCCGTGGATCCGCACGTGCGCCCGCGCATCCATCTCGGTCGCGGGGTCTCCGCGCGCGACTACCTGCTCGCGCTGGCCGAGCGCGAGGAGCGCCGCCGCGAGGTGGCGGCCGCGCTGGCCGACGTGGACGCGCTGCTCACCCCGACCACGTTGACGCCGCCCGTCCCGATCGAGCAGGTGGACCAGGGGGGCACCGCCGCGCACTTCACCCGGCCGGTGAACTACCTGGGCCTCTGCGCGCTTGCGACGCCCAACGGCTTCACCGCGGGAGGTCTCCCGACCTCGCTCCAGATCGTGGCCCACGCGGGGGACGAGGCGATGGCGCTTCGCGTGGGCCAGGCCTACGAGGAGGCCACCACGTGGAAGACGCGCCGGCCTCCGGGGCCCGTTCGGTGAGCTTCCTCGGGCGCTGCGCTCAGGACTCCCGCTCGCCGCGGCCCTCTCCCGCCACCAGCGCGATGACGCCCGCCACGGTCAGGACCGCGCCGAGCGCGGAGGCGATCACCACCACCGGGAGCGTGGTGCTCCGGAGCGCGGCGCCGAGCGGCACCGCCGCCGCGGTGAGCGCGACGGCGGCGACGGCGCCCAGGCCCGCCACCGCCAGCCACTGACGCGCCTGGGCGGCGACGACCGAGGGGCCGAGGACCGCGCCGCGCGCGCGGCCCGCGAAGTGCACGAGCGCGAGCAGGAGCACGAGCGTCGCGCCGAGCGCGGTCGCCGCGAGGGGGTCGGCCGCGGGCCCGGCGATCACGAGCGCGAGCGCGTAGGCGATCACTATCAGGGAGCCGGCCGCGGTCACCACCGGCACCGACCACGCGATCACCCCGACACCTCCCACCAGGAGCGCGGCCGTCGCGAGCCAGGTGACCGCCGGCGACGAGGGCCGGATCGAGACCGGGAGCGCGGCCAGGATCGCGAGGAGCACGAGCGCGGCCAGGCGCATCATCCGGCCACCACGCGCCGTCGCCACCGGCGGCCCACCGCGGCCAGGGCCGCGTCGAGGGGCTCGACGCCGTCCCACTCCACGATGGTCAACCCGCGGCGACGGTATCGGTCGAGCTCGACGCGACGCTCGAGCGCCCACAGTCGCGCCGCCACGTCGGTGACCGGGCTCCGGGGCAGCGCCACGCGGGCCGCCTCCACCGGCGAGACCGCGATGACGAGCAGGTCGAAACCTCGCGCGGCGAGGTCGGTGGCCGCCCTGACGAAGCGCCGATCGAGGAGCGGGCTCAGGGCCACCACCAGGGCCTGGGGTGGCAGGATGCGGGGCGGCACCAGATCGAGGTCGCGATTGACGTAGGTGAAGACGACCGACGCGCTCAGGAGGGTGTCGAGCAGGCGCTCGAGATGCGCGCGGCCCGCGCCCGGCCTCACCCAGCGGGGCTGGCCCCCGTACTCGATCAGGCCGACGCGGTCCTTGCGGGCGAGGTAGGCCGCGGCGAGCGCGGCCGCCCCCCGGGCCGCGGCGTCGACGACCGTCTCGCCCTCCCGGCCCACCTCCGACAGGGTGTCGAGCAGGAGCACTACGTCGGCGTTCCGTTCCTGGTGGTGCCGGGTCACGTGCAGCGCGCCCACCTTGAGCGTGGCGCGCCAGTTCACGTGCCGGATCTGATCGCCGGGGGCGAAGGGCCGGATGTCGCCGGGCTCGATGCCCTCGCCCTGCGCCGGGGACACGTAGTTGCCCACGAAGGTCTGCGTGCGCAGCGGGCGTGGCAGATGCCGGATCGGCGCGGGCCGCGGGTAGACGGCCACCGTCGCGGGCGCGCGATGCCGGGCCTCGGAGGCGGCGAGGCCGAGCGGTCCCCACACCCGCAGGTGCGGACCCTCCAGGCGCAGGTGCTGGCGGCCGGCGCCGCGCAACTCGAACGTGAAGCGGCTCTCCCGGCCGGCCCGGAGTGTGAGGAAGGCGTGGTTGCTCCCCCGCTCGAGGCCGACCCGCGGCGGAAGCGGCTCCACGACCTCCACGAGGCGCACCGCCTTCTGCGCGCGCAGCGTGACGGTGACGGTCACGTGCTCGTCCTCGAGCAGGCGGGTGGTCGACAGCTCGCGATGGATCGTCCAGGCGGGCGGCGCCCCGGCGCGCCGCCCGGCCACGAGGGCGACGACCGCGGGGATCGCGACCACCGCGAGCTCGCCGCGCCCGGTAAGGACGGCCAGGAAGAGCGCCCAGCCGACCACGGTCAGGAGCGACACGTTGAGCACCGTCGGACGCCAGCTCACGCGGGCTCTCCGGCCGGGGCCGGAACCTCCCGGAGCACGGCTTCCACGACGTGCCGCGGGGTCGTGCTCGAGACCCACAGCTCCGGCCGGAGAACGAGCCGGTGAGCCAGGGCGGCCACCGCCACCGCCTTCACGTCGTCGGGCAGGACGAAGTCGCGGGCGCGGATGGCCGCCTCCGCCCGGGCGAGCTTGAGCAGGGCGAGGCTTCCCCGCGGCGAGGCGCCCAGCGCCACGCGGGGATCCACCCGCGTGGCCTGGGCGAGGGCCACGATGTAGCGCTCGAGCGGCTCGCTCACGAAGATGTCCTCGAGGGCGCCCTGCATGGCCAGCAGCTCCGCCCGGGTCACGATGGTGGGGACGGTGGCGGTGTCGGTGCGGCGCTCGCGGCGGCGCTTCAGGATCTCCCGCTCCGCGTCCGGCTCCGGGTACCCGATACCCACGCGCAACAGGAACCGGTCGAGCTGGGCCTCCGGCAGCGGGTAGGTGCCCTCCATCTCGATCGGGTTCTGGGTGGCGATCACGAGGAACGGCTGCTCGAGCGGAAACGACCGGCCCTCGACGGTGACCTGCGCCTCCTGCATCGCCTCGAGGAGCGCCGCCTGCGTCTTGGGCGTGGCGCGATTGATCTCGTCGGCGAGCAGGAGGTTCGCGAAGACCGGGCCGGGGCGGAACTCGAAGCGGCCCTCGCGCTGGTCGTAGAGGAAGCTGCCGGTGATGTCGCTCGGGAGCAGGTCGGGGGTGAACTGGATGCGGCGGAAGCCGAGGTCCAGGGCCTGGGCCAGGAGCCGGGCGATCAAGGTCTTGGCGAGGCCCGGGTAGTCCTCGACCAGCACGTGGCCGTTCGCCAGAACCCCGGCCAGGATCCGCTCGAGCACGTCGTCCTTGCCGACCACGATCCGCCCGAGCGTCGCGACCACCTCGCGCACCCGCTCGGCGACCACCGCGACCCTCATCGCCCGCTCTCGACGTCCGCGATCACGCGGCGAAGCTCGGCCAGGCTGGGCCCGCGGCCGAGCCGGGCGCGCGGGGGCGCGAGCGGGCGCCCCGCGAGGGCGGTCAGCCGCGGCCACATGATCCGCTCGAAGTGGCCCCGGCTGCGTCGTGTCGCCCGCACGTCGTCGATCAGCTCCTCGAACCGGAGCGGCACCGCGGGCGGACTCCCCGGGCGCGTGAGCGCCTGCTCGAGCGGGGACGCTCCGCCCCGCGCGAGCCGCGCCGCGACCGCGCGGCGCAGTTGCAGGAGCACGACGCCGAGCACGAACGCCACCGCCAGCCGGGCCACGAGGATCCGCCACGGCGGCTCGACGTAGACGTACACCGGCAGCGCGGCGAGGAGCACGACCCCTCCCAGCGCGGCGCAGCGAACCACGATGGGCGCGAGGAGCCGCTCAGCGCTCACGGGCCGCGTCCTCGAGCGCGGTGCCGATCGCGTCCAGGCAGTCGCAGGCCGCGTCGCGCGCCTCCCCCCCGAGGGGGTGCGTGCTGAAGCGCGCGATCTCGAAGAGTGCGGTGAGCCGACGGACGGGCGCGGCCGGCACCGGGAGCCGGGCGAGCGTGGTCCGCATGAACTCGGCCGGCGTCTGCCACGCGGCCCGCGGGGCCCGGGCGGCCGCGAGGACGCGCTCGAACCGGCCGTACGCGCGGATGATCGCGAGCCGCGCGTCGGGCTCGGCCCGCAGGTCGGCCTGGATCGCCGCGAGCGCTTCGGGCATCGCCGGCGCGCGGGTCGCGGCCCCGCGCCCCGTCCACCACCTCTCGATCTGTTCGGCCAGCGCGACCAGGACCATCACCGCGAAGACGCCGAGCGCGAGCAGCAGGAGCAGGGCCGAGATCGCCAGATCGAGCGTGGGGATGGAGGTCGGAGGCTTGTCGGGAAGCGTGAGGAGATCGAGCAGCCCGGCGAGCGCGGCGAACGCCTGCTCGATCGGCTGGCCCTCCGCGCCGGACCAGTAGCGCCACAGGAAGTAGCAGCCCAGCACCACCATCATCAGCGGCAGCACCGAGACCAGGGCGGCCGCCCACGGGGAGAGGCCCTGCGCCGCCCGCGCGGGCGGTGGCGTCTCCTCGGTCGGACGCCGCCGCCGCTGCAGCGACAACAGGAGGATGGCGGACCCCGCGAGCAGGACCGCCACCAGCACCTGGACCGCGTCGGGAAGACGGATCATCAGCTTCGCGCCGGGGTCGCCCGTCGGGACCGGCAGCGGCCCGACGGTCGCGGCCAGGACGAGCAGGAGGCCGAGGGCGATCACCGCGCCCGCCCCTAGCCGGACGGGCATGCCGGAGCGCACGGGTCGTGGCGTCTTCATGCCGCTGCGGATCATGCGGCCCCCGGCCTCCCGGGTCAATCGCCTCGTTCGGCCGGTACCGCCGCGAGGCCGGCGGGACGCGAACGGTTCAGCGGCCGGGGCTACGCTCGACCCATGCGAGTCTGGACGTCGGCGATCTCCTCCGGGCTGGCGCCCATGTGGGACAGGATCACCTGCCACTGCGCCTTGGTGATCTCGTCGGTCCGGATCTCCGGCGGCCCCAGCACCCGTGTGCCGAAGGCGGCGAGCCAGGCGGCCTGGAACCGGCGGGTGTCGCGATCGAAGAGCTTCCCGAGGATGAAGCGGCCCCGGCACTCCATGGAAGCGCCGCACCCCTTGTAGTCCCGCTCCTCCCACAAGGCATGCAGCCCCAGGCCCGGCTCCGGCATCTACGCGCGAAGCGGCCCGCCGCGGTGGTCCGCGCGCTCCTTGTCGAGCTTGGCCTTCAGTCCGCGCTCCGCCTGGCCGATGGCGCCCTGCCGGGTCTTGCCCTCGAAGAGCGCGAAGAAGGTGCCGGGGCCGGGGCGGCGCGGCTGCGCATTGGCGCGGATGAAGTAGAGCTCCGCGACCACGCGGGTCGCCTCCGTCCGCACGATGATCGTGTACCTGACGTCGCCGTAGGTCCGCTCGGGGAGCCGCTCGCGCACGACCGCGCCCGCCTCGCGCTGCTCGATCACGTGCTTGATCCCGGCCTCGGCCTGCTTCAGCGCGCGGTCCGACATCTCGTCCACGATGGAGACCTCCGGGCCGGAGGGCGACAACCTCGCGTGCGCCTTGAATACGCCCTCCTCGACCGCCTCGAGCTCCAGCGTGTAGGTCAGCCCCCGATAGATTCGATTGCCCATGAAATGGCGTCGTGCCATCACTCGATTCCTGGCCCCCATGATCGCTCCCTGTACGCGCCGCCCCGACCCGTGGACGCTTGCGTCGCCGCCGCGCGGAGGCGCATACTCAGCCAATGGTCAAGCGTCCGCATCCTGAGCCATGACCTACACCACCGAAGAGTTCGTCCGGCATTCGCTGCACCGCATCCTCCGCAGCGTCAAGTACCGCAACACGTTCCTGTGCCTGCCCTGCCTCGTCACGATGACCCTCGAGGGCCTGCATCCGGGATGGCGGCAGTCGGAGATCGCCCGCGCGATGGACAAGGTCTACGCGGCGCCCGGGGTTCCCATGGAGTCCCGCTCCGCGTCCCGGTGCGCTCACTGCCGGAGCGTCAAACCCTGCCTCGGGTCTCCGTACCTCTGATCCCCTGATCCGGCCGCCCGCGGTCACGCAAGCGGCACCCCGAGGCATGCGATCTTCTTCCTCGCGCAGGCGGCGCACGTGGCGGTCTCCACGAGCGTGATGGGCCCCGGCGCCTTGAAGATCTCGTCGATCACCTCCGCGATCTCGCGCGTGGTGTAGCTCCGGTCGAGGTGATCCTTGGCCAGCTTGACCAGGCAGCGCGAGCAGAGGAACTTGCCCCGGCAGTCGCCCCGCAGGAGACTCCCGGCGACCCGCCGGACGAAGTCGCCCACCGTGAAGATCGTGGCGGTCACCTAGCCGCGTCGCCCCGCCTTCACGGACCGGGACATCGCGGCGGGCCGCCCGCCCCGGCTCCGGAGCTCACGCACCGCCCGCATCTGACCCTCGACGTTGGCGAGCAGGGCCCGATCGCGCTCGCGCTTGAGCCCCTCGTCGATGAGCGCACGCAGCACCATCTGCAGGCTCACCGGCCCCTTCAGCTTCGTCATCGTCTCGCCGGCGAACACCCGCGCCCGGTCGAGCACCTCTTGAGGGAGAATGAGCAGGACCCTGGCCCTGTCCTCGAACATCGCCACCTCCGCGCCGCTGGCGGTTCCCCGTGCGCCTCCCGGCGCGCGGCGGTCGAGAATATGCGTCCTTTTTGTTATTTAAGTTATATCATACATACATGGTGCCCGGCAATCCGGTAGCCTCTCCATTCGAGGGCCTCGTCGCCCCCGTCATCTCCGAGCACGGAGGGCAATCCGTCGACCCGCAGGGACAGCCCAAGTTCGTCCAGATCACCACCACGGTCGCCCCCCTCTCGCCCACCTTGCTCTACGCGCTCGATTCCACCGGGAGCGTGTGGCTCTTCAACTTCGCGAAGAAGAAGTGGGGCCGACTCTCCAACGATCGGGAGGCGTAGTGACGAAGGCGTCCACTCGGCCGGCGTCCCGAACGTAGAAAAGGCCGAGCCCCCCGGAAGGGGACCCGGCCTTTGGTTTGACGCGGGGGTCTCGTCAGGCCTTCCGAACGTTCGCGGCCTGGAGCCCCTTGGGGCCCTTGGTCACTTCGAACTCGACCTTGTCGCCCTCGGCGAGGCTCTTGAAGCCCTGCGCCTGAATGGCGTTGAAATGCACGAAGACGTCCTCGCCACCCTCCTGGGTGATGAAGCCGTACCCCTTCGCATCGTTGAACCACTTGACCGTACCCTGTGCCATTGAACCTACCTCTTTATTCTGAGGCTCGCGCCTCGGTGAAACCTCGCCACCATGGCGAGGGCGTCCTCCAGGAATGGAGGACAAACAAAAACGCCGAGCGACGTGATGTCCGCGCGGCGTTGCTCGCGACTCGTCTTGTTCTGCTCACTGGGACCGGTAGCCGGGTGAACCTGCACCGGAACTCACGGTACAGGCCGCTCACACCCCTGTCAAGGAATAACTCGCCGCGACGTCTTCCGTATCCCTACTGCCAGTTATGTACCTTATATCATGCTACATTCGATTCGAATGAGAGTCGACCTTCGCCAGAGAGACTTCCCCTCGCCGCTCGCCTCGCCGCCCCTCGCTCCCGGATCCCAGGACCCCATCCGGGCCGAGCTCTTCGGCCCCGAGCGGCTCGAGGAGCTCGCGGAGCGCGTGGCGCGCCGGCCGGTCCTCGCCGAGGGCAAGTCCGGTCGCCTCCTCTCACCGCGCGTGCGAGACAGCGGCCGGGTGCTGCTGCAGTGCTATCGGGAGATCGCCGCGGTGATCCGGGAGGAAGGGGCGATCACTCCGGCCGCGGAATGGTTCGTCGACAACTTCCACATCGCCGACGAGGTGGTCCGCCAGGTGCGGGAGGATCTCCCGCGCGGGTTCTACCGTCAGCTCCCCAAGCTCGCGGACGAGCCGCTGCAGGGCTATCCGCGCGTGCTGGGCCTGGCCTGGGCGTTCGTCGCCCACACCGATAGCCGCTTCGAGGCGGAGACGCTCCAGCGCTTCGTCCGTCGATTCCAGCGCGTGCAGCCGCTCACCATCGGCGAGCTCTGGGCCATCCCGATCGCGCTCCGGCTCGTGCTGGTGGAAAACCTCCGGCGCCTCGCCGAGCGCATCGTGAGCGGCCGGACCGCCCGGCTCGGGGCCGACGCCCTCGCGGACGAGCTGCTCGGCCTCGGCGGGCGGCCGCACCGGCCGCTCGCCTTCCAGCGTGTCGAGGCCGCCGCGCTGTCGCCCGCCTTCATGGTGAATCTCGTGCAACGGCTGCGCGAGCAGGATCCCGAGTCCACCCCCGCGCTGCGGTGGCTCGACGAGCGGCTCACCGCGCTCGGCACGTCGGCCGACGAGCTCGTGCAGCTCGCGCACCAGAACCAGGCCGCCATGAACGTGACGGTCCGCAACGTGATCACGAGCATGCGCATGATGTCCACGTTCGACTGGGCCGACTTCTTCGAGAGCGTCAGCCTCGTCGACCACCTGCTCCGGACCGACCGGAACTTCTCCGCGATGGACTTCGCCACCCGCGACCGGTACCGTCACGCGATCGAGGATCTCGCGCGCCGCTCCGGACGCCCCGAGCTCGATGTCACCCGGCTGGTGATGGCCCACGCGAAGCGCGCGGCGGGGACCGAGCCCGGCGACCGCGCCGCCGATCCCGGCTACTACCTGCTCGCGCAGGGGCGCGCGAGCCTCGAGACGGAGATCGGCTACCGCCCGCCGCCGCGGGAACGGCTGCTCCGCGCGTTCCTGTCCGCGGCCACGCCGAGCTATCTCACGACCATCGCCACCGTGACCGGCCTCCTCCTCGCGCTGCCCCTCCTGGCCGGGCACACCGCCGGCATGAGCCCGGGTGCCCTCGTGCTGATGGCGCTGCTCGCGACGATTCCCGCCTCGGACCTCGCGCTCGCCCTCATCAATCGCTCGGTCATGGACCTGATCGGCCCACGGCCTCTCCCGCGCCTCGAGCTGCCCGAGGGGGTGCCCGCGAACTTGCGCACCCTCGTGGTGGTGCCCACCCTGCTCACGAGCGCCGCCGAGATCGAGGAGCACATCAATCGTCTGGAGATCCACTTCCTCGCCAACCCGGACGGCCACGTCCACTTCGCCCTGCTCTCGGACTGGTGCGACGCGGCCGCCGAGCACCTGCCCGAGGATGCCCGCCTCCTCGCGCTCGCCACCGACGGCATCGCCCGCCTCAACGCCCGCAGCGGCGCCGGCCCCGCCGGCGGCGACCGCTTCCTCCTCCTCCATCGCCGACGCGTCTGGAACGCGGGCGAGGGCATATGGATGGGCTGGGAGCGCAAGCGCGGAAAGCTCGACGAGCTGAACCGGCTGCTGACCGGGACCGGCGGCACGACGTTCGCGGCGCCCGGCGGACCGCCCGCGGGCGTCCGCTACGTGATCACCCTCGACGCGGACACGCGGCTGCCGCGCGGGGCCGTCAATCGCCTCGTCGGCACCATGGCCCATCCCCTGAACCGTCCGGTCTTCGACGCGCGGGCGGGCCGCGTGGTGGACGGCTACGCGGTCCTGCAGCCGCGCATCACGGCCACGATCCCCACGGATCGCGACCGGTCGCTCTTCCAGCGGATCTTCGCCGGCCCCGCCGGGCTCGACCCCTACCCCACCGCGAGCTCCGACGTCTACCAGGACCTCTTCGGCGAGGGCTCGTACACCGGCAAGGGCATCTACGACGTCACCGCGTTCACCGCGGCCCTGAAGGACCGCGTACCGGAGAACTCCCTGCTGAGCCACGATCTGTTCGAGGGGATCTTCGCGCGCGCGGGCCTCGTCACCGATATCGAGCTCTTCGAGGACTCCCCCACGGACTACGAGGTGGCCGCCGGGCGCCAGCATCGCTGGGCCCGCGGCGACTGGCAGCTCCTCCCCTGGATCATCCGCGGCGACACCGGCGCCGGTCCTCGGCCGGTCTGGATCCCCGCCATCGGCCTGTGGAAGATCATCGACAATCTCCGCCGGACCCTGTCGGCGCCCGCCGCCACCCTCACCCTCGTCGCGGGCTGGGTGCTCCCTCACAGCCCTCCGCTCGCGTGGACGACGTTCGTCCTCGCCACGATCGCGCTCCCGTCCCTCTTCCCGGCCTTCGCCGAGCTGATCCCCCGGCGATCGGGTATCTCCAAGCGGACGCACTTGCGGAGCGTCGGCCGGAGCTTCGCGATCGCGGGATCTCAGATCACCCTCGGCGTCACCTTCCTCGCCCATCAGGCGTGGCTCATGGCCGACGCCATCGGCCGGACCTTGGTTCGCCTCTACCTGACCCACCGCCGGCTGCTGGAATGGACGACGGCCGCCCAGGCCAAGTCGGACCTCTCCCGCGACATCAGCGGCGTGTACCGGCGCATGGGCGGGGCGCTGACCCTCGCCGCGGCCGCCGGGATCCTCGTCGTCCTCCTGCGCCCGAGCAGCGCCGCGGTGGCCGCGCCCTTCCTCCTGCTCTGGGGCTTCTCCCCCGCGGCGGCCCGCTGGGTGAGCCGGCCGCCGCCGGCGGCGCCCCGGGAGCGTCTCGCGCCCGCGGACACCGCGGTCCTCCGCTCGACCGCGCGCCGCACCTGGCGCTTCTTCGAGACCTTCGTCGGTCCCGACGACGCCTTCCTGCCGCCCGACAACTTGCAGGAGGATCCCCGGCCCGTTCTCGCGCACCGCACCTCGCCCACCAATATCGGCCTCTATCTGCTGTCGGTGGTCTCGGCCCGGGACCTCGGCTGGCTCGGTCTCCTCGACACCCTCGACCGGCTCGAGGCGACCCTCGCCACGATGCGCCGCCTCGAGACCTTCCGGGGTCACCTGTACAACTGGTACGACACGGCGGGCCTACGCCCGCTGGAGCCCCGCTACGTGTCCACCGTGGACAGCGGCAACCTCGCCGCCCATCTCCTCGCCTTGGGCGGCGCCTGTCGCGGCGCGATGCACGAGCCCCTCCCGCACCCCGACGCATTCGCGGGAATCGACGACGCCCTGCTGCTCGCCGGGGAGGCCGCGACCGCCCTGGCCGACGCGGGGCGCAGCCAGACCGTCACCGTCCGTCACCTTGCGGAGGCCCGCGAGGCCCTGGCCGCGGCCCTCCGCGAAGCCCCCCGGGGACCGGCGGAGTCGGCCGCTCACGTCGGGCGCCTCGCCGGGTACGCCGACACCCTGGTCGACGTCTCGCGCGTGCTGGCGCCCCAGGGCAGTGACGCGGAGAGCGCCGGCGTCCTCATCTGGGCCCAGGCCGCGCGCGCCACCATCGCGAGCCACGCGCGCGATCTCGCCACCCTGATGCCCTGGGCCGCGCGCGCCGAGCCCGCCGACGCTCCCCCGGAGATCCTGAGCGCGCTGGGCCGGCTCTGCTCCTCGCCCCCCAGCCCGGCCGATCTGCCCGAGCGCTGCCGCGTCGCGATCGAGGAGCTCACGGCGGCTCGCGACGCGGCCCTTCGCGAGGACTCCCCGGCCGTGATCGCGCGCATCGACGACCTCGTCGACGGCCTGGCGCGCTCCTCCGCGGCGGCCCGCGCGCTCGCCGGGCGCCTGCTCGGCATCGCCCGCGCGGCCACCGATCTCGTCGACACCATGCAGTTCGGCTTCCTCTTCGATCCGACCCGCAAGATCTTCTCGATCGGCTACCGCGTGACCGACGGCAGCCTCGACAGCAGTGCCTACGATCTGCTCGCCTCGGAGGCGCGACTCGCGAGCTTCATCGCCATCGCCAAGGGGGACGTGCCCGTCGCGCACTGGTTCCACCTCGGCCGCCCGATGACCCCGGTCGGGCGGGGCTCGGTCCTCGTGTCCTGGTCCGGCTCGATGTTCGAGTACCTGATGCCCGCGCTCGTCATGCACGCCCCGGCGGGCAGCCTGCTCGAGGAGACGTGCCGGCTCGTGGTCCGGCGTCAGATCGGGTACGGCGCGGAGCACGGGGTGCCCTGGGGCGTCTCCGAATCGGCCTACAACGTGCGCGACCTGGATCTGACCTTCCAGTACTCGAACTTCGGGGTCCCCGGCCTGGGGCTCGAGCGAGGCCTCGGCGAGGACCTGGTCGTGGCCCCCTACGCGACCGCCCTCGCCGCGATGGTGGATCCCGCCGCCGCGGCCCGGAACTTCTCCTCGCTCGCGGCGGTGGGCGCGCGCGGGCCATACGGCTTCTACGAGGCCCTCGACTACACGCGGGCGCGGGTGCCCGAGGGCGCGACGCTGGCACTGGTGCGCGCGTACATGGCGCACCACCAGGGCATGACGCTCGTCGCCCTGGCCAACGTGCTCCGCGAAGGGGTCATGCGGGCGCGCTTCCACGCCGAGCCGATGGTCCAGGCCACCGACCTGCTCCTGCAGGAGCGCGCGCCCCGGGACGTCGCGGTCGCGCGCCCCCGGCTCGAGGAGGTGGACGCCCCCGCCCACGTCCGTGACTTCGTGGCGCCCGTCTTCCGCCGGTTCACCACTCCGCACGGTCCGAGGCCGCGGACGCATCTGCTCTCCAACGGGCGCTACGCGGTGATGCTGACGACCGCGGGCTCGGGCTACAGCCGATGCGCCGGCCTCGGCATCACGCGCTGGCGCGAGGACGCGACGCGAGATCCCTGGGGGACGTACGTGTTCTTGCGGGACGTGGAGAGCGGCGCGGTCTGGTCGGCCGCGTACCAGCCCACCGGGGTCGAGCCCGCCGTCTACCGCGCCACGTTCTCGGAGGATCGCGCGGAGTTCCATCGCCAGGACGGCACGCTCACGACGACCCTCGAGGTGATCGTCTCGCCCGAGGACGACGCCGAGATCCGGCGCGTCTCGGTCACGAACCTCGGCGACGGGGTCCGGGAGGTCGAGCTCACGTCCTACGCCGAGCTCGTGCTCGCCCCCCCGGCGGCCGATGCCGCCCACCCCGCCTTCTCCAACCTCTTCGTCCAGACCGAGCGGCTCGCCGACCTGGGCGCGCTGCTGGCGACCCGCCGCGTCCGCTCGGCGACGGAGCCCGCGGTCTGGGCGGCCCACACCGTCGTGGTCGAAGGCCAGCCCGCGGGCGGCGCGCAGTACGAGACCGACCGGGCTCGCTTCCTCGGTCGAGGCCGCACGATCCGCACGCCGATGTCGGTCATCGACGGCCGGCCCCTGTCGAACACCGCGGGCTCGGTGCTCGACCCGATCTTCAGCCTGCGGCACCGGATCCGGCTCGCCCCGGGTGAGTGCGCGCGCCTCGTCTTCTCCACGATGGTCGCCCCGAGCCGCGACGCCGCGGTGGCCCTCGCGGACAAGTATCGCGACCCCGCGACGTTCGAGCGCACCGTCACCTTCGCGTGGACGCAGGCGCAGGTCCAGCTCCACCACCTGGGTATCGACCCGAACGAGGCCCACCTCTTCCAGAATCTCGCGAGTCGGATCCTCTACTCCGATCCGACGATGCGCGCCGCCGCGGACGTGCTCCGGCAGAACACGTCGGGGCCGTCGGCCCTCTGGGCCCACCAGATCTCCGGCGACGTCCCGATCGTCCTCGTCCGGATCGACGAGCCCGAGGATCGCGGCATCGTCCGCCAGCTCCTCCGCGCTCACGAATACTGGCGGATGAAGGGGCTGGCCGTCGATCTCGTCATCCTCAACGAGCGGGCGCACTCCTATGTGCAGGAGCTCCAGACCTCCCTGGAGGCGCTCGTCCGGACGAGCCACTCGGCCTCCCGGCCTGAGCGGGACGAGACCCGGGGTCGGGTGTTCATCCTCCGCCGGGAGCTCCTCTCGCCCGCGGACCACACCGCCCTGCAGGCGGCCGCCCGGGCCGTGCTCCTGAGCCGCCACGGCACGCTCGCGGAGCAGCTCGCGCGCGCCGAGCCCGCGGAGGAGCCGGCGGCCCTGCCCGCCCGGCGGCGCGCGAGCGCCGCGCCCACCGTCGACGCGCCGCCGCTGCGACTCGAAGCCGAGTTCTTCAACGGCGTCGGGGGCTTCCTCGACGGCGGCCGCGAATACGTCACGATGCTCGGCGAAGGCCAGTGGACGCCCGCGCCCTGGATCAACGTCATCGCCAATGCGACCTTCGGCTTCCTGGTCTCGGAGTCCGGGGCCGGCTACACGTGGGCGCTCAACAGCCGTGAGAACCAGCTCACCCCGTGGTCGAACGACGCGGTCGGCGACCCGCCGGGCGAGGCGATCTACGTCCGCGACGAGGAGAACGGCGCGCTGTGGGGTCCCACCCTCCTGCCCATCCGGGAGGACGCGTCACCCTACGTCGCCCGGCACGGGCAGGGCTACAGCCGCTTCGAGCACACCTCCCGCGGCATCGGCCTCGAGCTCCTCCAGTTCGTGCCGCCCGACGACCCGATCAAGGTCTCGCGGCTCACCCTCCGGAACCACTCCGGCAAGGCCCGGCGGCTCTCAGTGACCGCCTACGTCGAATGGGTCCTGGGGGCTTCCCGGGGCGCGAGCGCCCCGTCCATCGTCACGGAGGTCGACCCGGAGACCGGCGCGCTCCTCGCCCGCAATGCCTGGAACACCGACTTCGCCGGCCGCGTGGCGTTCGCCGACCTCGGCGGCCGCCAGACCGCGTGGACCGGCGATCGGACCGAGGTCCTGGGTCGCAACGGCACCCTCGACCATCCCGCGATGCTGGAGCGCGGAACCGCCCCGTCCGGACGGGTCGGCGCCGGGCTCGATCCGTGCGCCGCGCTCCAGGCCACGATCGACATGCCCCCCGGCGGCCGCGAGGAGATCGTCTTCTTCCTCGGCCAGGCCTCGTCGGTGGAGGCCGCGCGGGCCCTGCTCATCCGGTATCGCGCCGCGGACGTTGATCTCGCGCTCGACCAGATCAAGACCCACTGGGACGACACGCTCGGCGCCGTCCAGGTGAAGACACCCGACCGCTCCATGGACCTCATGCTGAATCGCTGGCTCCTCTATCAGACGCTCGCGTGCCGGGTCTGGGCCCGCTCGGCCTTCTACCAGGCCGGCGGGGCCTACGGGTTCCGGGACCAGCTCCAGGACGTGATGGCGCTCGTGGTCGCGAAGCGCGAGATCACGCGCGAGCACCTCCTCCGGGCCGCCGCCCGCCAGTTCCTCGAGGGCGACGTCCAGCACTGGTGGCATCCCCCCTCCGGGAAGGGCGTTCGGACCCGGATCTCGGACGATTCGCTCTGGCTGCCCTACGCGGTCACGCACTATCTGGAGATCACCGGCGACGCGACGCTCCTCGACGAGCTCATCCCGTTCCTGGAGGGGCCGCCGGTCCCCGCCGGGCAGGACGACCTCTACTCCGAGCCCACCGTCTCCGCCGAGCGGGGTACCCTGTTCGAGCACTGTGCCCGCGCCCTCGACCGGAGCCTCCACGTCGGCGCCCACGGGCTTCCCCTCATGGGCACCGGCGACTGGAACGACGGCATGAACCGGGTGGGGCACGACGGGCGTGGCGAAAGCGTCTGGCTCGGCTGGTTCCTGCACGCGACCCTCTGGGAGTTCGCGCGCCTCGCCGAGGCCCGCGGCGAGCGGGCGCGCGCCGACGCCTGGCGCGCCCACGTCGGCCGCCTCAAGACCGCCCTCGAGCAGCACGCCTGGGACGGAGACTGGTATCGCCGCGCGTACTTCGACGACGGCACCCCGCTCGGGTCCGTCGCCAGCCCCGAGTGCCGCATCGACTCGATCGCCCAGTCGTGGGGAGTCATCTCGGGCGCGGCCGCGCCCGCGCGCGCGGCGCGCGCGATGGCCGCGGTCGAGGAGTACCTCGTGCGGCGAGATCAGGAGCTCATCCTCCTGTTCACTCCGCCGTTCGACCGCTGGTCGATGGATCCCGGATACATCAAGGGCTACCCGCCCGGCATTCGCGAGAACGGCGGCCAGTACACTCACGCCGCGATCTGGACCGTGATGGCCTTCGCGGCGCTCGGCGACGGCGACCGGGCGAACGAGCTCTTCTCGATCCTGAACCCGATCAACCGCACGAGCACCCGCGCCGGGGTTCATCGGTACCGGGGGGAGCCGTACGTGGCCGTCGCCGACGTCTACGCCGAGTACCCGCACGTCGGGCGCGGGGGGTGGACCTGGTATACCGGCTCCGCGGGCTGGATGTACCGGGCCGGGCTCGAGTCGCTGCTCGGCTTTCGCCTGCGCGGCGCCGTGCTCCATCTCGACCCCTGCATCCCGCGTGCGTGGCCACGCTTCGAGATCGCCTTCCGCTATCACGCCTCGCGCTACGAGATCACGGTCGAGAACCCGCGGGGGGTGACGCGAGGCATCTGCACGATCGAGGTCGACGGCGTCCCGCTGGTGTCCCCGGGAGGCAGCGTCCCCCTCGTCGGGGACGGCGCGATCCGGCGCGTCCGCGTCGTGCTCGGCTGAGCGCTACGCAGCGCCGAGAAGCGCGGCACCGACCCGCCCGCAATCCCCGCAGGCGTCCAGGCGGTAGCGGAGGACCACCCCGCCCCGGTACTCGTCCCGGTGCAGGCGCCCGACCGCGCGACGAACGAAGTCCTCGGTCGAGTAGGTGGCGGTCACCGGCTCGTCAGCCCGATGACTTCAGGCGAGTGCGAATCGGCCCTTCCAGGTGGCCGAGCGCCCGGAGCTCGGCGCCGAGGTTCGCCTGGAGCACCGCCTCGACATCGTCCACGCTCGGCGGGGGGTCCCACTCCACGCTCGCGGTACGCCGATTCCCGTCGACGTTGATCGGCAGCAGGAGCCGGTTGCCCAGCCGGGTCAGCCCCTCCAGCACACCCGACTCCGGCACACCGGGCGCCCCACCCGAATCACCCCAGTCCACCCACGAGACCGTCGAGCCCTCCGATCCCGAGGAGAGGTCTCGAAGCTTCACGGCCGGTCGCCCGCCGGTGCCCCGGCTCCCCGTCGATCCGGACCGGCGCACGAGGCGATGCCAGACGGCGGCCCACCAGCTCATCCTCACCGGCCCCCTCCGCGTTCCCGTGCCATCCGGTCGCCTCTCGACCACACGCCCGACTATCTCGCCACGCTCTCGGCGAGCGTATCGACCGTCTTCTTGAAGCTCGGGTCCTCCCGCATCAGCGCCGTGACCTTGGTGACCGCGTGGAGCACCGTGGTGTGGTCCTTGTCGAAGGCGCGCCCGACCTCGGTGAGGGAGGCGTGCGTGAGCTGGCGGGCGAAGTACATCGCGATCTGCCGGGGGAACGCGACCGTCTTGGTCCGGGTCCGGGTGCGCATGTCGCCGAGTTTGAGGCCGAAGAACTCGGACACCCGGCGCTGGATGTGCTCGATCGTGACCATCTTCTCCTCCCCGCCCCAGAGATCCGCCAGCACTTCCTCGGCCAGCTCGACGGTCATCTGCCGACCGGTCACGCTGGAGAAGGCGCCGATGCGCGTGAGGGACCCCTCGATCTCGCGGATATTGGTCTTGATGCGGCTCGCCATCAGGTACGCCACGTCCTCGGGCAGGCGGATCCGGTCGATCTCGGCCCGCTTCTTCAGGATGGCCACGCGGGTCTCGAAGTCGGGCGGCTGGATGTCGGCGATCAGGCCCCACTCGAACCGGGAGCGCAGCCGCTCCTCCAGCTCGGGAATCTCCTTCGGCGTCGCGTCGGAGGACACCACGATCTGCTTGTGCGCCTCGTAGAGATCGTTGAACGTGTGGAAGAACTCCTCCTGGGTGCGCTCCTTGCCCGCGATGAACTGGATGTCGTCGATGAGCAGCAGATCGATGGTGCGGTACCGGGCCCGGAATTCCCCGGTGCGGTCGTAGCGGATGGCGTTGATGAGCTCGTTGGTGAAGCGCTCCGACGAGATGTAGAGCAGCCGGTGCGAAGGATGGAGCCGGGTCATCTCGTGGCCGACCGCGTGGAGGAGATGCGTCTTCCCGAGGCCGACGCCGCCGTAGAGGAAGAGGGGGTTGTAGGCCGTCCCCGGCAGCTCGGCGACCGCCTGACAGGCGGCCTGGGCGAACTGGTTGGAACTCCCGATCACGAAGGACTCGAACGTGTAGCGGGGGGTGAGATCGCTCAGCCCCGCGCCCGGCCCGCACCCGCGCGGCCGGGTGGCCGGACGCCCGGGCTCCGCTTCCGTCTCGATGGAGACCCGCGGGTTGCCGCCGAGCAAGGAGCGGGCCGCCGCCTCGATGATGTCGACGTGGTGCTGTCCGATCCAGTCCCGCGCGGACCGGTTCGGCGCGGCGACGCGGAGGCGGTCGCCCTCCACGGTGAGCAGCCGGCAGGGGCGCAGCCACGATTCCACGGCGGATGCCGGGACCTGACCTTCGACGACCGCGAGCAGCCGCGACCACAGGGACTCAAGCATGAAATGACCGCGTGGTAGTCTGAGCACAGCACGGGAGGTCGACAATGGACGGTCTCAGACAGATCCAGGTCATCACGCAGGGCGACGGCTGGCACTTGGTGGGGCTCGACGCGGACGGTCGGGTCTGGTTCGGATCGCCGCGTCGCACGTCGAACGGCCGGCTCCTCGCCTGGACGCTCATGGATGAGAGCGTCGAGACCGAGGATCCGTCGCCGGCCTCGCCCCCCGAGACGCTCGCGGCGGGAGTGGCGGAACGCCACTGGCCCACCAAGCCGCGCACCTGAAACACCTCCACGACCGCACCTGTTGCCACCGTGGTTCCCCCGCGGGGTGCGCCAGCGCGCTCGATCGATGAACTAGTTCGTCCGGGCGCCCACGTTCAGGGGCACCGGCAGCTTGTCGTCCGCCCGGGGTGTCCCGCCGAGGCCGGCCAGCACCCACATCAGCCCCATCTGCAGGGTCTGCTCATTCGTCATCGCGCCCTCCGCTTGCCGGTCGTTCCTCGACCGGAGGCCTCGGCAGCTGGACGGGCGTGCCCACGATCTCCACCAGCCCCACCGCCGCGAGGCCGCGAATCACCACCCACGATGGATCGAACTCGCGAGGTCGCATGCTGAACCTCGGCGCCCGCGGGTGGGCATGATGGTTGTTGTGCAGGCTCTCGCCGCCCGTCACCCAGGCGAGCGCCCTGGAGTTGTAGGCGGTGTTGCCGAAGTTCTGATCCCCTCGCCAGTGCCCGAGGCCGTTGATCAGGGGCGCGAGCAGGAAGACGTACAGCACGGCGTGCACCAGCCCGGCCGCCAGCCCGACCCAGACCCCGAACATCAGGCAGAGCAGCGCGATGCCGAGCGCGAGACCGCTCAGGCCGTGCGAGAAGACCGCGCGATCCAGCCAGTCCTCGGCGATGTCCGGCGCAAACGTCCGGATCGTCTCGGGATTGCGCGCTTCCCGCGCGTAGTAGTAGACGTTCCAGAGCTGGATGTGCCAGAACCCGAACAACCGGGGGCTGTGGGGGTCGCCCTCCCGATCCGTGAAGGCGTGATGCTTGCGGTGCACCGCCACCCACTCCCGCCGGCTCTGGCCCGTGGTAAGCCAGAGCAAGGCGCGGAAGAATCCGTCCGCGGCCGGATGGAGCCGCAGCGCGTGGTGCGCGAGCCCCCGGTGCAGGTACACGGACGTCGCGACGACGGCGATCTGGGCCAGCGCGAGCGCGACGAGCGGGGCAATCCACATGTGCGGTGACACCGTGTACTCCATTCAACGCTCTTCACGCGATGGAATCTGTCCCGATTTGACCACTCCGATTGTGTCTCGAACGAGACACGCCGGGGCAGCTCCCGGGATGCCGAGGGCGAGGCCGCCGCCTCGCACCGGAGAACGTTCAAGAGGGAACGAGGCGAGAGGTTCAGTCGCTCCGACTGCGGACCGCCGGACGCACGGCTACCTCCGCGCGCTCCGGTGAGACCGGGAACGGCCCATTGGACGTTGGTCCAATGGATGCGCTTCCCGGTGCGCTGCTATCGTAGTGATGCCGTGTCTCGAGCCCAACCCCGCGCACGGAGGGCCGCCATGCTCCCCCAGCTTCCAAAGGAAGAACACCGCCCGGTTTGCCACGGATGCGGCCAGGCCAAGTTCCTTCCCTACTCGATCCGCAGCGGTGACCCCGCGACGGCCAAGGCGCGGGTCTACTGCTCTCTCGCATGCGCCCAGCTTCATTCACCCGGCTTCACCGGCAAGGACCCCCGGCAGTGACGAAGCCCCGCACGAAGGCGTCCGCCCGGCTCTCCGCGCCGACCCGGGACGCATCCCCCGCCGAGTCGACCCTTCGATTCACCGCCAGGGCCGTGTCCATGCTGGTCTAGCAGACCGGCGCCCGTCTCCCATAGGGGGCGACCACGATGCGGTCGCGCGAGGCCCCGATGAGCTCGCTCCTGCCCGCGGTGACACGATTCGCGGCCACCATCGGGCTTCATCCCCATTCGCGAGCTCCCCCTCGCATCGCTCCGGCAGGTTCGAGCTGCCGTACTTGAAGGTCAGGTTCTCCATCGACGCCTCTATCCTCGTGGATCCCCGTTTCATGTGTTCGTACCTCCTGCGGACGGTTGACCGCGCCTTGCCTGTGCCGCTTTGGGGTGGGTCCGGGCCCGGATCGGGATAGGCCAAGGTCCAATAGCGAGGCCGGTTGCCCCTGGCTAGACTCACGGCACAAGGAAGCGTTTCGCGGCTCCGTACGAAGTCGATGGAGGACACGTCATGAACAGTGTCGTGATCGCGATGGTGCTTTTCGTGGGAGTAGGTCTGATCACGGTGGCCATGGTCACCCTGATCGGAGCGGCCATCCCGAACGTGGGCCCGCCCACCCTGCGCGCCCAACCCTGGAGCTGGAGCTCCTGGTGGAAGCGATGAGGGCCGATGAAGGCCGCGCGGGCACGCCAGCGCCCCCCGCTCCTCGAACCACAGCGTGAGCGGGTCCCCGGCGGTCGCCGCGCTTGCGTGCTTGGGCGGGTCCAACACCAAGCTCGGCCGCGAGCGCGGCCGGCCGGAACGGCGAGCCCCGGAGCTGATCGCTCCGGAGAGATCAGGTCCTGGGTACGCTCACCCCGACCTCGTCGGCGAGCCGGACCAGCTCGGCAACCGACCCGGCCCGCATCTTCTCCATGACCCGGGCGCGGTGGACCTTGACCGTCTTCTCGCCGATACCCAGCGCCGCGCCGATCTGCTTGTTCAGCATGCCGGTCACCACGCGCGCGAACACCTCGACCTCGCGCGCGGTCAGCGTCTCGACGCGCCGCCGGAGGTCCGCGAGGCGGGTCTCGCTGGCCCGCTCGTGCGCGTCCCTCGTCACCGCCCGCTGGATCGCCGCGATGAGGTCCTCGACGTCGACCGGCTTGGTGAGGAGATCCACCGCCCCCGCCTTCATGGCCTTGACGCTCGTCGGGACGTCGGCGTGCCCGGTGACGAAGACGATCGACATGCGGCGGCCGGTGGCGGCCAGCATCTCCTGGAGCTGCATCCCGGTCAGGCCGGGCATCCTCACGTCCAGCACCAGGCAGCACGGGCCGGGGTACGGCTCGCGCGCGAGGAACTCCTGGGCCGAGGCGAACGCCTCGACCGCGTAGTCGGCCGACGCGAGCAGCCGGCTCAGGCCCTTCCGGACGGAAGGATCGTCGTCCACCACGAGGACGAGCGGCGCGGCCGCCGTCATCACGTTCCCGCCGCGGCCACCGGGAGCGTGAACCGGAGGCTCGCCCCGCCTTCGGGATTGTTCTCGGCACCCACCGCGCCTCCGTGCGCGGCGACGATGGTCCGCACGATGGCCAGGCCCATGCCCAGGCCTTCGCTCTTGGTCGTGTAGAGCGGTTCGAAGATGTGACCGAGATCCTTCCGGGCGATGCCGGGCCCCGAGTCCTGGACGGTGACCCGCAGGGCGGCCGCGCCGTCCCGCGCCGTCCGGATCACGAGCGTGCGCTCCCCCGCGTGCGGCGCCCGCATGGCCTCGAGACCGTTGAGCACGAGGTTGAGCACGACCTGCTGGAGCTGGACCCGGTCGCCGCGCGCGGGCGGGAGATCCGCGGCGAGATCGAGGCTCATGGACACGTTGCGCATGATCGTATCACTTCGTATGAGCCACGCCACCGCCCCGACGATCTCGTTGAGATCGAGCGGCACGAACTCCGGCTCTCCCTTCTTGATCAGGGCGCGCAGCCCGCTGATCACCGCGCCGGCCCGCTTGTCGTCCGCCACGATGTCGCTCAGGATCTCGCGCACCTTCTCCAGATCCGGCACGTCGGCGGCGACGAGCCGCTGCGCCGCCTGCGCGTTGCTCAGGATCGCGGTCAGCGGCTGGCTCAGCTCGTGGGCCAGCGACGCGGTCAGCTCCCCCAGCGCGGAGACGCGGCCGATGTGGGTCAGGTCCTGCCGGAGCCGCATGGCCTCGAGCTCCCCCTGCTTGCGAGAGAGCGCGTTGGCGAAGACCTCGCCGAGGAGATGGAGCTGCTGGCTCAGCTCCTCCGACCTCGCGCGCTCGGCGCCGACCGTGCTGAAGATCAGCCCGCCCACCACGATGCCGCTCACCAGCAGCGGCACCGCGACCTGGGGCTTGACCCGGTTCGAGAGGTAGCTCTGCCGATCCACCGCCGCCTCGTCCGGCAGCTCGTCGAGCTGCGACACGTTGATGACCTCGCCGCGCTGCAGGCGCTCGGTCAACCACGGGAACTCGCCCACGTCCATCCATTCCTCGACCGCCCAGGACCGGGTGGCGGCGCCGTCCCGGGTGAACTCGACCAGGCTGCCCCGATCGACCCCCAGGAAATCGACGACCTGGCGAAGGCCGCGCTGGACGGTCGTATCGAAATCGGCAGCCGACAGATGGCTGAACGCGGACGCCATGGACGACAGGAGCTTCTCGAAGCGCAGCCGCTCGGCGAGCGAGAGCTCCATGCGCCGGCGGTCCAGGACGCCCGCGAAGGCCTCGCTCAGGAGGCGGAGCCGCTCCACCACGTCGTCCGGCCAGGCGTAGCCGGCCCGGACGGCGGCGAAGGAGAGCACGCCCAGGATGGGATCCCCGGTGCGCAGGGGAAGCATCACCTTCGAGCGCGTGCCCACCCGCTCGAAGCTGGCCCGATCGGTCGCCGCCGCCTCGGGCAGCTCGGCCGGGTCGGAGAATCGGACGACCTTCCCCTCCTGCAGTCTCTCCGACACCCAGGGATACTGCTCGTCCGCGGTGACCGGCGGCGGCTCCCCCAGGCCCGGTCGCGCCCACGAGAGGCGGAGCCCCGGCTTTCCTCCGACGTGCTCGTCGAGACCGCCTCGATCCACGCCCAGGAAGGTGACGACCTGCTGGAGCGCGCGCTCGATCGCCGCGTCGGTGTCGGCGGCGCCGACGTGAATCAATCCGGCGGACAGCGCCGAGAGGAGGGTCTCGAAGCGCAGCCGGTTCGCGAGCATGACCTTCGTGGTCCGGCCGGGGGCCCGGCGAGCCAGATCGCGCAGCTTCACATCAGCTCTCCCGGCCCGCATCGCCGGCGGGCCGGGCCGCCCTGCTCGGAAGGTTCCGGAGAACTTCAGATCGAATATCGGCTCCCTGTACCGGTTCGGGCTAGCGGCTCCGGGCGTCTACCCGGGCATCGCTCTCTTGGGCATCGTCCCCCTCCCGGCGCGCGGCCCGGTCCCCCTGGGCCGCCGGGCCGCAGAGCCACCAGATGAGCAGAAGACCCACCGCCACGACCAGGACACGCAGGACGCCGTCGATCATCGAGGGATCCCTCTACATCGTGAATACACCCATCCCCGGCCGGAATCTGTTCCCAGTTGAACACCGGAACCCGTCCCGAACTGGACACGCCGCCGACCGACATGGGGAGGGTTGTCGCCGGCTCAGCGCGAGGACAGGAGCGGCGTCTCGGCGCCGAGCATGCTGCGAAGGAGGTTCGGGTGCACCGGCTTCACCAGATGCGCGTCGCACCCGGCCTGCATGGACCGGCTGTGGTCCTCGCTCTGGCCGTACCCGCTCAGCGCGATGATCGTCAGCCTGGACTCCAGCGCTTCGTCGCGCATCCGGCGAGCCACCTGATAGCCGTCCATCCCGGGCAGGCCCACGTCGAGCAGCACCACATCGGGCCTGAACCGGTTCAGCGCCTGAAGGGCCGCGGGCCCGTCGTGGGCGATCCGCACCTCGTGGTCATCGCCTCGCAGGATCAGGGCCAGGCTCTCGGCGACGTCCGGATGGTCCTCGACGATGAGGAGGCGCCGGGGATTCGGTGTCTTCGTCGCCTCGAGGACCGGCGGCGCCGGCGGGCTCGGGTGCGGCGCCGGCAGGGCCGGCAACCGTACCGTGAACTGGCTGCCCCGGCCGGGGCCCTCGCTGGTGGCTTCGACACTGCCTCCATGCCGCGCCGCCAGGTCCCGCACCAGCGCCAGCCCGAGCCCAAGACCCCCGGCCGACGCGTCGAGCTGGGTGAACAGATCGAAGACGGCGTCCAGCTTCTCCGCGGGAATGCCGATCCCGGTGTCCCGCACGGCGATCTCGATCCGGTCATCGGTCGATCGCGCGCTGATCCAGATCTGGCCGCCTTCGGGGGTGTACTTGGCGGCATTGTCCAGAAGGTTCGCCAGGAGTTGGGCCATCCGGACGGCGTCACCCGCGAGCCAGATCGGCGCGCCCGGCAGCTCCACCGAGAGCGTCTGCCCACGACGCCCGATCTGAGCCTGCACCGTCTCGACGGCGGCCGCCACGGCGGTCTGAAGCTCGATGGGCCCGGTCTGGAGCACCAGCTTCCCCCGGCCGATCCTCGAGAGGTCGAGGAGGTCATGCGCCACTCTGGCGAGGTGCTGCGATTGGCGGGCGACCACCAGCACCGCGGTGGCGTGGCCCGCCGGATCCACCTCCTGGAGGGTATGCGCCGCGTTGCAGATGGCGGCCAGCGGGTTCCGCAGCTCGTGGGCGACCATGGCGACGAACGCGTCCTTCCCCCGATTCGCGTCCTCGGCGGCCTCGAGCGCGTTCCAGAGCTGCCATCCGGCCGCCGCGAGCTGGGCGAGCGTCCGGACCACCCGCTCATCCTCGCGGTCGAACTTCCGCTCGTCGGAGTGGCTCACGATCCACACCGTTCCCACCGGCCGGCCCCGAACCTCGAACGGAACGAGCAGGGCCTCGACGAACCGCGGCTCCGCCCGCAGGGCCGGAAAGTGACGATCCGGCAGAGACATGAGCTGGGTCACGTTCTCGTCGATGCACACGCCGCACGGGCTGGCGGCCCGGGGCATCGTGTCGTCGCGGTGCGAGGCGAACACCCCGGCCACCGCTTCCCACCGGAACACGTCGCCTTCGAGCAGGCTGAGACCGGCGGTATCGGCCCGGCACAGATCGAGGGTCGCCTCGACGAGCTTCTGGAGCATGCCGCGCGGGTTCTCGGTCATCTCCCGGGCGAGCGCCGCCAGCGCCCGGTCCAGGCCCACGGAGTCGGCAGGCCGAGCGGGACGCGTCGCGAGCTCCGAGCGAATATCCACGTCCGCGAGGGTGGCGGTCGGTCCGGCCGACGCGTCCGCATGCCTTACCGGGCCACTGGTCATCCTTGTCCCGATACGCCCAGCACCCGCCTACCCATGCAGGAGAACATTGAGGAGGGTGCTGTGGATGTGCAGCCCGCCGTTGTACTCGATGAAGCCGAGCTTCCGGAACTTGTTCATGAACCCGCTGATCCGCGGCCGCGTGGTGCCGACCATCTCGGCCAGGACTTCCTGGCTGATCTTCGGAATCACCGGCTCGGTCTTCCCTTCCTTCCCGAAGCGGGCCAGCAACAGGAGCACCCGCGCCAACCGCTTCTCGCTCGAATTGAAGAGCTGATCCACCAGGTCTTCCTCGAAGCGCACGTTGCGGGACAGGAGATGGGCCATGAAGCGCTCGGAGAAGGTGGTGCGCTCGTGGAGGAGCCCGACCATGGCCTCCCGCTCGACCCGCACCACCGACACCTCGCTCATCGCCGACGCGGTGGCCATGCGCACCGGCTGGCCGGCCAGACACCCTTCGCCGAAGAAGTCGCCGCGTCCGAGCATGGCCACGACCGCCGACTTTCCGCGGTCCGAGATCACGGTCAGCTTGATCTGGCCTCGCTCGAGGTAGAACACGGCGTCTGCGGGGTCACCCTGGGCGAAGATCACCTGCTTCTTCCGGTACGGGGCGGCCAATCGTCCGGTCCCGGCCTTGGTGAGAAACACCTTCGCATCGAACTCCGCAGGTTGCTTGCGTGCCATCGCGGCCCTCCGTCGCATCCGGGTCGCTCACCGCCCGGCCACCGACACTTCGCACGTTACGGTGTCATTCGTACACCTTTCGTTCCATGGAAGCTGTCCCGCTTTGAACACCGGCATCACGCCGCCCAGCCCGTGCACCGTGGGGGCTTCGCGCCGCGGTGGCCGGAGACCCATGGCCGGGCCCGGCCGGCCGTGATTGGACCAACGTCCACTAGGCGCCCCGCTCCCCCCCGGGTACCGTGGTCGCCGAGAGCTGCGACACGGAGGCATCCATGAAACCGCTCATGCTCGTCGGCGTCGTGCTGATCGTCATCGGCGTTCTCGCGCTGGCCTACCAGGGCATCACCTACACGACCCGCGAGAAGATCGTCGACCTGGGACCCCTTCAGGCCTCGGTGGACAAGAAGAAGACGATCCCGCTTCCCCCGATCCTGGGGGCGCTGGCGCTGGCCGGCGGCGTCATCCTGGTGGTGGTCGGGAACCGGCGCTCCTAGGCCGGGCACGCGGGCCTCACCTCCCGGCGTGAAGATCCTGGTCGCGGAAGATGATCGGGTGTCGCGACTCCTGCTCGAGACCCATCTCAAGAAGTGGGGACACGAGCCGGTCACGACCCCGGACGGGGCCGCGGCCTGGGACGCGCTGCAGCGGGAGGACGCGCCGACGCTGGCCATCCTGGACTGGATGATGCCCGGACTCGACGGGGTGGAGGTCTGCCGCCGGGCTCGCGCGCGAACGGAGGTACGACCGCTCTACATCATCCTGCTCACGGCGCGCGCCGAACGCGAGGACGCCATCGATGGTCTGGGCGCCGGCGCCGACGACTACGTCACGAAGCCCTTCCTACGAGGGACGCGTAGGAATCCGCCAGGGCGGCATGCCTCCGGAGCTCTACCCCGCCGCCGCCCTGGAGCTGTCGCTGTGGCACGGCGTCGCCTATCGCGAGAGCGCCGGTCGCTATGGCTTCGCGGAGCAGCCCGAAGAGAGCAAGCACCTCACCCAGCGGACGTGGGTCCGCGCGGGCGGGATCTTCACGTTCCGGGGGACCCAGGCGAGCGCCTACCTCAACGCCGGCATCGCCCAGGATACGGACGCGCTCTCGGCATTCCGCCTGGGCGGCGGCCTCCGGATGCGAACCGAGTTCCCCTGCTCTTGCGCGGCTACAATACCGACGAGATCTTTGCGCGGCGTTACCTGCTGCTGAACGTTTCCTATCGATTCCCGGTCTGGCCCGGGCAGGACCGCGTCCACCTCGAGCTCGTGGGCGACTATGCGCGGGTGGCCTACGTCGCGAACCACCGCCTGCCCCGCCGCGGTCTGGCGGGCGTGGGCGCCAACCTCTCCTTCGCCCTCACCAGGGGCCTGACGCTGGCCGTGGGGTACGGCTACGGCGTCGATGCGCCCCGTGCCCGTGGCTTCGGCGGCCACGAGATCACCACGCTGCTCGAGCTCAAGTACTAGACGCTGTCGCATCCCACCCGGCGCCGACATTGGACCTAGGTCCAATGGTGAGCATATTCGCGTGCGATCCTTGGAAGGCGGGCGCTCACTGCCGCAACGCTCCGGGCACCGACGATCTTCCTCGAGGATTCCCCCGGCCACCTCCAGGCCATCCGCGACGCCGTCACCGGCGCGGACCCAGCCGCCCTGCCGCGCATACCCTCAGCGGCAGCCTCCGGGTCCTCGGGGCGGTGGCGGCCACCGCGGTCGTGGGCCCCCTCGAAGCCCTCGGGCGCGAGGGCCGCCTCGACGGCGCCGCCGCCCTGCTCGCCCGCCTCGAGCCCGGGCTCGCCCGCGTGCGTGCCGCCGCCGCGACGATCGCCGCCGATACGCCGGCGTGAGCCCGGGCCCGGCGTGCCCCATGCCGGCGATGGCGAGCGTCATGCGCTCAGCGGCGCTTCGTCACCGCGTGGATGTGGACGCGCTCCCGGCTCCAGGACGCGGGCACTTCGCCCACCCGGATGGCATGCGCGGCCAGCCACTGGTGGAGCTCCGGCGCCCAGTCCCAGCCGTCGATCGTGACGATCCAGGTCCGCCGGGCCAGCGGCGCCGACCGGGAGCGCGCCCGGAGCCCTTCGGCGTCGATCTCGTCCACCGCGGGCCTCCAGTAGTGGCGCAGCGGGTACACCGCACCCAGGGTGGCCACCAACTCGTCATCGGGCCCCACGAGCCGATCCAGAACGTCCGCAACCGTTCGCCAGTCGGTGCCGCGGCGCCACTGGTAGTATCCGCCGAGCGCGGCGCCGGCGGGAAGATGGCTCGCCACGATCAGCGCGACGGCGGCCGTCGCGGCGATCGCGCGCCGCGGCCGCGCTCGGGCGATGGCGGGTCGCCACGACAGGGCGCTCTCGACGATGCGGCCGGCCACGACGAGCCCATGCGCGACCAGGAGCGTGACCATCGGCTGCACGAAGGCGAAGTGCCGCCCGGCCAGGGCGTGTGCGGGGTTGATCGCCCACAGCAAGCCGATCGGGACGGTGACGGCGAGGATCGCGGCCAGGGCGACCTCCGGGCGCCTCCGAAGTCCCCAGATGCCCAGGAGGAGCAACGCGCCCGTCAGAAGCCCCGGCAGGCCGGAGCCGACCTGCTCGGGAATCAGCACGTCCTTGATGAACTCGCCGAGCGTGGCCGTGGAGAGGTCTCCGGCGCCCACCTGGGCCCCGGCCAGCGGTCGGATCACCTCGACCCACGGCGCGAGCAGCAGCGCGATGCCCGCGAACGACAGGAGGGCCGCGAGGCCGTTCGCACCGCGGCGCCGCGCGACCCAGACCGCCGCGACGGCCGCCTGCACCAGCACCACCTGCCCACCGAGATAGTGCGTGTAGAACGCCAGCGCGGCCGTGGCCGAGAATGCCAGCCAGTCCGCGATCCCGCCCCGCTCGAGCGCCCGGAAGAGTGCCAGCCACGACAGGCCCACCGCGAGGACGAGGAGCGCGTACGGCCGCGCGAGCTGCGACAGCTCGACGTGGAACGGAGAGATGGCGAGGAGGCCCGCGGCCAGCAGGCCCGTGGCGGGCCCGACGAGCCGCCGGCCGAGGAGCGCCATCACCACCACGCCGCCCACGCCGGCCGCGACGAAGGGGGCGCGCAGTGCCGCCTCGGTGGCCGCCCCGCCGCCCGCCGCCCAGCCGACCAGGTACTGCAGCGGTGGGTGCCCGAAGATCTGCGCGCTGTAGAGCACCCAGGCGAAGCTCTGGGCCCCGATCGCGGTGAGCACCTCGTCGAACCAGAAGCTCTGCGTGGTCAGGGTGTGGAGCCGCAAGGCGAGAGCGCCGGCGGCGGTGGCGAGGACGGCCAGATGCCAGGGGCGCGGTCGTGTCCACGCGGCGGCGCGAAGGCCCCGTCCGGCCAGCACGCCGGCGGCGACGCCGCCGAGCAGCAGCGCCGCCAGGAGCCCGCGCAGCGGTCTCACGTGATCGAGCGTGTACCACGACGAGGCGTGGACCGGCGCGACCCGCACGAGGCCGTCTCCCTCGAGTACCCGCAGTCGCACCGGTAGCCCGGCCGGGAGCCGAGACAGGTCGTCCCAGACGAGCTGGTTCCAACCCGGGTGCACGCGGCGGCGCAGGTAGATCTCATCGCCCACCGCGGGCGGCGCGCCGGGCGACTCGAGGGCCACCCAACCCGCGCCGCCCTCGGAGCCCCCCTCCCAGTGCGCCCACAGCGTCACGATCGGCGCGGTCGGACGTCGCGCGAGCACGATGCCGTCCCCGCCGAGCGGGCTCGTGGGCGCGCCGGGTCCCGTCAGCCCGCTCCACGCCTGCAGGACCAGCGCCACCGCCGCCCAGATCACGAGAAGCCGGATCGTCCGCATCGGCCAGATCGTAGCGCAATGGCGCACGCTCGGCTTGTCTGTGCCGGTCGCTCAATTCCGGGTACCATGCGGCCCATGACGGCCCTCGAAGAGCTGCTGGGCGAGAGCCCGGCCATCGCGGCGGTGCGCCAGCAGGCGGCGCGCGTGCTGCGGGCGGCGTCCGGCTCGGCGCGGCGCCGGCCTCCGATCCTGATCCTGGGAGAGACCGGTACCGGCAAGGGGCTTCTCGCGGCGGGGATCCACCGCGGGGCCGACCGAGCGAATAGCCCCTTTGTGGACGTCAATTGTGCGGCCATCCCGGAGACGCTGCTCGAGGCCGAGCTGTTCGGCTTCGAGCGGGGGGCGTTCACCGACGCGAGACAGGCCAAGGTTGGACTCTTCCAGGCGGCCGCGGGAGGCAGCATCTTCCTCGACGAGGTGGGCCTCCTGCCGCCGCCGCTGCAGTCCAAGCTCCTGAAGGTCATCGAGGAGCGCACCGTCCGGCGCCTCGGCAGCACCCGGAGCGAGCCGCTGGACGTCTCCATCATCGCCGCCACCAGCGAGGACCTCGCGGCTGCCGTGCGGGAGGGGCGGTTCCGCGCAGATCTCTATCACCGACTCGCGGTGGTCACGCTGGAGATCCCGCCATTGCGGGCGCGCGGCCAGGACGTGCTGCTCCTCGCGGAGCGCTTCCTGGCCCGGATCTGCGAGGACTATGGGCTGGCCTCGGCGGCCCTGGCCCCGGACGCGCAGGCGGCGCTGCTCGCCCACTCGTGGCCCGGCAACGTGCGTGAGCTGGCCAACGTGCTGGAGCGCGCCGCGCTGCTCGCGGACGGGCCGAGCCTGACGGCCGGACAGCTCGGGCTGGTGGCCGCCGTGCCGCCGGGTGGGACCGCCGGCGGCCCGACGCCGGACGATGCCGGGGACGAGAGCGAGCGGAGCGTGCTGCTGGACGTGCTCCGCGCCACCGGATGGAACTTCACGCGCGCCGCCGCGCAGCTCGGGCTTCCCCGCAACACGCTCCGCTATCGCGTCGAGCGTCTGGGGCTCACCCCCGAGGGGCCGCCCGAGCGCCGACGCGGCGGGCGTCCGCCCGCCGCGCGCCGGCCCGAGGCGCCGGGGACCCACGGTGGTGCGGACCAGTCCCCGCCCGAGCCGCGGCGGGTGACCCTGCTGCGGGTTCGGCTGTCTCCGGCGGAGTCGGCCGGCCGCGACGCCGGCCGCGCGCTCGAGGAGACCGCGGCGAAGGTTCGCAGCTTCGGGGGGCGAATCGAGGAGCTCGGTCCGGCCGACCTGGTGGCAGCCTTCGGGATCGAGCCGGACGAGGACGCCCCGCGCCGCGCGGCGTATGCGGCGCTCGCGGTGCGGACGTTCGCCGCCCGCGCGAGGGACGGCGCCGGGGCGGAGGCCCCGGTCAAGGTGGTGCTGCATACCGCGTTGTTGCCGGTGACCCGGACGGGCACGACACTCCACGTCGATCCCGTGGCCCGGCGCGAAGCCGCCCACCTGCTCGAGCCGCTGCTCGAGCTGATCCCGGCCGGCAGCGTCGCGGCGAGCGCCGGCGCGAGCCGGTTCCTGGCCCGACGGTTCGAGCTGGCGCCGCTCGAGACGGCGGGCGGCGCCGCGGCGGGGGCGTGCCGGGTGATCCAGCACGCCGAGGCCGGACGGACCCGCTTCGTCGGCCGGGAGCGCGAGCTGCGGCTCCTGCGCGAGTGCTTCGAGCTGACGGCGGGCGGACAGGGGCAGGTCGTGACCATCGTCGGGGAGGCCGGCATCGGCAAGTCGCGCCTCCTGCGCGAGCTCCAGCGCCGGCTCGGCCGCGAGGCGACCTGGATCGAAGGGCAGGCGCTCTCCTTCGGGCGGGCGATGCCGTTCCATCCGGTCATCGACATGCTCCGGCGCGCGTTCCGCATCGGCGACACGGACCCCGAGAGCGTGGTGGGAGAGAAGCTCGAGCGCGCACTACGCCACCTGGGCCCCCATACGGACGAGACCCGCCCGCTCCTGCGCTACCTGCTGTCGCTGGATCCGGGCGATCCCGGCGTCCTCGCGATGGACCCCAAGCGCCGGCACGCGGCGATCGTCCGCGCCACGCATCGGCTGGCGGAGCGAGGCGCAGAGCTGCGGCCGCACGTGGTGGTCCTGGAAGACCTGCACTGGTGCGACCCGGCCACCGAGGACTGGATCACGCGCCTGGCGAGCGGCAGCTCGGCCCGGCGCCTCCTTGTCCTGGTGACGTGCCGGCCCGGCTCTCGCGCCATGTTCGCCGGCTGGAGCCACCACACGGCGATCGCGCTGTCCTCGCTGTCGAGGGAGGAGAGCCTCCGGATCGCGGGCGGTCTGCTGGGGGCCGTCGAGATTCCCCCGGCGCTGCAGCGACTCATCCTCGACAAGGCGGAGGGTAATCCCTTCTTCATCGAGGAGCTGGTGCGCTCGCTGCAGGAGCTGGGCGCGGTGAAGCCCGCAAGCGATCCAGCGGAGCTCGCGGCCGGTCTGGACCACGTGGCGGTTCCCGACACCGTGCAGGAGGTCATCCTGGCCCGCACCGAGCGCCTCGACGAGGGCCTCCGACACGTGCTCGAGGTGGCCGCGGTCATCGGACGGACCGTGCCGTTTCCCCTGCTCCGCGCGGTCACCGGCCGCCCGGAGGAACCCCTCGCCGACGAGCTGCGCGGCCTCCAGGCCGCCGAGTTCCTCCGCGAGACACGGGGGTTCCCGGAGCTCGAGCACACCTTCAAGCACGCGCTCACCCAGGACGTGGCGTACGGCCGGGTCGCGCCCGGCCGGCGGCGCGCGCTGCACGCGCGCATCGTGCGGGCGATCGAGGAGCTCTATCCGGACCGCCTGGGCGAGCATATCGAGCGGCTCGCGTACCACGCGATGCGCGGCGAGCTGTGGCCGGCGGCCGTGCGCTACGCTCACCGGGCGGGCACGCGGGCGTTCGACCGCTCGGCGAACCGCGAGGCGGTCGAGTCCTTCGAGCACGCCCTCGCCGCGCTCGCGCACCTGCCGGAGAGCCCGGAGACGCTCGCCGAGGCGGTCGACATCCGCCTCGCCGTCCGCAGCGCGCTGCTGCAGCTCGGCGAGCTGCGGCGGATCGCGGGCTATCTCCGCGAGGCCGAGAGCCTCGCGGCCGCCCTCGGCGACCAGGCCCGGCTGGCCTGGGTGTGGACCTACCTGACCATCACCCACCTCTTTGCCGGCGAGCCCGCCGAGGCGCTGGCGGTGGGCCAGCGGGCGCTGGCCGCGGCCGAGGCGGTGGGAGAGGTCGGGTTGCGGGCCTCGGCGAGAACGCCGCTCGCCCACGCCTTGCGGGAGCGGGGCGACTACCGGCGGGCCGTGGTCCTCTTCCGCGAGGCGATCGGGGCGCTGACCGGGGATCTCGCGCGCGAGCGCCTCGGGCAGGCGATGCCTCCGTCCTTCTACGCGCGGAGCATGGCCGCGTTCTGTCTGGCCGACCTGGGCGAGTTCGGGGAGGCCGCGCGGCTGGCGACGGAATCGGCCGAGCAGACGCGCGCGCTCGACCTGCCGTTCGGCCTCGCCCTCGCCCACGTCGCCCTCGGCCACACCCATCTCGTCCAGGGCCGCCTCGAGGAGGCGACGCACGCCCTCGCCGGCGCGCTCGATCTCATCGAGGCGCGCGGCCTGCCGACCTGGTTCCCCTGGGCGGCCGCGCTGCAGGGATACGCGCTGGTCCTGTCGGGCCGCTCGTCCGAGGGCCTGGACCTGCTCGAGCGCGCCGTCGAGCGCGCGCAGGCTCTACCGTTCCTCTTCGGCCACTCCCAGTGGGTGGCCTGGCTCTCGCACGCCCACCTGCTCGCCGGGCGGCCGGACGAGGCGCGACGCCTGGCCGACCTGGCCCTGCGCTTGAGCCGGCAGCGGGGCGAGCGGGGGTACGAGGCCTGGGCCCTCTACGTCGGGGGCGAGGTCGAGGCCCAGCGAGACTCCGTCGCGGCGGCCACCGGTCTCCTTCGGCAGGCGCTCACGCTCGCGCTCGATCTCGAGATGCGCCCGCTGGCGGCCCGGGCCCACCTGGCGCTGGCCCGGCTCGGCGGGCCAGACGCGGAGCGCGCGGCCGGTGAGCACCGGGACGCCGCGCGACGGCTGCTGACCGCCCTCGCCATGCCCGTCCCGCCCGACGACGCCTGACGCCCCCGAGACACGCGCCCCTCTCCCCCCGGCGAGGAAGAGGGGCGCGTGCGCGTCAGGCGGCCCCGATGAGCAGCCCGCCCAGGGCCTCCTGGACCTTCCGATGCTGGGCCGGCGTCGCCACCAGGCCGAACAGCTCCTGGAAGTTCGGGTGGGTGACACCGCTCTCGATGAAGGTGTACCGCTTGGCGGCCAGCACGCCGGCCAGCACCTCCTGCTGCTCGCTCCGGTCCAGCACGCGCCCCAGGACCCGCTGCAGGGTCTCCACGTCGAGCCGCGCCTGCGTCTCGAGGAGGCCGTCCACCGCGCCCACCAGGGTGATGAGGTCGTCGATCGCCCGATCCTTCTCCGCCTCCGGCATGCCCCGGAAGGCGCGCAGCGTCTCGAGGTGGTCCATGCGAGCATGCTGGGACTCCTCGAGCCAGTGCGACTTGAAGATGTGCTTGGTGAACGGGTCCAGGGACTCGTCGTCCTTGAAGCACGTGAGGTAGTGCAGCTGGGTGAACCACTCGATGGCCGCGGTGAGCAGCAGCATCGCGCCGGTGTTCTTGCTGAGGACGACGCGGGCCACGTCCTGGGCGCCGGAGAGCAGGCCGACCGGCACGCCGACCGCGTCGTCCACCGCGGCGCGCACCTCGCGGAAGAGGGTCATGTGCTTGACCTCCTCGGCCGCGAAGTTGGTCAGCGCGTCGAACGCCTCCCGATCGTCGAGCTCGAAGTCCCGGGCGAGGGCGACCATGCGGGGAGCGATGAACTCCTCGACGTAGCCGAAGAGGTGGGCGTAGGCCCCCATCTCCACGTGGTTGAGCGCCATCTTCTCGTCGGGCGTGAGGCAGGCGATGCGGGCGGCCCCGGAGAGGCGGCCCGGCAGCCAGCGGCGCCCGGTATCGAAGTGGCGGCCGCCGATGACGTCGCTGATCTTCCAGTTCACCCGGTACGAGTTCTTCAGGCACTCCGCGTACGAGTACGTGCTCATGTGGCTCGCTCCTTGTCGGGTTGGTCGGTTCACTCCACCAGCAGGCGGGCGTCGATCTTGACGGGCCGCGAGATATTGAAGTGGTTCGGCGAGGTCCTCGCGACGGTGTCGTGGATCTCCTGGAACTGCTCCGGGGTCCCCGCCCCCTTGATCCGGACCACGTAGTGGATCGTGTCGTAGCCGGGCGCCACCGCGGGATCGATGCCGAGGAAGCCGCGCAGGTCGAGGCGGCCGGACGTCTCGATCTCGACCTTCTCCAGCACGATGCCCTTCATGGATGCCCCCGCGACGTATCCGACCGTGATGCACGCATTGAGCGCGGTCATGAGGAGCTCCTGCGGGTTGGGGGCGGTGTTGCGCCCCAGCAGCTCGAAGGGCTCGTCGGCGTCGATGGTGAAGTGCCGGTGCACCTCCTGCCCGCCGATCGAGTAGGACTCCACCGACGCCCGGCTCCGGGTCTGCCCCTTCCACTCCGAGCGCACCCGGAACTCCACCTGGCCCTTGGCCGGGTCCCGCTCGATCTCGCGCATGACCTCCGTCAGCGCGCCCACGTCCAGCCCGTTGATCTGCTTGCCCGTCTCGATGGTCGCCATGTTGTCGTCCTCCCTTTCCGCGGGACCCGGTGCTCTCGTCCCGGCTCCCACGTCGGACGACAGTGGCAAGGGGCGTGCCGGACGGAACGGACATGATGACGGGCACTTGCACGGCGGCGGTCGGGCCGGGACGGCTCGGCGGTTTGGTCGGTTTCGGCAGTTGCGGCGGTTCCGCCGTGCGGCCGCGGACGCGCGGGCGGCCTTCCGGGGCTTGTCTGGCCGCGCCCGCCCGCCTACCATACGGCACCCTCGGAGGGTGGCCCGGCGCGATGACGCTGTCCCTGCATCCCGTGGATCTAGCTGTCGTCGCGGTCTACCTCGTCGCGATGATCGCGGCCGGCTTTCTCCTCGCCGGGCGAGTCAAGGCTTACCGGGATTTCTTCCTCGCCGGGCGCTCCCTCACGACGCCGATCCTCATCTGCGCGCTCGTCTCCTCGTACTACGGCCTCGATGCGCTCTTCGGCGACAGCGGGGACGCGTCGCGGGAGGGGGTGGTGGTCTGGTTCACCTATGGGCGCCCGTATACCCTGGCCCTGCTCGTGGCGGCGCTGCTGCTGGCCCGGCGGCTGCGCGGCATGGACGCGCTCTCGCTCGCCGACCTGCTCGGTCAGCACTACGGGCGCTCCACGCAGCTGGCGGCGGCGATCGCCTCGTTCCTCTATGCGCTGCCCGTCCTGGCCATCATGGGACTCGCGGCCATGGGCGAGGTGCTGTTCGGCCTCCCGCTCTGGCTCGGCGCCTGCCTCGGTGGCGCGGTCTGCGTCCTGTACGTCTCCCTGGGGGGCGCCTGGGCGGACGTGCTGACCGACACCGTGCAGTTCGCGATCATGTGCGTGTCGCTGGCGGTGGCGCTCCCGTTCATCCTGGGCGCGGTGGGCGGGTTCGAGGGCGTGCGGGCGGCGCTCGGCGAGGACGCCTTCGCGCCGCTCGGCTCGGCCCCGCCGCTGTACACCGCCGCCTACGCGCTCACCGCGGTGAGCGTGCTGGTGGAGCCGCTCTTCTACCAGCGAATGCTGGCCGCGCGCGACACCGCGGCGATCCGGAACGCCTTCCTCTGGGGTGTCCTCGTCTGGGCCGCCTACGACTGGGCGACCACCGCGGTGGGCATGGCGGGCGGCGCGATGATGGCGACCGGGGTGCTGCCCCCGGACATCCCGCGCGACCAGGTGCTGCTCCGACTCGTTCCGCTCTACCTGCCGCTCGGCGTCTCGGGTCTGTTCCTCGGAGGCTGTCTGGCCGCCGCCATGTCGACGGTGGACTCGTACCTGCTCATCGCGGCCGGCAACCTCGTCTACGACATCTACCGCCCGCTGGTCCGGCGCGAGCTCGACGACCGCACGCTCATCCGCTACACGCGCGGCGCCATGCTGTTCTCCGCCGTCGTGTGCGTGGCGCTCGGCCTCTACTTCGAGCGCATCAAGGAGGCGTGGGCGTTCATGGCCACGATCCTGACGTCCACCCTCCTGGTGCCGACGCTGGCCAGCCTCTGGCTCCCCGGCCGGCCGGCGCCGCTCGCCGGCGCGCTGGCCTCCTGGGCCGGCCTCTCGGCGGTCGTGGCCTTCTACACGGTCCTCCACGTCTGGGGGGCGCCGGACCTCGACCTGGAGACGCGCCGGATGGACCTCGGGGGGCTGACGCTGCTCCGCGAGTACGCCCTCTTCGCCGCGCTGCCGGTGTCGGCGCTGGGCTACACCCTGGGCCGCGTGCTCGGTCGCCGGCCGTGACGGTCTGGGACGCGATGACGTGGGCGAGCATCGCCGGCCTCGGACCGGGCGTCCTCGTCATCTGCGTCGCGGTGGCCCGGGACCTGCGACGGCTGCTGGGCGGCCCGGCGCCGCCCGCCGCGGAGGATCCACACATGCTGGGGCAGGAGAACCGCCATGAGTGAGCAGACGGAGCGTCACGAGTTCCAGGCCGAGGTCCGCGAGCTGCTGGACCTCATGATCCATTCCCTGTACTCGCACAAGGACATCTTCCTGCGCGAGCTGATCTCCAACGCCTCCGACGCCCTCGACAAGATCCGCTTCGAGGCGTTGAGCCGCCCGGAGCTGGCGCCGGGCGAGCTGGAGATCACGCTGGACGCCGATCCCACCGGGCGCACGCTGGCCGTGCACGACAACGGCATCGGCATGAGCCGGCAGGAGATCGTCGAGAACCTCGGCACCATCGCGCGCTCGGGCACCCGCGAGTTCCTGCGGGTCGTCCGGGAGGCCAGGGCGGCCGCCGCGCCCGAGCTGATCGGGCAGTTCGGCGTGGGCTTCTACTCGAGCTTCATGGTGGCCGACCGCATCACGGTCGTCACGCGGCGCGCGGGCACCGAGGAGGTCACCCGGTGGGAATCGACCGGCGACGGCAGCTACACGCTGGGCCCGGCCGAGCGGCCCGCGGCCGGGACCACCGTGACGCTGCACCTCAAGCCGACGGACGAGGAGGACGGGCTCCGAGACTACACCCGGGCGGAGGTGCTGAAGGACATCGTCAAGCGCTACTCGGACTTCGTGACGTACCCGATCCGTCTGCAGGGCGAGACGCTCAACTCGATGAAGGCGATCTGGGCGCGGGCCGAGGGCGAGGTCACCGAGGACGAGCACCGCGAGCTCTACCGGCACATCAGCCACGACTGGCACGATCCCCTCGAGCACCTGAGCGTGCACATGGAAGGGACCTTCGAGGCGCGCGCCCTCCTCTATGTCCCGTCGAAGGCGCCCTTCGACCTGCACCACCGCGACGGCGGCCACCGCGGCCTCTCGCTCTACGTCAAGCGGGTCTTCATCATGGACGACTGGCGGGAGCTGCTGCCCCCGTACCTGCGCTTCGTGCGCGGTGTCGTGTCCTCCGACGACCTGGCCCTGAACGTCTCGCGCGAGATCCTCCAGAAGGACCGTCAGGTCCAGGCCATCCGCAAGTACCTCGTGCGCCGCCTCCTGGCCACCCTCAAGGAGATGGCCGAGCAGCGGGCGGAGAAGTACCGGGCGTTCTGGGCCGAGTTCGGCGCCGTGCTGAAGGAGGGGCTCCTGGGCTTCGAAGAGGGGCACGATCGGCTCCTCGAGCTGGTCCTGGCCGTCTCCACCGAGGGGCCGGCCCTCACCTCGCTCGGCGAGTACGCCGCGCGGATGAAGGCCGGACAGCCCGCCATCTACTACCTCACCGCCGCCTCCCGCGAGGCGGCCGAGCGCTCGCCCCACCTGGAGGCCTTCCGCGCGCGCGGCTACGAGGTGCTGTTCTTCCTCGATCCGATCGACGAGCTGTGGCTGGGCATGGGGCGTGAGTTCGGGGGCAAGCCCCTCACGTCGGTGGCCCAGGGCGGCGTGGACCTCGGGCCCGCGGCCGGCGGCACGAAAGAGGACTCGGCGCGCGAGGAGACCGACGAGCGCTTCAAGGACCTGCTCCTCGCGCTGCGCGCGGCGCTGCAGGACGAGGTCCGAGACGTGCGGCTGTCGGAGCGGCTGACCTCGTCCCCCGCCTGCCTGGTCGGCGAGGCCGGCGACCTCAGCCCGCACCTCGAGGCGCTGTTCCGCCGCGGCGGGCGCGAGGTGCCGAAGGTGAAGCGCGTGCTCGAGCTGAATCCCGGCCACCCGCTGGTGATCCGGCTGCAGGCCTTTCACGCGGCGCACCCGGCCGACGAGCGCCTCGGCCGCTACGCCGAGCTGCTCCACGGCCAGGCCGTCCTGGCCGAAGGGGGCACCCTGGCCGACCCCGCCGCGTTCAGCCGGCGCCTGGCCGAGCTCCTCACGGAGGCCGCCGGCGGCGGCGCCTGAGCGGGATGCGCCCGCGGGCGGCCGAGGCTCGCCGCGCTTCCCCTGCCCCCGCGCGAGGCCGTGGGGTACGATGGAGCCGCATGAGCGCGTTCGAGACCGCTGCTCCCGACCTGAAACCCTTGCTCGGCGAGCGGATCAGCCGCCTCGGGCTCAAGCTCGAGGGCTCCCCGATGGAGCGATACGTCGGCGACCTCTACCGCGAGCTCGCGGCCAAGGGGCTCACCCGCTTCCGCCCGTTGACCTACTTCACCGACGAGTGGGGGTGTCCGTCCGAGGAGCCCATCATCGGCATCCCGTTCTACCTGGCCGACGCCCAGCTCTCGCGGCTCGAGAAGCAGTTCGACGACCTCGAGGACGTCCGCGAGATCCGCATGTACCTGCGCCACGAAGCGGGGCACGCCTTCAACTACGCCTACAAGCTCTTCGAGACCCCCGAGTGGCGCGATCGGTTCGGGCCCTTCAACCGGCCCTACCGCGATCGCTACCGGCCGGTCCCCTTCCATCGGGGCTTCGTACGGCACATGGAAGGCTGGTACGCGCAGAAGCATCCGGACGAGGACTTCGCCGAGACGTTCGCGGTGTGGCTCACCCCCCGCTCGCGGTGGCGGCAGCGCTACAAGGGCTGGCCCGCCATGGACAAGCTCCGCTACGTCGACCGCGTGGCGCGCAAGCTCGGCGACACCGAGCCCATCGTGCGGCTGGCCTCCACCGACGTCACGGTGGAGGAGATGAACATGACCGTGGAGGAATTCTTCCGGTCCCAGGAGGCCGAGACGCCGCCCGTCGACGTCGCCCTCGAGCACGATCTCACCGACCTGTTCGTCCGCCGCCGCCGGCGTCTGCGGCCGGCCGCGGACTTCGTGCGCGAGCACCGCGCCGGCCTCATCAACAAGATCGAGTACTGGACGGGGGTGCGCCGCAGCGTCGTGCGCGCGCTCGTCGATCGGATGGTGGAGACCACCGAGCGCCTCCGCCTCGCGGTGCCCGCCGGCACGGAGGCGACCACGCTCGTCGAGCTGACCACGTACGCGACCACCCTGACCATGAACTTCCTCAGCCACGGCAGCTTCGTGCCTCGCGCGCGCGGCACCGCGCGGGCGCGCGCACGCCCGGACGCCGGCCTCCCATGAACATCGTCGTCGCGCACGCCGCCGACGAATCCGTCGATCCGGCCAAGGGCCGGCGGCCTGCGCGCAAGACGGACGTCCAGGAGGTCGCGCACGTCCTGCGGGGCGCCGGCCACGACGTCACCGGCATCGCGGTCGACGGCACCCCCGACTGCCTGCGCGCGCTCAGCCAGCTCCGGCCCGATCTGATCTTCAATCTCGTGGAGTCGTTCGGCGACGACAACTCGAAGGAGCCTCACGTCGCGGCGTACTACGACCTGCTCGGTCTCCGGTACACCGGCTCGGGCCCCCGGGGCCTCACCCTCGCCATGGACAAGGCGGTGGCCAAGAAGATCCTCGGCTTTCACAACGTGGTCAGCCCGAAATTCGCCGTCTTCTGGCGAGGCCGCCTCGACTTCGACGCGGACGACATCTCGTTCCCCGTGATCGTGAAGCCTCTCCGTGAGGACGGCTCCATCGGCATCGGCTTCAATGCGCTCGCCGGCAACATCAAGGAGCTCATGGAGCGCATCGACGGGCTCACCGGCGAGTTCAACGGCCCCATCCTCATCGAGCAGTATATCGAGGGACGGGAGATCTACGTGGGCGTCGTCGGCAACTCGCCGCCGGAGGCGCTGCCTCCCGTGGAGCTGGTTCTCTCCCACCTGCCCAAGGGCACCCCGAGGATCGCCGGCACGGAAGTGAAGTGGAGCGAGGGCACGCGCGCCTATCGCGGCAGCAAGGTGCGCATCCCGAAGCTCCCCAAGGCGGTCCTCGAGACCATGGAGCGCTACGCCCTCACCGCCTTCCAGGCCCTGGGGCTGCGCGACTACGCGCGCGTCGACTTCCGCCTCGCCCAGGAGACGGTCTACCTGATCGAGGCCAATCCCAACCCCTATCTGCACTCGGGCGCCGAGTTCATCCGGGGCGCGCGGGCCTCGGGACGCACGCACCCCGGCACGATCATCGAGATCGTCGAGCTCGCCCGGGTGCGGTATAGCCCACCCGTACGCTGACCGGGCGGCCCGCCCGGGGCCTCCTCGGCCGTCGTGCCGGCATGCGATCACTCGGGCGAAGCGCCCGTCCGGTAAGCGTTCCCGCCGGCCGTGGTATACCCTGTCCCGGGGCATCTAGGACATGGAGATCGCGATCGTGGGGGGTGGCATCGGCGGGCTCGTCCTCGCGCTCGCCCTGCACCAGCGCGGGATTCCCTGCCGCGTGTACGAGGGCGCGCCGGAGGTGCGAGAGCTGGGCGTCGGCATCACGCTCCTGCCACACGCCATGCGCGAGCTGACCGCGCTCGGGCTCGGCGAGGCCCTGGCGCGGCAGGGCATCGAGAACCGCGATAGCTGCTTCTTCAACCGCTTCGGCCAGCTCATCTACTCCGAGCCGCGGGGCCGGGGCGCCGGCTACCCGGTGCCCGAGGTGGGCATCCATCGCGCCCGGGTCCACCTGACCCTCTGGCGCGCGGCCGTGGAGCGGCTCGGCGCCGCCCGCGTCCTCGCGGATCATCAGTGCCTCGGGCTCGACCAGGGCGACCACGGGGTGACCCTGCACTTCCGCTCGGCCGCCACCGGCGCCGCGCGGGCGTCCATCGCCGCCGACCTCGCCATCGCCTGCGACGGGGTGAACTCGGTCGTGCGCCGACACTTCTACCCCGGCGAGGAGCTCTGCTTCGCCGGGATCAACACCTGGCGCGGGGTCACCCGGGCGAAGCCCTTCCTGACCGGCCGCAGCTACGTGCGCGTCGGGTCGATCCAGAACGGCAATCTCGTGATCTACCCGATCGCCGATGAGGCGGACGCCGAGGGGCACCAGCTCATCAACTGGACCGCCCAGGTCGCGCAGCCGGGGTACGAGCGCAACGACTGGAACAAGCCGGGACGGCTCGAGGACTTCCTGCCCATCTACGCCGGCTGGGCGTTCGACTGGCTCGACGTCCCCGACCTGCTCCGCCGCTCGGACGTCATCTTCGAGTACCCGATGGTGGACCGGGACCCGGTGGATCGCTGGACGTTCGGCCGCGTCACCCTCCTGGGCGACGCCGCGCATCCGATGTACCCGCGGGGCTCCAACGGCGCGGCCCAGGCCATCCTCGACGCGCGCGCGCTCGCCGATCGCCTCGCCGCAGGGGGCGATCCGGCGGCCGCCCTGCGGGCCTACGAGGCCGCGCGCTCGGGCGCGACCGCCCGGGTCGTGCGCACGAACCGCGAACATCCACCGGACTATCTCATTCGTCGCGTGGAAGAGCTGGTGGGCGACGTGCCGTTCGACGACCTCGACCGCTACATCACCCGCGCCGAGCTCCGGCGTCTGTCCGATGACTACAAGCGCGTCGCCGGCTTCGCGCTGGAGGACGTGGCGTAGGCCGTCGGCGCACGCGAGCATGACCACTCCAGGAGGAGGCCGCATGCCCACTCTCGAGTTCCACGACCCGTCCGGCTCCATCGAGGTGACGCAGCCCCACGCCCCGCGCGTCGCCGCCCTCGGCGGCGCGCGCGTCGGCTTCGTCAGCAACGAGCAGTGGCAGGCCTACCGGATGCTGCCGCTTCTCAAGGCGCTGCTCGAGACGGACTTCCCGGGCATCGAGGTCCTGCCGATCGACGCCTTCCCCCAGGGCAACGCGGTGATCGGCTCGGAGGAGACGGCGGCGCTCGTCGAGGCAAGCGGGGTGGACGCCGTCGTGATCGGCAACGCGGCCTGAGGGACCTGCGCGACCGCGTGCGGCCGGGCGGCCGCCAGGCTCGAAGCACGGGGGATCCCGACCGTCACCCTCACCCGCGCCGATTTCGTCGGCGTCATGACGAACGCGGTGGCCGGCCTCGGGCTGGCGCCGCACGCGGCAATGGTCACCTTCCCCATCGACATGTTCCTGCCGGGCAGCGACATCTCGCCGGTGGAGACCCGCAAGCAGGAGTTCTACGACGGCCACGCGATGGCGCTCGGCCGTCGGCGGCGACGGCGCGGGCGAGGCGCCCATGATCCGCGTGGAGGGGACGAGCGGGGAGGACACCTTCGCGCGGGCGAACCACCTGATGCTCGCGCTGGGGCGACGGCCTGCCGCTCTGGCCCCCGACGCCGGCGCGCGTGGACTGGATCCTCGGCGGCGCCGCGCACCCGCGCGGCCGCAAGCTCGGCACCTTTCCCCCGCGCGGCGGAGTGACCACCGTCGAGTCGTGCGCCATCGCGCTGGCGATGGCGGGGGGCCGGCCCGAGTACCTGCCCGTCCTCGTGGCCGCGGTGGAGGCCTTCCTCGATCCCGTGTCGGGCAGCGAGACGCTGCAGGCCGCCTCGGGCAGCGCGTTTCCGGTGGTGATCGTCAACGGACCGATCGGCGCGTGGATCCGGCTGAACGCGGGCTTCGGCTGCCTCGGCCCGGACCCGCAACGGCCGGCGGGGGCCGGCATCGGCCGCGCGTTGCGCCTGCTCCAGCAGAACCTGGGCGGCGCCCGGCCCGGCACCGGCACCATGGCCAACTACGGCGGCCTGCGCTACACGAACGTGGTCTTCGCGGAAGACGAGACGAACCTGCCCCCGGGCTGGGCGTCGCACGGCACCGAGCGCCACGGCTTCGCGCCGGGCACCAGCTCGATCTCGCTCGCCTTCGCCAACGGGGCCACGAACATCCGCCGGCGCGGCGCCAAGAAGGAGACGCCCGAGGAGGATGCGCTGCAGGGCATGCACCGGATGGCCGACTTCATGCGCGTGCCCAACATGGCCGGGCTCGCCGGCTACGAGCATGGAACCCCGGGCATCCTGATGATCCCTGGAGTGGTGGCGCAGACCATGGCGGGGCTCGGATGGACGAAGGCCTCGATGCGCGAGTTCCTCTGGGAGCAGTCGCGGATTCCCGCCGAGCAGCTCCGGCGCGCGGGAGGCTCGGCGTGGATCGAGATCGACACGAGCAAGGTGGCGCGCGACAGCCTCGCCCTGGACCCATGGCCGATCACCGCCCGCCCCGACAACTTCGTGATCGTCGTGGCCGGGGGCGGCCACCCCACCAATAGCTACTGGCTCCAGGGCTACAGCCCCGGCGTCGTCGGCCGCCCGATCGAGCTGCCGCCCGCGCTCGGGCGGCTGCTCGCCGACGCCGAGCGCGACCTCGGGCCTCCCTAGCCCTACATGTGCTTCACGCTCTGGACCAGCATCCCCTCACCGTCATCGTCACGGGTGTAGAGAATCGTGACGCGACTTCCAGGGGCAATCCGGGGGGCGCTCAGCGCCCCTGCGAACCGGATGGCGGTCCCATCGGTCAACACGACGCGATCCGCGAGGAGCTCCTTCAGGACACCAACCATCGCGCCGGACACCATGGCTCGGAGTGTCTCGTTGGAGACGGCCAGGGTCTATTGGACCTTGGGGGTCCCCACCCCGTTCGCACGCAAGTTCCGGTCGCGACCACGTTTTCGCCGCTTCAGTCGGGATCTTCGGTGACCGCCCCCCCACGGCGTCGCCTTTTCTTCTTCCCACAATCGCGTGCTCCCAATAGCATGGGCTCATGCGACCCCTCGTCCCGGGCACACTGGCCCTCCTCGGCTGGCTCCTCGTCGCCCCCGCGCTCATGTCGGGGCAGTCCGTCACGCCTGAGGCCGTCGCGGACACCTACGGGGTCGAGCCGGCAGATCAGCCGGCGGACACCGCGGACCGGTCGAGCCCGGCGGAGAGCCCCGGCGCTGCCGAGGACACCGGCAGCGCCGAGGACGGGGCCAGCTCGCTCCGGGACCGTGTCGAGGCGCTGGCGTCGGAGGTCGAGACACTCCGCGAGCAGCTGGAGGCGATCACCGGCAGCCTCGTCGAGGCGCGGGCCGGGATGCACAGCCATCGGCTGCCGGAAGCCATCGTCTTCGCGGGCGCGACGGTTCCGCTGGACCGATGGGACGTCGCCGAGCGCCTCGAGCGCGAGTTCTACATGTCTCTCGGCAGTCCCGCCCAGGTCATCCTCTGGCTGAAGCGCAGCGCGCGGTACTTCCCGTACATCGAGGCCGAGCTCCGGCGGGCCGGGCTCCCCGACGATCTGAAGTACGTCGCCGTCGTGGAGAGTGCCCTGTTGCCGCGCGCGTACTCCTGGGCCCACGCCTCGGGCATCTGGCAGTTCATCGCCGGCACCGCCCGGAGCTACGGCCTGCGGGTCACGCCGTCGTGGGACGAGCGCCGGGACCCGGCTCGCTCCACGGCCGCCGCGCTCGCGTACCTTCGCGATCTGCACGCGAGCCTCGCGGACTGGCCCCTCGCGCTCGCCGCCTACAACGCCGGCGAGAGCCGCGTCCGGGGTGCCATGAGCGGGCAGGGCGTGGCCACCTACTACCAGCTGGCGCTGCCGCTGGAGACGGAGCGGTACTTTTTCCGCATCCTCGCCGCGAAGCTGATCCTCGAGGACCCGGCCCAGTACGGCTTCGAGGTCCCGCCCGAGGAGCGATACTCGCCGCATGCCACGGACGTGGTCACGCTGCGCGTCGTCGGCCGCGTCACCGTGACCGAGATCGCGGCGGCCGCCGGCTCGTTCTACCGTCAGACGAAGGCGCTGAACCCCGCGATCATGGCCGACGCGCTGCCCGAGGGGCGATACGAGGTACGGATCCCGGAGGGCGGTCGCGCCGGCTTCGAGGCGGCCCTCCCCGGACTCGAGCGGGCGATGGCGGCGCGCGCCGTCCAGCGCGTCCGGTACCGCGTGAGGTCGGGCGACACCCTGGGCGGCATCGCCCATCGGCACGGCGTCTCCGTCGGCGACGTCAGGCGGTGGAACCCCGCCACGCGCAGCTCGCACATCTACCCGGGCCAGGTGATCTTGATCGAGCGTCGCGACCGGGCGCCTCGCTGACCCGCGCGCGCCGCCGATCTGGCGGCCCCCGCGCGACCATCTCTAGTCGCGGTCGCCCCGCCGGATCCGCTCGAGGAGCGCGCCGACTGCCGGCCGATCCGCCGGGCCTGTCCCGACATGATGCAGGGCCAGCCTCCCCACCGGGTCCACGAGAACGTCGCCGCCCAGCTGGTTGACGTCGCCGGTGGGGCGTCTCGGCCGATGACCCCGCACGAGCAGCCGAGCGTACGCCCACCACGTCGCGAGTCCCCAGATCGCCGACCGCCGACCACGCGCCATCCCGTAGGCGCGATAGAGGACACGCCGCCGGTCGATCAGCAGGGGCCACCCGAGCCCCACCTCGCGCACGTACTCTTCGGCACGCTCCCGAGCCTCGAACGTGACCACCACGATGCGCAGGCCCAGCCCGGCGACCTCGCCCTCCCGCTGTCGCAACTGCGACACGTGCTCCCGACAGGGTAGTCAGCCGAGGTGCCGATGGAAGACCATCAAGAGCCAGTGACCCCGGTAGTGCTCGAGCCGATGGATGGACCCGACCGTGTCCTCGAGCGCAAACTCGACCGCCGGCGATCCGACTGGCGTCGTCATCTCATCCTCCCGGCCCGAACACTCCCACCCCCCACCGTCCCTAGCGGGCCAGCTCCACGGTACTGCCGAACCGCGCGATGAACTCGGCCTCGCCCTGCCCCCCGGCGCGCGCCAGCGCGCGGACTTGCTCCGGATCCTCGAAATCCGCGCGCGTGAGCCGGATCATGTAGGCGGCGAGCATGCGGTACGCCTCCGACGTCACGTCGACATAGCGCACGCGGAACCGCCCGGTCGTCGGGTCGACCAGGTCGCGGAACGGCATGGGCACGAACCGGTCGGCCTGGAGGCTCACCATCGCCTCGGTGCCGCCCTCGACCAGGAACCGCGTCGCCCAGTACCCGAGACCGCGACAGTAGTGAATGTCGAACCCTCCCGGCGGCGCGCAACGCAGCTCGAACCCGATGTCCTTGGCGATGATCCGGGACGCGATGCCGCGGGCGGCCAGGCTCGCCCCCACCCGGTCCTTGAGCAGCCGGGACAGCTCGAGCTCCGCCAGGCGCACGTTGCCGTAGGGATCGTGCTCCAGCGGCCCCAGCGTGTCGGGATCCAGTCGCTCGATCAGCCCTTCGGCGACCAGCGCCACGCCGTGCTCTCGCCCATAGGCGCGCCGCTTGATGATGGCGCCCTCGAGGATCCCCGCGATCGCGTCGAGCGACACCGCGCCCTCCCCGAACTCCTCGCCGATGAGGGTCACGGTCGCACCCGCGGCGCTGCCGATCCCCAGGGCCAGATGGCCGGCGTGGCGCCCCATGACGGTGACGAAGAACCACTTGTCGGTGGTCGCCGCCTCCTTCATCAGGTTGCGCACGAGGTCCTTGCCCACGTCGACCGCGGTGGTGAAGCCGAACGTCGGGATCCCGGCCGGCAGCGGGAGATCGTTGTCGATGGTCTTCGGGACATGCGCGATCGCGAGCCGCCCCGAGAGCGCCCGGGCGACGGCCGCGGCGCCGGAGGCGGTGTCGTCGCCACCGATGGCCACGAGGTAAGACACGCTCAGGCGCTGCAGCGATTCGGCGACGTTACGAAGGGTGTCGGCCGACTGCGCCGGGTTCGCGCGGGAGGTGCGCAGGATCGAGCCTCCCTCGAAGTGGATCCGGGAGAGCGCCGCGACCTCGAGCTCCTGGACGTGCCCGAGGTCCCCCTGCATCAGCCACTTGTAGCCGTCTTGACAGCCGAGGACCTGGAGGCCGCGGTTGCGGGCCTCGATGGTCGCCGCGGCGATGACTGCGTTGATCCCCGGCGCGGGGCCGCCCCCGACGAGGATGGCGAGCGTCTTCGCGCTCACACGGCGCCCCGCTCGAGCTCCGGGGTGTACGCCCCGGAGCGCGCCGCGCTGTTGCACCGGGCCCGGTGGTGAAAGGCGCGCTGAGCGTCCGCGACCCGTGCCGGATCGCCTCGCCACGTTCCGAGCGGGGCGGCCTGAAGCGCACGGCCGTACGAGAAGCTCAGCGGCCACGGCGGGGGCGCCGGGAGACGGTTCATCGCATTCAGGTGGAGGGTGGCCAGCTCGTCCGTCTGCCCGCCGGAGAGGAACACGATGCCCGGCACGGCCGGCGGCACCGTCCGCCGTAGGCACCGCACGGTCGCTTCGGCGACTTCCTCGACCGAAGCCTGGCGCGGGGCACTGGTACCCGCCAGCACCATGTTCGGCTTCAGGAGTAGACCCTCCGGGGCGACCCGCTGCTCCCACAGGGCATCGAACACCACATGAAGCGCGGCCTCCGTCGCCTCCAGGCAGCGCTCGAGGGAGTGTCCGCCGTCCATCAGGATCTCCGGCTCAACGATCGGGACGATTTCTGCCTCCTGGCACAGCGCCGCATAGCGGGCGAGCGCGTCGGCGTTGGCCTGGAGCGCCCGGCGGGTGGGGATGCGACCGTCCTCGCCGACCGCGATCACCGCGCGCCACTTCGCAAAGCGCGCCCCGAGCGTCTTGTATTCCGCCAGCCGCTCGCGGAGGCCGTCGAGCCCCTCGGTCACCCGCTCGCCCGGCGCCCCCGCGAGGGGCTTGGCCCCCCCATCGACCTTGATGCCCGGGAGGATGCTCGCGCCCGCGAGCACTTCCACGAACGGCCGGCCCTCGTCGGTGGCCTGGCGGATGGTCTCGTCGAAGAGGATCACGCCGCTGATGAACTCGCCGATGCCCGGCGTCGTGAAGAGCATCTGCCGGTAGCGCCGACGGTGCTCCTCGCGGTTGGAGATCCCGTACTCCTCGAAACGTCGCCCGATCGTCGGATGACTCTCGTCGGCGGCGAGGATCCCCTTCCCGGGCGCCACCAGCGCCCGGGCGGTGGCTTCGAGGGTTGCCCGTGCCATCACGCGTCTCCTTCCGTCTGGCTGCTCCGCCGTACGCGGCGCCATCGACTACCGCTTGAGCCGGAGCAAGCGCGCATTGATCGCGACGATGACGGTCGACACCGACATGAGCACCGCGCCGACCGCCGGGGTCAGGAGGATGCCGGCCGGATAGAGCACACCGGCCGCCACCGGGATCGCCACCGCATTGTACGCGGTCGCCCACCAGAGGTTCTGGATCATCTTCCGATACGTGGCACGCGCGAGATCCACGATCGCGGTCACGTCGCGCGGGTCGGAGCGGACCAGCACGATGTCGGCCGACTCGATCGCCACGTCGGTGCCCGCGCCCACCGCGATCCCCACGTCGGCCTGGGTGAGCGCCGGCGCGTCGTTGACCCCGTCGCCGGTCATCGCCACCGTGAGCCCGCGCCCCTGGATCTCCTTGATCTTCGCGGCCTTCTGGTCCGGTAGGACTTCGGCGAAGACCTCGTCCAGGGCCAGCTCGCGGGCCACCCACCGGGCCACCGCGGTGGCATCGCCCGTGAGCATCATCGTCTTGATGCCCATGGCCCGGAGCGCGGCGAGGGCCTCGCGCGACTCGGGCCGGATGATGTCCGCGAGGGCGATGGCGCCCTCGAGACGGTCGTTCACGAGCACGTACACGACGGTCTTCCCCTGCTCGGCCACCTCTCGCGCCCGCGGGTCGTCGGTCTCGAGGCCCTCGGCCTTGAGGTAGCCGGGGCTCACCACCTTGACACGGGCGCCCTCCACGACCGCCTCGGCCCCCTTGCCCGGGATGGCGCGAAACGCCGCGGGGACCGGGAACTGCACCTTTCGCTCCTGGGCCCCGCGCACGACCCCCGCGGCGATCGGGTGCTCCGACTGGCTCTCCAAGCTCGCGGCCAGGCGCACCAGGTCCTCCTCGCTGCGCCCGCCGAGACTGATCACATCCGTGACGCCGAAGCGGCCTTCGGTCAGCGTGCCCGTCTTGTCGAACACGATCGCGTCGAGGGCGCGGGCGCGCTCGAACGCCGAGCGGTCACGGATGAGCAGGCCGTTGCTGGCCGAGAGCGCGGTGGACACCGCCACCACCAGCGGCACCGCGAGGCCCAGGGCGTGGGGGCAGGCGATGACCATCACCGTCACCGTGCGGGCCAGCGCGAACGGAAAGGAAGCGCCCACCACGAGCCAGGCGACGAGCGTGACCGCCCCGCCCCCGAGCGCGACCGCCGTCAGCCAGACGGCGGCCCGGTTGGCGAGGTCCTGCGAGCGCGAGCGCGACTCCTGGGCCTGGCGGACCATGGCGATCACCTGCGCGAGGTAGGTCTCGTCGCCCGTCTTCCGCACCTCGACGGTGATGGCCGCCTCGCCGTTGACCGAGCCCCCGATGACCGTGGCCCCCTCTCCCTTCTCCACCGGCTTGCTCTCGCCCGTCAGCATCGCTTCGTTGACCGAGGTCTGGCCCTGGACGATGGTGCCGTCCGTCGGGATCTTCTCCCCCGGCTTGATCAGCACCCGGTCACCCCGCTTCAGCTCCGTGACCGGCAGCTCCCGCGTCGAGCCGTCCGCCGCCACGAGGTGCGCCTCGGCCGGCATGAGGCGCACCAGGCTCTCGAGCGCCGCCGAGGCGCCCAGCACCGACTTCATCTCGATCCAGTGACCGAGCAGCATGATGTCGATCAGCGTCGCCAGCTCCCAGAAGAACCCCTCCCCATGGAGCCCGAGGGCCACCAGGGCGCTGTAGCCCCAGGCGACCGTGATCGCCAGCGCGATCAGCGTCATCATCCCGGGCTGGCGCTTGCCGAGCTCCGCGACGACCCCGCGCAGAAAGGGCCAGCCGCCGTAGAAATAGATGACGGTCGCGAGCACGGCCTGAACCGACCGGTCCCCCGGAAACGCAAGCGCCTCGCTGAGCCCCAGCCAGGCCTGGATCAACGGGGCCAGCGCCAGCACCGGGATCGACAGGACCATGGACACCCAGAAGCGTCGGCGGAAGTCCGCCACCATGTGCGCATGATGGCTCCCGCCCCCACCCCGACGGGGCTCGGCGTGCCGGGCTCCGCCTCCATGGGCCTCGTGGCCCTGGCCACCGGGTGCGCGGCCGCGGTGCTGATCCCGGCTCACGCCGCTCCTCCGGCGTCCCACGTCCACTCCCGGATCTCGGGCATGTCCTCGCCGTAACGCTCGATGTACTGGCGGTGCTCGACCAGCTTGTCGCGCAGGGCCTGTTTCGTGTAGGCCGCGACTACCGCCTGCCCCGGCACGCGGTCGATCACGTCGGCGGCCAGGTGGAAGCGATCGAGATCGTTCCGCACCACCATGTCGAACGGCGTCGTCGTCGTGCCCTCCTCCTTGTAGCCGCGGACGTGGAGGTTCCGGTGGTTGGTCCGCCGGTAGGTCAGCCGGTGGATCAGCCACGGATACCCATGGAACGCAAAGATGATCGGCTTGTCCGTCGTGAACAGGGAGTCGAACTCCCGATCGGAGAGCCCATGCGGATGCTCGGTCGGGGGCTGGAGCTTCATGAGGTTGACGACGTTGACGACCCGCACCTTGAGGGCCGGGAGCTCCCGGCGCAGCAGCGAGACGGCCGCCAGCGTCTCGAGCGTCGGCACGTCGCCCGCGCAGGCCATCACCACGTCGGGCTCGCCTCCCCGATCGTTGCTCGCCCACGCCCAGATGCCGATGCCCGCCGCGCAGTGCTTGATGGCGGCGTCCATGTCCAGGTACTGGAGCCCGGGCTGCTTGCCGGCCACGATCACGTTGACGTAGTCGCGGCTCCGCAGGCAGTGGTCGGCCACGGACAGCAGCGTGTTCGCATCCGGCGGCAGGTAGACGCGGATCACGTCGGCCTTCTTGTTGACCACATGGTCGATGAAGCCGGGGTCCTGGTGAGAGAACCCGTTGTGGTCCTGGCGCCAGACGTGCGAGGTCAGCAGGTAGTTGAGGGAGGCGATCGAGGCGCGCCAGGGAATACCGTTGCACACCTTCAGCCACTTCGCGTGCTGGTTGAACATCGAGTCCACGATGTGGATGAACGCCTCGTAGCACGAGAACAGGCCGTGGCGGCCGGTGAGAAGGTACCCCTCCAGCCAGCCCTGGCAGGTGTGCTCGCTCAGGATCTCCATGACCCGGCCGTCCGGGCCGAGCGACTCGTCCTCCGGCCGCCGCTCGGCCACCCACGCCCGGTCGGTCACCTCGAACAGCGCGCCGAGCCGGTTCGACGCGGTCTCGTCGGGCCCAAAGACGCGGAAGTTCCGCTGATCCTCGTTGACCCGCATGACATCGCGCAGCAGGCCGCCGAGCACCCGGGTGGCCTCGGCGAACTCCACGCCGGGCTTCGCGACGTCGACGGCATAGTCGCGGAAGTCCGGCACCCTCAAGTCCTTGAGCCGGACCCCACCGTTGGCGTGTGGGTTCGCGCCCATGCGACGCGTGCTCGTGGGCGCGAGCTCGGCGAGCTCGCGCCGGAGGCGACCCGACTCGTCGAACAGCTCCGCGGGCCGGTAGCTCTCCATCCACTGCTCGAGCAGCCTGAGGTGCGCCCCGTTCGTCGCCACCTCGGCGAGCGGCACCTGGTGCGAGCGCCAGGAGCCCTCCGTCTTCTTGCCGTCGATCTCCTTCGGGCCGGTCCAGCCCTTGGGTGTTCGCAGCACGATCAGCGGCCAGCGCGGCCGTCCCGGCGACCCGCCGGCCCGCGCCTCCTGCTGGATGGCGCGGATCCGCTCGATCACGGTGTCCAGGGTGGCGGCCATCTGCTCGTGGATGCGCTCGGGGTCGGAACCCTCGACGAAGTGCGGCTCATGGCCGTAGCCGACGAGAAGACTCTCGAGCTCCCGGCGGTCGAGTCGGGCCAGGACGGTGGGGCTCGCGATCTTGTAGCCGTTCAGATGCAGGAACGGCAGCACCGCGCCGTCCCGGGCGGGATTGAGGAACTTGTTCGAGTGCCACGCCGTCGCGAGCGCCCCCGTCTCCGCCTCCCCGTCCCCGACCACACACGCGACGACCAGATCCGGATTGTCGAACGCGGCCCCGTAGGCGTGGGCCACCGAGTAGCCGAGCTCGCCCCCTTCGTGGATCGACCCCGGTGTCTCCGGGGCGGCGTGGCTCGGGATCCCTCCCGGGAACGAGAACTGCCTGAAGAGGCGCCGCATCCCCTCGGCGTCCTGCGACACGCTCGGGTAGAGCTCGGTATAGGTGCCTTCCAGGTAGGTGTTGGCGACCATCGCCGGCCCCCCGTGGCCGGGTCCACATACGTAGATCATGTCGAGGTCATACTTCCTGATCGCTCGGTTCAGATGAACGTAGATGAAGTTCAGGCCCGGGGTCGTGCCCCAGTGGCCGAGCAGCCTCGTCTTCACGTGTTCGGGGGCGAGGGGTTGCCGGAGCAGCGGGTTGTCGACAAGATAGATCTGTCCGACCGAGAGATAGTTCGCGGCCCGCCAGTACGCATCCATCCTCCGCAGCTCGTCCCCGGACCGCACGTTACCCATTCGACCCTCCTCGCCCAGGTCCACGATTACGCCGTCGCGGTGTCACGCCGGCCGCCTACTTCTTGTCCTGCGGACCGCCCGCGCGCGGCGCGCTCATCATCTCCGACATGTGCTTCTGCATCTCGGCCATGTGCCGCATCATCTGCGACATCTGCCCCATCATCTCGGGACCTCGGGGCGTCGCGCCCATGCCGCCCATCACTCCGTGCATCCCGCCCATCATCTCGCCCATCTGGCCCATCATCTCGCCCATCCGCTTCTGCTGCTCCGGAGACATCGTGCCGCCCTTCATCATCTCGGCCATCTGCTCCATCATTCCCTGCATCTGCTGCATCATCCCCTGCGCTTGCATCATGGGCCCGTGCCCCGGCCCGCCTCCGCGCATACCCGGGCCGCCCATCCCCCGCCCGGGCCCCGTCTGCGCAGACCCCGCCATCGGCACCAGAATCATGCCCGCGATGATCGCTCCGATCAGTGTTCTCCGTACGTTCATGGTCTTTTTCTCCTTTTCGCTCTGCTCAGGTGAGGTCTCGCTTCCTCGTCTCGAACTCTTCCTTGTTGATCTCGCCGCGCGCGTAGCGCTGCCGGAGGATGTCGAGCGCGGCGTCCGTCCCACGCGGCTCCTTACCTTGACTCGCCAACCACCGGATCGCCAGCACGACGCCGACGATCACCAGGCCCCAGAACACCACCATCATCAGCATCATTCCGATCCCCCATACACCCCACATCGGGTGCATGCCCCACCCCCACTCGGACGAACGCCCCTGGCCCGCGGCGACCGACGGCCCCAGCCACGGGAGAAGCCCCAGCAATGCCCACCACGCTCGCGTCATGTCATTCCCCCCTCTCAGGCCGTGCCGTCCTTCGCCGGATTCCCACCCGACGCACGCTCTCGGTCATCGCCCGGCCGACAGATCCCACGCGAAGCTGCGCTCTCCCACGCCGCCCACGTTCCGGACTGCGATCCGCACTTCCCGGGCGCCGGCCGGGAGCGGAGGAAAGGCCAGGACGGCCTCTCGGTGATGACCCGCGCCCTCGGCCTGCTCGACGGCGGTCGGTGCGATGGTGGTTCCATCCGGCCCGCCCATGGCCACCACGTCTTCGAACTTGATCCCGTCCAGGGCCACGGAGTGCGTCTCCAGCGACACCTTGATCCTGACCGGGCCGCCGGCCGCGGGGGCCTCGACCAACGTGACGGTGACCGCGACCGGCCCCTGACCGTCCCGCTTGCTCAGGCCCCCCTGTGCGGCCGATAGCTCCGGCGCCAGGAGACTCACCACCGCGAGCGCCACGCCCGTCCGAAGAAGACGTCTCATCGTCGGCCTCCTTCTCTCGTCACGCGCAGCGGCGCTGAACGAAGTTGTGGATTCCCGTGAACACGAGCCCGGCGTACGCGCCGTACAGGAACGTCTCGACCAGTCCCAGAATGAAGCTCCCGACGGTCAGCCACCGGAACCCCGGCAGCGTCATCTCGAGGAATTGTGTCATGTGAAGAGCCTTGGGCATCACCAGTCCGTACACCACACACACGATGAACGTCACGGCAGTGAAGAGTCCCAGTGACCACGTCATGACCTTCCAGTTGAGCGGAGCCATCGCCTTTCCCTCCTTGGCCTTCCCGCAGCCCGATCAGTGCTGATGACCATCCCGAGGCCGCCGAGCCACGAGGCTCGCTCCTCCGGGTGGACGGACGGCTCCACCCGTCGAACGCTTCCACTCGGACAGACGGCCGGGTAGATCGACTACAGGAAGAGAGCGCACGGAGGTGGGTCGAGTCGCCGGATCGAGGGGACGTGGACGTGCGCGGCCGGGTGCGGAGAGATTCGCCCGAGCGCGGCAGGACCCACGAGCATGGTGGCAAGCGAGAACAGCGCAAGTCCGTTACACACATCCAGAGCCGACCCGTGGCCGGCCGGGCCGAATTCGTCCCCGTCGAACAGGCAAAGGCCGATCCCGAGGGTCAGAAGGATCAATCCGACCGCGCCGATCCGTCCGGGCCATCCCGCGACGAGTTGAGATCTCATGATTCTGTCCACGAGCCAGATCGTGCATTCGCCTTGCCACCGGCACATTCAACGCCGAGCGAGGTGCAAGCACATGAATCGACGCTCCTTCCAGCGGCCCTACCCGAGCGATCGACACCGGCCCGGGCGCAGTCGGTGAGGCCGACCAGCCCCACTGTGTGGCGGGCGTGCCCCGCCGCGGACCGGACGGCGGGGGCTCCCGTCACAGTGCCTTCACCTCGATCCCGTCCCGTGCCAGCTCCGCATCGGTCGCCTTGAGCGCGACGGTCCCGGGAGGATGCGGATACCATCCCGGATCCTGGTCATAGCCCTCCAGGCGGTCCCGAACCTTGATCAGCGTGAACAGGCCCCCCATCGAGATGTAGTCGCCGAACGGCCCGGTGGCGCCCTTCATCGAGATCGTGTTCCGCGGGTAGGGCATGACCTCGGCCATCTTGCCCATGTCCATTCCGGTCTGCCCATGGGTCATGTACGCCGGGAGCAGCGGCCGGATCTTCTCGTCCAGATCCCCTGGCTTCACGCCCACCATGTTCGGGAACTCATGTCCCATCTGGTTCATGACGTGGTGGGTCATGTGGCAGTGAAATGCCCAATCGCCGGGGGCGTCGGTGATGAGCTCCAGGGTGCGGGTCTGCCCCACCGCGACCAGCACGGTCGTCTCCGGCCACTGGGCCGACAGCGGAATATCTTCGCCGTCGGTCGCGGTCACGCGGAAGTGATGTCCGTGAATGTGCATCGGGTGGTGGTCCGTGGCGCCGAGATTACCCAGCCGAAGCCTGACCTTGTCTCCGGTCTTGCACACCAGCGGCGCCGTGGACGGAAACACCTTCCCGTTGATGGTCAGGACATTGAAGTCATTCATCTCCAGGGGATTCGGGCGCGCGGTTCCCGCCTTCACCGACCACTCGCTGATCATGAGCGAGAAGTCGCGGTCCACGCGATACTCGGGAGCCGGATTCCGCGGGTGGACGATGAACATGCCGATCAGCCCCATCCCCATCTGCGTCATCTCGTCGTGATGGGAGTGGAACATGAAGGTGCCGTACTGCCGTAGGGTCCACTCGTACCTGGCCGTGTCCCCGGGTCTTATGTAGGGCTGCGTCAGGCCTCCCACGCCGTCCATCCCGTTGGGCAGATACAGGCCATGCCAGTGGACCGAAGTGGCCATCGGCAGCCGGTTCGTCACGTAGATCCGGATGCGTTCGCCCTCCACCGCCTCGATCACCGTGCTGTTCACGCGGCCGTTGTACCCCCAGCAGGCGGCGCGCAGGCCGGAGTCGAACGCGTGGTCGACCTCCTCGACGATCACGTGAAAGACCTTGGCCGCATCGACGACCTTGAAGGGGAGAGCGCCGCCGTTCGGGACGACGACCGGCTGGTAGTGCTCCCCGGGCAGGCCCGGCGGGAGCGGGGCGACATCGCTCGGCCCCCCGCTATAGGTCTTCTGCCAGTACGATCGACTCCCTGGAGCCCGCGGCGATGCCGACCCCCCATGCCCTTTCGTATGGCCCTCGGTCGTCCACGCGCCGCCGCCCGCAAATGAGGCAGCCCCGATGCCCAGCAATTGCCGCCGCGAGAGCCTAGTGGCCATTCACACCCTCCTTGTCCTTCCCCTTCTCGCCCGCCGCGCCCATCCGGAGTCGCCTGGCCACCGGCAACCGGCCACTCGAGATGAGCGCCAGGTCCGCGTGGGCCAGCCAGTATTCCCTTAGCGCCTCCACGTAGGCAACGCCGGTCTCGATCTGTCGCTCGCGATCACGCAGCACCTGGACGATGCCGATCTGCATGGCGTTGTACTGCAGCTGCGCTTCGTTGACGATCCGCTCGTGTAACGGCAGCACGATGTCGCGGTAGTACCGCGCGCGGTCCTGCGCCCCCCGCATGCGCTCCTGGATCGCCCGCGCGGTGGACCGGATCCGCACCGCCAGCGCGTGGTATTCCTGTTGAGCGCGCCGCAGCTCCGCCGCGGCCCGACCGACCCGGGCCTGGCCCTGATCGAACAGGGGAATGGGAACGGACAGGACCGGTCCCACCTTCCACCCTTCCTCCCGCTCCCCTTCCACGCCCAGCTCCATGGCCGGGATCAGCGCGGTGGCCCGGTCGTATCCTAGTTGCTGGCCCGCGCCGATGATGCGCTGCGCGGCGTTCGCCAGGTCGATGCTCCGGGCGACCGCGGTCCGCTCGATCCCGTTCTCCTGCAGAGGCTCCGCCGGGAGATCCGGCAGGCGCCCGTCGATCTCCCACGCCGTGTCCTCACCCCACAGACCCATCAGGTCGTTCAGCTCTTCCCGGCTCTGGCGCGCCGTGGCCTCGGCGGATCTGAGCGCCAGCCTGGATGCTTCGGTCAGCGCGCGGTCCCGCGCCAGATCGAGGTCCGTGATGTTACCGGCCTCGTGCAGCCGCCGGCTCACGTCCAGCGAGGCGGTGAGCGCCTGCACCACCGTTCGGCGCAGCTCGAGGCCTTGCTCGTTCCCCTGATGGTCGTAGAACGTTCGCCGGACCTGCCCGGCGAAGTCGAGCACGGCGCCGGTCACCCGGAGCTTGGCCTCCTCGAACCGGGCGGCGGCCACCCGCTTCCGGAGGGGGACGTACAGCGCGTCCAGGAACCCGACGACCACGCTGAGCTGGAGATCCGGCCGGACTCCCGACAGCGGAAACAACACGGCCGCGTCGAAGATCGGGTTGCGGAAGAGCCCCGCCTGCACCAGATCGGCCTGTGCCACACCCAGCTCGGTGTAGATGGCCTGAAGCTCCCGGTTGTTCAGCATCGTGATCTGGACCGCGTCGTCGGCGGTCAGCTTCCGCTGCAGCAAGGACCGGAGCTTCTCGCCGGCCTCGCGGTCCAGCTCGGTACCGTCGTGCCACGCGATGCTCGTCGCCGACCGCTCCTGCACCGCCGCGCTCACCTCGGAGAAGCCCGCCCTGAGGTCCACCGAGGCGCAGCTCGTGAGCCCGAGGAGCAGGATCCCCATCCCGCCGACCCTTCGTGCCGCCGCCCGGTCGCTCATGGTCACCTCAGCTTCTCGATCCCGGTGATCGTCCGTCTCTGCACGTCGATCGTGAAGCGAATCCTGTCCCCGGGCTTCAATCCGGCGAGCAGCGAGGGCGGATCGATCCGATAGCCCATCGTCATCGCTTCCATGAAGCCGGTGATCTCGCCGTGCTCGAGGACGATCTGGCTCGCATTCGGGACGGTCGCGACGACCTCTCCCTCGCCGATCACCGTCTGCGCCTCGCCCTCCTTGGTCAGGCGTATGTGTTGCTCCCCATGCTGGGCTCCCGCCACCGGCGTGACCGGCTGAACCGACGGGATGTCGGACCCGGTGTAGGCCAGCGTCTGAGAGGGCGGCCTCTCGGGCGCGGGGGTCGCCTCCGGATGCGCCGGGTGGCCGGCAGGCAGCGGCGCCAGCTGGTAGCCCGCACAGCCCGCGAGCAACAGCGCCGTGCCGACGACGGCGATGCGGCCTCGCCGGGGTTCCCGGTCCATCGTCCGCATCAGTCCGCGAGCTTGTCGATCTTGGTGATGGCGCGCGCGTCGGTATCGATGGTGAACCGAACCCTATCCCCCGGCCTGACCGTGTTCAGCAGCGAGGTGGGACTGGTCTTGTAGCCCATCGTCATCGCCGGCATGAAGCCCGTGATCTCCCCGTGCTCGAGGACCAGCTGTTGCTTCTCCAGACGCACGGCGATGACAACCCCGTCGCCGGTGACGAACTTGGACTCGGGTTTCAGCTCGCGGCGCTCACCGGCGTCGTGCGCCCCCCCGTGGCCCTCCTTCGATGGGTGGCCCTGGCTGGCGTGACTCCCGGCGGCCGCGGCCGCGCAGTGTCCCGCCACCAACGCGGCGGACCCCGCCAGTGCGATGATGCCGACGACGACGGAGATTCGTATACGACCCACAGGCCCCTCCTGGTCGATGGATGGATTACCCCCGGGCACTTCGCGCCCGGCACCGGGGTTCGGGCCCCGGGGGCGGACGGCGCGGCTAGGGAACGGGAGCGGTCAGATCAGGAGGGAGGCGTGCAGCAGGAACAGCGGTGGTCGACTCGCCGGCTTCGCAGGGCTCTCGAACGACCGCGCGACCACCCGAGCGGGTGCCGGATCGATGGCCTCGAGCCCCACCGCGGTCTCGAGCGCCGCACCCACCTGGGGCTGGCCCGCGTTCGACGTCACACCAATCGCGTCGCACGAGACCGCCTGCTCACCGGCGTGGTGGTCGTCAGCCGAGTGATGAGGCGCCCCGGCCGTATGGGCCGAGGCCAGCACGTCGGCGTATGCCGGGATCTCACAGGCGTGACCCAGAACCAGAAGCACGACGACAATGGGCAACACCCAGCGGCGCGCGGCCCAACGGTTGGCACAGGTGGTCATCGATCGCGAAGCTTACCGGCCACCCAATTCGATGTCAAGGAAGGCCCCATCCGCACGCGTTCCGCCGCCCGCGTCTAGTATTGCATCGCCCGCTGGAGGATGGTGCGGAGCGACTGCCCCGCCGCCGGGATGAACAGTCCCAGCAGCACCCACAGGCCGACCATTGGCACGAACACGGACACCGCATCCAGCAGGCAGAACGCCAGCACACCCCACCACACCGGGTTGCGGAACCGCGCCCAGTAGCTCATGTCGGTCCTCCAGTTAGATCAGCGATCGCCCGATCCGCCCGCAGCAGACCCTCCGTAGGCAGACCGTGAATACTTGAGGACCCGTAGTATGCGTCAAGTCACGTCCGGGCGGCATATCACGGTGGGGGTGGCACGCTGGCCAGAGCTGGGGTCGGAGGGACGAGGCCGGCCTGGTCGGCCGGAGCGGGCATGGGGGCGGCGGGGCTGCCCCTTGACGATCCCGTCGCCGCGGCGGTACGTTCCACCCCGACCGTTCTCTCGGATCGCGCCCCCCGGAGCCGCACGGTCGGCTCGGGCGGGTGCGGCATCGTCCCGATCGGCCCCGGTGAGCGAAAGGAGAGCGCGATGAGTCATCGTGTCGGTTCCTTGGTGGCACTCACTGCCGTCCTGGCCATCGCGGTCCTCGCCGCGGCGGGCCACGCCCATGCCGGGGCGCTCACGCCCCAGGAGGAGAAGCTGGTGGCCGCCGCCAAGAAGGAAGGGGCGGTCACGCTGATCAACCCGCTGTTCAGCGACGAGACCGCCGCGCGCCTCGGGCCGGCCTTCATCAAGCGCTACAACCTGGGGAGCGACTTCAAGTTCAACAACCTGCGCAAGGGGACCGGCGCCACCGTGGCCCAGGTGCGCCAGGAGATCCAGGCGGGCAAGTTCACGGTGGACGTGCACATGGTGAGCGCGCCGGGATTCTTCGACGAGGCGGCCAAGCGGGGCGCCTTCGAGGCGCTGGACAGCGCGCACTGGAAGGACCACGTCGCGCTCCTCGAGAAGGCGGGACAGTACGCCAACTACCCGTACGTCGTCGTGCCCCTCGCCTACACGTTCCAGCCGGTCTGGAACAGCTCCTGCCCGGGCATGGCGAACGTCAAGGTCGACTCCTACGCCGACACCGTGCAGCCCGCGCTCAAGGGCAAGACCATCTCGCCGGACATCACCAAGAGCTTCACCTACACCAACACGACGGTCTCGCTCATGGAGTCGGGCTTCGACATGAACGCCTACTGGGACAAGCTCAAGGCGACGGAGCCGATCGTGGAATTCCGCACCGAGCCCAAGATGCAAATGGTCATCTCGTGCGAGCGTCCGTTCGACATGTGGAACCTCTCGGGCCGCGTCTACCAGAACGTGATCAAGAAGCCGGAGCTGGCGAAGGTGCTGAAGATCGGGTCCTACAAGGAGGGCCAGGTCATGCTGGGCAACCAGGCCGCGGTCTTGAAGGGCGCGCCGCATCCCAACGCGGGCAAGCTCCTGATCGAGTTCCTCCTGAGCAAGGAGGGAGCCGACATCTTCGTCGAGACCGAGGGCATCTACACGTTCCTCAAGGACTACACCCCGCCGCCGGCGGCCCGGCCCTACCTGCTGGACCTGAGCAAGCACAAGCTCCTCGGCCTCAAGGACTGGGTGGCCGCCCAGGCACAGTTCAAGGCCGTTCGGGACGCGTGGCTGAGCCGGTTCAAGTAGAACGGGTCGCGGCCTTCGACCGCGCCTCGGCGTCGAGGCGCTGGCGGAACCTCGCCGGGAGCCTGATCACCCAGGAGTCGGTAATCACCCTCGGGGCCAGCCTCGTCGTGGCCGTCGCCGTGCTGCTGCCCCTCGCCACGCTGATCGTCAGCAGCTTCCGGGTCCTGGACTTCCTGGGATTCGACACCCACTGGGGCCTGGACAACTATCGTACGCTCGTCAGCGATCGGATCATCCGCAAGGCGTTCCTCAACACGCTGTTCATCAGCACCGGCTCCATGCTGCTGGCCACCGTGCTGGGGGTGGCCCTGGCCTGGATCAACGCCCGCACCAACTGCCCTGGGCGCGAGCGGCTCGAGCCCTTCAACCTGGTCCCCTTCTTCCTCAGTCCCTTCGTCGGGGCCATCGCCTGGCACAACCTGGCCGCGCCGCGGACCGGCCTGCTCAACGCCTGGGCCCGCGACCTCTTCGGTGTCCGCGGCCACCTCCTCAACGTCGACAATCTCTTCGGGGTGATCTGGGTGACCGGCATCTTCTTCACCCCGCTCGTCTACCTCTTCGTGGTGGGCTCGCTCCGCCGGATGGACCCGTCTCTCGAGGACAGCGCGCGCACGACGGGGGCGGGCATCGTGCGGACCACCCTCACCGTGACGCTGCCCCTGGTGACGCCCGGCATCCTGTCGGGGGCCATCATCGTCTTCGTGACCAGCGCGGGCGAGTTCGGCGTACCCTTCAAACTGGGCGTGCCTTACGGTTGGGAGACCCTCACCACGCAGATCTTCTCCAAGGCGGTGGGCGACGACGCGAACCACTACATGGGCGCGACCATGAGCATGACCCTGGGGGTCATTACCGCGTTCTTCGTCTGGATCCAGCAGCGCATCATCGCGCCGCGCGCGTTCACCACCGTGACCGGCAAGGGTTTCCGCCCCAACGTCGTCGATCTGGGCGGCTGGAAATGGGTCGCCCTCGCCTTCAACCTGGCCTTCGTCCTCGTCGCGGTCGTCCTGCCCATCTTCTGCCTGTTCGTCGTGAGCCTGCACCCGGTGTGGGAAGGGGGGATCATCCCCGCCGACCTGACCTTCTGGAACTACCAGAAGGTGCTCTTCTTCTGGCGGCCGGACGCCATCCACTCGGCCACCAACGGCATCTACAACAGCTTCATCCTGGCCTTCACGGGCGCCACGCTCGCGATGGCGCTGGCCCTGGTGGTCAGCTACATGATCCACCGCACGAAGGGCGCGGGCGCGCGGATCCTCGACTTCCTCTGCGTGGTGCCCATCGGCTTCCCGGGCATCGTGATCGCGATGGGCGTGCTGGTCACCTATATCAAGACGCCGATCTACGCCACGCTCTGGATCCTGCTGCTGGGCTACATCACGCGGTTCTTCCCTTACGGGCAGCGCAACGTCTCCGCCGTGATGATGGCCGTCTCGGAGGAGCTGGACCAGAGCTCGCGCATGGCGGGGGCGTCATGGCTCACGACCCTGCGCCGGATCACCATCCCTCTCCTGAAGCCGGGCATCTTCGCGGGGTGGGTGCTCCTGTTCATCATCTTCCTGCGCGAGCTCTCGATCTCGATCATCCTCTACACCTCCGGCACCGAGACCCTGTCGGTGGGGGTCTACTACCTGGCGAACTTCGAGAACGAGCCGCTCACCGCGGCGCTGTCGATCGCGCAGACCGTCGTCCTCCTCCTCTGCGTCGTCGTCTTCCGCCGCGTGGCGGGGCGTGAGGCGCTGACCGCCTGAGCGGGCGGACGCGCCCATCGCGATGGAAGCGGGAAGCCCCGCCCCCCGGCATCTCGAGGTCCGCGGCCTCGTGAAGTCCTTCGGCCCGGAGCGGGCGGTGGACGACATCTCCTTCGGCGTCCCCCGGGGGAAGTTCCTCACCCTCCTCGGGCCGTCGGGGTGCGGCAAGACCACCACCCTCATGTGCATCGCGGGACTCCACCGGCTCGACGCGGGCGAGATCCGGGTGGGAGGCGTCGCCTACACCTCGGTCGCGGACCGGATCTTTCTCGCCCCGGAGAGGCGCGACATCGGCATGGTGTTCCAGAGCTACGCCATCTGGCCGCACATGACGGTCGCGGAGAACGTGGCCTACCCGCTCGAGATCCGCAAGGTCGCCCGGGCCGAGATCCATGACCGCGTGGCCGACGTCCTGCGCCTGGTCGGCCTGCTCGAGATGGCCGGCAAGCTCGCGACCCAGCTCTCCGGAGGGCAGCAGCAGCGCGCGGCGCTGGCCCGGGCCATCGTCTACCGTCCGAAGCTCTTGCTGTTCGACGAGCCGCTGAGCAACCTGGACCTCAAGCTGCGCGAGCAGATGCGGGTCGAGCTCAAGCGGATCCAGCGGGAGGTGGGCATCACCTCGGTCTACGTGACCCACGACCAGGCCGAGGCCCTCGTGATGAGCGACGAGATCATCGTCATGAGCGACGGGCGCATCCAGCAGACGGGCGACCCCCACGACATCTATGCCCGCCCCGCGAACCGCTACGTCAGCAACTTCATCGGGGTGGCGAACCTGCTCCCCGGCCGGGTGGTCCGGGTCACCGCCCCGGGGCGGGGTGAGATCGAGGTTCAGGAGGGCGCCGCGCGGGTGCGCCTGCCCTGCCGTCTGGGCGAGGGCGTCGGCGAAGGAGCGCCCGCCGTGCTCTCGGTCCGCCCCGAGAACGTGCAGGCGCTGCGCGAGGATCGAGGCGAGCCTCGCCTCGAGGGCCTGGTGCTGCAGACGATCTTTCTCGGCAACTGTCTCGACTGCCGCGTGCGGTGGGGCGCGTTCGAGTGGAAGATCCTGGCGCACCCTCGATACCTGCTGCGAGCGGGGGAGCGCGTCTTCCTGCGGCTGGACCCGGAGCACTCCCTGGCGGTCCGGCCGTGAGCGGGCCCGCGCGGGGCGTCGTCGAGCTCGACCGCCTCACCAAGCGCTTCGGCGCGGAGGTGGCGGTCCGAGAGGTCAGCCTGACGGTGGCTCCGGGAGAATTCGTCACCTTGCTCGGCCCGTCGGGCTGCGGCAAGACGACCACGCTCCGCTGCATCGCCGGGCTCGAGTCCCCCGACGCCGGCGAGATCCGTATCGACGGACAGGTGGTGGCATCACGCGCGCGGGGGATCCACCTGCCGCCCGAGGATCGCGATATCGGGATGGTGTTCCAGAGCTACGCGGTCTGGCCCCACATGACCGTCTTCGACAACGTGGCCTACGGCCTTCGCGTCCGGCGCGTCGGCCGCAGCGACGTCCAGGACCGGACCACCGGGGCGCTGGAGCTGGTCGGGCTGGCCCACCTCGCCGATCGCTACGCCACCAAGCTCTCCGGCGGCCAGCGCCAGCGGGTCGCGCTGGCGCGGGCCATCGTCTACCGCCCCAAGGTGATCCTCTTCGACGAGCCGCTCAGCAATCTCGACGCGAAGCTGCGTGAGCAGATGCGGGTGGAGCTGGTCCGCCTCCAGCACGACGCCGGCATCACCTCGATCTACGTCACCCACGACCAGAGCGAGGCCCTCGTCATGAGCGACCGGGTCGTGGTGATGCACGCGGGCGTGATCCAGCAGATCGGCGATCCCCGGACCATCTACGCGCGGCCGGCGAACGCCTTCGTGGCGAGCTTCCTCGGCGTGGCCAACCTCCTGGAAGGAACGCTGGCGGACCAGAACGGCGCCTGGTGCGAGATGGACATCCCGCTGGGGCCGACCCAGCCTTCCGTCCGGCTCCGGGCCGCCGCAGCCGCGGGCGTGTCGCGAGGCCAGCGCATCACCCTGAGCGTCCGGCCCGAGGACCTCGCGCTCCACCTCACCCGCCCGGATCGCGCGGTGAACGTCATCGAGGGCGAGGTGATCGACACGGTCTACCTCGGCAGCTTCGTCGACGGCCAGGTCCGCGCGGGAGCCCACACGATCAGCGTCCAGATCGACCACTACGAGCGGCTCGTCCCGGGCCAGAAGGTCTTTCTCACCTTCGAGCCCGAGCACGGGCTCTGCCTCAGCTCATAAAGAAGCCGATGCTTCTCGACGCGATCCGGGTCCTCGAATCGCGTCGGACCGAGCTACTTATAACTGAGCAGGAGGACCCGTGCCGCACCATCAAGAATTGGTCGTGATGATCGCTCGCGGCCTCCTTGCCACGCTGGCCGTCGTGCTGATGGCTGCCTGCAGTCCGGCGCAGGGTAGGCGGACTAGCCTCGAGTTAGGCGACTGCCTCACTCCCATCCACTACGTCGCGCTCGGCGACAGCACGGTTGAGGGTGTCGGCGCGAGCCATTCCAATCTCAACTACGTGAGCCGGCTCCATGCGAGACTGCGTGCAAGGTATCCGAACGCGACCGTCACGAACCTGGGCGTCGGTGGAGCTACATCGCGGGACGTGATGACCCGGCAGCTTGATCGGGCGATCAAGCGTCGGCCGGACCTCATCACGCTCTCCATCGGGCCGAACGACATTACTCGTGGTATCCCGGTTGCCCAGTACCAGCAACACATGAATGTCATTCTCGGCCGGCTGCGGCGTGAGACGACTGCACTGATCGTGATGAACCTCCTACCCGACCTCACGGTCACCCCGCGGTTTGCCACCGGCCCTCGAACGGCCGTCGTCGGCGGTCAGACCGTGCTATTCAACGAGGCTCTGGCGCAGAAAGCGCGGGAATACGAGGTAGCGCTCGTGGACCTCTACCTGCCGAGTCGGCAAGAGGTCCCGGCCCAACCCGCACTCCTGTGGAAGGATCGCTATCATCCCTCCGACGCAGGCTATGCGCGATGGGCAGAGCTGATGTGGGAAGCCATCGAGCCACGGCTACCAGCGTGCTGCCCGGCGCGCGAGACGGGCTTCGTCACGGGAGCTTGCCCCTGACGTTTCTCTACTCGGTGCAGAGCGCATCGCGTTGCAAGCCGCCCGGGTACGCGCTGATGGCCCACTGACACAGGATCCGAACCGTACCCGGACCGCGTTCCATGCAGGCAAACTCCGCCCACCCCGAGATGTCGAGTGTTCAGTTCACCTCAGCGTCCCAAGCGTCATGATTCAGCCGGGCGGAGGCGTTGCTAGACCAGTTGCGCGAGCACGTCGCCCACTGGCGCGCGACACTGCATCAGGAGGCGGGACGGGTCCGCCAGGCGCTACTCGCGGGCCGGCTCGCGTTCACCGCGATCGAGAAGCATGGTCGTCGCGGCTACCGTTTCGAGGGTCCAGGCACCCTTGACAGGTCGCGCCGAAATCCCCCGGGATCTGGCCGCCACGCCCGCCACCGACATCCGGCGCGCCGAGCGCCGCCTGGTCGAGCTAGAGGCCCGGCTCGCGCACACCCCATGAGCCGGTCGAGACCGTTGCAGGCTCCTGGCCCGGAGACGGCCGCCATGGTTGCGCTCCAGGACAATCTCGAAACTGTTCGGCACTTCACCGCGCTGCCGCATCGTGAGTCGCTGGCCCCACATGCGGCAGCCAAGCACCAGCACACGCAATGGACCACGCGGCAGCCCGATCTCACGCAGAAGCGGGAGAGGCGCGCCACGCTGGGGTCGTTGAAACGCTTTAACAAGACGATTGAGGTGCGCGTCGCCCGCATGGCGACGATGCGGCTGTGGCAGGTGGTCGTCTTGGTCACCTGCGTCGAGGCGTACTTGCAGGACGTGCTCAGCGCGGCGGCCCGCGTCGGTCCCACGCTCATGGCCAAGTCCGATCAACAGGCTTCCTATGCGGACACTCTCGCGGCGACCACGCCGGAGGACTTGGCGACCGATCTACGCGCACGCTGGGCGCGATGGTGGCTGGAGCGGCACAGTGGTCCAGCGGGGGTTCTACAAACTGTAGTTCGTCAGGAGACACCGAATGAAACAGGCATCGAATATTGGATCAGGACTGTCCCAGTATCCCGCCTCGTTCCCCACACGATGACCCGTACATGCGACGGGTTCAGTCCGCTTGCAGATATCGGCGGTGATACGTCACTCGACATTGCAATAAACCTGGATGTACTGCCCGGTCGGTTTCAGACCACGCATGTCCCGACGTCGGCACCTGCGATCCTCAGACGGATCCCAGATCCAGCCACGCGAGTACACGACCCAGTGGAAGATGCGATGCTTGTTGCGGTTGACTGACACAAGGGACATACGGTCCAGAGCTGACCACTTGGTGAACCTTTTGCGCTCGCAGGAAAAGTCCTTCAGCTTCATGATCCGCACAATATCTTTCTGCCGAGTCAGCAACGACCTTACCCCGTGGACGACGTTCGCCCTCTTCGAGACAATCCCTTTGATGTGCTCGTACGACCGACCCGTCGCCATTGCAAGGGCGGCGACGCCGCAGTCATCTGTAGTCCTCTGCCGTACGCATCGAAGCGTCACTACACGTGGCTCCCGCATCCAGACTGGCACCTCTCGTTAAGTATGAGGGAGAAGCAATTGTTCCTCCAACAGCTTGCAGGCTGGGTTCCCTACTCAACTTCCTCGTCATGACTAACGTATGGTATCCGTGGATACGAGAGGCAAGCTGCTGTTGCCTCAGTCCGGCGTCGGGCGGCTCTGGTGTGATTTTTCAGAATCATTCCCCCAGCTGACCGGGAGTTTTTCAGAAACTATCCCCCACCTGATCTGAAACATTCCGCCACCCCGGCCTACGTGGCCATGCTGGCCCCCGAAAGGGGGGCCCATGGCCTATCGGGAGCGA
>DATLFG010000085.1:0-4279 GCA_035524955.1 Candidatus Limnocylindria bacterium | reverse complement strand
GCGGGCGGCGCCGGCGGCGCCCGCGTCTCGAGCGGCACCGCGACGCTGGCGGGCGCCACGCGCATGACGAGGCACGTCGCCTCGATCTCCGCGCTGCCGTCCTCGGCGAGGACCGAGCCGGCGAGGCGCTGGACCTTGGCGCCGGCGCGGACCACGCGGGTTGCGATCGTCAGCGGCGCCAGCGGCACGGGGCGCAGGAAGTCGAAGGTCAGGCGCGCGGTCTGCGCCTCGGCGCCCGCGTGGCGCGCGAACGCGCGGGCGAGGAGCGCGGCGGGCGGCCCGCCGTGCTGGTGCCGCGCGCTCCATGGCCCGCGGGCCGACGCGGACGGGACGAACCGATCGCCGTCGGCGGCGAAGAACGGGGGGAGGTGGCTCACGCCTCCGCGCTGGGCTCCGGGCCGGTCACGGGCCGCGGCCGACTAGTAGCCCTTCTGCTTGTCGATCAGGGCTATCAGGGGGCGGCCGTCCCGGCGGCGGCGGAGATTCTCGCAGAAGGTGGCGATCACGCGGCCCGCACGGCGGGGGGAGCCGCCCGCGGTGTGCGGGGTGATGATCGCGCGGGGGTGGGTCCACAGGGGGTGGCCCTTCGGGAGCGGCTCCGGGTCGGTGACGTCGAGGCCGACGGCCCAGATCAGCCCTTCCTCGAGCGCGGCCAGCGCATCCTCGCCGCGGATGATCTCGCCGCGGGTGACGTTGATCAGGATCGCGGTGCGCTTCATCTGGAGGAAGCGCTCGCGCGTGAAGAGGTGATGCGTGGCCTTGGTGAGGGGGAGGCCGATCACCACCACGTCGGAGGCGCCGAGGAGATCGGCCAGGCGGTCGGCCGGCCAGATCGCCTCCACGCCCGGCTCGGGATCGACGCGCTCGATGTCCACGCCGAGGACACGCATGCCGAAGCCGAGCGCGCGCCGGGCCACCGCGCGGCCGGTACCGCCCACGCCCACGATGCCCATGGTCTGCTCGTAGAGCTCGCGCTGGTGCACGCGGATCGGCTCGCGCAGCTCGTAGTCCGGCGCGCGCACCGCGGTGTGAAGCCCGCGGGTGAGCGCCAGCAGCAGGGCGAAGGCATGCTCGGCCAGGTGGATGCCGACCTCGCCCTTCTCGCTGGCCAGCGGCACGTCGTGATTGACCAGCTCGGGAGTGAGGATGCTGTCCACCCCGGCCCCGATCGAATGGTAGTAGACGAGACGGGCGGCGAGCGAGAACAGCTCGGGGTGCGCGCGCCCGAAGATCACGTCGGTGTCGGGTAGCTCGCGGCGCTGGGCCGCCTTGTCCCGTGCTTCCACGATGCGCGCGCCGGGGCCCGCGGCCTCCAGGATGTCGGCGCGATCCGCGTCGGTGAGACCGGAGACGATGAGGTTCGGGACGAAGAGGATCTTCACGGCTGCTGGAGCTCCGGGATCACCCACTTGGGCGCCCGGCCCGCGGCCACCCGCTGGATATTGTCGAAGCCGTTGCGGAAGCGCGCGGTCCAGTTCTCCCACGTGGGCCCGGCCGAGTGCGGGGTCAGGGTCACATTGGGCAGGGAGAACAGAGGATGATCCTTGGCGGGCGGCTCGTCCACCAGCACGTCGAGCCCGGCCGCCGCGACCTGGCCGCCCTCGAGCGCGGCGCAGAGCGCGGCCTCGTCCACCACGGGGCCCCGGCAGGTATTGATCAGGACCGCGCCCGGCTTCATCTGGGCGAACTCGGGGGCGCCCAGCAGGTGGCGGGTGGAATCGTCGAGCGGCACGTGCAGGCTCACCACGTCGGAGGTGCGCAGCAGCTCGGGCAGCAGCACGAAGCGGACGCCGAGGGCGTCCTCCTCGGCCTCGGTGAGGCGCGCGATGTCGTAGTACTGCACGGTCATGTCGAAGGCGGCGGCGCGCCGCACCACCTTCTTGCCGATATTGCCCAGGCCCACGATGCCGAGAGTCCGGCGCGACAGCTCGTAGACCCGCTGGTCGTCGAAGCCGCCCACCCGCCACTTCCCCGCCACCACGTCGTTGTGGAAGCGCACCACCCGCTTCAGCACCGCCAGGATGAGCATGAGCGTGTGCTCGGCCACCGCGATGGCGTTGGCGCCGCCGTTGTTGGAGACCGGCACGCCCGCCTTGCGGGCGGCCTCGATGTCCACCCGGTCGTAGCCCGCGGAGAGAAGCTGCACCAGCTTGAGCTGGGGCGCGGAGCGGAAGAACTCTCCGCCCATCTGGCGGGCCAGCCCCAGGTAGTACTCGGCCTGCCCGGCCGCCGCGTAGAACTCGGGCGTGCCGATGTCGGCGATCAGCAGCTCGAAGCCCGCGGGGGTCAGGGAGCGGGCGATCTCGATCACCGCGTCAGACTGCCGGGGGGCGAAGAGAATCTTGGCGGCCATCTCATTGCTCCTCGAGGGGAATGGTGGCGGTGAGGCACGGCTCGCTGCCGTGCACGCGCGTGGTGTGCCCCTGTCCGGTGGTGTCCTCCACCAGCCGCGCGTCGCCGGGGCCGAAGACGTGCTTGGACCCGTCGCCCAGGCCGATCTCGAGCTGGCCGGCGAGGATGATGACGAACTGGCGTCGCGGGGCGGGATGCCAGTCGATGAAATTCCCGACCGGGCTCTCCCGGAAGGAGATCTGGGTGGTCGCGAGCCCCCCGGTCCACGAGGGGGTGCGCGCCAGATCGATCGGTTCGACGTGGGACTGCCCGTCCTTGCCGGTGTAGAGGCGGAACGTCTTCATGGCGGCCTCGCTCCTGAGCATCTTGTGGGCTGAGCGCGGGGATTATATCATCGGGCCCTCAGCTCGCTCCCGGGAGGGACCTCATGCGCTACGAGATGATCTCGGCCGATTGCCACCTCGACCTCTGCTGGCTGCCGCCGGACCTCTTCACGACCGGCGCGACTCCCGCGCTCCGCGACCGCATGCCCCACGTGATCGACCAGCCCAAGGGGCCCACGTGGGTCACGAAGAAGGGCGCCAATCTCGGGCTCGCCTGCGGCATGGGCTCGGCCGGACGCGAGTACGTGCCCGGCCGCATCCATCGCGCGGACCGCATGGCCGAGACCGGCCTCTACGCGGACGGCAAGCGCGGCATCCGGCGGCTGACCGTGCCGGAGCTGCGCCTGAAGGACCAGGACCTCGACGGGGTGCAGGCGGAGGTGCTCTACGGCATCCTGGGCGCGACCGGCCGCATGAACGATCCGGAGGCGGTCGTCGAGGTCATGCGGGTCTACAACGAGTGGCTCGCCGACTTCTGCTCCACGCACCCGGAGCGCTTCGCGGGGCTCGCCTCGATCCCGAACACGCCGATCGACGCGGCGATCGCCGAGGTGGAGCGCGTGGCCAAGCGCGGCGCGGTGCGCGGGCTCGACATCGCCAACTCCGCGGACCTGACCCCGCTCTGGGATCCCTACTGGACCCCGCTCTGGGAGGTGATCAGCGCGAGCGGTCTGCCGCTGCACTTCCACACCATCGGCAGCCGGCTCCCCGAGGATCTCCAGAAGCTCGTATTCCTCGGCTCCGATCTCACGCGCGCGGGCGCCGACGTGACCGACGCGCAGAAGCGCGCGGCCCGGATGGCCTTCGCCACCCACATCACCGGCTTCCAGATCAACATGGCCAATGTCCTGATGGCCCTGATCTACGGCGGCGTGCTGGAGCGCTTCCCGCGGCTGCGCGTGGTGCTGGGGGAGGCGGGCATCGGCTGGATCCCCTACATCCTCTGGCGCATGGACGGCGAGTGGGAGGACCAGTTCAAGGATCTCTCGCTCACGATGCCGCCGAGCGAGTACTGGAAGCGCCAGGTCTGGGCGACCTACCAGACCGATCCGGTGGGCGTGAAGCTGCTCGACGAGCTGGGCGTGGACAAGGTGATGTGGGGCTCCGACTTCCCGCACCCCGACGGGGTCTGGCCCGACTCCCGCGAGTACATCGCGCGCGAGCTCGGCCATCTCCCGGCCGCGACCCGCCGCGCGGTCGTCTGCGACAACGCCGCGCGCTTGTACGGCTTCGCGTAGCGCGTCGTCTTCCGGCCCGCGCGATTCCCGGCGGAGGAGGGGGCAGGGGGAGGGGGGCCCGCCGACCACGACCCTCTTCGGCCTCGTTTGATGCGGGAGGAGTTCCCAATCTGGGTTGCTGGCGGCGCCGCGACCCATATCGGGAAACGGGTCGGCGGGCCCCCCTGTGATTTTTCAGAATCATTCCCCCAGCTGACCGGGAGTTTTTCAGAAACTATCCCCCACCTGATCTGAAACATTCCGCCACCCCGGCCTACGTGGCCATGCTGGCCCCCGAAAGGGGGGCCCATGGCCTATCGGGAGCGA
>DATLFG010000049.1:0-8011 GCA_035524955.1 Candidatus Limnocylindria bacterium | reverse complement strand
CCCAGGCCGGCCGCAGATCCGAGCAAAACAGAAGCGGAGGAAAGCATGAGCGGCGAGCGAGGGAACGGAAAGTGAGCCAATTTACGCCCCGTATCGTCGTGGCCGTAGTGTGCTGCTTGCTCACCCTCGCCACGTCAGCCTTTGCCGAGTGTGCGTGGATTCGCTGGGCAGAAGTGACTACGGGGGACGGTCGCCTTGTCGAATGGAAAGTTCTAGAGGCCTATCCCGACCAAGCTACCTGCGAGCGCGAGCTTACCGGGAAACGAGTCGAGAAGTTTCAGCAGGGGTTCTGGTGGTACAAATGCCTCCCCGACACCGTAGACCCGCGCGGGCCGAAGGGCGCCCCGCGATGATCGCCGCCATCTATGCGAGGAAGAGCACGCCACAAGAGGGCGCGACGGGTACGAGCGACTCCGTGGACCGCCAGATCGAGCACGCCCGCGCCTATGCCGAGGCCAAGGGCTGGACGGCGCCTCCGGAGCACGTGTATTTCGACGACAACGTGAGCGGGGCCGCCTGGGCGCGCCTCGAGCGCCGCAACCAGATGGTGGAAGCCTGCGAGGCGGGCGCCCCGTTCCAGGTCCTGGTCGTGTCCGAGCAGTCCCGCCTCGGCCGCCATATGATCGAGACGGCCCACCTCATCATGCGCATCGCGGACAGCGGAGTTAGAATCTTCAGCTATCTGGACGACTGCGAGCTCAAGGTCGAAGATGAAGTGGACCAGGCGATGACGGTGCTCAAGAGCTTCGCGGCGGCGGTGGAGCGGCGGCAGGGGAGCCGCCGGGTATTCGACTCGGCGATCCGGCGCGTGCGGGCCGGGCAGATCGCGGGGGCGCGGATCTACGGCTACGACAACGTGCCGGTCCCGGGCCCTGGAGGCAAGCGGCTGCACACGCTCCGGGCCGTCAACGCCGAGCAGGCCGCGGTGGTGCGCCGGATCTTCGCGCGGTACGCGGACGGGATCGGCTCGCTCCTGCTCGCTCGCGAGCTGAACGCCCAGCGCATCGCGAGTCCCCGCCCGACCGGATGGCACCAGACCGGCATCCGGGCCATGCTGCGCAACCCGCTCTATCGTGGCGAGGTGGTCTGGGGCAAGGTCAAGGGAGTGGTCCGCAAGGGGCGCAAGCGCCACGAGGCCCGGCCGGAGGCGGAGTGGATTCGACTCGAGGCCCCGGAGCTACGGATCGTGTCCGAGGATCTCTGGCAGCGCGTGCAGGCCATCCGCGAGGCCAAGCGGCGGACCCTGCCGCGCGGGGCCGCTGGCCGACTGCTGGGGCGTCCAACCTGGCGGGATGGCCACTCGGACTATCTCCTGCCGGGCTTCCTGTCTTGCTCGATCTGCGGTGGGCAGGTGCGGACGGTCACGCTCAAGTACGGCCGGTCGCCGAAGCGGTATCCGGTCCGGTTCTATGGGTGCGCCCAGCATGAGAACCGAGGGCAGGCCGTCTGCGCCAATGACGTGCGGCTCCGCCACGAGATCCTCGATCACGCGATCCTGAAGGCCATCGGGGAGCTGCTCGACGAGCGCATCGTGGACGCTGCGGTGGATCGCGCGATCGAGCAGTTGCGGGCCGGTGAGGCAAGCTATCTGGACCGCCGGACGGAGATCGAGCGCGAGCTCTCGCTGCTCCGGCACCGGATCGACCGGGCCATGAACACGTACCTCGACGGCTCCGGCGCCATGGAGGACGTGAAGCGGCGGCTCCAGGATGATGCCGCCCGGCGGGACGTGCTGGTCGCGGAGCTCGCCACCTGGGAGCGTCTCGGGGACACGGCCTCCCTCGACGCGGAGCGGCTCAAGCGTGAGGTACGCGCGCGGGCGGCCGACGTGCGGGCCCTGCTGGGGCGGCACGTACCCCAGGCCAGGCAGATGCTTCGCAAGTTGCTCGCGGCGCCGATCCGTCTCGAGCCGGTCACGATCGAGGCCCGACGCGGCTACCGCTTCGACGGCCAGCTCACCTTTGAACGGGTCCTCGGGGGGCTCGCCCTGCCGAATCCTGGCGGGCACAACCGGCTGCGCCTGATCCGCGAGTTCGAGATCCGGGTGCCGCCGGGATCGCTGCCCGCTCGGCGCGCGGCGCCGGAGGGGCCGCCCGCCGCGGGACCCGCGCCGGCGCAAACACGTTGACACCCGTCGCACCCCGGTTTGAAATGGACCCGTGAGCGACGTGTGGATCGCCGGCGCGGGCATGACCCGCTTCGGCCGGCGCGACGAGAACCTCCAGGACCTCATGGCCGAGGCGGGCCTGGCCGCCATGCACGACGCGGGCATCGAGCGGCCCGACGCCCTCGTGGTCGCCGCGATGAACCCGGAAGAGTTCACCGGCGAGGGCAACTACGGCTCGCTGATCGCCACGCGCCTCGGCCTCTCGCACGTGCCCGCGCTACGGGTCGAGACCGCGACGTCCTCCGGCGTGGCCGCGGTGTACGCGGCCTACGCGGCGATCGCGGCCGGCTTCCATCGCTCCGTCCTCGTGGTGGGCGGCGAGAAGATGACCCACCTGCCGACGCCGCGCGCATCCGAGATCATCGGCCGCTCCATCGATCCGCACGAGAAGAGCTACGGCACCACGATGCCCGCGCTGGCCGGGCTCATCACGCGCGCGGTCATGCATCGGCGCGGGCTGTCGCTGCGGGAGATCTCGCAGGTGGCGGTGAAGAACCACGCCCACGGCGCCCGCAACCCCTTCGCCCACTTCCAGGAGGTGGTGACGCTCGAGGCGGTGATGGAGAGCCGGCTCGTGGCCGATCCGCTGCGCCTCTTCCACTGCTGTCCCATCTCCGACGGGGGCGCCGCGATCCTGCTGACCCTGGACCGCCGGGCGGTGCGGGTGGCGGGGATCGGGCAGGGGGGCGACACCATCGCGGTGCGCTACCGCACGGACCTGACCGCGTTCCGCGCCACCCAGGCCGCGGCGGAGGCGGCCTATCGCATGGCGGGCTTCGGGGCGGCGCGGGTGGAGGTGGCGGAGATCCACGACGCCTTCACCCCGTTCGAGCTGATCTCGCTCGAGGACACCGGGCTCGTGCCGGTGGGCAAGGCGGGGCGGGCCACGCTGGACGGGGAGACCGCCATCGGCGGGCGGCTGCCCGTCAATACCTCGGGCGGGCTCAAGGCGCGCGGCCACCCGCTGGCCGCCACCGGCATCTCGCAGCTCGTGGAGCTCTTCTGGCAGCTCACCGGCCGGGCCGACGGCCGCCAGGTGGAGGCGCGCGTGGCGCTGGCCCAGTCCATCGGCGGGCTCGCCACCAACAACTGGGTGACCCTGCTGGAGGCGCGCCGCTGATGCCCGAGCGGCTCCGCGCCTCCCGCTGCCCGCGCTGCCGGCGCCTGGTGGTGCCGCCGGCCAGTATCTGTCCCGATCATCCGGTGCGGATGGAGGACGCGTCGCTTCCGCCGCTCGGCGAGGTGGTCTCGTTCACCACGCTGCACTCGCCGCCCGAGGGGTTCCGGGCCCCGCTCCATCTGGCGCTGGTCGAGCTCGAGGGCGGCGCCCGGCTCTTCTGCCACGGCACCGCCACCGAGGGGGTGAAGATCGGCTCCCACGTGTCGGTGGAAGCGGTAGACTCCGTGTTCTACTTCTCTCACATGGGATTCACCGACCGGGCGCGACTGTTCTGGCGTCGCGCCGGCGCCAGCGGCGAGCGCGTCGCGGCCATCGGCAAGAGCGTCGTCAAAGGCATCTGGAGCAGGAGGCCCCGTGGCGAAGACTAGGCCCCGCGCCCGCAAGACGGCGTCCGCCGCCCGCCCCAGGCCCGCGGCCCGCCGGACGTCCACCCGGCCGCCACTCGCGGGCGTCCGCGTCATCGATTTCACCCGCGTCCTGGCCGGCCCCTTCTGTGCGATGTCGCTGGGCGACATGGGCGCCGAGGTGATCAAGATCGAGGAGCCCGGCAAGGGCGACGATACCCGCGGCTGGCCGCCCTTCGTCGGCGGCGAGGCGACCTATTTCCTCTCGGTCAACCGCAACAAGAAGAGCCTCACGCTGAACATGAAGGCCCCCGAGGGGCAGGAGATCCTGCGCCGGCTCCTGGCCTCGGCCGACGTGGTGCTGGAGAACTTCCGGCCGGGCACCATGGAGCGCCTCGGCTTCGGGTACGCGACCCTGAGGAAGGCCAATCCCCGGCTCGTCTACTGCTCGATCTCCGGCTTCGGCGAGAGCGGCCCCGAGGCGCACCGGCCCGGCTACGACCTGATCGTGCAGGGCGAGTCCGGCGTGATGGACATCACCGGATTCCCCGACGGGCCGCCGGTCAAGGTGGGCAACTCGATCGGCGACCTGGTGGCGGGCATGGCCGCGGCCCAGGGCGTCACGCTGGCCCTGCTGAGCCGGGAGAAGACCGGCCGCGGGCAGAAGGTCGAGATCGGCATGCTCGACGTGATGGCCTCGCTGCTCACCTACCAGGCTGGGCTCTACTGGAATGCGGGCGGCCGCCCGGCCCGCCGCGGCAACGAGCACCCGTCCATCGTGCCCTACGAGGTCTTCAAGGCGCAGGACGTGTACATCACGCTGGGCGTCGCCAACAACTCGCTGTGGGACCGCACGTGCCGGGCGCTGGACCGGGAAGACCTCATCAAGGATCCGCGCTTCGACACCGAGGCGCACCGCGTGAGCAACCGGACGGTCCTGGTGCCGCTCCTCAACGAGATCCTGGGCGCGCGCCCCGCGGACGAGTGGCTCGCGCGGCTGGACCGGGCGGGCGTGCCCGCCGGCCGCATCAAGTCGGTGGCCGAGGTGTGTGAGAGCGCGCATCTCAGGGCGCGGGGCATGATGGTCTCGCTGCCGCATCCGAAGGCGGGGCCGATCACCGTCATGGGGGTGCCGGTGCGCCTGCACGACACGCCGGGCGCGGCCGCGCTGGCCCCGCCGCTGCTCGGCCAGCACACCGACGCGATCCTGACCGGGCTCCTCCGCATGCCCAGGGCGCGGGTGGAGAAGCTGCGCGCCGCCGGCGTCGTGTAGAGCCGGCGCCGATGGCCCCCGTGGCCTGATGGCCAAGATCGGCCCGCTCGCGCTCGAGGTCGGCCAGCGCGCGCGCCGCACCCAGACCGTCACCACGCGCGAGGTCGAGCTCTACGCGCAGATCACGGGCGACCGCAACCCGCTCCACTTCGACGCGGACTTCGCCGCGCGGACCCGCTTCGGCCGTCTGGTCGCGCAGGGCGGCATCGCGGCGGGCATGCTCAATGCGCTGGTCGCCATGGACCTGCCCGGCCCGGGCACCGTGTTCATGAGCCAGTCGCTCACGTATCTGGCCCCGACGTACCTGGGCGACACGGTGACCGCGGAAGTGGAGGTGCTGTCGCTCAAGCCCGACAAGCCGGTCTGCCAGCTCCGGGCGGTGATCACCAACCAGGACGGCGTGCGGCTGCTGGAAGGCGAGTGCTGGACCTACACCATGCTCCCTGCAGGCCGCTGAAAAAGGCCCATCTGCGGGAGTGCGCGGCCCTCGGTCGGGGCGCTCAACGTGGCTCGCTGACGCTCACCCTGGATTGCCGGATGCGCTCGCCTCGCCTTCGGCGGCGGCTCGGCCTGCGCGAGTACGCCTCGCGCCCGACCTTCGGGCCCCACCTCGCAGCTGGACCTTTTTGAGCGGCCTGCGCAGCGTTTGGCGTCCTGATGCTGCTCACCAGAGGCTGCGGAGCAGGAGCCAGGCGCCCAGCAGCGCGAGGAAGCCCAGCACCGCGCGGTTGAACGCGCGCTGATCCAGGCGGTCCTGCACGCGCAGGCCCACCGCGAAGCCGGCCAGGCCCACCGCGGTCAGGGCGAGCGAGAGCCAGAGCAACGACCAGGGCAGGAGCCCGTACCAGCTCACCGCGCCGAGCTGCACCAGCTTGTAGAAGAAGAACGTGAAGGCCACCGAGGACACGAAGTCGTGCTTCGACAGCCCGATGGCCTGGAAGTAGAGGACGAGCGCGGGCGCGGGCGAATTGGTGATCCCGCCGATGACGCCGGCCGCGAAGCCGGCGGGCGCCGAGAGCCAGCGCTCCCAGTGCGCGGGCACCCGCGGGGCCAGCCCGGTCGCGTTGAGCGCGACGAAGCAGAGCACGAAGGCGCCGAGGATCAGCGTCGCGGCCCGGGGTGAGAGGACGACCAGCGCGCGGGTGCCGAGCACCACGCCGAGGGCGCCGGCCATGAGCAGGACGGCGAAGCGGCGCACGGTGGCGAGCGGGGTGCCGCGCCGGGCGAACTGGATGCCGTCCATCACGATGTTGGGCAGGATCAGGACGACCACCGCGGTCTTGACGTCCACCACGAGGCTCAGCAGCGGGGTCCCGAGGGCGGGGAAGCCGAAGCCGATGGCGCCCTTGACGAAGGCCGCCCCGAGCACCACCACCGCCATCAGGGTCGCGATCACGGCCCCGAGCATAACTTGACACTCCCCGGCCGGCGGCGGGATGATGTGCCCCCCATGTCGCGACAGATCAAGATCTACGACACCACGCTCCGCGACGGCACCCAGGGCGAGGGCGTGGCCTTCTCCATGGAGGACAAGGTGCGCATCGCGCACCGCCTCGACCAGCTCGGCGTCCACTACATCGAGGGCGGCTGGCCGGGGTCGAATCCCAAGGACCTCCGCTTCTTCAAGCGCGTGCAGGACGCGGTGTTCAAGACCGCGAAGATCAGCGCGTTCGGGGCCACCCGCCGACCCGGCGTCCGGCCGCAGGAGGACGGCAACCTCCAGGCCCTCGTGGAGGCGGGCCCGCCCGTCGTCACGATCTTCGGCAAGGCGTGGGACTTCCACGTGTCCTCGGCGCTCGGCACCACGCTCGAGGAGAACGTGGCGATGATCTCGGACTCGGTGGCGTACCTGCTCAAGCACTTCGAGGAGGTCATCTACGACGCCGAGCACTTCTTCGACGGCTACAAGCGCAACCCCGACTACGCGATGCGGACGCTGCTCGCCGCGGAGGCCGCGGGGGCGCACTGCCTCGTGCTCTGCGACACCAACGGGGGCAGCCTGCCGCACGAGGTCACCGCGATCATCCGCGAGGTCCGACGCGCGGTGAAGGCGGAGACCCCGCTCGGCATCCACGTGCACAACGACACCGAGTGCGCGGTGGCCACCTCGCTCGCCGCGGTCGGCGAGGGCATCAGCCACGTCCAGGGGACGATCAACGGCTACGGCGAGCGCTGCGGCAACGCCAACCTGGTCTCGATCATCCCCAACCTGATGCTGAAGATGGGGCTCGCATGCCTGCCGCCCGAGAACCTGCGCGAGCTGCGCGACGTCTCCCGCCTCGTCTCCGAGCTGGCCAACCGCAAGCCGTGGTCGGCCCAGCCCTACGTGGGCGACTCCGCGTTCGCCCACAAGGGCGGCATCCACGTCTCCGCGGTGCTCAAGCACCCCGAGACCTACGAGCACGTGGACCCGGGGGCGGTGGGCAACCAGCGCCGGGTGCTGGTCTCCGAGCTGGCCGGGCAGTCCAACGTGCTCTGGAAGGCCAAGGAGTACGGGATCGATCTCGACAAGAACACGCCCGAGGCTCGCCGCATCCTCGAGATGCTCAAGCGGCTCGAGGACGAGGGCTTCCTCTTCGAGGGCGCGGAGGCCTCCTTCGAGCTCCTGATGGAGCGGGCGCTCGGCAACCACCGGCCGTACTTCGAGCTGCAAGGCTACCGGGTGATCGTGGAGGAGAACGCGGGCGACGGCGAGCCGGTGGCGGAGGCCACCGTGCGCCTGCGCGTGAAGGGCATCGAGGAGCACACCGCGGCGGCGGGCAACGGCCCGGTGCACGCGCTCGACCACGCGCTCCGCAAGGCGCTCGAGGATTTCTATCCGAACCTGCGCGAGATGGCGCTGCTCGACTACAAGGTGCGGATCCTCGACGAGTCCAAGGCCACCGGGGCCAAGACCCGGGTGCTCATCACGTCGGGCGACGGGAATGAGACGTGGGGGACGGTCGGCGTCGCGGACAACATCATCGAGGCCTCGTGGCAGGCGCTCGTCGACTCCGTGGAGTACAAGCTGCGGCGGGACGAAAAGCAGGGTAAGCGGTAGGGCCGGG
>DATLFG010000065.1:0-5318 GCA_035524955.1 Candidatus Limnocylindria bacterium | reverse complement strand
GGTGCCGGCGTGGCCTGCGGCGGCCCCGGCCGAGATCGGCCAGGCGCGGGCCGCGGCCTCCCGCGCGGAGGCCGCGTATCTCGCGGCCCTGCGCCGACGGCACGGCTATCACCTGGTCAGCCGGAACTGCGTGACCGAGATCTTCCGGCAGATCGACGCAGCCTTCGCGGCCGCCGCGGACATCAGCAAGGCAGGGGCGGGGACGGCGGCGTCCCGGGCGCGCGCGGAGTCGATTCGCCGGCTCGGGGGCCACGTGGACGCCGGGGCGGGCCTGCACTTCATCCCGGCCGCGGCCGATCTCGCGGTGGCTGAGCGCTACGCCGTGGCGGCGCGGCTGGAGCTGCCCTCGCTGCGCCACCGCCGCCTCGATCTCATGTACCAGGCGGAGCCCGGCCCGCTCGTATTCCTGCGCGAATCGAACACCGTCACCTCGACCGCATACCGCCGCCACCCCGAGGACTCGGTCTTCCTCTTCTTCACCGAGGGGGCGGTGATCTCGCGCCCCATTCTCGGAGCGCTCAACCTGGTCACCGGGATCGGCGCCGCCGCCGCCGGGCTCGCCACGCTGCCAGTGGACGGCGGCGGCCTGCTGCGGGCGGGGCTCCGGGGGGTCGTCTTCAGCCTGCCCGAGCTGGCGTTCTTCAACATCCGCAAGGGGTCCTTCGATGCGGTCGACAGCCACCGCGACGCCGAGCGCGCGCCGGCCGGGCCGCCCGGGCGCGCCGCCGCCGACGTCGAGAGCGAAGGGGACCGGGCCGCGGGTGCGGCCGGTGCGCGATGAGGTGGGCCCGGCGCCGGGCGCGCTTCATCCGTGCGCTCGATGGTGTAGCCTGACCGCGGCCCGCACCCCGTTTCGCGAGCACCGTCCCGAGACCGCGTGGAGGTGACATGGAGCGCAGCGAGCATCGGATTCTGACCACGCACGTCGGCAGCCTTCCCCGCCCTCCGGCCTTGCGGGATCTGCTCGTGCGCCTGGACCGCGGCGATGCCGTCGACGGCCCGGCGCTGGCCCGCGAGGCGGAGGCGGCGGTGTGCCACGTCGTGCAGAAGCAGATCGAGGCCGGCATCGACGTCGGCAACGACGGGGAGCAGCCGCGGGTCGGCTTCTCCACCTACCCGGCGAAGCGGATGAGCGGTTTCGGCGGCCAGAGCACGCGGCGCCTGGCCCGCGACCTCGTCGAGCACCCGGACTATGCCGCGCGCCTGGCCCGCCAGCGGGCGGGGGCCGCCCGGATCGCGGACGCGCCCCAGGCGGTGGCGGAGGTCGCGTACACCGACCTCGGCGAGGCGGAGGCCGAGTGCGAGCTGTTCCGGCGCGGGGCGGCCGCGGCGCAAGGGCAATTCGCCGAGGCGTTCATGACGGCGGCCTCGCCCGGCGTCATCGCGACCATCATGCTGGACGCGTACTACGGATCGCACGAGCGGTACGTGCGCGCCCTCGCCCGCGAGATGCGCAAGGAGTACGAGCTGATCGCCTCTCGCGGGTTCGTGCTCCAGCTGGACTGCCCCGACCTCGCCATGGAGAGCGCGCGCTTCTTCCAGGACGAGCCGCTCGAGCGCTTCCTCGCTGCCGTCGCGCTGCACGTCGACGCCATCAACGAGGCGGTGGCGGCGATCCCGCCGGAGCGGATCCGCCTGCACCTCTGCTGGGGCAACTACGACGGGCCGCATACCCACGACGTTCCGCTCGAGCCGCTCCTGCCCATCGTGTATCGCGCGCGGGTGGGGGCCCTGTCGCTCCCGCTGGCCAGCCCGCGGCACCAGCACGAGCTGAAGGCGTTCCGGCGCCACCCACTTCCGGACAGAATGCTCCTCCTGCCCGGGGTCATCGACTCCACCACGAACGTGGTGGAGCACCCCGAGGTCGTCGCCGACCGCATCGCCGCCGCCGTCGAGGTGGTGGGCGATCGGGCGCGCGTCCTGGCCAGCGTGGACTGCGGGTTCGGCACGTTCGCCGGATCCCAGCTCGTGGAGGAGAGCGTGGTGTGGACCAAGCTGCGCACCCTGCGCGAGGGCGCGGACCTCGCGACCGCGCGCCTGTGGAGGGGCCGATGACGAGAGCGGAGCGGGGGTGGCGCCCCACCGATGCCGGCGGGAGGACAACGCGGTGAGCCGCGCGCTGTCGGGGATCCGCGTCGTCGATCTGACCAACAACCAGGCCGGCCCGTCCTGCGGCCAGATGCTGGCGTGGCTCGGCGCCGACGTGATCAAGGTCGAGGAGCCGGGGCGCGGCGACATCGCCCGGCACACGCTCCGGGATCGGTCCGACGCGGACAGCCTGTTCTTCCTGGCCTTCAACGCCAACAAGCGCAGCCTCACCGTCAATCTGAAGCGGCCGCGGGGCCAGGAGGTCTTCCGCGCCCTGATCGCCCGCGCGGATGTGCTCCTGGAGAACTTCGGGCCGGGCGTCATCGAGCGCCTGGGTTTCGGCTATCCGGTCCTGCGGCAGATCAACCCGCGCCTCGTGTACGCGACCATCAAGGGCTTTGGCTCGTACGGGCCGTACCGCGACTACAAGAGCTACGAGCCGATCGCGCAGGCAATGGGCGGGGCGATGAGTGTCACCGGGTTGATGGACGGGCCGCCGACGTACACCTGGGCGTCCATCGGCGACTCCGGCACCGGTCTGCACTGCACGATCGGTATCCTCGCCGCGCTCATGCAGCGCCAGGCCACCGGTGAGGGGCAGGAGGTCGAGGTGTCCATGCAGGACGCGGTGGTCAACATCCTCCGCACCAGCCTGCGCGACCACCAGCGCCTGGGCCAGCCGATGACGCGGACGGGCAACCAGCTCGGATCGGGGGTGCCGGGCACGATCTATCGCTGCCATCCCGGCGGCGCCAACGACTACGTCTTCATCTACGCGCAGCAGCAGATGTGGCATCCGCTCCTGCGGGCCATCGGGCGGGACGACCTGATTGGCGACGCGCGCTACGAGACGGCGGAGGCCCGCTGGCAGCGCCGCGCGGAGGTCGACGCGCTGGTCGAGGCGTGGACGGCGTCGCGCTCCAAGCACGAGGTCATGAAGGTCCTGGCCGGCGCCGGCGTCCCCTGCGGCGCGTGCCTCGACACCGGGGAGATCCTGGCCGATCCCCATCTCCGGGCGCGCGAGATGATCGTGGACCTCGAGCATCCCGTGCGCGGCGGCTACGTGACCGCGGGCAACCCCGTCAAGCTCTCGGCGTCGCCGACGACGATCGCGCCCGCGCCGCTCCTCGGCCAGCACCGGGGCGAGATCCTGCGCGAGCTCGGATACGGCGATGCCGAGATCGAGGCCCTCGAGGCCGACGGGGCGGTCTGACGCCCCCGAGCGTCCGAGGGCGACGGCTCAGCCGGCGTGCACCTGGATCTTGATGTGCTCGGCCCGGCGCTCGGTCAGCGGGACGAAGCCCCGGGCGAGGATGGCGTCGAGAGGGATCTCGGCGGTGACGTGCCGGCCGAGGTCGATCGGAGCGTGGGTGAGCAGGGCGATGGCCTCGGCGAAGTCGGACCGGCGGTAGATGATGGAACCGAGGATCTCGGTCTCGTTCATCAGGATGGCGCGGTAGTCGAGCGCCACCTCCTCGTGGAGCACGCCCAGGATCACCACGGTGCCGCCCTTGCGCGCCGCCGCGACCGCGGTGCGCAGGCTCGCCGCCGTTCCTGCCGCTTCCAGCACGAGCGCGGCGCCGAGGCCGCCGGTCTCCTCGCGGATCTCGTCGACGAGCCGCGGGCTGTCCGGAGAGAGCACCACGTCGGCGCCGTACGTGCGGGCCAGGGCCTCGCGCGGCGCGTACTTGCCCACGGCGATGACCCGGCGGGCCCCCCGTGCGCGCGCCACCAGCACGGCGAGCAGCCCGATGTTGCCGAGCCCGATGACGAGGGCGCTGTCCGGCGCCGCGAGATGCGCGCGGTTCCAGCCGTGCACGCTCACCGCGGTGGGCTCGACCATGGCGGCCAGGGCGGGAGACACCGCCGGCGGACGCAGGTGGAGCTGGGCGGCCGGCACGCGCACGTACTCCGCGAAGCCTCCGTCGGTGCCCGAGCCCGTGATCCCGCGCCGCGCGAAGTCCACACAGCGGTTCGGGTGCTCGTCGCGGCAGTGAAAGCACGTGCCGCAGGGAAGCGTGGGCTCCACCACCACGGGCTGGCCGGCCGTCCAGCCCGTCACCGCCGGGCCCACCTCGGCGACCTCACCGCAGAACTCGTGTCCCATGATGAACGGCGGCGGCCAGGGGTGCGATCCGCGGAGGAAGCGGTTGACGTCGCTCCCGCAGATGCCGGCGCGCTCCACGCGGACGACCACCTCCCCGCGCCCCGGCTGCGGATCGGGCACGTCAGTCAGCCGGATGTCGCCCGCTCCGTGGAAGACCGCAGCTCGCATGCGGCCATGATGCCCGGCGGCCGCGCCGGCGGCAAGGACCATGAGGCGGGGGCGGGCCAGGACCTTCCGGGCGGTGGACGGCGGCGGTGATGTCCCGCCTGGTGCGGCCGGCCCTGGTGGCGATCGGGCTCGGCGTGATCGCGTACCTCGTGCACCGCGTGGGGGTTGCCGCCATCTGGAGCTCGTTCGAGATGCTGTCGTGGCGGCTCCTCGTCGTCCTGTTCTTTCCCTTCTCGGCGGCCACCTTCCTGCACACCCTGGGCTGGCACTACACCTTTCGCGTCCCGCCGCGGTCGTTCGGCCGGCTCCTGGGCGCACGGCTCGCCGGCGAGGCGGTGAACCTGGCCACGCCGACCGCGTCGGTGGGAGGCGAGCCGGTGAAGGCGTACCTGCTGCGTCCGGGGGTGCCACTCCCGGACGGGCTCGCGTCCGTGGTGGTCGACAAGACGACGGTGGTCCTCGGCCAGACCATCCTCCTCCTCGTGGGCGTCATCGTCGGCTGGCTGCTGGTCCCGACGCCATCCGGCCTGCTGGTCACGATGGTCGGCCTGCTCGTGGTCGAGATCCTGGCCGTGAGCGGCTTCGTGGCCGTGCAGCTCCACGGGGTGGCCGGGCGCGGGGGGCGGCTGCTCGCCCGCTTCGGGGTCGGCCCCGGCGCGGACCACCAGGCGAAGCTCGAGGGCATCGACCGCACCGTGCGTGCCCTGTACCGGGAGCGCCCCCGGCGCCTCGCGGTGTCGGTGCTGTGGCACTTCGCGGCCTTCGCCCTCGGGGCGATCGAGATCTACTTGGTCGTGCGGTTCCTCGCGATCCCGATCTCCCTGCCCGTCGCCTTCACCATCGAGGCGTTCTCGACCGGGGTGAAGTTCATCAGCTTCATGGTGCCGGCCAGCCTGGGCGTGCTCGAGGGCGGCAACGTGGCCTTCTTCGCCGCGTTCGGGCTCGGCGGCGCGGC
>DATLFG010000062.1:0-22546 GCA_035524955.1 Candidatus Limnocylindria bacterium | reverse complement strand
CTCCTCCTCGACGGCCCGCTCGGCCGCCTGCCGCTCGAGGATCGCCCCGGCATGGCCGCGCTGATCGCCTCGCTCCGCGCCGCGGGCGCGACGGTGGTGCTGACCGAGCGCGAGGCGGCCGTCGCGGAGGCGGTGGCCGATCGCGTGGCCGCGCTCGACCGCGGGGCCCTGGTCCGGTGAGCGCGGCGGGGCTCGCGCACCTGATCGGCAGCGTGCCGCTCGCCACCACCGAGGACGTCTTCCGCCGGCTCTCGGCCGCGGATCTCGCCCGCCTCGAGCTGGCCCAGGCCCTGGCCCTGGCGCCGCGCGTCCTCCTCCTCGACGGCCCGCTCGGCCGCCTGCCCCGTGAGGACCGCCCGGCGATCGCCGCGCTGATCGCCTCGCTCCGCGCAGCGGGCGCGACGGTCGTGCTGACCGAGCGGGAGGCGGCCGTCGCCCAGGCGGTGGCCGATCGCGTGGCCACGCTCGAGCGCGGGGCGCTGGTCCGGTGAGCGCGGCGGGGCTCGCGCACCTGATCGGCAGTGTCCCGCTCGCCACCGCCGAGGACGTGTTCCGCCGACTTTCCGCCGCGCTCGGCCCGGTGCTCGCGCGCATGCCCGACGGCGAGACCGGGGAGCGCCGGCGCTGGATCTACTGGCAGCGGACCATGCTCGAGCGCCATCCCGCCATGGAGGTGGACCCGGACGCGGGGCTGCTCGAGCTGCGCCAGTGGGACGGCTCGCTGCTGCGCCGCACCGATCTCCTGCGCTTCCGGCCGGGCGTGGATCCCGACTCCGTCCAGTTCCCGACCGGCTACGCGGAGGCCGCCCGCGAGTCCTGGGCCGTCTTCACGCGGCTGCGTCGCGAGGGCGTGGTGCCGCCGGGGCTGCGCTTCCAGGTCTGCCTGCCCACCGCCATGTCGAGCGCCTGCATGTACGTGAGCCCGCGCGCGCACGACGACTACCTGCGGGTCTACGAGCGCTCGCTGCTCCGGGCGCTCGACGACATCACGGCCGCCATCCCCCACCGCGAGCTCAGCATCCAGTGGGACATCTGCCAGGAGGTGCTGGTGTTCGAGAGCTACTTCCCGTCTCGTCCCGCCGACTACAAGGCGCGGATCTTCGCGCTGCTCGAGCGCCTGGGGGCCGCGGTGCCCGCCAACGTCGAGCTCGGCTACCACCTCTGCTACGGCAGCCCGGCCGACCAGCACCTCGTGATGCCGACCGACGCGGGCGTGCTCGCCGAGCTCACCCGCGCCATCGTCGCCGCGGCGAGGCGCCCGCTCGACTTCATCCACCTGCCGGTGCCGCGCGAGCGCGACGACGCCGCGTACTTCGCCCCGCTCCGCGGCCTGCGGCTGCCCGAGCGCACGCGGCTGTACCTGGGGCTCATCCACCACGGCGACGCCGAGGGCGATCGCCGGCGCATGGACACCGCGCGCGCCGCGGTGGGCGGCGGGTTCGGCGTGGCCACCGAGTGCGGGTGGGGCCGGGGCGAGCCCGCGCGGCTCGACGGCCTGCTCGAGAGCCACCGCCGCGCGGTGGACTACCTCCTGGCGGGAACAGCCCCCTGAGCGACACCATGCCCGACTCCATGCCCGGCCCCGCGTCCCACACGTTCTTCTCGCAGCGCCTCCGCCTGCACTACGTCGACTGGGGCAACCCCGACAAGCCGACGCTGCTGCTGATCCACGGCGGACGCGACCACTGCCGCAACTGGGACTGGACCGCAGCGGCGCTCCGCGACGACTGGCACGTCATCGCGCCGGACCTCCGCGGCCACGGCGACAGCCAGTGGTCCGCCGACGGCAGCTACTCGATGGCCGGCTACATCTACGACCTGGCCCAGCTCATCCACGGCCAGCGGCTGGCCCCGGTCACGATCGTGGCCCACTCGCTCGGCGGCAACATCGCGCTCCGCTACGCCGGGATCTACCCGGAGATGGTGGCGCGGCTGGTCTCCATCGAGGGCCTGGGGCCCTCGCCGCAGACCCGTGCCGAGCGCTCGGCCAGGACCATCGCGCAGCGGATGGGCGAGTGGGTCCGCGAGCAGCGCAACCTGGCGGGCCGGCTCCCGCGGCGCTACCCGTCGATCGAGGACGCCTTCCACCGCATGCAGGAGGAGAACCCGCATCTCTCCGCCGAGCAGGCGCGGCACCTCACCGTGCACGGGGTGAACCAGAACGAGGACGGGACGTACAGCTGGAAGTTCGACAACTACGTGCGGGTGTTCCCGCCCTACGACATGCGCGCGCGAGACCTCGCGCTGCTCTACTCGCGCATCGCCTGCCCGACGCTGCTGCTCTACGGCAAGGAGAGCAAGTCCGGAAATCCCGCGGAGGACGGGCGCCTCGAGCCGTTCCGCCACGCAAGCGTCGTCGGCTTCGACCGCGCCGGCCACTGGCTGCACCACGACCGCCTCGACGAGTTCCTGCGCGTCATCCGCGAGTTCCTGCGGTAGACCACCCCTCAGGGTGAGGGGGCGCGAGGTCAGCGCGGCAACCGCCGCACGAAGTCGGCCACCGCCTCGCCGATCTCGCGCGGCGAGTCCTCCTGGATGAAGTGGCTCCCCCGCACCGTGATCTCCTGCTGGTTGGGCCAGGTTCGGCAGAACTCCCGCTGCGGTCCGGTGAGGATGACGCCCGGATCCGCGTTGACGAAGAGCTTGGGCAGATCGCTCGCCGCCAGCCATCGGGCATAGGCGTCCACGATCGCCACGACGTCGGCGGGCTCGCCGTCGATCGGGATCTGCCGGGGCCAGGTCAACGTCGGGCGCCGCGATTCGCCGGGCGCGAGGAACGGCCGGCGGTAGACCGCCATCTCCGCCTCGGTCAGCCCGCGGAGCACGCTCGCGGGGAGGATCCGCTCCACGAACACGTTCTTCTGGAGCACCATCTCCTCGCCGGCGGGGGACCGCAGCGCCTGGAAGATCTTCCGGGCCGCCTCCGGCCACTCGTCCCACGTCACCGGGCGGACGAGGGCCTCCATGTAGACCACCCCGCGCACCCGCTCCGGATGCCGCCGCGCCCAGTGGAAGCCCAGCGCCGAGCCCCAGTCGTGCACCACGAGCGTCACCCCGCGCAGCGCGAGGCGCTCGAACCACGCGTCGAGATAGCGCGTGTGATCGACGAAGCGGTAGGAGCCCGCGGGCGCCGGGCCCGAGTCGCCCATGCCGACCAGGTCGGGCGCCAGGCAGCGGCCCACCGCCTCGACGTGGGGGATCACGTTGCGCCAGAGGTAGGACGACGTCGGGTTGCCGTGGAGGAACACCACCGGGTCGCCCGCACCCGCGTCCACGTAGGCCATCTCGATATCGAGCACCGCCACGCGCCGGCGCGGATACGGATCGGCCGCGGAGATCGGCTGGCTCATCGGCACGATGCTACACTTCCCGCACCGTGCCTGCCACCGAGGCCTGCGACCGGATCGTCGCGTGATTGCCGCGCTCGACCACGTGGTCATCGCGGTGCGCGATCTCGACGCCGGGCTCGCCACCTACCAGCGGCTGCTCGGCCGCCGCCCGTGCTGGCGCGCGGAGGCGGCCGGGGGCGGGGCCGAGACCGCGATCTTCCAGCTCGCCAACGTCGCCGCGGAGCTGATCGCGCCCGTGGGCCATGGCCCCGGCGCGGAGCGCCTGCGCGCGGTCCTCGACGCGCAGGGCGAAGGGCTCGCCAGCCTGGCCTTCGCGGTGGACGACGTCGAGCGTGCGCACCGCCGCCTCACCCGGCTCGGCCTCGAGCCCGAGCCGGTCGCCGCCGCGGAGAGCGTGGACCGCGCCACCGGCGCCCGCCGCCGCTGGCGCCGCACGCGCGCCGCGACGGCGGCGACCCACGGCGTGCGCCTGTTCTTCATCCAGCGCGATGCGCCGCCGCCCGCCCCGTTGCCCCCCTCGCCCGGCGAGGTCACCGGGCTCGACCACGTGGTGATCCGCACGCCCGATCCCGAGCGGGCCGCCGCGCTCTACGGCGCGCGCCTCGGCCTCGACATGCGGCTCGACCGGTCGAATCCCGCGTGGGGCGCGCGGCTCATGTTCTTCCGCTGCGGGGATCTGATCGTGGAGCTGGCCCACGATCTCCACGCCGGGGTGTCCGCCGGGCCCGACCGGCTCTGGGGCCTCTCGTGGCGAACGGATGACCCGGCGGCGGCGATCGCCCGCCTGCGCTCGGCCGGTGTCGACGTCTCCGACGCCCGGCCCGGCCGCAAGCCGGGCACCCAGGTCTTCACGGTGCGCGACGGGACCTGCGGTGTCCCGACGCTCGTGCTGCAACCGTCCCCCTGAGGGGCTACTTCTGCATCGCCTGCCACACCCGCTCGGGCCGCAGTGGCATGTCGAGGTGTCGCACGCCGAACGGCTTCAACGCGTCCACCACCGCGTTGACCACCGCGGGCGTGGACCCGATGGTCGCGGCCTCGCCGATGCCCTTCGCGCCCAGCGGGTTGAACGGCGACGGGGTGACGGTCTGGTCCGTCACGAAGAACGGCAGGTCCTCCGCGCGCGGGACCGCGTAGTCCATGAGCGTGCCGGTGACGAGCTGGCCGTCGGCGCTGTAGACGACTTCCTCGAGCAGTGATTGGGCCACGCCCTGGGCGATGCCGCCGTGCACCTGCCCGTCCACCAGGAGCGGGCTGACGCGCACGCCGCAGTCGTCCACCGAGGTGAAGTCGCGGAGCGTGACCCGGCCGGTGTCGCGGTCCACCTCCACCACCGCCACGTGGGCGCCGAACGGATACACGAGCTGCGGCGGGCGGAAGTACTCGGTGGCCTCGAGCCCCGGCTCCATCCCGGCGGGCAGCCCCTCGCCGTAGGCCTTCTCGGCGATCCGGGCCAGGGTCAGGCTCTTGGCCGGCGAGCCCTTGACGTGATAGCGCCCGTCGGTGACCACCACGTCCTCGAACGCGGCCTCGAGATCCGCGGCCGCGATGCGGCGGGCCCGCTCCTGGACCTTCTCGGCCGCCTTCACCATGGCCGAGCCGCCCACCACCAGGCTGCGGCTGCCGCCGGTGCCGAACCCCATCGGCGCGCCGGTGGTATCCCCGTGGCGCACCACGACCTGGTCGAAGTCCACCCCCAGGTAATCGGCGATGAGCTGCGCGAACGTGGTCTCGTGGCCCTGCCCGTGGGCGGAGGCGCCGGTGTAGGCGGTCACCGTCCCGCTCGGCTCGACCCGGATCATCGCGCTCTCGTACGGGCCGAAGCCGCACATCTCGACGTAGCAGGCCATGCCGATGCCGAGGAGCGTCCGGTCGTTGGCCGCGATCCGCTCGCGCTGCTCGGCGCGGAGCGTGGTGTACTTCGACACCTCGAGGCTCTTGGCCAGCGCGCGCGCATACTCGCCGCTGTCGTAGTTCTGCCCGGTGGGCGCGGCGTAGGGAAACGCGCCGGGCGGGATGAAGTTGACCCGGCGCACGTCCTCGGGCGGCTTGCCCAGGTCCATCGCGATGCAGTCCACCAGCCGCTCGAGGTAGTAGGCGGCCTCCGGCCGGCCCGCGCCGCGGTAGGCGGCCACCGACGTGGTGTTGGTGAACACGCACGTGCTCGTGAGCTCCACGTTCTTCACGTGGTACACGCCCACGCCCATCATCAGGGTGAGGTCGGGAATGAACGTGAAGACCGGGTAGGCGCCGATGTCGGCCACCACGTGCATGCGGAGGCCGTGGATGCGTCCCTCGGCGTCCACCGCGGCCTCCAGGTCCGTCATCTGGGCGCGGCCGTGCGTGGTGCCGGTCATGTGCTCGACCCGGCTCTCGATCCACCGCAGCGGGACCTTCCGGAGGCGCGCGAGCGCGGCCACCGTCACGTCCTCCGGATACGTGCCGAACTTCACGCCGAAGCCGCCGCCCACCTCCGGGCAGATCACCCGGACCTGGTTCTGGGGCATGCGGAGCGCGTCGGCCAGGCCGCCGCGGAGCACGTGGGGCGCCTGATGCGTGGCCCACACCGTGAGCCCGCCGCTCGCGAAGTCGGGCGCGGCCAGCACCGCGCGCGTCTCCATCGGAATGCCGGAGAGCCGCTGGCTGTTCATGCGCTGCTTCACGATCTTGTGCGCCGTGCGGAACGCGGAGTCGGGATCACCCGACTTGATCGTGTTGGTGTGCTCGATGTTCTTCGGCGCGTCGTCGAAGAGCTGGGGCGCCCCGTCCGCCATCGCGGCGAAGGGGTCGGCCACCGCGGGCAGCGGCTCCCAGTCCACCACGACGAGGCCCGCCGCGTCCATCGCGGCCTCGGCGGAGGTCCCGATCACCGCGGCCACCGGCTCGCCCACGTAGCGCACCCGGTCCACCGAGAGCGGGTAGTGCTGGCGCCCGAGCTTCACCTCGCCCGCGGTGCCGCCCTCGGCGGACACCGTCGCGCTGGGAATCGGCGCGACATGGGCCTGGAGATCCAGGCCGGTCACCACCGCCACCACCCCCGGGAGCTTCGCGGCGGCGGCGCTCGTGATCCCCCGGACCCGGGCGTGCGCGTGCGGGCTCCGCACGAAGGCCACGTGCTGCATGCCGGGCATCGCGATGTCGGCGACGTACTGCGACGCGCCCGTGATCAGGCGCGGATCTTCCTTGCGCTTGACGTGGGCGCCCAGGAGCTTGGATGCCATGATCGGATCGTCCTCCTACAAGATGTGGCAGACCTCGTCGAACGACAGGCGCGGCCCGCGCGGGGTGAGCCGGCTCGCGTCGCCGTAGCCAAGGTTGCACAGGAAGTTGGACTTCACCCGCCCCTCCGGGAAGAACTCCGCGTCCACCTTGGCGTTGTCGAACCCCGACATGCCGCCGCAGTCGAGGCCGAGCGCCCGCGCCGCCAGCATGAGATAGGCGCCCTGCAGGCTGCCGTTGCGGAAGGCGGTGACCGCCGCGAACTCGGGCTTGCCCGCGAAGTTCGCGCGCATGTCGGCGGCGGGGAACAGGCGCGGCAGCTCATCGTAGAAGTCCACCGCGTGGCCGATGATGGCGGTCACCGGCGCCTGCATGGTCTTGTCCACGTTGCCCGGATTCAGCGCGGGCCGCAGCCGCTCCTTGGCCTCGCGCGACGTCAGGAACAGCACGCGCATCGGGCTGCAGTTGGCGCTGGTGGGCCCGAGCCGCGCCAGGTCGTAGACCCGCCGCAGGAGGTCGTCCGGCACCGGCCGGTCGAGCCAGACCTTGTGGGTGCGCGCGGTGCGGAAGAGCAGGTCGAGGCCATCGTCGCCGAGCATGGAGGGAGTATCACGGCACCACCCCGTGCCGTCAAGCCGGGCTCGCTTGCCCCGTATCTCGCCGGCGACCGACCGGCGGTTCGTTGCCCGCCTCGCCGCGCACGCGTTATAGTCGACCCGTCCCGGGCCGACCGCGGATCGAAGAATCGAGGGGGACGCATGCCAGACTTCAGCGAGCTCAAGCAGACACACCGGGCGATCTGGGCGTCCGGCGACTACGACCGGATCGCCGCTGGCATCCAGGCGGTGGCCGACCATGTCGTGCGGAGCGCACGGATCCGCGCCGGCGAGCGGGTGCTCGACGTCGCGTGCGGGACCGGGAACACCGCGCTCATGGCCCGCGCGCGCGGCGCGGTGGTCACCGGACTGGACCTCACCCCGGAGCTCCTCGTCGTGGCCCAGGCCCGCGCGGCCGACGAAGGATACGGCGACATCACGTGGCAGGAAGGAGACGCCGAGAATCTTCCATTCGCGGACGGCGCGTTCGATGTCGTCGTATCCTCGTGCGGCCTCATGTTCGCGCCCGATCAACAGCGGGTGGCCAGCGAGGTCGCCCGGGTGACGAGCCGGGGGGGTCGCATCGCGATCCAGGCGTGGACGCGAGAGGGCGGCGCCGGCCGCATGTTCAAGGTCGTCAACGGCTACATTCCGCCGCCGCCGGGCGTGCCGAGCCCCTTGCAGTGGGGCGACGAGCGACACGTGACGCACCTGCTCGGCCCGTCGTTCACGGACTATCGATTCGAGCGACACGACTGTCCCGAGTTCATGGACACCCCCGAGCAGCTCGCCGAGCTCTTCATCGAGTGGTTCGGCCCCACGCATCGCGCGTACCGGGCGCTTCCGCCAGAGAAGGCGAGCGCGTTCCGCCAGGATCTCATCGATCTGTACCGCGGCTACGTCACGCCGGCCGACGGCAAGGTACGCTGGGGCCGTGAGTACATCATCACGCTGGCGCGGCGAGCCTTCGCAGGCGCCCGGTAGTCTGGTGCACACGCTCGGCCACCGCTTCGTCCCCGCGCCGGTGCACGCGGGCGGCCTGCGCTACCACGGCATGGCCCCGCTCATCTGCACGGTCCGGTTCGCGCGCGCCGAAGGGATCCTGCCCGCCCCGGAGGCGGCTCACGCGGTGCGCGGCGCCATCGACGAGGCGCTCGCCGCGAAGCGGGAGGGCAAGCGCCGGACCATCGTGTTCAACCTCTGCGGCCACGGCTTCCTCGATCTCTCCGCCTACGAGACGTATCTGGCGGGGAAGCTCCAGGACTACGAGTATCCGGCCGAGCAGGTCCAGGAGGCGCTGCGCCACCTGCCGCGCGTCGAATGAGCGCCGGTCGGACCGCGCGGTACGGTATGCTCTACGCCAAGCTCACACATCCCGCAGAGTAGCGGAGACCGATCGCTCCATGTCGAACACGAGCCCCACCGCGCTGCTCCTGAACGTCGGCCACGCCATGGACCATCTCTTCCTGCTGATCTTCGCGACCGCGGTCTCGGCGATCGCGACGCAGTGGGGGATGCTCTGGCAGGACCTCATGCCCTACACCGTGGGCGCCTTCGTGATGTTCGGGCTCGGCTCCCTGCCCGCGGGGCGCCTGGGCGATCTCTGGGGCCGGCGCGTCATGATGGTGATCTTCTTCCTGGGCCTGGGCGCGGCGGGCCTGCTGGTGGCGACCGCGCAGCGGCCGTGGCAGCTCGCGGGCGCCCTCACCGTCATGGGGGCCTTCGCGTCGATCTACCACCCGGTGGGCATCCCGATGATCGTGCAGAACTCGACCCGCCCGGGCTTCACCATCGGGCTCAACGGCCTCGCCGGCAACCTCGGCATCGCGGTGGCCGCGATCCTGACCGGGTTCCTCGTGCAGCAGATGGGCTGGCGCATGGCCTTCGTGGTGCCGTCCCTGCTCGCGATCGCCTGCGGGGTGCTCTTCGCCGTGGTGGTGCCGCGCGAGGAGATGGCCCCCGCCCGGAAGCCGCGGCGCCACGTGGAGCTGCCCGCCTCGCTGATGGCCCGGATCTTCCTCGTGATGTCGCTGGCCGCGGTCTCGGGCAGCATGATCTTCAACTTCACCACCAACGGCAACAACCAGCTCCTGGCCGAGCGGCTCCGCGGCCTGGTCGAGGATCCGGCCACCCTCGGCATGCTCCTCGCGGTGGTGTACGCGGTGGCCTCGCTCGCCCAGCTCGTGGTGGGGAAGCTGATCGACCGCTACCCGCTCAAGTACGTCTACCTGCCCATCGTGGCCGCCCAGGTCCCGCTCTTCGTCCTGGCGGCCCGCTCGGAAGGCTGGGCGCTCTACGCCTTCATGGTCCTGTTCATGGTGTTCGTGTTCGGCGCGATCCCGTTCATCGACGCCATGATCGTGCAGTACGTGGACGATCGGATGCGCTCCCGGGTGGCCGGCATGCGCCTCGCGGTCTCCTTCGGGGTCAGCGCGCTGGCGGTCTACCTGCTGGGCCCGACGGTCAAGGCGGCGGGCTTCACCACGCTGCTCCTGATGATGGCGGGGATCTCGTCCCTCACCACGCTCTTCGTCTCGCTGCTGCCCGGACGCGTCCCGTCCACCGCGCCCGCCGCCGCGCCCGCGCCGGCGCGCTGAGCGCGGCCGACCGGGAAGCGTCCATGCGCGATCCGGCCTTCACGCCCGGCGCGCACCGGCTCGTCGAGCCGCGCGGGTTCGAAGATCTGCAGCTGGGCGAGCGCTTCGTCAACCCCTCGCGCACCATGACCGAGGCCCTCTTCGCCGCGTTCCAGCTCGCCTCCGCCGACAACCATCCGATCCACTACGACCGCGAGTACTGCCGCACCCACGGCCATCGCGATCTCCTCGCCCACGGGCTCCTGGTCACCGCGCAGGCCGCGGCCGGCGCCGGCCTCTTCCCGCACGCGATCGGGGACTCCCTGATCGCGTTCCTCGAGCAGTCGTCCCGCTTCCTCAAGCCGGTCTACGTGGGGGACACCGTGTATCCGGCGCTCACCATCACCGCGCTCGAGCCCGGGCGCACCACCGGGGTCGTGGTCATGCGCGCCACCGTACACAACCAGGCGGGCGACCTCGTGATGGAAGGCGAGCACCGCTACCTGCTGCGACGAACGCGGCCCATCTGACCTCCGGCGCGCCCGGCCCGATCGCGACCTGATGGCGCGTCCGGACACCCGCCGCTGGCTGATCGTGGCGGCGCTCTTCGTGGTCACCTACGGCATCTCCACGCCGCTGGCCGCCTACGGCGTCTTCCTGCCCGTGCTCGCGGAGCACTTCGGCTGGAGCCGCGGCGCGATCTCCGCCGCGCTGTCGGTCAACCTGCTGGTGGGCGGCGTGGCCGGCTTCGGGATCGGCGCGCTCGCCGACCGGCGCGGGCCCCGGCTGCTGCTCGTGGTGACGGTGACCCTGGCCGGCGCCGCCTTCGCGCTCGTCGCGGTGGTGGGCGCGCTCTGGCAGCTCTACGCCTTGGTCGGGCTCCTGGGCGGCGTGGGGATGTCGAGCTTCTACCTGCTGAGCACCGCCACCGTCACCCACTGGTTCGACGAGCGGCGCGGGCTCGCGCTGGCCCTGGTCCTGGTGGGCTTCAATCTGGGCTACATCACGGGCGGTCCGCTCGCCGCGTGGCTCATCACCGAGCTGGGGTGGCGCGCCGCGTACCTGGTCCTGGGCGGCGGCTGCGGGCTGCTGAGCTTCTGTGCGGCCATCACGGTGCGCCTGCCCCGGCCCGCCGAGCGGCGACACCTGCACCACGCCGCGCCCGGCCCGGCCGGCCATGGGCCGGGCGACGGCGTGACGCTGCGCCAGTCGCTCGGCGACCCCCGGCAGTGGGGCCTCAACCTCTCCTGGCTGCTCCTCGGCGGGCTCGCCCTCATGATGTCGGTGCACGCGGTCCCGTTCGCGCGGGACCAGGGCGTGAGCCTGGCCGACGCCTCGCTCGCCCTGACCGCCTACGGCATCGGATCGGTGGCCGGCCGGCTCACCGCGGGCTTCGTGTCCGACCGGCTCGGGACGCGCGCGACCATCGGGACGGCCTACGTCCTCGAGATCGTCGCGCTGATCGCGCTCCTGTGGTTGCCGTCGCGCCCGGCCTTGCTGGCCTCGCTGGTGGTGTTCGGCGCCGGTTTCGCCGCCTCGGACACCATGGTCGCGAAGGTGATCCCGGAGGTGTTCGGCGTCCGGGCCATCGGGGCCATCATGGGGGTGCTGACGCTCGGCTGGCGCCTGGGCGCCGCGATCGGGCCGGCGGCGGCGGGGTTCCTCTACGACCTGACCGGCTCCTACACCCTCCCCTTCGGCGCGGCCCCGCTGGCGGTCGCCCTGAGCTGGCTCCTCTTCAGTGTGAGCACCCGCCCCCGCGGGCGCCGATAAGGGCCCATCTGCGGGAGTGGGGCGCCCTCGATCGCGCGCTCAACGTACAGAAAGTACGCCTCGCGCGCGACCTTCGGGCGCCGCCTCGCAGCTGGACCCTTCTCGCCGCCCGCGTCAGCGCATGTTGCCCGTGTGACCCAGGGAATAACGGCCGGGCTGCGGCCACACCGTGAGCCCGTGCGGCTCACGGCCGACCCGGATGCTGCGGACTTCGCCGGTGGCGGTGTCGATGGCGTACACGACGTTGTCGAAGCGCCCGGAGAGCCACAGCACCTTGCCGTCCACGCTCACGTTGCCCATGTCGGGGCTGCCCCCGCCCGGGATCGGCCAGGTGGTCACGATCTGGCGTGTGGCGAAATCGATCACCGAGACACTCCCCTTGCCCTTGGGCGGCCCGTACACGTGGGGGGTGCCGCGGTTGGCCACGTAGAGCTTGGTGCCGTCGCGGCTAGGATAGAGCCCGTGGGTGCCGATCCCGGTCTTGATGAAGTCGGTCTCGGTGAAGGTGGCGCCGTCGATCACGAAGACGCCGCCTGCCTTCATGTCCGCCACGAAGTAGTGGGTGCCGTCGGGGGAGACGCGGATGTCCTGCGGCATCCCGCCCCGCGACAGCTTGAGGTAGCCCAGCACCCGCCGGGTGACGAGATCGACGCGGGCGAGGCTGCCCTGGAACTCGCAGGTGAAGATCGCGATGCGCCCGTCGATGGAGAAGTCCGCGTGGTTGACGCCCTTGCACCGGGGCACCTCGATCGAGTACTGCAGCGCCATCGTGTGGGGATCGCGGAAGTCGAGCCGCTTGAGCGCCTCCGCCACCACGATCGCGGACTTCCCGTCCGGCGTGAAGTACATGTTGTACGGGTCCTCGACCATGATGGTCTCGCCCGGCTTGCCGGTGGTGGGGTCGATGGGGGTGAGGCTGCCGTCGGGCCGCCCTTCCGCGTTGTTGGTCACCCACAGCGTCTTCAGGTCCCACGAGGGCACCACGTGCTGCGGGTGGATGCCCACCGCGAAGCGGTCCACCACCTTCATGGTGGCGGGGTCGATCACGGTCACGTCGTTGCTCTGTCGGTTGGGCACGTAGATGCGCGGCAGCGCGCCCGCGGTCGCCGGGCTCAGCTTGTGCGCCCGCGTCTCGCTGTAGAGGTTGGTGGGATCCGGCACCGGTGGCATGCCCGGCACCGTCTCGACGGGGCGCGCGCCCTGCGCGGCGGCGACCCCCGCCCATACGCACACGATCGCAGCGATCCAGCCGGGCTTGGCAACCATGCGTTTCGTCTCCTCAGCGATGCGTGATGGATTTCCGGACCGCATCCACCGTCCGGCTCACGATCAGCTCGGCCCCCGGCCGGCCCAGCTCGGCGGTGGCGCGGGTGGGGTCACCGTCCACGCCGTCGCCCGGGCTTCCCGGGCGCAGCCGATCCGCGCGGACCATGCGCGCGTCGAGGGCCAGCATCAGCGCGGTGTCGGTGAGCCCGGCGTGCCGGCCCAGCTCGGCGTCGGAGTACCCGCGCGCCCGGAGCAGCCGCGGTACCTCGATCTCGGCGGCCCGGTAGTACTCCTCGATCGCGTGCACGCGAACCCCGGTGGACGCCCATTCGCGGTTGAGCCGCGCGGCCACCGCCCGCTGTCCGGCCTGGGTCGAGCCGTGGTCGCCGAGCAGGACGATGTTCCGGAAGCCGTGCAGCTTGAAGCTGCGGGCCGCGAACTCGAGCACCTTCCGGAACGCCTCCTCCGGCACGGTGATGGTGCCGGGATAGCGCATGTGGGCGGTGGGCGGCGTGATGCCGCCTTCCGGCACGTAGGCGATCACCGGCGCCACCAGCGCGTCGCCGAGCATCCGCGCGATGTCCCGGGAGAGGACCTTCACCCGCGCGTTGTGCTTGCCGAGCGCCATGTGCGGGCCGTTCTGCTCGGTCCCGCCCGCGGGGACGATGATGGTCGTCTTGCCGGCCCGGACCGCGTCGCGGACCTCCGTCCAGGTGAGCTCCTCGAGGAGCACCGGGTCGGAGGCCTGGGCCCCGGCGCCCGCGGCGGTCACGAGCCCGCCGAGGGCCGCCGCCAGGATGTAGAGTCGCATCGGAGTGATCATAATCCGTAACCGATCAACTCCCCGTCATGTTTCCCCGTGGCCTCACTCGAACGGGTGGACGAAGAGCCCGCTCAGGAGCTTCGGCTCGAACCAGGTGCTCTTGGGCGGCATGACGTGGCCCGCGTCGGAGACGGCCATGAGCTGCTCCACCGTGGTGGGGTGGAGCGAGATCGCCAGCGCCGCCTCGCCCGAGTCCACCCGCGCGGCCAGCGCCCCCGGGCCCCGGATGCCGCCCACGAAGTCGATGCGCGTGTCGGTGCGCTGGTCGGTGATGCCCAGCACCGGGCCCAGCACGCGCTCCTGCAGCAGCGAGACGTCGAGGGCGCGGATCGGATCGGCGCGATCGAGTGAGCTCTCCGCCAGCTCGAGCCGGTGCCAGCGGCCGCCCGGATAGACGCAGAACGTGGCCGGGCGCGGCGGCACCGGCTCGTCGGTGACGGCCAGCCGGCCGACCCGCCCCAGCTCGGCGAGCACGTCCGCCGGGACGCGCCCGGCCAGATTTATCACCACGCGGTTGTAGGCGAGGATGCGGAGCTGGTCGGCCGGCACGAGCGCCGCCGGGAACCACTCGTACTCCTTCTCGCCGGTTGGCCCGGCGTGCGCGGCCCGCAGCTCGCGCGCGGCGCGCCACGCGCCGGCCGAGCGATGGTGGCCGTCGGCCACGTAGGCATGGGCCACGTCGCCGAAGGCCCGCTGGTAGGGGCGGGGATCGTCCAGGCGCCACACGGTGTGTGTCACCCCGTCGGCGGTGACGAAATCGTAGAGCGGCGGCGCCGCGGTCGCGGCGACCACGAGGCGGTCGATCTCCGGCCGGCCCCGGTAGAGGAGCAGCACCGGCTCGGCGTGCGCCTCGAGCGCGAGCAGGTGGCGGGTACGATCGTCCTCCTTGTCGGGCCGGGTCGTCTCGTGCTTGCGGATGACGTCGGCCTCGTAGTCGTCCACGTGCACGCCGCCGACGACGCCGGTCTGCGCGCGGCCCGCCATCACCTCCCGGTAGAGGTACAGCGCCGGCCGGTCATCGTGCCGCAATGCGCCCGCGGCCACGAGGCGATCAAGGGCCCGCCGCGCTTGCCGGTAGACGCGCGGGTCGTGGGGGGCCACCGTCTCGGGCAGGTCGATCTCGGCGCGGCCGACGTGGAGGAACGAGAGCGGGTTGTCCCGGGCCAGGGCCGCCGCCTCGCTCCGGCTGACGACGTCATAGGGCGGCGAGGCGATGCGGGAGGCCAGCGCGGGCTCGGGGCGGATCGCGCGAAAGGGATTGAGTCGCAACCTGGCCCCCTCACCCTCCCCTCTCCCCGGAAGGGACAGGGGACAGGCAGGCGAGCGCCAGGTCGTGGAGGTGGCCGTTGGTGGCGAGCACCGAGCCGCTGTAGATGGTGGGCGTGCCGGCGAAGTCGGTGAGCCGGCCGCCCGCTTCCTCCACCAGGATCTTCACCGGCGCGACGTCCCAGGGCTTGAGGTCCGTCTCCAGGTAGATCTCCGCCTTGCCGGAGGCCACCAGGCCGTAGCCGTAGTAGTCGCCGAAGCCGCGCGAGCGGCCGCAGGCGTCGAGCATCCGCACGAAGCGGTCCCAGTAGCCGGCCTCGCGGAGGAGGTGGAGATCGGAGTGCAGCAGGAAGGCGTCCTTCAGCGCGGCGCACCCGGACACGCGGAGGCGCTCGCCGTCGGCCCAGGCGCCGTCGCCCCGGCGCGCCCAGAAGAGGTCGTCGCTGGCCGGATTGAAGACGACGCCCGCGGTCACCTCGCCGGCCTCCTCGAGGCCGATCAGCACCGCCCAGATCGGGATGCGCCGGATGAAGTTCCTGGTGCCGTCGATCGGATCGATGATCCACCGCCGGTCCCGGGGCCCCTCCTCGCCGAGCTCCTCGCCCAGGAACCCGTGGTTCGGAAAAGCCCGCCCCAGCACCCGCTTGATCGCCTGCTCCGCCTCGCGATCGGCCTGGGTGACCGGGGTCTGGTCGGGCTTGATGGTGACCTCGAAGCCGCCAACGTAGTAGCGCATCGCCACTTCACCCGCCGCGCGCGCCGCCGCGATGGCCGCCGTCACCTCCTCGTGCATCGTCACTCGGTCCACTCGCCCCGCTCCTGCAGGACCTCCTTGAACACCTCGAGGGCCTCCACCACCACCGGCATGCCGCCGTAGGTGACCTGCTGGAAGATCACCTCGGCCACCTCCGGCCGGGTCGCCCCCACGTTGAGCGCGGCGTGGATGTGGGCGCGCACCTCGTTGCGGCGATTGAGCACGGTGAGCGAGGCCACTGCGCACAGCTCGCGCTGCTTCTGGGAGATGACCTCGCGGCTGTAGAGCGTGCCGGTGAAGAACATGCTGAGCTCGCGCGCGAGCTCCGCGTCGAACTTCTTCCACGTGTCGAAGCCCACCCCGCCCTTGAGGGAGTGGAACAGCATTCGGGCGGTCTGGCGCGTCTTCTCCTTGAGGGCGTCGTCCATGGGGCTCTCCGGGGGGCTAGGTGAGGCGGGTGAGGAGGCGCGCCAGCTCGTCCGGCTGCGAGAGCATCGCATCGTGGGCGCAATCCAGGTCCACGGGGGTGACCCCGAGCCGCGCCGCGATGGCGGCGGCCCGCGACGGGATCACCGCCGCGTCGCGCAGGCAGCGGATGTAGGTACGCGGGATGGCGAGCGTGTCGAAGCGCCGGAGGTCCACCCGCTCGAAGAACGGCCGCGCCGCCTGCGGGGTCAGCCGCGCGATCGCGCGGGCCACCCGCGGATCGGCCCGTGGCAGATCCCCCATCCACCGGGCCCACGCGGTCTCCGCCGAGTGGTGGAAGGTCCCGTCGCCGCGGCCGGTGATCTGCGCCCGGAGGGCCGCGCGGGCGGGCGCGGTCATGTTCGTCTCCGCGATGCTGCGGCCGTGGGCCGGAACCACCGCGGCGAGGAACACCAGACGCGCGATGCGCGGCCGAGCCAGCTCGGCCGCCCGGGCGATGACGAGCCCGCCCATGGAGTGGCCGACCAGCACCGCGCGGCTCACGCCGGCGTGCGCCATCGCATCCGCCACCGCGCGCCCGTAGGCCTCCACCCCCGCGTGACGCACCTCCGCGGCGCGGCGGCCGTGTCCGGGCAGCTCCGGCACCACCACCCGGTGCCCCTTCTCGGTGAGGCGCGCCGCGACGTCTTCCCAGCACCACGCGCCGTGCATGGCGCCGTGGACGAGCACGAACTCGGTGGGCATCGTCTTTAATCCGTTCGCGCTATAGTACCTCAAGCACCGACACTCCCATCACCGATCAGAGGAGATCGTATGGCCGCCTCCATCCAGCGTTACGCCGCCCCCGGAGTCTGGGATCCGCCCGGGTACTCGCAGGCCGTGAAGGTCACCGGCGCCCAGACCATTCTCTACATCGCGGGACAGGTCGCCTACGACGACAAGGGCGGGCCGGCCCACCGCGGGGACTTCAAGGCGCAGGCCCGCGCCACCTTCCAGGCACTGAAGGCGCAGGTCGAGGCGGGCGGCGGCACCATGGACAGCATCGTCAAGATCAACACGTACCTCACCGACATCCGGCATCGCGCCGATCTGGCCGCCATCCGCGAGGAGTTCCTCGGCAAGAAGTCGCCCGCCTCCACGCTGGTCGCGGTGGCCGCCCTCGCCATGCCGGAGTGGCTGATCGAGATCGAAGCGATCGCGGTCATCTGACGTTGATGGTCGAGCTGAACCCGTACGTGTTCCGCGCCTACGACGTGCGCGGCAAGGTGGGCATCGACATCACGCCGCCCGTGTTCGAGCTGGTGGGCCGGGCCTACGGCACCCTGGTGAAGCGGGGTGGCGGCCACGCGGTCGCGCTCGGGATGGACAACCGCACGTCGTCGGGGGCGCTCAAGGAGGCCTTCGCGACCGGCGTGCTCTCCACCGGGCTCGACGTGGTGGATATCGGCGTCAATCACACGCCCCTGCTGTACTTCGCCACCGCGCACTGGAAGCTCGACGGCGGCGCCACCATCACGGGCAGCCACAACCCGGTCTCGGACAACGGGGTCAAGATGGTGCACGCCGGCGCGGCCCCGCTGACCGAGAGCGAGATCCAGGGGCTGCTCGCCACCATCCGGTCGGGCGACTTCGAGCGGGGCGTGGGCACACGCGCCACCCGCGATCCGCGCGACGAGTACTGGGACGCGATTACTTCCAGGGTGACCCTGCGGCGAAACCTGACGGTCGTGGTGGACGCGGGCAACGGGATCGCGGGGGTCTTCGCCCCCGAGCTGCTGCGCCGCCTCGGCTGCCGGGTGGTGGAGCTTCACTGCGAGTCGGACGGCACCTTCCCCAACCATCTCCCCGATCCGGAGATGGAGGAGAACATGCGAGACCTGGTGGCCCGCACCGTCGAGGTGGGCGCCGACGTGGGCGTGGCCTACGACGGCGACGCGGATCGCGTGGGCATCGTGGATGAGAAGGGACGGCGCCACGAGGCGGACCTGCTGCTGGCGCTCCTCGCCCGGGATCTCCTGACCCGCCACCCGGGCGCCAAGATCGTCTTCGACGTGAAGTGCTCGCAGGTCCTGGTGGACGACATCATCGAGCACGGCGGGCAGCCGATCATGTGGAAGACCGGCCACTCGCTCCTCAAGCGCAAGATGCGCGAGGACGGGATCCTCCTGGGCGGCGAGGTCTCCGGTCACATGTTCTTCGGCGAGGACTGGTACGGGGTGGACGACGGCATCCTCGCCTCCTGCCGCTTCCTGCAGCTCGTGGCGTCGGGCCCGGAGCCCGCCTCCGCGCACTTCGACACGCTGCCGCATCTGGACGCCACGCCCGAGCTGAAGGCGCCCTGCCCCGACGACCGGAAGTTCGCGGTGGTGGACGAGCTGGCCCGGGAGTTCCGGAGCCGCTTCGAGACCATCGAGATCGACGGCGTCCGCATCCTCTTCCCGGAGGGCTGGGGCCTCGTGCGCGCGTCGAACACCAATCCGTACCTGACCCTGCGCTTCGAGGGCCGCACCGCCGAGGCCGTCGTCGACATGCAGCGCATGGTCTACGGCGCCCTCCGTCGCTTCCCCTACGTGACCCTCCCCGCGTAGCTCCCCGCTCCCCCCGGGCGGGCCGGCACTCATTATAATGAGGCCGCCCATGAGAGCAGCCCTCGTCCGGCTGGCGCCCCCCGCGTGGGCCGACCACGGCGGTCCGCTGCGCGGGGAGAGCCTGAGCCCGCTGACCGTCGGTCTCCTGGCGGGGGCGCTGACCCTGGTCGTCGGGGTGCTGATCGTGGTCATCGTGATGCGCCTCACGCGCAAGCCGTCGCCGCCAGAATGACCGCCTTCGGCATCGCGGCCCGCTGGCTGCACCTGGCCTGCGGCCTGGGCCTGGTCGGCCTCGTCACCCTGCTGCTCCTGACCGGGCGCAGCGATCGATCGACCGCGCTGGCCTGGGAGGCGCGCATGCTCCGCTGGGCCCGCGGGCTCACCGGGCTGCTCCTCGCCTCGGGCCTCGCCGTGCTCGCCTACCAGACCGCGGTGGTCACCGGCCGCGCGGGCGCCGCGCTCGATCCGGCGGCGTGGGCGCAGCTCCTCGCCCGGAGCCAGTACGGCACGGTGTGGCTCGTCCGCCACGGCCTGCTCCTCCTGCTGGCCGCGCTCCTGCTGCTGCGCGAGCGGGAGCAGGCTCCGGCCGACCGGCTCGCCTTTCGCGGCCAGGCGTGGCTGCTCGCCGCGATGGGCGCCGGAGCCATGGCGTGGGCCGGTCACGCGGCGGCGGTCGAGCCGGCCGGGCTCGCCGCCGCCCTCCTCGACGCCCTGCACGTGGTCGCGGCGGGCGCGTGGTTCGGCGCGCTCCTCCCGCTGGCCGCGCTGCTCCGGGCCGCGGCGGGCGAGGCGGGCGCGGATGCGCGGCCGTTCGCGGTACTCGCGGTGCGCGCCTTCTCCCGGGTGGCGCTGGTCCTGATGCTCCTCGTCGTCGGCACCGGCGCGGCCAACGCCTGGTTCCAGGTGGGAGGCGTCCCCGCGCTGGTCGGCACCCGCTACGGGTGGCTGCTGCTCCTCAAGGTCCTGCTGCTGATCGCGATCCTGCTCCTGGCGCGGGCCAGCCGCCGCCGGCTGCTGCCCCGCCTGTCCGGCGACGGCGCCACCGTCGGCCGGCCCGCGATGGCGCGGCTGGGACGCTTCGTGGCCGGCGAGGCGGGGCTCGCGCTCCTGATCCTCCTCGTCACCTCTTGGCTGTCGCTGTCGCCGCCCGCGGTGCACGATACGATCCGCTGGCCGTTCGCGACGCGCTTCGCCTGGGAGGTGGCGGCCCAGGTTCCCGGCGGGCCCACGCGGCTGCTCATCGGCGCGCAGGTCGCCCTCGTCGGGCTGCTCGCGGTGATCGTCGGCCTGCTCCTGCGACCGTGGCGGGTGATCCTCGTCGGCGCGGGCGGAGCCGCGCTCGTCGGCGGCCTCTGGGTCGCGCTGCCGCCGGTGTCGGTGGACGCCTATCCCACCACCTATCTTCGCCCGTCGGTGCCCTATCACGCGGTGTCGATCGCGAACGGCGCCGCGCTCTACCGCGCGCACTGCGCGATCTGCCACGGCCCGGGCGGGCGCGGCGACGGGCCCGGCGGCGCGGGCCTGCCCAGGCCGCCCGCCGACCTGACCGCCCAGCATGCCGCCGACCACACCGCGGGCGACATGTTCTGGTGGCTCACCCACGGGATCCCCGCCGGCGGCATGCCGCCGTTCGGCGGGGCGCTCGGCGAGGAGGAGCGCTGGGACCTGATCAACTTTCTCCGGGCCCTGGCCGCCGGGGAACGGGCGGGCCAGCTCACGCCGGTGGTTCAGCCCGACCGCCCGTGGCTCGTCGCGCCCGATTTCACCATCGCGGTGGGGCCGGCCGCGCCGCGCGGGCTCAACGAGCTGCGCGACCGCTTCATGGTGCACGTCGTGTTGTTCACCCTGCCGGAGTCGCGGCCCCGGCTCGTCCAGCTCGCCGAGGCCTACCCCACGCTGCAGGCCATCGGCGCCGAGGTCATCGCGGTGCCGCTGGGCGACGGCGAGCACATCATCCGCCGGCTCGGCGGACAGCCTCCCATGCTGTTCCCGGTGATCACCGACGGCGCGGCCGAGATCGCCGTGACCTACATGCTGCTCGGCCGGGGCCTGGGTCCGCGAGCGCCCTCCACGCCGCCGCTGCACGCGGAATTCCTCCTGGACCGCCAGGGGTACGTGCGGGCACGCTGGCTGCCCGGCGCTCCCGGCCCGGGCTGGGACGAGCTCCCGGCGCTGGTGGAGCAGATCCTGCTGCTCGAGAAGGAGATACCGGCGGGCCCTCCTCCCGACGAGCACGTACACTAGGCCGGCCATGCGACTCTGGCGGGTCGTCCTGCTGGTCAATCTCGCGCTGGGCGTGGGTCTGCTCTTCGGGTATCTGGCCTGGGGGCGAGAGCTGACCCGACTCGGCCAGGAGCTCGAGCAGGCCCGGACGCGGCAGCTCGTCGCGGGCAGCCAGCGCACGTGGCACGCCCGCGGGGTCGTGCGCGCAGTGTTGCCCGAGCTGAACGTGGTGGTGCTCACGCACGAGGACCTGCCCGGCTACATGGGCTCGATGACCATGGGCTTCCGCGTGCACGATCCCAAGCTCTACGACGGCCTCGACATCGGCGACACCGTGCGCTTCACGCTCACCGGCGCCCCCCCCAATGTCGAGATCACCGCCATCGCGATGGACGCGCCGTGACCCGACGCCTGCGCGACTTCCGGCGCGGCCGCGTCGCTACCCGCTTGACTCGCAGTCTGATTAGGGTTACCTAATTATGAGACGTAGCTAACCCTTACATCAGGACCGGGCCGGAGAGGGAGGGCGCCATGACGCCGATGCGGGTGATCGAGGTGAGCACGTGTCCCCACACCGGGCAGCCGATGGTGATGCTCCAGGTCGAGGGCCGCGACCGCTGGCTCGCGTTCTACATCCCGACGAACGAGGCCAATCGGCTGGCACGCTGCCTGGGAATGACCCCGTGCCCGTGCACGCCCATCTTCGAGCTGACCGAGCAGCTCATCGGCCACCTGGGTGCGACGGTCGTGCGCGCGTTCCTGGAGGGCGACGAGCGCGGCATCTCGGCCGGCCTCGTGCTCGAGCGCGGCGGCGCCGAGCTGCCGATCCCCTGCCATCCGGCCGACGCGGTCGCGCTGGCGGTGCGCGCTCGCGCCCCGATCGTGGCCGAGGACAGCGCCCTGGCCCACGCCCGGCCCACCGGCACGCCCCCGCCGGAGGAGGCCATGCGGAACTGGCTGGACCAGGTCCGCCCCGCCGATTTCGTGGATCCGTGACGCGAGACGGCACCCTGCATCCGATCTCGCACCGCGGGTAGCGTCGGACCGCCATCTCCTTGCAATCCGTCGCGGGGCCGCGTATAGGTACGGGCCAGCCATGATTGCCTGCTCGGCTCCGTGTCTGCGCCCGCGTACCCATGGGCTCATGGCCATCCTGCTGCTCGTGCTCGTCGTCGTGGCGGTTCCCCTCCAAGCGAGCCTGCCGCTCCACGTCCACGAGGCGGACACCGCCGGGATCTACAACGAGGAGCACGTCCTCGCCAGCCTGGACTCGCGGTCGGCCGACGCGCCGCTCTCCGATGCCGTTCCCGCGGTATTCGTCGCCCTCGTGGCCAGCGTGTGCCCGCTGGCTCTGGGCGCGCAGCGCGCGGCTCCGGTCCCGGGCTTCCCCGAAGCCCGCGCTCCCCCCTCCGCCTAGCCACTCCGCTCGGTAACCGCAGCGCCTGCCCCGGGCGAATGCCCGCGGGCGAACCCCACCTCTCTCGAGACGGAGGCGTCTATGCGTGCATTGGTCGGCATCTGTCTGCTGGCCGCCGGCGCCCTGGTGCCCGGCGCGGCCGCGGCCCAGGAAACGGAAGCGCTGCGCAAGGAACTGGAGCAGATGCGCAGGCAGTTCGACACGATGAAGGAGGGCTACGAGAAGGCGATCAACCAGCTGAGCGAGCGGCTCCAGACGCTGGAGTCGCG
>DATLFG010000039.1:0-3777 GCA_035524955.1 Candidatus Limnocylindria bacterium | reverse complement strand
CGCCGAGGCGGATGGCGACGGAGTGGAGAACGCCGCGGGCGTGGAAGAAGAGCTCCTTACCGTCTGCTCGCCAGGAGGGGCGCACCCCGACATTTGCCGAGACCTGCCACTTCGCCCCGGTCGGCGGAAACGGCGCGATGTGCACCTGCCACGGCGGGCTCTCCGACGACTGGTAGGCGACCCATTTCCCGTCCGGCGACATCCGGGCCGTGGCCTCGTTGAAGGGTGTGACGAGATAGGGATGCGACTTCTTCTCGGCGAAGCTGTAATAGTAGATGTCCGCCCGGTTCGTGCCGCGGCGCTGGTCCGTATAGAAGAGGAATTGCCCGTCCGTAGACCAGCCGGTCGCGATCTTGTTGCTCTCGCTGGCGACGAGCTGCTCCTCGGCTCCGGTGCGAAGATCCTTGATCCAGAGATTCGCCACCATGGCGTCGCGGTCGGAGGAGAAGACCAGGCGAGTCCCGTCCGGCGACCAGACCGGCGCCACCTCCCGCCCCCGAGCCCCGAGCCCTCTTCCTTTACCCCTCCACCCGCCCCATGGTTTCGTCGAACCACTTCGTGATCGCGGGGACGTAGATCTCGGGGGGTGCGGCATGGCCCCCCTCGAACACTTCCAGGCGCTTCGGCTCGGGGAGGAGGCGGAACATCGGCTCGGCCTCGGCGCTGAGCGATTTGTCCTCGTCGTAGCGCCCGTGCAGCATCAGCTTCGGGGCGCGGATGCGGGCGAGGAAGTTGATCCGGTTCGCCGCCGCGGCGAAGCGTCCCTCGCGCAGGCTGATCCCGGTCCCCATGAAGGCGACGGCGCGATAGCGCGATTCGAGCGCGGTCACGAAGACGCCCGGACCCGCGCCCGCGCTCACGCCGTACAGACCGATGCGCGAGGCGTCGACATCAGGCCGCGTCTCCAGGTAATCGAGCCCGCGGCGGATCTCGGTCACGCTCACGATGTTGTACTCGACCCATTCTTCCTGCCCGTAGTCGGGCGGCACCCATCCCGCCGGACGGGGCCGGCCGAGAAAGCCCTCCAGCTCGACCGAGAAAACGGCCCGTCCGCCGCGGATCAGCGGCGCGAGCTGCACCTCGATGGTGTGCGGCAGCGTCCTGTAGCCACCGGTCACATCGCCCGCCGGCAGGAAGTGGATGACCTGGAGCGGCCGGCGCACGCGCCTCGGCAGGTAGAGATACGCCGGTACGCTTTTCCCGGCCACGGTGTAGTGGATCTTCTCCCGAATCCAGTCGGGCGTCTCCACGCGCTCGACCACTCGGGCATTCAGCGGCTCGCGAACGTACTCGTAGCGTTTCCGGAATTCCTCGAAGGTCCGGTCGTCGACGGTCTTGTAGACGGGCACGACGTCCGTCGGCGGGATCTCGAAATCGCCTTCGCTCCCGCCGCCCGCCGCGCAGCGGAATCCGAGCGCCGGTGAGGAATAGAAAGGAGGGAGGGCCGACGTGTAGATGAACTGGTAGACATTGTCGTTCCACGATCCGCCGCGGGCGGCGTACCCAGGCTCGCGGCGGTTGCTGCACCATTCCGTTACGTTGCCGGCCATGTGCATGGCGCCGTAGGGGCTGGCGCCGAAGGGCATGGAGTCGACCGGCATCGTTCCTTTCCCGAGGAAGTTGGCTCGCTCGCTGGTATCGGACCCCTCACCGACCGGTCCCCACGGAAAGGCACGCTGAACCGCCCAGGGCGCCGGCTCGCGTGCCGCCCGCTCCCACTGGAAGATGTTCGGCAGCCGCTTCCCCTTCCACTCGCAGAAGGCCGCCGCCTCGTACCACGTCACACCGGTCACGGGATGATCTTCACGCCCGGAAGGCGGCACGCCGCCGCTCCAGTTGCGCGGTCCCGGCAGCCCGGTCGTGTCGCGCAGGCGGCCCATGGCCTCGTCGAACGACAAGCTCCGCTTCGCGTCGATGAAGGAATGCTTCCACAGCTCGCGCCGGCGGTAGCCGCCTTCGCGCACGAACTCTCCGAAATCGCGATTCGAGACCTCCAGCCGGTCGAGATGGAAGTCCTGCAGCTCGACCAGGCGGTCGGTGGGCCTCTGGTAGCCGGTGAGCCGATAGGGTTCCCCCGGCACGAAGGCCATTCCCGCCGGAACCCTGGAGGCCTCGACCAGCTTCACCACGATCTGGCTCGGCAGTACGTTGAACGTTTCACGTTGGAAATAGATGGGCAGGATGGAGATCGGGCGCGTCACCGGCGCGTAGCCCTTCTTCTCCACCGTCAGCAGGTAGTCTGCGCGCGCGATCCGCGGCACGACGAGGGGGGTGACGCCCATGCGCACCCGGTCCGCGGGCCCGCCGTAGCGCTGCAAGAAGACGGTCGCTCCCGGCGGATCGCTCTCCACGACGAGGCGGTCGGAGGAGCGGGAGATGATGTCGCGCAGGCGGTCGTCATCGGGCAGGACTGCCGATGCGGCCATGGCCGCCTCATACGCCTCGGCGAGGCGCCGCTCCTTTATCAGCGATTCGGCCCGGTCGACCAGCCGCAGCGCATCGCGCCGCCGCTCCGTCCGCGCGTACATCCAGACGCCCGCGGCAACGACGACGATCGCCGCCAGGGCCGCGGCCGTCCACCGCCCGGCCCGACTCCGCACCGGCTGCCAGCGCACCTCGACCGCTCCCGACCGGCTGATCGACTTCAACTCCTCGTGCACCTCCGCACCCTCGCTCCAGCGCTGGGCGGCATCCTTCGCCAGCGCGCGGTCGATGACCGCCTCGAGCTTCGGAGGAATGTCGCGCCGCAATTCGTGCAGCACCGCCGGCGTCCGGGTCATCACCGCCTGCACAACCTCGGTGGTGGTGGCCCCCTCGAAGGGCCGCCGTCCGGCCAGCATCTCGTAGAGCACCACGCCGAGGGAGAAAAGATCGGCAGCGGGGGTCACCTCGCCGCCGACGATCTGCTCGGGCGCCATGTAGGCCAGCGTGCCCATGGCCACACCGGGCGAGGTCTTGACCAGCGTGGCCGCGTCGTCGCCGCGTATCTCCCGCAGCTTGGCCAGCCCGAAGTCGAGGACTTTCGCGTAGCCATCGGAGGTGATGATCACGTTCTCCGGCTTGATGTCGCGATGGATGATGCCCTGCTTGTGCGCCGCCGCGAGCGCGGCGGCTACCTGCATGCCGATCTCCAGCACCTCTTCGAGCGGCAGGGGGCCCTTGGCCATCCGCTGGCGCAGCGTCTCCCCCTCCACGAATTCCATGGCGATGAAGCGGAGGTCGTCCTGGCTCCCGATCTCGTAGACGTGGGCGACGTTGGGATGGTGCAGCCCGGAGGCGGCCCGTGCCTCCTGGACGAAGCGCCGGAGGCGGTCGCTCCCCTCGCCGTTGCGCAGGACCTTCACGGCCACGTCGCGGTCGAGGTCGTGATCGCGGGCGAGGTAGACCTCCCCCATCCCGCCCGCCCCGAGGAGCGCGCGCACTTCGTACCGGCCGAGGTGTGAGCCGGGGGTGAGGGGCATGGAAGCCGTTAGTTTAGCGGGTTTGAGAGATGGGGGTTTGGGGCTCGGGGAGCCCCCAGGTCATCCCGAACGGGAGGAGGGACCAGGGTGGGAGGGTGACGCGATCACGAAACGACTGCGCGCCGCCCTCACACCGGGGTCCCTCGCTCTCGCGGATGACATTACTTTTGTTGCTCGAAGGCCCGCCGCAGCTCGGCGTCGAAATGCTGGACCAGCGTCAGCGGAGCGGGAGAAGGGGCGTCGCCGATGCGGCTGTTCACCAGGATGCGCTGACCGTCGCGGGTGACGTCCCAGCTTTGCACGCCTCCCCACTGTA
>DATLFG010000034.1:0-5147 GCA_035524955.1 Candidatus Limnocylindria bacterium | reverse complement strand
GCCGACCCCGTGTTGCGGAAGATGTACACGACCGTGGCCACGGTCCCGCTGAAGATCACGGGCGGTGCCGTCTTGCTGACCAGGGCCGCGTTCACCTGCTCGGGCTTCGGCGCGGTCGCACTTGGGGCGGCGGTAGGAGTCGCGGTCCTCTCGGCCCTCTCCTCGCTAACGATGCGCGGCGCCGAGGCGAAGGCGTCGCGGAGCGCCGCGCTCGAGAGCGTACCGACCAGGGCCGCAGTCACCAGGGTGAACGCGATCGCTCCCCAGTGGGTCCCCTGGATCCCGTGAGTCCCGCCCCGTTCCATCATGCCGAGCTACCTAGCGGAAACCGTGCCGATCCACACAGGCCGATGGTTCGTGCCACGAACTACCGTTCGACGCGGGCGGACTGGGTGCTGCGGTGGCTAGCGGCGGGGCTTAACGATCGTGTAGTGGTCCAGATATGCGGCCAGGCTGACCCTCAGGGCGCGGAGGTCGCCGGCCTTGTCGGCGGCCTGGATCTCGTGGCGGATCTTCTCGACGGAGCGCAGGAACCGCTGGCGGCCCTTCCGGGTGAGCGAGATCTCCAGTGCGCGCCGGTCGGCGGCGCCGATACGCTCCACGAGCTCGAGGCTGACAAGCCGCGCGAGGAGCTCGCTCGCCGTGGCCTGATCCATGTCCAGCTCTGCGCGCACCAGGGCCAGCGGGACGCGCCGGCCGCCGCGTGCGGCAAGCGCGAGCAGGAACGCTTGCTGTTGCACCGTAAGGCCGGCCAAGTCCGACCCGCGCTCTATGGCCGCGTCCAGGATGCGGAGCGCTCGGCGGACGCGCGCGAGCAGCGCGTAGGGCAGCTCCGCGGTTATGGGGCCGGGCGTGGACCGGCGGGCCCTGGACGTGGTCACGGGCCGATCGTGCCACATTGGCGCGGCATCCGCATGTACTTCGTTACACGAAGTATCGTGCATCCGGCTAGCGGAGGAAGGGACTGACCCCCGGCAGAAGGAGCGCGAGGCCGAGCGTCGCCGCGTACGCCAGGAGCAGCAAGCCGCCGACAGCGAGGTGCAGCTGGATGTTGAGGGCCATCGCGGGCATCAGCTCGTAGGGGCTGTTGTACGAGCGGCGCAGGCCGGCGTGGACGCGCAGCGCCAGCGGCACGCCGAGGAAGACCAGTAGCGCGGGCAGCGGAAGCACGCCCAGGACGACCCCGACCGCGACGGAGACGAACGCCGTGCCGGTCGCGATGGCGTATACGCGCAGCACGGTCTCCGGCGCCCAGCGGGTGGGCAGCGTCCGCTTGCCGGCGGCGGCGTCGGCGCGGCGGTCGGGGATCTCGTTCACGTAGAGGATCAGCGCGACGAGGATCCCGATCGGGATGGAAGCAACGGCCGCGCCGGGCGAGATCTCGCCGCGCGTCTGGACGACGTAGGCGCCCAGGAGCATCAGCGGACCGAAGCCGAGGAACACGGCGATCTCGCCGAGCCCGCGATAGACCAGGCGGAACGGCGGAGCGGTGTAGAAGACGCTGATCAGGATCCCCAGCAGTCCGATCCATAGCAGCGCGGTGGATCCGCGGGTCGCCAGGAGTACGAGGCCGATGGCGGCGCCGATGGCATAGAAGACGATCGAGATCAGTGCCATCCCGCGCAGGCTCACGAGGCCGTACTGGATCACGCGCGATCCGCCGCTGTACTTGGTGGGATTCACGTTGACCTCGTCGGCGCCGCTGAGGGCGTCGAAGACATCGTTGGCGACGTTGAGGCCGAGGTGCACGGCGCCGCCGCCGATCACCGTGAGCACGGCGGAAGCGAGGTCGAACGATCCATCCGCCGCGGCGATGAGGATCCCGAGCAGGACCGGGACGAACGTCGCGCTAAGGAATGGCAGCCGCGTAGCGCGCAGGGCCAGCCAGAAGAAGGAGAGCTGCGGCCGGACGGCGCGCCCGAGCCGGCCGGACAGCTCCGTGAAGTAGCGGCGCGACCGCGGGACCGAGCGCTCCGAGTACTCGAAGAAGGGGACTTCCGCCTCGTCCCAGCCCCAGGCGGAGGAAGCTAGGAGCACGATCTCGCCGCCCACCTGCGTGGCCTTGCCCCACACGGTGACGTGGCGGCGCTGGTCGTACCCGTATCCGGGTGTCGGCCGGATGTGGCTGCCCGTGAGGCTGATCTCCCCGGAGGGCTGCCCGATGCCGACGGGCGACGCGACGACGGCGGTCCCGGCATCGACGTCGATGCGCGCCTCCACCGCGGCGGTGATGGGGTAGCCGTTCGCGTCGCGCCAGGTCAGCAGCAGGTACGGATAGGAGCGCAGCTTCTCGAGGCCGGTACGCGCGTTCACGCGGCCTCCGGCGCGGCGAAGGTCTCGGGCGCGATGCTGGTGCGGCCGTCCGCCCAGTAGAGCGCGCGCTTCGGCGTGATCTCGATGACCGCGCGCTCGAAGAAGAGCGGCAGGGCGACGCGCTGCGTAAGGAACCAGTCGATGACCGGCTCCTTCTTGCGCCACATCGGCATGACGTTCAGCCAGCCCTCGTGCACGTCGTCGTCGATCACGCGCGCGTCACCCTGGATCAGCGCGCGTGCTGTCGCGCCACCCATGCCGATGGGGTCGGAGAGGGACACCGAAACGCGGGCGTCGCCCCGGATGTGCTCGAGCTTCTTCGAGAAGAGAACGCTCGAGGTCATGTAGATACGGTCGCCCTCGAACAGTGGGATGAGCGGGTACGTCACAAGGCGCCCGTCGGCGCGCGTGACGGTCAGCTCGGCGACGAGCGCCGATCGGAGCAGGCCCTGGACCGGCTCGGGCAGCCAGGTCATCTGTGCCATGGATCGTAGGACGCGCTCGGGCCGATCGCTCGGGCTTGGCGGGCGAAGCGGGCCGCCAGGGCGAGCGCCCCCGCCGCCAGCCCCGCCGCGTCGTTACCAGAACTTGACATGGGCGTCACGCGATCGTGTCCCCGCTCCCTGCGCGTGGGACCGCCCCCTGCACGCTACCCAGCCGAACGACCGGCGTGTTCTCAGATCGCGCGGTCGAGCGCGGCGACAAGGAGCAAGTACAGATGCGACGTATTGGTATGGCGGTAGCCCTTCTGTTGACAGTGGCGGCACTCGGGGCGTGCGGGACGATCGACCGGGCGGTCCAGGGCTTCGAGACCGGTCCTAGTGGCTGGACTATGACGTCCGAGACGCGGACTTCGCCGGCGTGGATCGAGTCGGACGCGACATACGTAGGTGCGAGCGAGGACGGCCTGATCTTCGTGCGGCTTGCTGACGGGCGGATGCAAACCTGGAGTACCCGCTAGGGCTCGTCGCGCCGATCGAAGCGCAGGACCACGTCGCCGATGCCGATCGTCTCGCCTCCGCGGAGGATCTGCGATCCGGCGACCGGCCGGCCGTTGACGGTGGTCCCGTTGGTGCTGCCGAGGTCCGTCAGCTCGAACCCGTCCTCTCGAGGCGTGAGCGTCGCGTGGCGAGCCGATACGCTTTGATCGCTTAGCACTAGGTCCGAGCTCGGCTCTCGCCCGATCAGGTAGGTGCGATCGGCTAGCCGCAACGGGCCGGCGCTCATCCACGCGACGGTCCGGTCGAACGGCGCGTTCAGGGTGTACGCGGTCCGCGGCGGACCCGGTGCCTGAGGGGTCGCGGGGGCGGTCCCCGGCCGGCGCACCCGGACTTCCTTCGTAGGGGGAAGTGGCCGGCCGGCCGCCGGAGACTGCTCCATTTCCGCTCCTCGAGTCGCAGCGGGCTCTTCTTCGACCGCGCTGCCGATCGGCTCGATCGTTCCGGCACTGCCGCCGCGAGCGCGGATGAAGTAGATCGCGATGGCCGCGACGATCAGGAGCAGGACGCCGGCCGCGAGCGTGCCGCTATCCATGTCGCTGCCTCCCTGCCGTCTATGGAAGTGGGGAGCCTAACGCTACGCTGCCCGCTTGGACGTGCAGACTTCCTTTCCGACCGTCCCCGGTCCGCTTCTCGCCCTAGAGCCATGACCCTCCCCCCCGGCGCGACCCTGGGCCGTTTCCAGATCCTGGAGCCCCTGGGTCAGGGCGGGATGGCCACGGTGTACAAGGCCTATCAGCCCTCCCTCGAGCGGGAGGTCGCCCTCAAGGTGCTGCGGCCCGGCTTCGCGCAGGACGCCCAGTTCCTGGAGCGCTTCGAACGCGAGGCCAAGTCCATCGGGCGCCTGCGCCACCCGCACATCGTGCAGGTCTTCGACTTCGACACTTCGGGCGGCCAGTACGTCCTGGCCATGGAGTTCCTGGAGGGCGGGACCCTGGCCACGCGCCTGGACCTCCTCCGGGCCGAGGGCCGCCGCCTGGAGCCCGAGGAGGCCGTGCGCATCATCGGCGAGGTCGCGGGGGCGCTTGGCTACGCCCACCAGCAGGGTGTGGTGCACCGCGACATCAAGCCCAGCAACGTGATGCTGACGCGCCAGGACTGGGCCGTGGTCACCGACTTCGGCATCGCCCGCATCCTGGACACCACCAGCCACACCCAGACCGGGGTGGGCATCGGCACGCCCGAGTACATGTCGCCGGAGCAGGGCCAGGGTCAGGAGGTCGACCACCGCGCCGACATCTACTCGCTCGGCGTCCTCGCCTATGAGCTCCTGGTGGGCCGGGTGCCCTTCCACGCCGACACGCCCCTCGCCGTCATCTACATGCACGTGCACGACCCCCTGCCGCTACCCAGCAGCGCGAATGCGGCCGTCGGCCCCCAGGTCGAGCGGGTGCTCTTAAAGGCCCTGGCGAAGGACCGCGAGCAGCGCTTCGCCTCGGCCCCGGACCTGGGCGAAGCACTCCGGGCGGCCCTCGACGCCGACAGCGCTGGTGGCCTGCTGCCCACCATGACCATCCGCAAGGGCGGCCAGCCGGCGCCCGCCCGCCACTCCCAGGCGGCCGCCGGAGCGGCCCCCGGAGCGCGCCCTCTACTCACCTCGCGGCCTCTCGTACTAGGTGCGGCAGGAGCGCTGCTCATCGCAGCGATCGCGGGCGCCGCGCTGGTGTCCGGTGTGCGGCCGCTGGCAACGCCTACGACTGCGCCGAGCACCGCGCCGACTGCCATCGCGACGGTGGGAGGCGCCGCACCGACCGCCGCCGCGAGCGCTTCCGCCACGCCCGGCTCGGACCCCGGGATACCGCGCGGAGCGCTGATCTATGAGGCCAAGCTGGAGCG
>DATLFG010000007.1:0-23602 GCA_035524955.1 Candidatus Limnocylindria bacterium | reverse complement strand
GGCGCCGTCCGGGCCGCGCGGGGCGCCGGCGCTCCTTCGGTGATGCGCGCCACCACCGTGCCCACATGCACCAGCGCGCCCTGCGGCTCGACGATCGAGAGCTGTCCAGAGGCTCCGGCGGGGATCTCCATCGTCGCCTTGTCGGTCTCGAGCTCGAGCACCGGCTCCTCGGCGTTCACCACGTCCCCGTCCTGCTTGAGCCAGCGGGCGATCGTGCCCTCCGTCACCGACTCGCCGAGCTGCGGGATCCGCACCTCCGCGGTCACGGCCGCGATCCCCGGGTCGCGTCGGACGGCACCGGCGACGGCTCTCCGGTGCGCGCGGGACGCCCGGCCCGGGGCCGCTTGAGGGCCTGCTCCACGAGCGCCTGCTCCTCCGACTCGTGGATCTTGTAGCTGCCGGTGGCGGGGCTCGCGGCCTCCGCGCGGCCGATGTACCGGAGCCGGCGCCCGTCGAGCAGCGCCTCGATCCGCCCCCGCCCGAAGCTCCACGCGCCCTGGTTGGCCGGCTCCTCCTGCACCCAGGCGAAGTCGGTGGCGCGCGGATAGCCGCCCAGCGCGGCGGCGAGCTCGGCGGCCGGGAAGGGGTAGAGCTGCTCGAGCCGGATGATCGCGATCCCGTCCCAGTCCCGTTCCTCGCGACCCTGGTCGAGACCGTAGAAGATCTTGCCGGAGCAGAGGAGCACGCGCCGGACCCCGTCAGCCTCCTGCGGCCGCGGGTCGCCCAGCACGGGCTGGAAGGTCCCCGTCGCGAAGTCGTCCAGACGTGAGACGGCCCGTCGGTGGCGGAGCAGGCTCTTCGGGCTCATCACGATCAGCGGCTTCCGGAAGGGCCGGTGCATCTGGCGCCGGAGGGCGTGGAAGAGCTGGGCCGGCGTCGAGCAGTTGACGACCTGCATGTTGCCCTCCGCGCAGAGCTGGAGGAACCGCTCGGGGCGCGCGCTGGAGTGCTCCGGCCCCTGCCCCTCGTAGCCGTGGGGGAGGAGCAGGACCAGCCCGCTCTGCCGCTGCCACTTGGACTCGGCGCTGGCGAGGAACTGGTCGATGATCACCTGCGCCCCGTTGAAGAAATCGCCGAACTGCGCCTCCCAGATGACCAGCCGCCGCGGATCGGCGCTGGCCATGCCGTACTCGAACCCGACCACCCCGAACTCGCTGAGCGGGCTGTTGACGAACTCGATCTGCGCCTGATCGGCGGCCAGGTGGTCGAGGGGCACGTGGGGCGCGCCGGTCTCGGCGTCGAACAGCATCCCGTGGCGATGGCTGAATGTGCCACGGATCGAGTCCTGGCCGCTGAGCCGCACCGGCAGGCCTTCCAGGAGCAGGCTGCCGTAGGCCAGCGTCTCCGCGCAGCCCCAGTCGATGCCCTCGCCCCGCTCGACCATCGCGTGGCGCGCCTCGAGGAGCGCCGGGATCCGCTTGTGGGGCGTGAATCCGGGCGGCAGCCGCCGGACCGCGTCGGCGATGGCGCGGAGCCGCGCGACCGGTACCGCGGTCGCGGCGCTCCAGTCCTCGCCGGCCCACGAGAGCCCGTTCCAGAGGCCGCCGAAGGCGAGCACCCGCTGCTGGGGCATGCGCTCGCGCGCCGCGGCGAGCGCCGCGCGCAGCGTGGCCTTGACCGCCTCCCGGGCCTGCTCGGCGTGGCCGGGCTCGACGATGCCCTGCGCGGTGAGCCGCTCACGGTAGAGCTCCGCCACGGACGGGTGGCCATCGATCGCACGATACATCACGGGCTGCGTGAAGGTCGGGTCGTCGAGCTCGTTGTGGCCGTGCCGGCGGTAGCAGACGAAGTCGATGAAGACATCCGTCTGGAACGTCTGGCGGAAGCCGACCGCGAGCCGCGCCGCCTGCACGGCCGCCTCGGGGTCGTCGCCGTTGACGTGGAACACCGGGGCCTGCACGACCGCGGCGGGATCGGACGGGTAGCGGGTGAACCGGTAGTCCCCGGGGGCCGTGGTGAACCCGATCTGGTTGTTGATGATGACGTGGATGGTGCCGCCGGTGGCGAAGCCCGGCAGCCGCGACATCATCAGGGTCTCGTAGACCGAGCCCTGCCCGAGAAACGCGGCGTCGCCGTGGAGCAACACCGGGATGACGTGCCGCCCCTGGTCGGCGCCGCGATGGCTCTGCTTGGCGCGGACGATGCCCTCCACCACCGCGTTGACCGCCTCGAGATGGCTCGGATTGGAGCTCATCGAGAGATGGACGCGCCGGCCGGCGCGGCTCACGTGATCGTGGGAGTAGCCCAGGTGGTACTTGACGTCACCGTCGCCCTGGGTCTCCCACGGCAGGAAGCTGCCCTCGAACTCGGCCAGGATCAGCTCGTAGGGCTTCCGGAGGATGTGGGCGAGGACGTTCAGCCGTCCGCGGTGAGGCATACCCATCACGAGCTCCTCGACCGCCTGCGCCGCCGCCTCCTCCACGACGGTGTCGAGGAGCGGGATCAGCGCTTCGCCGCCTTCCAGGGAGAAGCGCTTCTGCCCGACGTAGCTCGTGTGCAGGAACTGCTCGAAGGTCTCCGCCGCGATGATGCGATCGAGCAGGCCGACCCGATCGTCCGGGCCGAGCCGGGGGCGGTTGCGAGACGGCTCCATCCGCTCCTGGACCCACTCGCGCTGCGCCTTGTCGCTGATCATCAGGTACTCGACGCCGAGCGTCCCGCCGTAGGTCTCACCGAGCGCGGCCGCGAGATCGCGCAGAGGCGCCGCGCCGAGGCTCCGGAAGGGCGCGCAGTCGACCACGCGGTCCAGGTCCGTCTCCTCGAAGCCGAACTCGGTGAGCTCGAGGAGCGGGTGACGGCGGGGCGAGCGATCGAGCGGATCCACGTCGGCGATCAGATGGCCGAGCTCGCGGTAGGAGTGAACGAGATCGGCCACCGACGGCGAGGTCCTCCCGGTGGCCTTTGCGCCTCCCGCGAGGGCGAAGTCGTAGCCCGCGAAGACGAGCGCCCAGCCCTCGTCCACCGAACGCGGGTCCTCCCGGTACCGGCGGTACAGGGCCTCGACGTAGTCGGGATTGGCGCGCGCGATGGAATCGAACGTGTCCATGGTCGGCGTGTTCGCTCGTATTGTAGCAGCGCCCCGAACCCACGCAACGCGCGGGCGCCCGCGCGCGCGAGTCATGCTCTCGGGTGATCTCCACGAGAGTGGCGATCCTCCCACTGGACCGGTCGGGGAGCGTCGCGTAGGGTGGAGCTGGAACGGCTCGGCGAGCGCATGCAGGAGGCGGCGATGGGAACGATTGACCGGACGCGCCGACGGTGAGGACCCTCTCGAGCGCCATCGAGCGGCTCGTCGGCCGGGGCTTCACCGCGCACTTCGGCGTGGTGGGCGATCGGCTCCGAGCGTTCGACACCGGGAAGACCTTCGGACCCCAGGAGCTGATCATCCGGGAGTTCCAGCGGTTCGAAGGCGTCTCGGACCCCGACGACATGGCGATCGTGTATGCGATCGAGAGCACGGATGGGACCCGGGGATCGCTCGTGGACGCCTTCGGCGCCTACTCGAACCCGGCGGTGAGCGCCTTCCTGCACGACGTGCCGATCCGTCCGGCGTGACCGAGGGCGGCCCCCGGCCGGGCGGATTTGACCCGCCCCGCGTGATCTGGCACGATCGCCTCCACTCTCGCCGTCCCCGGAGGCCGTCCGATGCGCACGCCGCTCGAAGACGTGAAGGTCCTCGACCTGAGCCACGCGCTCGCGGGACCCTTTTGCTCCACGATGCTGGCCGACTTCGGCGCCGAGGTCATCAAGCTCGAGCCGCGCGGCGCCGGCGACATCGCGCGCGCCTGGGGGCCGCCCCTGCCCGGCGGCGAGACCTCGTACTTCGTGAGCCTGCATCGCAACAAGAAGGGCATCGAGATCGACCTGAAGCACCCGGAGGGCAAGGCGCTGTTCTTCCGTCTGGTCGAGCGGTGCGACGTCGTGCTGGAGAACTACCGGGTGGGGGCCCTCGCCCGCCTCGGGCTGGGCTACGAGGCGGCGCGCGAGCGGAATCCGGGCATCATCTACTGCTCGGTCTCCGGCTTCGGTCAGGACGGCCCCTACCGCGACCGCGCCGCGCTCGACCTGATCTTGCAGGCAGAGAGCGGGATGATCAGCACCACCGGTGAGGCGGGCGGCCACGGCGTGCGCTGCGGCGTCTCCATCGCCGACATGACCGCGGGGATGTACGCGGCCTTCGGCATCATGCTGGCATTGCGGGTGAAGGAGCGGACCGGCCGCGGCCAGGCCATCGACGTCTCGATGCTCGAAGGCCAGCTCTCGCTGCTCGGCAGCATGATCGGCGCCTACTTCGCCGACGGCGAGCTGCCGCTGCCGATGGGGACCGCGTACAAGGCGCTGCTGCCCTACCAGACCTTCCGCACGAAGACGCGGGACCTCGCGATCGCGGTGGGCAGCGAGAAGCTCTGGACGGTGTTCGGCCCGGCGATCGGCCGGCCCGAGCTGACCGACGATCCGCGCTATCGCACCAACGCCGACCGGGCCCGCAACCGCGACACCCTCATCGCGGCGCTGCAGGAGACATTCCTCACGCGGACCTACGAGGAATGGGAGCCGCTGCTCCTGGCGCAGGGCATCCCGATGGGCGCCATCAACACCATCGCCCAGGTGGTGGAGCACCCGCAGGTGGCCGCCCGCGGGGCCCTGGTGGAGATGGCCCATCCCCGGGCCGGCAAGGTGCGGATGGTCGGCGCGCCGGTGCGGCTCTCGGAGACGCCGGGCTCGGTCCGCACCCCGGCGCCGACGCTGGGCGAGCACACCGATCTCGTGCTGCGCGAGCTCCTGGGGCTCGACGCCGAGGCGATCGACACCCTCCGGGCCGGCGGCGTCATCGGCGCCAAGCGCTGAGCCGGGTCATGAAGCCACCCATGAAGAAGGAGATTGTCCGGGTCGCGCTGGCGCACGCCAATCCGAATCTGTCCCCGGCCACCAGGTTCGGCAACCTCGTCTTCGTGGCCGGGCAGACCGGGCGGCATCCGGTCACCGGTGAGGTCGGCCGGGACATCCGCGAGCAGACGCGCAACACGCTCGAGCGGATCAAGCTGGTCCTCGCCGCGGCGGGCACCTCCCTCGACAACGTGCTCAGCGCGCTGACCCACCTGACCCGGCGCGAGGACCTGGCCGCCTACAACGAGGAGTACGCGAAGTACTTCCCGACCGACAAGCCGGCGCGCACCACCGTGACCGTCGCCTCGCTGAACGCGCCCGAGCTGCTCGTGGAGATCACCGTCACCGCGTGCGTGCCGGACTGACCGCCCGGGCCTCCCCCAGCTTCTTGGCGCGGTCCCGGAGCGACGGCGGCCCCAGGCGCTCCGACCAGGCCGCGAAGCCCGGGCGCGGCCCGGCCCACCGCAGCGCGTCCACGCCGGTGCCGATCGGGGCATCCAGGCGCAGCGTGGCCAGCGTCCGGAACAGCAGCGCGCGCTCGCGCTGCTCGGCGAGCGTCGCGGCGAGCCGCGCGGCCCCGCGCACGGGGACGTCCCAGTCCGCGGCGCCCGGCGGAATGCGCTCGAGGTGGTCGTAGCGCGCAAGCACGGCCGCCGCCGACGCCGCGCCCCAGCCGGGCAGGCCGGGGTAGCCGTCCGCGCTGTCGCCCACCAGCGCCAGCCAGTCCGGGATCGACGCGGGCGAGACCCCGAACTTCCGCACGACGCCGGCCTCGTCGCGCACCTCTCGCCGGCGCCGATCGAGCTGAACGACGCGCTCGCCGCGCACGCACTGCGCCAGGTCTTTGTCCGGCGTGCAGATGACGACCTGGTCCACCCGCGGATCGGCCGAGGCGACCGCGGCCGCCGAGGCCAGCGCGTCGTCGGCCTCGAGCTCGACCATGGGCCAGACGACCACGCCCAGCCCGCTCAGGGCTTCTTCTAGCGGCTCGAACTGGGCGCGCAGCGCCGGGTCGATCCCCTCGCCGGTCTTGTAGCCCGGCCAGAGCGCGTTCCGGAACGACTCGATGACGTGGTCGGTGGCCACGCCCAGGTGGGTGGCGCCGCCCTCGAGCATGCCCAGGATCGAGGCGACCACGCCGCGAACCGCCCGAAGCTCCTCCGGCTCCCGCCGGTCGAAGGCCGCCGCCGGCGAGAGGAAGTAGCGGAAGAGCTCGTAGGTGCCGTCGACCAGGTGGACGTCCACGGCGAGAACGATACGCTCATCCGCCGGGGCCGGACGCGGTAGAATCGAGCCCGCCATGAAGATCCGCATCGGGGTGGGCTCCGCGGGCGCGACCGCGTCCACGGAGGCGATGGCCGAGATGGTCGCCGGTCTCGACGAGCTCGGGTTCGACTCGCTCTGGCTCTCGGAGGTGCTGACCGGCCCCGTGCTGGATCCGGTGGTCGGCCTCGCGTGGGCCGCCGCGAGCAATCCGCGCCTGAAGATCGGCACCACCATGCTCCTGCCGGGCCGCAACGTCCTGCGGCTCGCCAAGCAGCTCGCAAGCCTGGACCGGCTGTCCCGCGGGCGGCTGCTGGTGACGCTGGTGCCGGGGCTCACCTACGCGCCGGAGCGCGAGGCCATCGGTGTCGAGCCCCGGCAGCGCGGCGCCTTCATCGACGAGGCCCTGCCGCTGCTGCGCCGCCTGTGGGCGGGCGAGACGGTGAGCCACGACGGGCCCGCCGGCACGCTCCGGAACGTGAAGTTATCACCGTTGCCAACACAGCAGCCGCTCGAGGTGTGGCTGGGCGGCACGGTCCCGGCCGCGCTCGAGCGCTGCGGCCGGCTGTCGGACGGCTGGCTCCCCTCGCTGTGCACGCCCGCCGAAGCGGCGGCGGGCCGCATCGTCATCGAGGATGCGGCGGCGCGGGCCGGGCGCTCGATCAGCGGCGAGCACTTCGGCATGAGCATCGGCTACGCCACCGCGCCCATCGATCCGGCCACCGCGCGCGCGATGGCGGCCCGGCGACCCCGCTCGGTCGAGCTGACGCCGGTGGGGTGGCCCGCGCTGCGCACCCGCCTCGAGGAGTTCATCGCGGTGGGCTTCTCGAAGTTCGTGGTGCGCCCGCTGGTCACGCCTGCCTCGTGGCGCGCCGAGCTCGAGGCCCTCGCCTCGGCGGTCGGCGACCTGCAGACCTGAGCATGATCCGGGCGGTGGACGTCCGGGCCGAGCTGGCCGGGCTCCCGGCGCTGCGCGGGCGCGGCGTGAATACCCCCGCCGACGAGGTCGAGGCCGCGTTCGCCGCGCTGGCTCCGTTCCGCGACGGCAGCGTCTTCGCGGGCCGCTTCTCCGGAGAGACGCCCTGGGAGCGGCATCGGAAGGGCGACGAGCTCGTGCAGGTCCTGGACGGCGCCGCGACCCTCACGATCATGACCGACGAGGGCCCGCGGTCGTTCGAGCTCCGCGCGGGAATGCTGATCGTCGTCCCGCAGGGTCACTGGCACCGCTTCGAGGCGCCGGACGGGGTCGCGGTGCTGAGCGCGACGCCGCAGCCCACCGATCACACCTCCGCCGCAGACCCGCGGGGAATGCCCTAGCCTGCTCTATTCACGAACGCGTGTTCCGCGTCCTACGCACCCCCTCACCCTGTCCCTCTCCCCCTCCGGGGGCGAGGGGATCGAAACGGCTCGCTCTCCGGGGTGCGGGTGGCGCATGTGTTCACGCATAATCCGGGATAGCGCCTCTCGCGGGTGCGAAGGCGCGCGTACCGTCCTGGCGTCATGCCGTAGGCCGATCGGAACATGCGGGTGAAGTGTGCTTGATCGGCGAAGCCCGCCGACAGCGCCAGCTCCGCCAGCGGCACCCCGTCGCGCAGCCGGCCCCGCGCGAAGTCGAGGCGGCGCATGATTGAGTAGCGATAGGGGCTCGTCCCGTGGCGGGCCCGGAACTGGCGGGCGAGCTCGTAGCGGCTCAGTCCCGTGATCGCCTCGAGCTCGGCCGAGCGCACGATCGCGCGCCGCCCATCCAGGAACGCGCGGACGCGGTCGAGGGCGGCATGGTCGAGGCGGGGCGCACCGGCTGGCGGGGTGTCGGGATCGCCTGCGATCAGGCCCTCGGCCAGGCGGAGGACCAGGGCGTCGAGCGCGAGCGGCTCCGGTACCACCCGGAACGCGGCGGTGACCGCCCGCGCCAGCGTGGGGTTGTGTGAGACGGGCTCGCGCACGAACGGCAGCGGCGCCGGGCATCCCCGGATCGCGCGCACCGCCGCGGCGACGCGCGCCGGCTCGACGTAGACGATGCGATAGCCGAACCCGGCCGGGCCCCCGGCGCGCCCGTCGTGCGCCTCGTCGGGATGGAGCACCACCACGTCGCCCGGCGTGCAGCACTCGGCCCGCCCGCGGTAGTCGAACATCTGGACCCCGGCCTCGGTGACCCCGATCGCGTAGGTGTCGTGCCGATGCCGGGCGTAGGCGCACCCGCCGAACCAGGCCCGCAGCAGCTCGACACCGCCGACCGGCCCGCGCCCGCGCACCCAGTCGCGCGGGCCGCACGAACGTTCAAGACCCTCGCCGGCCGATCGGCCTAGCCTGCCTGCCATGGAGCGAATCTACCCGCGGCGCGGGGGCCGGTGCAAATGACGCTCGAGCAGGCGGGCGCCTTCTTCCTCTTCTCGGTCGCGGCGGCCGGCACGCCGGGACCCAGCAACGCGCTGCTGACCGCCACCGGGGCCAACGTGGGCGTGCGCCGCGGTCTCCCCTGCCTCCTCGGGATCAGCCTCGGTATGGGCGTGATGATGTTCCTGGTGGCCTTCGGCCTCGGCAGCGTGATCCTGCGCCACCCGCTCATCCTGGAGGGCGTTCGGTGGTGCGGGGCGGCGGTGCTCGGCTGGCTCGCCTGGAAGATCGCGACCGCGGGTCGCGGCGGCGCCGCCGCGGCCGGCCCGCCGGTCGGTTTCGTGGGCGGGGCGGCCTTTCAGTGGATCAACCCGAAGTCGTGGCTCGTGTGCGCGAGCGCGGCCGCGACCTTTCTCGACGAGCGGGCGGGCAGCGCGCTGGGCCAGTCCGCCGCCTTCGGGCTCACGTTCGTCCTCGCGTCCCTGCCCAGCTGCTTCCCCTGGCTCGCCTTCGGCGCCGTCTTGCAGCGCCTCCTGCGCTCCGAGCGCGCCCGCCGGATCTTCAACGGTGCCATGGCGGCGCTCCTCGCCGCGTCCGTGATCCCGATGATCTGGTAGGATCGGCCCATGGCGCAGCCGCACCGCCGGGGACCCTGGTGGGCCGGATGGCGAATCGGGCTGGCGCTGGCGGGCGTGCTCGCGCTCCCCGCGGCGGCCGCGCCCGACGGTGTCACCTACAGCCGCGACATCGCGCCGCTGCTCGCCGCGAGCTGCCAGTCCTGCCACCGCGACGGCGAGATCGCCCCGTTTCCGCTGACCAGCTACGACGACGCCTACCGGCGGCGCCACAAGCTCGTGCGCACCGTCGAGCGGCGGAAGATGCCGCCCTGGCCGCCCGTGCCAGGGCACGGCGACTTCGTGGGCGAGCGCCGGCTCGCGGATGCCGACATCGCACGCCTGCGCGCCTGGCTGGAGGCCGGCGCGCCCGAGGGCGACCCGCGCGATCTGCCGCCGCCCCGCGCCTTCCCGGCGCTCTGGTCGGCGGGGGCGCCCGACGTGGTGCTCGCGCCCGGCGCCGCCTTCGACGTGCCCACCGCCGACCGTGATCTCTACCGCTGCTTCGTCATTCCCACCGCCTTCGCCGAGGACCGCTTCGTGAGCGTGGCCGAGTTCCTGCCCGGCGATCGCCGCATCGTCCACCACGTCATCGGCTACGTGGACACCTCGGGCCAGGCCGAGGCGCTCGACCGCGCCATCTACATCGACGCCTGGGACTTCCACTGGCAGGGGTCCTACACGTTCCGGACGCCGGTGCCGCTGCCGGGCGGCTCGCGCATCGACGTCGAGGCGGTCTACGACAACTCCTCGCGCAACCGCCGCAACCCCACCGTGCCGCCGCGCGACGTCGGATGGGGCCAGGGCACGGCCGACGAGATGTGCATCGCCTTCGTGCGCACCACGGTGGACAGCGAGCGGCTCGCGCACCAGCCGGCCTACACGGGACCGCTCGCCCGGCAGCCTTGACGCCGGCGTGAGCCGCACGGAGGGCGGGCGATGCGAGTGACCGCGACGCCGGATCCCTCGCGCGAGCGCTGGAACCGCCGCTGGGCCGGCGAGGAGCGGGTCCACGCCGGCACCGCCCCCAGCCGGTTCCTGGTCGCGGAGGTCGCCGCCTTGCGCCCGGGGGCGGCGCTCGACCTGGCGTGCGGCGCGGGCCGCAACGCGGTGTGGCTCGCCGAGCAGGGCTGGCGGGTCACCGCGGCGGACTTCTCCGGGGTCGCGCTCCGGATGGCGCGAAGCCTCGCGGCGCGGCGCCGGACCGCGGTGGACTGGATCGAGGCCGACCTGCTCGCCTGGACACCGCCGGTCCGCGCGTACGACCTCGTGTGCGTGCTCTACCTGCAGCTGCCGGCGCCCGAGCGCCGGACGGTGCTGGCGAGGGCGGCGGGCGCGGTGCGGGACGGCGGCACGCTGCTGGTGGTGGGCCATGACCTGCTGAACCTCACCGAAGGCTGGGGCGGCCCCACGCAGCCCGACGTCCTCTTCACCCCGGACGACGTGGTCGCGGAGATCGGCGATCTCCGGGTCGAGCAGGCCCGTCGGGTGCGCCGACCGGTCGAGGACGCGGGCGCCGCTCACGAGGCGATCGATGCCCTCGTCCGGGCCAGGCGGGTACCGCCGTCGTAGCCGCCATCACCCCAAACAGACGGGAGGCACCGAGTCATGTCCTGGATCGCCGAGATACACGAGCGCGCCGCCGAGGGCCGCCTGAAGGACTGCTACGAGCGCATCCGCAAGGCGCTGGGCCGCGTGATCCCCTTCTACCGCGCGTACAGTGTGAGTCCGCGCCTGCTCGGGGCCCACCTCGACTTCTACGGCGCCCTCGGCGCCCCGGGCGCGCTCTCCAAGCTTCGCCGCGAGTACATCGCCACCGCGGTCAGCGCGGAGAACGGCTGCGCGCATTGCACCCAGCTCCACGGCGGCTTCCTCCGCGCGCTCGGCGCCGACGCCGCGCTCGTCCGGCGGCTCGCGACCGAGCCCGCGACGGCCCCGCTGCCGCCCGACGACCGTGCGATCGTGGACTACGCGCTCAAGCTGACCCGCGCCCCGCGCGCGATGACGCGCGCCGACGTCGAGGCGCTGCGCGGTCACAGCTGCTCGGATGCCCTGATCTTCGAGATCGCGTTCACCACCGCGTACTTCAACTACACCAACCGCGTCGCCGAGGGCCTCGGGGTCGAGCCGGAGACGGACGTCGAGGCGTGAGCTGGCCTCCTTCGGTCAATCCGGTGCGGTCTCACGCTGGTGCGGCCTCACGGTTTGCTCGGGCATGGTCCGGCTCTCGTAGACGGTCCCGTTCGGGATGAGCTCCCAGCGGACGAGGTGGGCGGGAGGCTCTTCGCCGGCGGGGGCGCTCAGCCACTCGGCGCCCTCGACGTCGGAGATCGTCTCCACCCGTAGCCACAGGCCAAGCTGAGCCGTCTCCCCGGCGACCCAGCCGCCCACCATGACGCTCTGGGTCGGGTAGTCGCCGTCCACCCCGAGGATGTCGACGAGCGCGTCCCGCAGCCCCATCCGGATCACCAGCCACTTCCCGATCAGCACCATCGCGAGGTCCCCGTTGTGAATGACCCGTTGTTGAATGGAATCCGGCGGCCGGGGCGCGCCCCGGCCGCCGGATCATCGGGACAGCTAGCGCTGCGACGAAACCTGTTCCAGGCCCAGCTTCTCCGCAGTCTGTCGGTCGAGGCGGCCGGTCTCCTGGAGGTTCTCCTGCCGCTGGAACTGCCGGAGGGCCTCCTGCGTCTTCGGGCCCATCACCCCATCGATCGGGCCCGGATTGTGGCCCTCGGCCTTCAGGACCTCCTGGGCGCGCCGGATCTGGGTGGACCTGGCCTGATTGCCCTCCATCGGGCGCTGCACGTCACGGCCCATCGTGTCTGGGCCGGTCCGGGGGGACTCGCCCGGAGTCGACGGCGGGCTCCCGGGGGATGTCCCGGGACCGGTGGTCGTCTGGCCGAAGGTGGGCGTGAAGGCCAGCGCGCACACCGCGCCGGCGGACATCAGCTGGAGACATCTCCGCGTGGTCTTCCGGGTCATATCGACCTCCCTGTTCTCTCGTAGTTGGCGTTCTCTGCCGTCACGGGAGAAAGGGAGCAACCGCCGTGCCACGGCCGCGTCACCGCCCGCACGGTCGACATCCACCCGCCGCGCTTCGCCGGCGTGGCGGGATCGCGAACGACTTACTCTGTCAGCATGACACGGCGGGCACTACAGGACGATCGAGGTCTCGACCCGGAAATTCCTACTCGAGCAGCTCGGCGAAGCTGATGACCACACCCTGGGGATCCGTGACCTCGCAATAGCGCTCGCCCCACTCGGCGTCGCGAGGCGCGGTGGGCGCGACGCCTCGCGCGACGAGCTCGCGATGCAGCGCGTCGATCCCGTGCACGCGCAGGATCACGCGACAGCCGCCCTGGGCCGTCCCGCTGGTCTCCTCGCGGAGGTTGATGACGCTCTGGCCGGCGCGCATCGTGGTGAACCGCGCGCTGGGGCCGCCGTAGGAGGCCTCGAACCCGAGGGCCCGGTAGAAGGCCACCGATTCGGCCATTCGCGCCACCGCCACCGTCACCGCGCTGATGCCGCCGATCGACCAGGACGACATGCTCGTGGCTCGCGACCCTTCGTGCGACGCAGCGGATCCGGCAGCGCGGGCCGGGAGGAGCGCGCGCCGGTGACTAGGTGCGCGCCGTCAAGCGTCCGGGTTCAGCCGCGGATCGCTCACGAGCATCCAGTCGTCGACGCCCTCGATGGTCGGGCTCGCGGCCGTGGTCGTCGTCAGGGTCCGCCCCTTGCTCGGCGAGAACCAGACGAACTCCTTCCCACCCGTCCCGCCGGCGGCGGCCGCCTCGATCTCGGGGCCGCTCGTCCCGCTCTCGCGACGCTCCGCCCTGCGCGCGCGCTTCGCGTCCTGCTTGGCCTTGCGCTGGTCTTCCTTGCGGCGGCGGTCGCCGCGGTACATCCCCGGCCTCTTTTGAGCCATCGCACTCCCTTCTGGTTGCCCCCACTCTACATGACCGGCCCGCGATCAGCCGTGGCACTTTGATGCATCGGGCCACCGAGGGGAGCGAAAGGAGAGCGCGCAAGCGGAATAGGGTCGGCGACGGATCGCTAACCCCGTGTATTCGTTGGTCCGAGAACTACGAGGATGGGAGGGCGATTCGGCGATCTCCCGGAGAGCTCACGGCTGCGCTTCCCGTGAGACGGTCGCGCGACGGTTGAGGGCCCGACAGGCCGGGGTCTTGTCCTTGCACGTAGGCCGCCCCCCACCCCGAGACTCGGTCCTGATGCGGGCCGCGATCACTCCCCGGGTCACCAGATAGGCCTTGGCGGACCGTGCCCGCTGCTCACCCATCTCCCGGCTGAACTCGCTGTCTCCGGGCCCGTCGGTATGCCCTTCGATGACCAGGACGCGCTTCCTCTCTGCACGCTGCCACACCGCGTGCGCATCCAGGATCCTCATGTCACGGGGCCGGACCTGGGTTATCCCCGCCCCGAAGTAGATGGTCGAGAATGCATCCGGCTTCGCCGCCGCCACCGCCGCCCCCGGCCCCATCGCCGCCGCCGACACCCCCGGCACCACCGCGCGAGCCCTGAAGCGCACAAGGGCGGGAGGGGTGAGGAGCAACATCAAGATCACAAGCCATACGAGGCGCCTCATGTCTATCAACCCTCTGACCGTCATGCCCCCACCACCGCCGGTCCCGCCACCCGGAGGATGGCGTCGAGCAGGGCCTGGCCGTCGAATGGCTTCACCAGGTACCCAACCGTGCCGGACCGTCGGATGCGCTCGCGCGTCGCAGCATCGTCGTGCGCGGTCATGAAGATGACCGGGATCGCGATCCGGTCCGCCTCGAGCTGCTTCCGGAGCTCGAATCCGTTCATGCCGTCCAGATAGATGTCCAGGACCAGGCACGCGGTGCGACTCGATGGCGTCGAGTCGAGGAACGCCCGCGCCGACCCGAACGTCTCGACGAGGTAGCCCGCCGATCCGACCAGCCGCTGGAGTGCCCGCGCGACCGACGCGTCGTCGTCAACGATGGCGATCATCGGAGTGGACTCGTGCATGGGGTCTCAACGTGATCGTTACAGGATGCGGACGGGCGCGATAGTGGACCTTCGTCACCCGCACGCCGGGCCGCGCTGGGCATGCGACCAAGGTCCACTAGGGCGCCCTCTGCCCCACTGGTAGCATGGCCGTCATGCAGCGCGTCGCGGCTGCCCCCGAGCTGCCCCCTGAGGCGTTCGTGAACCGTGAGCTCTCATGGCTCGAGTTCAACCGGCGGGTGCTGGAGGAGGCCCAGGATCCCGCGGTACCCCTGCTCGAGCGCGTCAAGTTCCTCGCCATCTTCACCTCGAACCTGGACGAGTTCTTCATGGTGCGCGTGGCGACGCTGAAGCGCCGCATCCGCGCCGGTGATCGGACCGCGAGCCCCGACGGGCTTACCCCCGCCGCGACGCTGGCCGCGGTTGCCGCTCGCGTGCACGAGCTGGTGGAGACCCAGCACCGGTGCCTGCTCGACGACGTCCAGCCCCTCCTGGCCGCGGAGGGGATCCGCCTGCTCCACCCCAAGGAGATCGACGAAGAGCAGCGACGCTTCCTTGAGCGCTACTTCCGCCGCACCGTGTTACCCGTCCTGACACCGCTCGCCGTCGACCCCGCGCATCCCTTCCCGTACCTCGGGAACCGGTCTCTCTGCCTGGTGGCGGCCATCCGACCCTCGGAGCCCTCCGCCTTTCCGCACACCCGCCTCTCCGTGATCCACATCCCGGGGCCGCCGATCCCGCGGTTCATCGCGCTGCCCGATCCGGAGGGGCGCCACACCTTCATGCTGCTCGAGGACGTGATCCGCCTGCATCTGCCCTCGATCCACACCGGCTACGACGTCCTTTCCACCCATGCCATCCGCATCACCCGCGATGCGGACCTGCCACCTCCGGGCCGCCCCGAGGACCTCCTCACGAGCATCGAGGAGAGCCTGCACGAGCGGCGCCTCGGCCCGGCGGTGCGGTTGCAGTTCGACGGCGACCTGCCGCCCGACATCCTGGCCACGCTGCTCGCCGAGCTGGAGATCGAGCCCGAGGATCTCTACGAGGGCCAGGGCTTCGCCGCGCTTTCGGATCTGCTCCAGCTCTACGCGGCCCTCGACCTCCCCCGCCTCAAGGATCGCGCGCTGCCCCCCCATCCCGTCACCGCATTCGCGGCCGGGTCCGACATCTGGAGCGCCCTGCGCGCCCAGGACATCCTCGTGCACCACCCCTACCAGACCTTCGACGCCGTCACCCGCTTTGTCCGCGAGGCCTCCGTCGACTCGAAGGTGCTCGCCATCAAGATGACGCTCTACCGCGTGAGCCCGGCCTCCCCGATCGCCCGCGCGCTGCACGCCGCGGTGGAGAACGGCAAGGAGGTCACGGTCCTGGTGGAGCTGCAGGCCCGCTTCGACGAGGAGGCGAACATCCGCTGGGCCCGCGCGCTCGAGGAGGTCGGGGCCCACGTGGTCTACGGCCTTCCCGGCTTCAAGACCCACTGCAAGGCGTGCCTGGTGGTCCGGCAGGAGGGCGATGGTCTCCGGCGCTACTGCCACCTCGCGACCGGCAACTACAACGTCCGGACCGCCGGCGTCTACGGCGATCTCGGGCTCTTCACGAGCCGCGAGTCGTTCGGCGAGGATCTCACCCAGCTCTTCAATCTCCTCACCGGCTACGCGCGTCCTACCCGCTTCCACCATCTCCTGCTCGCTCCGGGCGGCCTGCGCGACGGCTTCGTCGAGCGTATTCGCCGCGAAGCCGACCATGCCCGAGCCGGACGGGCGGGGCGGATCATCGCGAAGATGAACGGGCTCGTCGACCGGCGCCTGATCGAGGAGCTCTACGCGGCCAGCGCCGCCGGGGTGGCGATCGACCTGATCGTCCGCGGCATCTGCTGCCTGCGCCCCGAGGTGGGAGGCCTCTCCGAGAACATCCGCGTCGTCTCGATCGTGGATCGCTACCTCGAGCACGCCCGCGTCTTCCACTTCGCGAATGCGGGCGATCCGGAATACCTGCTGGCCTCGGCCGACTGGATGCCGCGGAACCTGGATCGCCGGGTGGAGATCGCCTTTCCCGTGCTGGATCCGCGCCTGCAGGCCCAGGTCCGCGAGATCCTCGATGTTCAGCTCGCCGACACCGTCAAGGCGCGACGCATCCTCGCCGGCGGCCGGTCGGTTCGCGCCCCAGCGGGCGCCGAGCCCGACCTCCGCTCACAGGATTGGCTCTACGAGGCCCTCGCCCGCCGACCCGGGCCCGCCCGCGCGACTACGTGACCTCGCCACCCTCGCCGCTCTCGCCGCCCTCGTCGTGCCACGGCGCGACGGGCACGGGGTAACCGTGGTGGTAGTAGCCGAACCGGGAGGGCGCGCGGGCCGGGCTGCGCGGTCCCATCTCCCCGTCCCGGTCGAATACCCACGGCCGCCCCGTCCCTCCGTTGAATCGCCGGGCGCCGCGAATCGGCACCCCGGCGAGAAAGGCGCTCACCGTCGGGTCCGAACGACCGCAGCTCGCCGCCCCTCACGCCGAAGTGCTCGATGAACCCGGAGCCGGCCAGCGCGTCCATCGTGCCCGCCAGCGTCGGGTAGCCCGCCTCGCTCACGCCTAGCCCCGGAACGTCAGCATCCAGTTGGGCCCCGCGTGCGACTCGTGCAGCGTGATCACCATGCGGCCCCGACATCGGGCGTCGCCGCAGGAGCAGGCCCTCGGCTCGACGGGTCCGGCGGACCACTCCCGGGTCGGATACGTCATCTTCAGCACCGAGCCCTCCGCACACCCCGGATCGTCCATGAAGACGAGTCGGCTCCGATCGTCGAGCAGGGCGCCCAGGACGTGCGCGCCGGTCTCCGTCCGGATCAAGGGGCGATCGATCGAGTCGTAGAGGTGGTAGGGCCCTTCGCGATCACGGAACCGCTCGGCGAAGCCGCCGGCCTCCACCGCTACCGGCCCGCGCCGATCGAGACCACGAAGTTGACCGTCTCCTCCCGGAACGGGGAGGAGATGTAGGCGAGGTCCAGGCGGATCTCCTTGAGCCGGCTCGCCTTCAGCGCCTCGACGGGAAACTCCACGTCCAGGGCCTGCGAGGCGCCCTCCCCGGGGTTGAGCCGCTCGTTGCCGTAGGTGGTGAAGCGGATGATCGGATCGATCCGGGCCGCCTCCAGCCGGATACGCTGGCCCTGGGCGTCGATGAAGAGGACCCGACCCTCGACCAGGCGAACCGTCCGGTTCGCGGAGGTATTCTTCAGCCGCAGCTGCCCGGTCAGTCGCGCCGGCGACACCACGCGCTCGGAGCCCTTCTCGACCCGCTCGGTGACCTTCAGCTCGATCACCTCGCCCGTGATCATTCCGGTCTTCACCGTCATCGACGCGGGGGTCACCGGGTAGACCCTGTCCTCGACCACGACTTCCTCGACCGTCTCCCGCCATACCTTCATCCATCGATCTCCTGTCTGACTCAGGGTGGACATCCACAGCTCGGCAGGCGCCGATGGGACCTTGGTCGTTACCGCCGTTCCCGACCGTGACGCCGCACCGCTGAGCCAGCGCGAGCGAGCGAAGACCGCGCGGCGCTAGTTGGCCTTGGCGGTCTTGAGGAGGGCGGCCGCGCAGGCCTCGGCCACCGATCGATTGGGGTCCGTCTGTCCCGGGAACGTCGCCCATCCGGTCTTCATCACGAACTCGGTCTGCTCATAGGACGACGTGATGGCGTTGAGCTCGGCGAGCTTGCTGGCGTTGGCCACATCCGCCTTCTTCCCGGCGAGACAGATCGGGACCAGCGCCGAGGTGACCGCGGCGTCGACCTCGACCATGGCCTGCCGCTGTGCGGTGCTGCTCGTCGTCCAGCCTCCCCAGCTGAACCCCACGATCATGGTGAGGATGCTGCCGATGATCACACCCCAGATTCCCGGCTTGAGTGCTGCGCGCCATGCTTGCATGTGATGCCTCCTGAGACGTTGAGAAGTATGTGAGTCCACTCCTAGTGTAGAGAGGCACGGGCCGGCCCGGATAGTGGACCAAGGTCCACTATGATCGGTGTCGAAGCCAGGAGCCGCGAGGCGACGTGACCGTCAACCCTCCGTTTTCGTTCGCTTCCGCCGCGGCGGGTCAGGTGGCATCAGCACCGCGGTCAACCCGACTCCGGCGCCTGGACCAAGGTTCCGTCGCGGAGCCCGAAACACTGGCCACGATGAAGACGCGGCTGAGCTCGAGGTCACCCATCCGCCGAGAATCGAACGGGCCGCGCGCGACGCGGTCGGCAGCTCGCACACCCTCGCGGCCCCATCCGGTCCCCGCGGGGGGGTCGCCGGGCTATCCAACACCACCCGGGCGTGGGATCATGTGCCTCCGACCGCACTCGTTCGCGCGATTCGGGAGGGCACCGCCCATGGAGAGCGACGTCAACTACGCCAGGAGTGGAGACGTTCACCTCGCCTACCGGGTCTTCGGCGACGGCCCCCACGATCTCGTGCTCATCCCGGGCACGCTGTCCCACGCCGAGCTCTACTGGGAGTTCCCGATCAACCAGTACCTGCTGAAACGGCTCACGTCCTTCGCTCGCGTCATCGTCTTCGACAAGCGCGGCCAGGGGCTCTCCGATCGTGTCGCCGAGCAGACCCTCGAAGAGCGCACCGGCGATGTGCGGGCCGTGATGGACGCGGCCGGCTCTCCCCGCGCCACGATCTTCGGCTGGTCGGAAGGGGGATCGATGTCGCTGATGTTCTGCGCCACCTACCCGGAGCGGACATCGGCCCTCGTGGTGTGCGGCAGCTTCGCCTCCATCAAGGCGGAGCCGTGGGCCGTCAGCCCGAAGCGCTGGGCACAGCTCCTGAGCGGGCTGGAGACCCACTGGGGCAAGGGTGTGCTCGTCCCCATCAACGCGCCGAGCCGCCGTGACGACGAGGCGTTCGTCCAGTGGTTCGGCCGGCTGGAGCGGGCCTCGGCGAGCCCCGGATCCATCCTTGCGCTGATGCGGGCCAACTACGATATCGACGTTCGCCACGTTTTGCCCGCGATCCAGGCCCCGACCCTGGTTCTCCATCGCGTCGGGGACAGGACCGTCCCCGTCGAGGCCGGGCGCTACATCGCGGAGCACATCCGCGGCGCCCGGTATGTCGAGCTCCCGGGCGACGATCATCTGCTCCAGGCCTTCGATCAGGAGACCCTGGATCGCCTGATCGACGAGATCGAAGAATTCATCACCGGCGCGCGCTCCGGCCCCGAGCCGGACCGCGTGCTCGTCACGGTGATGTTCACCGACATCGTGAGCTCGACGGAGCGGGCGGCCGCGGTCGGTGACCGGCGCTGGCGGGAGCTCCTGGACGGGTACGTCGATATCGCCCGCCGGCAGCTCGAGCAGTTTCGCGGGCGGGAGATCGACGTGGCGGGCGACGGCCTCTTTGCGGTCTTCGACGGCCCCGCGCGCGCGATACGCTGCGCCTCCGCCATCCGCCACGCGGTCCGCCAACTCGGCCTCGAGGTGCGAGCGGGGCTTCACACCGGGGAATGCCAGGTCGCGGGATCCAAGGTGAGCGGCATCGCCGTGCATACCGGTGCGCGAATCGCGGCGGCCGCTCGGCCCCAGGAGATCCTGGTGTCCGGGACGGTCAGGGACCTCGTGGCGGGCTCCGGCATCCGGTTCGACGATCGCGGGAGCCACGTGCTGAAGGGGGTGCCCGGCGACTGGCGACTCTTCGCGGTCGCGTCGGCCTGATGCCATGACACCCCGCCGCCGTGGTCGCATCGGGGGAATCGGGATCATCGGCGCGAGAGACTTCAACGTCGGCACGCCCGTCTTCGGCCGCGGACTCACGGCCCGTGAGCTGCGGCGGGGTCCGAGGCTTTCGCCCTGATGGACGGGTCCGGCCCGGCCCGCCCGATCACCCGGCGGGCGGCGCTTACGATCGGCGCGCGGGTCGCGCTGACCCTGATGGGGCTCCGGCTCGCGGCGCCGCCGATCTCCCCGGCGCTCGCGTCGGCATCGACCGATCTCGTCCGCCGGGCGATCCCCTCCTCGGGTGAGCGCATCCCGGCGGTCGGCATCGGCACGGCCCGGCGGTTCGACGTCGGCGAATCGGCCGAGGCGCGCGCGCCCCTCCTCGAGGTTCTCCGCGAGCTGCCCCGCCTCGGCGGGATGGTGGTCGACACCGCGCCGTCGTACGGCGCAGCCGAGACGGTGATCGGCGACCTCGTCGAGACGCTCGGCAACCGGCGCGCGCTCTTCATCGCCACGAAGGTCGGCCGGGGCCGCGCCGGCGTCGCCGCCGGGCTCGCGGAGATGCGACGGTCGATCGAGCGGCTCCGCACCGAGCCGATCGACCTGCTGCAGATCCATAACATGGCGGGGGTCGAGCACATGTTGCCGGTGCTGCGCGACTGGAAGCAGGAAGGGCGCGTCCGCTACTACGGCGTCACGACCTCCTCGACGCGCCAGCACGAGGCGCTCGGCCGGCTCGTGCAGAGGGAGCCGCTCGACTTCATCCAGATCGACTACGCCCTCGACAACCGCGCCGCCGAGGGCCGGCTCCTGCCGCTGGCCGCGGACCGCGGGGTCGCCGTCCTCACCAATCTCCCCTTCGGGCGCGGGCGGGTCTTCCAGGCGCTGGGGAGCCGGCCGATCCCCGACTGGGCGGCGGCCTTCGGGATCGGGAGCTGGGCGCAGTTCGCGCTGAAGTACGTGATCTCGCATCCGGCGGTGACCTGCGCCATCCCGGGCACGGCCCGGCCGGCCTACCTGATCGACAACCTCGCGGCCGCCCGCGGGCCGCTCCCCGACGAGGCGACCCGACGGCGGATGGCGGCGCTGATCGACGAGGCGTGAGCCGCACCCGGTGACGTCAGCGCTCGGCCGGCTCCTCCGCCGCACGGTCGACGTCCGGGAGCACGAGACCGCCGCGCTCGTCGCCTCGTGCGCGTATTTCTTCTTCGTCCTCTCGGCCTACTACGTCATCCGCCCCGTCCGGGACGAGATGGGAGTGGCCGGCGGCGTCGAGAACCTCGCCTGGCTCTTCACGGGAACCCTGGTGGGGATGCTCCTCGTGCACCCGCTGTTCACCGCGCTCGTCGCGCGGTTCCCGCGACGGCGGTTCGTGCCGCTCATCTACCGGTTCTTCATCCTGAACCTCGTGGTCTTCTTCCTGGTCTTCCGGGCCGCGGACGCCGACCAGGCGGTGTGGGTCGGCCGCGTGTTCTTCGTCTGGACGAGCGTCTTCAACCTCTTCGTCGTGTCCGTGTTCTGGTCGTTCATGACGGATCTCTACCACCCGGCGCAGAGCGAGCGGCTCTTCGGTCTCGTCGCGGTCGGGGGCACCATGGGCGCGATCCTCGGCTCGACGATCACCTCGGGCCTGGTGCACCTGCTGGGCCCGGTGAATCTCCTCCTCGTCTCGGCCCTGCTCCTGGAGATCGCCGCCCGGGCCGCGCGCGCGCTCGATCGCCGGGAAGCGGCGCTCGCGCGAGGCGCGGCGCGGGAGGAGGCGGACGCGGGTGGCCACGAGGGCGCCGGGACCATCGGCGGCGGCGTGTTCGACGGCATCCGCCACGTGGCCCGCTCCCCCTACCTCCTGGGCATCGCGGCCCTGATGCTCCTGTTCACGATCGCCTCGACGTTCCTCTACTTCCAGCAGGCCGGCATCGTCGCGGGCGTCTTCGAGGGCGATCCGCAGGCCCGGACGCGGCTCTTCGCCGGCCTCGACCTCGCGGTGAACGTCCTCACCCTCGCCACGCAGGTCTTCCTCACCGGCCGCATGCTGCGCTGGCTCGGGGTGGCCGCCGGCCTCGCCTTCCTGCCGCTGCTGAGCCTGATCGGCTTCGGGATCCTGGGGACCGCGCCCGTCCTGACGGTCGTCGTGGTCTTCCAGGTGCTGCGCCGGGCGGGCAACTTCGCCATCCAGCGTCCGGCCCGCGAGGTGCTCTACACGGTTCTGCCGCGCACCGACAAGTACAAGGCGAAGAACTTCAACGACACCTTCGTGTACCGCGTGGGCGACCAGCTCGGGGCCTGGTCCTACACCGCGATCGCCTGGCTGGGGCTGGGCCTCTCCGGCCTCGCCCTCACGATGGTGCCGCTCTCCGCGGTGTGGCTGCTCCTCGCCCTGTGGCTCGGCGGACGGTACCGGAACCTGCTCGATGCGCGATAGGCGACCGGCGGTATACTGGCCGGCGATGCAGTTCCAGCTCCGCAAGATCGGCCACGTCGTGCTCAACGTCACCGACCTCGAGCGCGCGGTGGCCTTCTACACCGGCACCCTCGGCCTCGAGGTGACCGACCGCTACCCCGACACCATGGTGCCCGGCGGTATGGTCTTCCTCCGGCTCAACACCGACCATCACGGCATCGCCCTCGTCGGAGGCGCCGCGAAGAGCGAGCGCACCAGCCTGAACCACTTCGCCTTCGAGGTCGGCTCGCTCGACGAGGTCTTCCGGGCCCGCGCGTGGCTCCGCGAGCGGAGCGTGCCGATCCACTTCGAGGGCCGGCGCCGCGCCGGCTGCCAGATCGCGATCGAGTTCCAGGATCCCGACGGCAACAACCTGGAGATCTACTGGAGCATCGACCAGGTCGGCACCGAGGGTCGCGTGCGCCCCGCCGGCGAGTGGCGCCCGGCGAAGACGCTCGAGGAAGCCGTGGCCAACCCAGTCAAGGGCCAGCCCCTGCCGCACCGCGGCTGACCGCCGCCCCCCGCGGCGGTGAAGACCGCCCCGCTCACGGTCCCGGGCGAAGTAGCGAAGAGCGCCTCGCGCAATGGCCGGCGCCGCTGGTGTCGTTAGCCGCGCCCGGAGCAGGATCGCATGCGGTTGAGATTGTTGTCCGGAACCCTGTCGGCCGCCGACCGGATGTGGACACGACCACACGGGCCGCATGTGTATTTCTCGACGAGCGCGACCTTGCCGGTGTTCACACCCCGGGTGTAGAAGAGGTCACCCCGATCGATGGCCCTCACGACTTCGTCGCGTTTCCATTTGCGCTGGACCTTGTACGGGTCATCCCCGACACCCACCGCGACGATGTGCTTCTTCCGGTTCGAATGACCTGACGGCGCCTGGTCCGCACACACGACCCGATGAGTCGTCATGCCCTGTCCCCCATCATGGCTACGGGCCTCGTCTTGCCGCAGAAGCCGCCCCCGGTGCTCGAGTTGCCGGACCGGTCGTCGGTCCACGCAAGGCCGCGGGAGGGGCACGGAACCTCCGAGAAGGACGGCGAGCCGAACCGGACGGAGAGAGCATCCTGAGCCTCCTCGCAGTCGGACGGTCGGGGTAACGGCTGGCGAGGACAGGCTACCGGGTGGAGAAGCAAAGGGTCAAGGCGATCCTGCCCCTACTCGGCAGGCGGAAGCGGACGTTGAGCACTGCGTCCCCACGACGTACGGCCCCTGCCGTTGCCGGCAGGGGCCGCGGGGCCTCGATCCGAGTGTCCGGACCTAGAAGTCGCCGTGCCCCATGGGCGGGGCCGCCGCCGGCTTCTCCTCGGGCAGGTCGGTGATCAGCGCCTCCGTCGTCAGCAGCAGCGCGGCCACCGACGCCGCGTTCTGCAGCGC
>DATLFG010000006.1:0-144996 GCA_035524955.1 Candidatus Limnocylindria bacterium | reverse complement strand
CACGAGCAGGAATCCCGCCACGAGCAGGCTGCCGACGATCGTGACCAGGAACAGGGAAACGCCGAAGAACACTCCCCCCCAGGTGAGATCCTCGATGAGCCACTGGATGATACGGTCGGTCATGGCGTCCTCACAGCGGATCCAAGAAGAACTCTATCACGAGGGCGATGTCCAGCGAGGCACCCGACGAGCGCCGGCAGCTGCGCCAGGCCGGCGGGCGCGCCAGGCCCCGTCACGTGGGCTCATCCCGAAGAGCGGGGCTGATGCTCCGCCGGGGCGCGTGTGATCACGCATTCCCTCACGCCGCGGCCCGCGAGCGCCGTCACCTCCAACCGCAAACCGCCGTAGGTCACCACATCGCCGGCGCGCGGCGGGCGGTCGAGGAGCGCCAGGACGAGCCCGCTCACCGTGTCCACGTCCGGGTGGTCCAGCGCCAGACCGAACCGCTCGCCGACCTCGTCGATCCGGGCGGTGCCCGCCGCGCGCACGCGTCCCTCGGCGTCGGTCCACACCGGCGGGGTCGCCGGCCGGCCCTCTTCGATCTCCCCGACCACCTCCTCGCTGAGGTCTTCGGTCGTGAGGAGCCCCGCGGTGCCGCCGTGCTCGTCGAGCACGACCATCATCTCGCTGCGCTCGCGTCGCAAGACGTCGAGGACGGCGTCGAGGGTCGAGGTCTCCGGGACGAACGGTACCGAGCGCACCTCGTCGATCCGCAGCGGCTCGCCGGCGAGCAGCCGGCGCAGGAGATCCTTGACGTGCACCATGCCGACGATGTGGTCCAGGTCGCCTTCGTAGACGGGGTAGCGTGTGTGTCTCGCCGCGTGGAGCGCCTCGGCGATCTCCGGCTGCGTCGCGCCGCGCCGCAGCCCGACGATCTGCACCCGGGGCACCATGACCTCGCCCGCGGTGAGCTCACCGAACTCGAAGAGCTCCCGCAGCAGCTTCCCCGCCTCGCGCTCCAGCAGCCCGCCTCCCTCGCTCTCCTCGACGATCGCCCGCAGCTCCTCGGCCGTGTGCGTCTGCTCGCTATCCGTGAGGCTCCGGCGGATGCCGGCCGCCCGCAGGAGGGCGTTCCCCACCGCGTTGAGGCCCACCACCAGCGGGTAGAGGGCGGTCCGCGTCCACAGCATCGGCGGGGTGACCGCGAACGCGGTCCGCTCGGGGTAGTGGAGCGCGAGCGACTTCGGCACCATCTCGCCGAGCACGATGTGCCCGTAGGTCAAGACGGCCACCGCGATGCCGCTCGCCATCCCCTGGGCCAGGGTGGGGCCCAGCGCCCCGAGCCCGGCGAGCCGGCGGCCGACCCACTCCGCCAGCACGTGCTCGCCGTACATACCGAGCCCGATGCTCGCGGCGGTGATGCCGAGCTGCGCGGTGGCGATGTACTGATCGAGGCGTCGTGGGTCTTCCAGGATCCGGAGCACGATGCGCGCGCGCCGGTGCCCGGCCTCCGCCAGACGCGCCACCGCGGCCCGCGGGGCGCCGATGATCGCGAATTCGGCGGCGACATAGAGACCGTTGAGCACGATGAGGCCGGCGATCGCCAGGACGGCAATCACTCGCGGGCTCCCGGGCCGCCGACGGGCCGGGCGAGCACGGAGACGATCGCCCGGCCCCGCACGTCTTCCACCTCGACCTCGACGCCGTCGATCACCGTCCGCTCGCCGCGGACCGGCAACCGGCCGAGGGCTTCGACGACCCGGCCGCCCACCGTGACGGCATCTCCACCCCACCGCACCCCGAGCCAGGACTCGGCCTCCTGCAACCGCAAGAGGCCCGGCAGGCGCACCCGGCCGCCGGGCAGCCGGGCCGGGCGTGGCTGCCCGGCCCGCACCTCGCCGGAGACGTCACCCAGGAGGTCCGTCAGCACGTCGCGCACGGTGACCAGCCCCGCCACGCCTCCGAACTCGTCCACGACGAGGGCGATCTGCGTGCGGTGCTCGCGCATCTGCGCCAGCAGCCGATCGGTCCGCAAGCTCTCGGGAACGGAGAGCAGGGGCTGGACGACCTCCTCGATCGAGGCCAGCCCACCGCGCTCGACGTAGTGGGCGACGAGATCGCGGGTGTGCACCATGCCGACGACGTCGTCGAGCGTACCGCGGTAGACGGGCAGCCGCGTGTAGGGGCTGTCCGCGAGCTGCGCGAGGCTCGTCGGGAGCGGCGCGTTCGCGTCGACGGCGGCAACCTGGAGCCGCGGCACCATGAGCTCGCGGGCGGTGCGCAGCCCCACCCGCAACGCCCGGCGCAGCCGCTGCTGATCCTCGGCCTCCAGCACGCCGTGCTGGGCACTCTCCGCGAGGAGGAGGTCGATCTCCTCCGGGGAATGGATGTGCCGGTGGCTGGCCTCGGGCACCCGCAGCACACGGAGTATGGCGAGCCCCGAGCCGTTCAGCACCCGGATGAATCCCGAGGCCAAGACCATCGAGACGTGCATCGGCCAGTAGGTAGAGAGGGCGGCGCGCACCGGAAACTGCAGGGCGAGCGACTTGGGGACCAGCTCCCCGAAGACGACCTGGAGGGCGGTCAGCGCGAGGAGCACCGTCACGGCCGCCGCCGAGGCCGCGGCCGCCGCTCGCATCCCCCAGGACTCGAACACGGGGGCCGCAGCCAGCGCGAGGGTGGCCTGTCCGTAGGCGCCCAGAACGAGACTCGATATCGTGATCCCGATCTGGCAGGCGGCGATGTACCGATCCAGGCGGCGCGGATCGGTGACGATGGGCAACAGCCGGCCCGCGATCCGGTGGCCGCCGTCCGCGAGCGGGCGAAGCTGCGTCCGGCGCACGCTGACGGCGGCGAACTCCGCGAGAACGTAGAAGGCGTTGACGCCGATCAGCCCGGCGATGACGAGCCAGACCAGCATCACCGCTTCGCGCGCGCGGAACGGGCTTGCACTGCCGGGAGCACTCGCATCCCTTCCCCTCCGGGGCCGGCCACGACCAGCCCGTGATCGCCCCGGCCACGTAGGTGGAAGGCAGCAGCTCCGATCGAGCAGGTCGGAGTCGACAAGGCCTGGATTATACTTTAACCGCCACGCCGACCAGCTCGGCGCAAGGGTAGAGGAGACTGTCCCCTTCGCGCGCGCCATGCCGGCGGCCGACCTGGTCCCCGGTGACACCGTCATCCTGACGGCCGGGGACCGCGGGCCCGCGGACGGTCGCGTGCTCGAGAGCGTCCGCCCGCAGGGCCTCGAGTCGGAGCCGGCTGCCGTCGACGGCGGACGGACCGGCTGCATCGCTTGACCGCGACGGAGAGATCGAGTCAAATCGATCGGCATGACCTCTCGTCCACACGACAGCGCGCTGCGCTGGTTCGCCGGCATCGCCGTCGCCGTCTTCCTGAGCGTCGTCCTCCTCTACTGGCTCGCGCCGGTTACCCGGCGCGCGCTCTACCGCGAGCACGGCGTGGTCGAGTGGGCGACGGCGCTGCTCTTCCTCGGCGGCGCCGTCATCGGGGGCGATCGCCTGCGGCGCCTCGCGGTCGGGTGGCGAGACGCCCGCTGGCTCATCCCGATCTCCTCGCTGATCGCCATGCTGGATGAAGTCAACTGGGTCGTCTTCGCGCTGGGTGTCCGGCCTCCGGTCGTCCTGGGCAAGCGGTTCGATGCGCTGCACGACATCCTCGAGATCGGCGTGATGTGGAGCCGTCACCACGCCCCTCGATGGGCCCTGGTCGTGCTGGGGACCGTCCTGGCCGCCGCCGTGTTGGCCGCCGTGGCGACGGCGCCGCGATGGTGGCCAGTCCTGAAGGGCTCGCCTCCCTGGCGGTTCTTCATGCTCGCGGTGGCCTTCGGCGTCGTCTCCCAGGGGCTGGACATCGAGGCCAGTGGCCGCTTCGCGCAGGCGCTGGAGGAGGTTCTCGAACTGGACGGGGCTCTGGCCCTGTGTTTCTCCGCCTGGCTCCTGCCTCGACATCAACGGTGACTGAGTGGCCAACATGCCCAGGAACCGGGCGATGGAACGTCTCACTTCCTCTTCGAGCCCATTGAATTCTCGGAGAGGCTGACACCGACTGCGAGGAACAAGGCAAGTCTGGGGTCAGTCTCGTCTCAGCGCGATCGCGGCGGGCGAGCGGACCGGCGCGCACGCGGAGCGGGGCCGGCCTCGAGGTCGATCCCGAAGACCGCCGAGAGCCGGTCGGCGGCGATCGCCCGGCGAGCGCCGCGCCCCGGCGGGGCGGTAGCGACGAGGCCGGCGGTGGCGCGGGCCAGGAGGTCGGCGTGGGCCACTCGACGCAGGCGGAACAGCAGCTCTGGATCCTCGTCGAGCCGGACGCCGACGCCGTAGAGGGTTGCCGCGACGTGCTTGCACAACCACCCGCCCCCGAAACCGTCCGGGCACGTGCACTCGTAGGCCATCTCCGCCGGCGCCGGGAACAACCCGGTCCCCTGGCGACAGACGTCGGCCATGACGCTCTGGTCGAACCGCCCGGCCAGGAGCTCGACCACGGAGTCGATCCGACCCGCGCAGGCCTTCACCATCGCCTTCCACCGGCGGTCGGGCATCGGCTTGATCCGGACGCGGATCTCGTAGACCTCGGACCCGCTCACGAGCGCGGTCACCGTGCCGGGCGCGATCCGGAGATCGATGACGAGCCGGTTCCGCAAGTAGCTCCGCCCGCGCTCGAGGCGGTTCGACAAGACGGCGTACGCCGCCAGGTTGTCGCACCACGCCCGGCCCCAGAAGGTGGTGGCGAGGGCCCGGCCGCGCCCCCTCGGAACCACGGGGCTGGGCGTACGCCCCTGCTTCGCGAGCCTGGCCGCATGCCGCGCCCCGGTTCGGAGCCGCTCGGCGATGGGCACGTACCGGGCCCACCTCGTCCACCCGCCGTCGTAGGCCATGAGGCCTCCTCTTCGATCTTCCGGTGGTCCCGGTCGAGGCCGTCGTCTCACGCGGCCTCGAGGGCGGTGCGGAGATCGAGCGACACCACCCGGAGCAGCTCCGCGTCGCTCAGCTCGGTCAGGATCGCTTCCCCACCCGTCTCCAGCACTTCACGCGCCATGCTCTGCTTGGCCGCGATCAGCGCGTCGATCTTCTCCTCCAGCGTTCCCCGGCAGACGAATTTGTGCACGAGGACGTTCCTCGTCTGGCCGATCCGGAAAGCCCGGTCGGTGGCCTGGTCCTCCACTGCCGGATTCCACCAGCGGTCGAAGTGGATCACGTGAGACGCCGCGGTCAGGTTCAGGCCCGTGCCCCCCACCTTGAGCGAGAGCACGAAGAACGGCACCCCCTCGTCGCGCTGGAACCGCTCGACCAGCTCACGGCGCTCCCGGACCGGCGTGGCGCCGTGCATGATGAGGCCGGGGCGCCCGAAGACACTTGCGAGGAACCACGCGAGGGGCTCGGTCGTCTCCTGGAACTGGGTGAAGACCAGCGCCTTCTCCTGCTTGTCGGAGATGATCTCGGCGAGCTCGCGGAGCCGGGAGAACTTGCCGCTGGACTCGGCCGCCCACGCGCCGTCCCGCAGCCACTGCGAGGGGTGATTGCAGATCTGCTTGAGGCGCATGAGATAGGCGAGCACGATACCCCGGCGCTCGATGCCCGGCGACCCGTCGAGGCCCTCGAGCTTCTCGGCCAGGCTCTTCACGGAATCCTGGTAGAGGGCCGCCTGGACCCGGCTGAGCCCGCAGTACGCGCGCAGCTCCGTCTTGTCCGGCAGGTCGGAGATGATCCGCCGGTCGGTCTTGAGGCGCCGCAGGATGTACGGGCGCGTCAGCTCCCGGAGCGGGACGAAGCCGCCCGGGCGCGCCCCGAGCTGCTTGGTGAAGGCGGCGAACGCTCGCGCGGACCCGAGGAGGCCGGGATTCAGGAAGTCGAAGATGGACCAGAGGTCGGTCAGGCGGTTCTCGACGGGCGTACCGGTCAACGCGACACGGCTCCGAGCCCGCAGCGCCTTCACGGACTGCGCCTGCTTCGCCCCGGGGTTCTTGATCGCCTGGGCCTCGTCCAGGACGACGAGGGGCCACTCGGTCTCGGCCAGCCAGCCGAGACGATGGCTGAGCCCGTACGTGGTGACGACCAGATCGAGGCCGAGCAGGTCCTCGGGCGTGATGTCCTCCGGCGCGCTCGAGGCCTCCGACGGGTGCGCGACGAGAACGCGCAGCGACGGCGCGAACCGATCGATCTCGGCCTTCCAGTTGGCGATGAGCGACGCGGGAACGACGAGGAGGGCCGGCCCCTTGCCTCGCGAGAGGGCCGGGCGCTCCTTGAGGGCGAGCAGGAGCGCGAGCACCTGGATCGTCTTGCCGAGGCCCATGTCGTCGGCCAGGCAGGCACCCAGGCCCAGGCGGTGCAGGAGCGAAAGCCAGCGGACGCCCACCTCCTGGTAAGGTCGCAGCTCCGCGCGGAGCCCGCGCGCCGCCGAGACGTCACGCAACGCGTCGGGCCCGCGCAAGCCGTCGAGCGCCTCCTTGAGCCACGGGCCGGCCACGACGTCCGACCAGGCCGCGGTCTCGGCCGGCGGGGCGGTCGCGGCGCTCTCGCCCAGGGCGGCGCCGGAGAGGAGCCGCATCCCCTCGATGAACGTGAGCCCGTCCCGTTCCGCCAGCGCCCTGACCTTCTGCCAGTGATCGAGCGCCTCACGGAGGCGGACCGGATCCAGCTCGACCCACTTCCCCCGGATCAGCACGAGGCCCTCCGAGGACGAGACGACCTGCTCGATCTCGGCCCTGGTCAGGGTGTGCCCCTCCAGTGTCATGCGCACGTCGAAGTCGAGAAGCGCGTCCGTGCCGAAGCCGGCCGGCGCTCGAGATCCGAGGCTCACCTGGACCCGGGGCCGCGGCGGGCGCCGGGCGGCCCACCAGTCGGGCACGCGTACCACCACGCCCGACTCCTCGAAGACGGGAATGTCCTTCAGAAACCGGTATGCCTCTCCAGTCGACAGGCCGAGCGGCCGGTACACGTCGCCGGAATCGACCAGCTCGTGCAGCAGCTTGCTCCGCGCCGCTGCGCGCTGCACGGGCTCCAGCAATGCCAGGAGCTTCGCGCGGTTCCCGGCTCCCGCGTACTCGCGGATCGCTTCGCCGAGCGGTCGATGCCGAGGCTTGCCGTGGGTCCCGAGACGCGTGCTGTAGGTGGCGAGGAAGGCGAAGGGCGCGTCGGGCTCGGTCCGGTTCTCCGCGAGGTGGAAATGCACGCGGTCGACGAGATGCCACGCGGCGCTCCGCGATCCCAGATACGCCTCCACCGGCCCGGCGAACTCGGCCAGCTCGGCGCGGCACGCCGCATTCATGGCCTCCCAGAGCGAGGCGAGCACGCCCGCGGCGAGATATTCCCCGCCCGGCATCGGAGGAGCGCCGCCGGCCAGCGCGGCCAGCTCCGCCTCGGGAACGGGAACGTGCAGGCGCTTGCGGCTCGCCTCGAGCTCCGGCTGAGCACAGAGCTGCGTGACGAAGGCGCGGCCCACGTCGCGCCAGAACGCGATGCCCGCAGGCAGGGGCGTATCCACTTCCGCCGCGCCGAGCTGAAGCAGGCCGTGCCCGGTGCCCCGAGCGAATGCCGCGCCGATCCGTTCGGCGGCGGCGGAATCGACCGGATCGGCGTCGGGCGCGTCCCGCACGACCAACGTCCCCGCCGGCGTCAGCGCGAGGAGGAGGCCCGGCGCCACATCCCTGGCGACGCCCGGAGCGCGGGACCTCATCGTCGATCGGCGCACGGTGCGGCGGGGATCAGCCCCACCGCGGCGGGTGACCGGGCCGGCTGCGGAAGATTCATTCGATTGGCGGCGTCCGTTCGGTGGAGAGCCAGGCGCCATGTCTCGTTGCCTGGTACATCCTCCTCGTCCAGCTTCGGGTATTCGCGGACGATGTCGGTAGCCTCCCTCACCGGCGAGGGTAGGACACGCAGCCATGCCGTGGCAAGGGGTACGCGTGCAGCCCTCCTCGTCGGGCACCAGACCACCATGCGGGCACCGCCCGACCGCGTCGGTCTACGTGGCACGGAAGCTTGCCCAATACAAGAGCGCTCGCTTGCCCAATCTGATCCTGTGCATCGACGAGAGCCGGAACTGTTCCGAAGCGGATCTTCCTCCGGAGGCGCGGGTGATCCGATTCCGGCGTGGCGTCGATGCGGCCGCCGTACTCCGCATCGTCGGCTGAGGCCGGGTCGTCCTGGTCTGGAACCTTTGGCCCGGTGTCCCTGCGGCCGCAGCGGCGGCACCTGACCTTGCTTGCCGCGAGTCAGCCTTCTATTCAAACGACTCTATGCGAGTCCGCACCATCTCCAGCATCCTCGCAACCATGGTTCCGGCTTCCGTCCCCGAGCCCAGCAGTTCAGGCAGCCAGATCCGGCCGGTCGCTTCCTTCATGCGCTGACTCATGTGCTCGATCGCAGCGTCCGCGTCTCCTGCCTTCAATCCTGCTGTGCTGGCTAGCGCCCGGAAGTCCGCCCGGCGCAGCCGATCATCCTTGCCGTTTAGCTTGAGCGCCATGCGGTCCCGCCGGAGCCTCGGAAAGACGCGGGTGGTCACCGCGTCGTAGAGCGGCGCCATCCGGACCGAGCGGAACTGCTCATCTCCAGGTTCGGCGATCTTCAGGATCGCCAGGTTCTTCAGGTGCATGTCGCCGTCGGCGATGAGCCAGGCGAACAGCGCGCGTTTGATCACGATCAGGACATCCTCTTCCGACGCGCTCGACGATTGCCGAACGGCCTTGGCGACGCGTTCCATGGTGCCGTCATACTTCGCCTCGGTCGGCAGATCGAGGACGGAGCAAAAGTCTTCCAGGGCGATCAAGCGCTTGTCGTCAACACTCTCGCGGATATCGAAGCGCTCGACCAGTAAGGCCGGCGGCATGCCGTCGGGCATGGCGACGAGCGCGGCCGGAGGGACAGCGAAGCCGGCGACGCGGCCAAGCTCCAGGGCTGTCCATTCGATGACCGGCAGGGATTCGAATCCGCTTGTTCCTGCCGGCTTAAGGATGTGGGTGAAAGGCTTGCCGGTACTCGGTGACAGCGTGCCGTTCGTGTCGAGATACATCGGCGCTTTGATCTGGATTCCGGAAAGACGCGGCGTGTCCGCGCGCTCGTAGATCCTTGCCAGGTTCCGCTCGAAGCTCGCCTCGATGTCTCCCCTGCCCGGCCCGGCGTAGGTGCCGGTGAACACGCCGTTCGCGGCATACCGGTCCAGGCGCGTCAGCAGTATCTCGGGCGGTAGGGCCGCCAGTTCGCTCTCGCGCTCGACGATCGCGATGTTGGACATGTACCGCCTGCCCGACCGCAGCTTTGCCCTCTCGTCGCGGTCCTTCAGGACCGCCGCGAGCCAACCTTCGGGCAGCAGGGAGACAATAAAGGCGGGCAGCTTGCCGGGCGTGGTCTGGCGCACTACCGGAGGACCACTGTCCGGTGTGGGAGTCCACCGCCATTCGACGCCGTCATGGGCAAGGTTACCGATCGGCGCGCCATGCCAGGCGACAATCAGGTCGAAGGCCGCTTCGTTGCGTACCGCCGCTGTCGCCGGGCCGCGCAGCAGGAAGCGCTCGGCGTATTCCCCTTCCCGATACCATTCGTTCTCGCGGGCCAGCGTCCAGACAGCATCCGCGGCAGCCGTGGAACTACCGAATTCCTCGATCAGGCGCGCAGCGATGGCCTCGCGCATCGCTTCGTCAAGCGAGGCAGCATGCTCGCTGCGCCGCCGGAAGCCTTCGAGGAAGCGCTGCCGGACCGAGGAGACGTCGATCCGAAACTCGCCCATGCCGTCGTCCACAACCGCCGTGACGAGAGAGGGATGGTTGGGCACTTCATTCTGGACGATCTCAAGCGCCCGGATGCGGGTCCGCTTGTTGCGCCGGCCGCTCAGGAACAGGCGGCCATCCCGGGTCGGCCCCAGGAGGACAGCGCTGGCGGCCGACAGATACGCCCGCGGGTAGAGGTACTTGGCGACGCGGACGGCGTGCGTGAGGACCGTCGCGTCGATGTCGTCGCCGGCGTCCACATAGACGCCCCGCATCAGCTGGACGAGCTTCCTTGTCTCGGCCAGGTAGTGGCTGCGGGCCTTGTCTATGGTTTCGCCGACGAGGTGGATGGCTATGGCTCTAACTTCTTTGCATGTAAGATGCGTGAAAGTTAGCATACCAGGCTACCCGAGTCAACACCCCTTAACTATCTAGCATCTTAGATGCGTTATAGTTGCACATATAGGCCATTCTGCGGGCCCTCGCCGCCTGGCGACCCGCTTGGCCGGCAGCGGCCTCCCTGGGCGTCCAGTGCTTAGCTGTGCGCGTATCGATCCAGTCGCAGTGCAACTCGAGGCGAATCTCGGCGTCGCCGAGCGGGACGAGGAACGGCTCGCACGGCCGGCGTCGGGAGGGCGGACACGGCGATCCCCGCACCACCGCGCTCCTGATCATCGCCATGCAGGAGGGTAGATGGGATGAAGCCTCTGGCGGCGGGCGCCCCGTCCGTGGGCGCCCGTCATCGTGACGTAACCCGCCAGACCCGGACGCGGGCCGCCCCAGGAGCCGACGGCACAGCGCCGGCGATGCCCCCAGCTCAGTTCGGGCGGATCGCGCCGATCGCACCGACAAAGAAATCGGGAACCTGCCGCCGGATCCGCATGACATCCGGGACGAAGCGCGTGTCCGCGAACCCAGCGGCCTCGATGGCCCCCTTCCACTGGTCGGGGGTGAGAAATCCACCGTTGGGGCGGTAGACCGGGTGCAGGCGCGGAGACCGGAATGTCTGGATCAGATTGAAAATGAACTCCGCATAGATGGCCTGGCGCGGGTACGGACGTACGCACTCGGATATGATCAACCATCCGCCTGGACGCAGCGTACGCAGGATCTGGCCCAGCGTGAAATCAAGATCATGTGCCACGTGGAGCGTGTTCACCGCATAGACCGCGGTGACGCTGGACGGTGCGATACCCTGCGCCTCGAACGGGCGATTCATATCCAGGGCGTCGAATCTCATGGGCACGCTTTCAGGCCGATGCGCCCGTAAAGCCTGCTCACCGCGCCTGAGGAACGCGGGCACCAGCTCGGTGAACCGATACTCTTGGATCGCCCCGAGCCGGCCCGCCGCCCCCAGGCGCTCCAGCACCGCGAGAGCACCGCTTCCTAACCCTCCTCCGAGTTCAACAAGCACTCCACTGTCCAGCGGGAGCCACTGCTCGACTGCCGCCGCTCCAACCTTGTTGTTCACGGCGTACAAGCCGTTCTGGTTCGAGAAGTAGTCGACCCAGAGCCGAAGCCGCCGCGGCGAGAACAACACCTCCTCACCGGCGACGGCTCCCCGCAGGAACGCGGGATAGTCCTGTGCGACCGTCTCCGCGAGGACATAGGAAGGCATCCACGATGGATCGTGTTGGAGCTGCTCATCGCGCACGGCGACAGGATCTGCCGTCGGCAAGGGGCCACGCGCACGGAACTCTTCGCCGCGGAGCTCCTCCAGTACCCCACGCGCGGCCAATAGCCGCAGCATCCAGTCGAGTGGCACGACGGCTTGGCCGACCTCGAGTCGCTCCCGTGCGGCAATCGCCTCTGCGCTGCCCCCCTCCTGGATCGCCGACTCAAGCCCCGTCTCGCGGATGACCTTGAGTACCAAGCGGTAGACGAACTCGTCGTACAGGAGGTGCGACCGGAGGAACGAGGCGTCGATTACATGCAGGAGATACGGAGGGAGCATCTCCCGGAGCAACGCGGCGTCCGCTTCGGCTTTGGCTTTGACGTGTCCTATGCCACTGATCGCTTGCGTGGCCCTGACCTCATCCATGGATCTTGCAGATCGGTCGTCGGGCGGCGCCGGCATGACTTCCGTTGTCAGCGATCGGCCAGGCGCGATCTGATGTATTCGACCAACGCGCCTAGCGACTGGAAGTGCGCAGCCAGATCTTGCGCCTCATCGATCACGAACCCAAAGCGCTCCTCGATGCCAATCGACAGCTCGATGAAGTCGAGCGAATCAAGGCCGAGCGATCCCTCCAGGTCCTTGGGTAGCACGGTGGCCAGGGAAAGGTCGGGGAGACGGCTCGGCTCGAACTTGAGCCGCTCCACCATGATGCCCTTGAGCTCCTCGAGCACCTTGTCGATCTCCATCCCAACTCCCCTGGACGACAGTGGCAGCATCCTACTGGTCGAACGGCTCCCAGATGTCAAAGAAATTGAACCACTGTGTCGGATACTCTCGCACGATGGCCTCGAGGGCGGCCACCCAGGTGCGCGCGGCGGCCTCCTCCTCGCCGCGCACGGCGGTGAACGGCTCGGCTATTTTCACCACGTATCGATACTGCGCGTCCAGGAGGCAGAAGGCCGGCAAGAGTGGAACCCCGACCCCGCTGGACAGCAGGAACGGCCCGAGCGGGAACCGTGCCGGTCGCCCAAAGAAGGGAACCTCAACGTCTCCCTTGGTACCGAGCGCCCGGTCCCCTTGCATGCCCACCACCTCGCCGCGTCGGAGTGCGGCGAGCAGTTCCAACGACACGGTAGGACGCGAGCGCGAGACGAAGCGCACCCCCTCGCCATCCCGCCGCACCCAGCGCTGCAACTCCCGCGCCTCGTCTGGAGCGACGACCACGTGCGTCGGCCGGGCACTCCTTCCGGCGAGGAGCCGCCCGGCCAGCTCCCAGTTGCCCACGTGGGCAGTCAGCGAGATGAGTCCCCCCGACAGGCTGGCTAGGCGTTCGAGGCCCTCCACGTTGCCGACATGGGAGGTGCGACGCGCCGCGGGCTGTCGGTTTGTCGAGACCAAATCACTGAAGCACATGGCGAAATCAGTAAAGACGCGAACCGTGAGCGTGTCCAGCTGGGACCCGGTGACACCGGTGAAGCGCGTCATGGCTTTCTGGATTGCGTCCCGCTCGGTTGGCATGAGCGACGGGGCGAGACGCCCAATATGCCGGGCGAGTGCAAGCCGCAACCGGCGTGGCACCCAGGTCAACGCCGCCGCGAGCCGATAGAAATTCGGGCGATTGTAGGGGTGCGAGTACCAGTGCGGCCCTGCTCCATCGATACTCGACGTCATTCGTACAGCCACGCGCAAGGCTAGCATGATCCGCGTAGAGGGCTCAATCGAGCTTTCGTGCGCCGGATAGCCCGTGGCTCGTGCCCTGACACACCCTTCTCTACAGCAACGGCGAGCAGTACATTCGAAATGCCCTGAAGTGAGGCACATTCACTCCGCAGAGGGGTGCAGGACGGTACCGGCGGTCCAGGCGGTCGAAGCGGATCACCCCGGGCACGGTCGGGTCGTTCGGGTCATAGACGCTGAAGTCCACCGCATCCGGATCGCTCGCACGGAAATCGAAAACGAGGACCGAGTGGTTGAGGCGGATACGAGGGAAGTCTGTGATCAGCAGCTGCACCGGTCGCCCGGCCTGGAGCTCGGCGACGATCTCCGCCGCGACGCGCTCCTGCTGAGCGCGTGGGAGCGGGAAGATCATACGCCAGTTCGTCCAGTGCACGAGGGTCCAGAACCGCCTCGGGAGCCCCGCCTTCACCGCGGCCTCTGCCTCCCGCGTGAGCTCATGCAGCGACCCAAACCCGGGGAGGACGACCCGCTCGGCCAACGGTAACGGCGCGCGCCAGGGGGCGCGGCGTGTGATGCGCCGAACCAGCGCGGTGTACTCCGCCGCCGCGAGGCGCGGGGCACCGGGCTCGAAGTGTGCGAAGCGCCGGAACTGGACGACGGCCCGTCCCAGCACGAAGCACCAGCTGGCGTAGAGGTCGGGCTTTCCCCGGTGGTGGATCCGGCTGTCGTTCCGAAACGCGAACGTGTCCACCCCGAACCTGAGGGCAGGGCCCGGATGCGGACGGCTGAGACCGACGGCGAGGCGGGTGGGCATCGCGGGCCCGATTCTACCGCGACTAGCCCTGAGTACTCGTAGGAAGGCGACCCCCAAGCAGTGCCGGCGCTACGCCACGCCGCCGTCGACGGCCAGGACCTGCCCCGTGATGTAGCTGGCTTCGTCGGATGCGAGGAACGCCACGGCGTTGGCCACCTCTTCCGGGGTCCCCGCCCGACCGCATGCCGTCAGCTTGATGATGCTCTCCGTGATCTCCGGCGGCAGACCGCCCGTCAGGTCGGTGGGGATGTAGCCCGGCGCGACGGCGTTGACGGCGATATTCTTCCCGCCGTATTCCTTCGCCATCGCCTTCGTGAAGCCGATGATCCCGGCCTTTGCGGCCGCGTAGTTCGTCTGGCCGGCGCCGCCGATTATTCCCGCGAGCGAGGTGATGTTGACGATGCGGCCGTATCGCTGCTTCAGCATCTGGCGGAGGACGGCGCGACTGCAGTTGAACACGCTCTTGAGGTTCTGCTGGATGATGACGTCGAAGTCCTCTTCCTTCATCGTCGCGAGCAGGCCGTCGCGGGTCGTTCCGGCGTTGTTGACGAGGATGTCGAGCCGACCGTAGGCGGCGATGGCGGTCTGGACGACGGCCTGCGCGGTGGCGAAGTCGCTCACGTCGCCTTGCACGGCGGTGGCCTCGCCGCCGCCTGCCTTGATGCGCGCGACGACGTCATCAGCCGCGGCGGCGCTCCTGTTGTAGTTGACGGCGATCCGGGCCCCCTGCGCTCCCAGCTTGATCGCACACGCGTGGCCGATGCCGCGTGAGGCGCCGGTTACGAGCGCCACTTTCCCGCCGAGGCTCGTCACGACGGCACCGCGGTCCGGGGCGCCGCCGCGTCGACCCGAGGATCCTCTCGCAAAGATATCGGACCCGGCAACACTCTATCGAGAGCTATCCGAATCACTCGGTCCATCGTGGCCCCCTTGATGTGCGCTGGAGAAATGGCATGGGGCTCGGCGTTCTCCGCCGAGCCCCCTTGCCCTGCCCCGCCACGCCTGACCCCGCCTCGCCACACCCCGTCCCGGATCACCAGCTTACCTAAAGCTGTCCGGCCAGTGGCAGAACAAATGATCGGCCACCTGCTCGTTCTAGGGCGCAATTGCACGCAGGTCATCGGAGGCTGCTGCCCGGGCTTGCGTCGCCAACCTACCGAAATCCCTCGAGGCCACTGAGGACTCTCAGCGGGCGGCGAGGTCGGCGGGCTGGACGCGCCGCGGCCCGTGGTAAGGAGATCGAGAAGCTGGATCTCTACGAGATGATGCGAGCATACACTGGGTAGCGCACGCCAACTATCCGGCTGCGAACGGTCCAGCTGTCCGCTGCCGCGAACCGCTTGGGCACGACACCATGACCCTTCGCGGGAGAGGATCCTCATGACCACTACTCAGATTCGCCAGTCGATCGAAGGCGTCATCAAGCTCTACTCCGACCATCCGGAACGGGCTCTATCTGCAGACAAGGCCGCTGTCGCCGTCATCCAGGGAGGACTTCGGTGCAAAGCCGAGGGCCCAAACGGGGCAGTCCTGATTACCGACATGCCCAAAGGCATAGGGGGTGCTGGCGCGGCGCCAACACCAGGCTGGTTCTTGCGCGCCGCACTCGCAAACTGCGACGCAACCGTCATCGCGATGCGCGCCGCGCAGCTTGGCGTTGTCCTTACAAGATTGGAAGTTACCGTAGACAGCTACTCGGACAATCGGGGATTGCTTGGAACTGGGGATACCGTTCCTCCGGGGCCCCTCAGCATGCGCGTTCACATACGTATCGCTGCCGACGGCGTCTCACCCGAACAGCTTCGTCAAATAGTCGAGTGGGCGGAATCGCATTCACCGGTAGGCGATGCGGTGCGCAGGGCCATCCCGTCCAGCACGGAGATCGACATTGCCTGAGTCCTGAGTGTCGCGTCTTGTGCCGGCAACCGACTATGGTCCCCGCCAGTCGTGCTTCCGGATCAGGCCGGATAGCCACGTATGATTCGGTCCGAGGAGAGTTCAAGTCAATCCGCCCACCACGGACGCATCTCGCAGGCAACCACCATTACGAGGAGACGACATGGCCACCATCGAGAAATACTGCGCCCCCGGTGTATATGACACGCCGAGCTACAGCCAGGCCATCAAGGTCACCGGCGCGCAGACCATCCTCTTTCTCGCCGGCCAGGTGCCCTACGCCCCTGACGGCACCGTCAACCACATCGGCAACTTCATGGGACAGGCCCGCCAAGTGTTCGGCGCGGTGAAGGCGCTCGTCGAGCACGCCGGTGGGACGCTCGACAACGTGGTCAAGATCACCACCTATGTGACCGATGTCCGTCGCCGCATGGATTTCCGGGTCGTCCGCGATGAGTTCTTCGGCCCGCGGGGGCCGGCCTCGACGATGGTCGAGGTCAGCTCGCTGTCGCACCCCGACTACCTGATTGAGATCGAGGCGATCGCCATCCTGTAGGCGGATATCCTCGGTGTTGCCGGTACTCGAGCCAGGTGAAGCACGATCAGGTCAGGGATGCTCCCCGACGGCCTCGGGCGCCGGAGTGTGGTGGAATGATCAGGGCGAAGTCATGCAAGCCCTGATGCTCCTTGTCCATGGCGATGCCTCCTCGCGCGTCACTGGTGGGTGCCCGGGCCGCAAGGTCGCGATGTGACTTAGGTCATAGATTGCGAGGCCCCGCGCGCTCTATACTCAGGTCGGTGCGCGTGCGCGCGCTCGCCGACTTCGGCCGCGGCTCGGCACCGGCAATCGAGGAGGTCTTCGCAGCCATGAATGAGACCACCTGCAACCGGCGTCGTTTTATCGGCCTCGCCGCAGGCGGTGCGGCGCTTACGGCATTCGACGCCTGGGGCGCGGCCAGTATCTCCAGCTCTGGCAAGAGTCTCTCGCCGGAGCCGAGCGCGGCGTTCAACCCGGACGTGGAGCTGGAGCTGACCGCGGCCCAGAGCACCGCGCAGTTGCTCCCTGGTGCGCCGACACGCCTCTGGCAGTTCACGGGCAAGGTGCTCAAGGGCGACCCGCAGGCACTGACGACGCTGCCGGGAAGTTCGTTGCCGGTGATCCGGGTACGCCAGCGGCAGCGGCTGCGCATCTTCTTCCGGAATGAGTTGCCGGAGGAATCGATCGTGCATTGGCACGGGCTGCACATCGTGCAGAGGATGGACGGCCATCCAATGTATGCGATCGCGCCCGGCCAGCGCTATGTCTACGAGTTCGTCGTCGCCAACCGGGCCGGTATGTACTGGTTCCACCCCCATCCGCATGGGCGTACCGGCGGTCAGGTCTACCGTGGGCTTGTCGGACTGTTCATCGTCGAGGACGACGACGCGCAGCTCGGCTTGCCAACGGGCGAGTTCGAGCTCGCCTGGGTCCTTCAGGATCGGCGCTTCGATGCGGCCAACCAGCTTGTCTATGCGAACAACCGGATGGATCTGATGATGGGTGTTACCGGCGATCGGATCCTCGTCAACGGGCGCCCCGATCATGTCGAGCGCGTGGCCGCCACCGCCTACCGGGTCCGCCTGCTGAACGCCTCGAACTCGCGCCTTTACAAGCTCGCCTGGGGCGACGGCCGCCCGCTGACCGTGATCGGGGCGGACGGCGGCCTGCTGGAGCGGCCGATCGACAAGCCCTACGTGATGCTGGCGCCGGCCGAGCGCGTCGAGCTGTGGCTGGATCTCAGTCGCGAGAACCCCGGTGCCGAGCGCGTGTTGCGCAGCCTGCCGTTCAGCGGCGGCATGATGGGGATGATGGGGTCGGGCATGGGTCCGGGCATGCGCGGAAGCGGCGCGCTCGCGAATGGCGCCGCCTTCGACGTGCTGAGCGTGCGGGTGGACCGGGTCCCGGCAGCCGCCCGCGCCCTCCCATCCAGGCTGTCCAGCATTCCCTGGCCACGCATCGAGGAGGCGGCGAATCGCAACGCGCCCCGCGTCATACGCTTGGAGATGGGCCGGGGGCGGGTGGCCCTGAACGGCCGCACGTTCGACATGACAGCGGTGGCTCACGACGAGATCGTCAAGCTCGGCACCACCGAGGTGTGGGAGTTCTCCAACGCCGGCCCCATGTCCCACCCCATGCATGTGCACAACCTGCAGTTCCGGGTGATCGAGCGTCTGCCGGGTCGGGGCCTCGCATCCGTCTACGACACCATGCGGGCGGGACTGGTCGACGAAGGCTGGAAGGATGTCGTGATCGTCATGCCGGGAGAGCGGGTGCGCGTGCTCATGCGCTTCACGGACCACGCCGGCCTGTACCTCTACCACTGCCATATCCTCGAGCACGAAGACCTGGGGATGATGCGCAACTACCGGGTCCAGCCATGACGCGAACGGCGGAGTGAAAGGAGACCTCGCTCATCCGCGACACCGCACCTTCTAGCCGCGCCACGTAGTGCCCCTGAGTCTTAGTCAGCACTGGGGCAGAAAGGAGCAGTTCATGAGGTTCCTCGGTCGAGATCGACCACAACGGTGGCGCGGTCGCTGTGGTGGAGTCTGCGTTGGGAGTAGTGACTCCGGTCAGGTTAAAGCTCGGGCCGATGAAGAATGCCACGGGGAGCAGCAGCGGCAAGCCAAGAGGACAGCCGAAGAAGCTCGCCGCCAAGCAGAGGCCAGGGCGAACGAAGCGCGAGGGCGAGAAGAAGAGGCTCGCAGGGCAGGAGCACGAGCAGGCGCCGATGACCGAAGCGATACGAGGCCGGCGACGTTCGACCCGTACGGGGTGTTGAGGATTTCTAGAGGGGCGAGTCAGGAGACAATTAGGAAGGCTTATCGTTCACGTATCGCGATGTACCACCCAGATAAGGTGGACCACCTTGGGGAGGAGTTTCAGCAACTCGCCAGTGAGAAAACACGAGAGTTGATTCGTGCCTACGAGATGCTGAGAAGCCGCGTATTGCTGCGTGAGCGAAGGTAAACGCCTGATTCGGTCCGAGTAGAGTTCGAGTCGACGAAGCGGGCGTGAGCGCGCAGTCGCGTGCCCCGGCCCCGCCCCACCCAAGTCCGGCGCCGGCGCGGCCTGATCGGATCAGCTCGGGGGCGCAGCGGACGCCGTCGCCCCTGCGCCGCGAGGCATCCTTCGTGGTGATTCGGCCGGTCCGCCAGCCGATTGACGGCGGCGGTGTGTTTGGCCTAGCATGCCGCCTAGAGTTGCCTACGCTTTCGCCTCCGACTTTCGCGCGAATCCGCGCCTCGCCGGGCTGGCCCGCGACGCCATCACCGGTCGAGAAGGACGTGGGCGCTGTGGTGGAGCCCGATGCCCCTCGGCATTGTCACCTGGCGCCCACGCGACTAGGTTGTCACCAGGGAGAGAACATGCGCGATCCCCAGGCCCTCATCAGCACCGAGCAGATCTCGACCATCCTCGGGCAGCCGAGCCTTCGCGTCTACGACTGCACGACCTATCTCGAGCCGCCGCCGCCCGGGAGCGACGACCCGTACGTCGCGGTGCCCGGGCGCCGGACCTTCGAGGAGGCGCACATTCCCGGGGCCGACTTCCTCGACCTGCAGGCTGAGTTCTCCGATCCGACCACGCGCCTGCGCTTCATGATGCCGGCGCCCGCGCAGCTCGAGGCGGCCTTCGGCCGTCACGGGCTCGCGCGGGACAGTCGCGTCGTGCTCTACAGCATCGGGACCATGATGTGGGCGACGCGCTTCTGGTGGATGGTGAGGTCGCTCGGCTTCGACGGCGCGGCCGTCCTGGACGGCGGCCTCGACAAGTGGAAGGCCGAGGGCCGTCCCACGGAGAGCGGACCGGCCAAGGGCTATCCGCCGGCCACGTTCCGGGCCACGCCGCGCCCGGGCTTCTTCGTCGACAAGCGCGCGGTGCTGGCCGCAACCAAGGATCCGGGCACCGTGATCGTCAATGCCCTGGGACCCCAGTTCCACAAGGGCCTGGAGCCGAGCCGGTACGGCCGACCGGGCCGGGTCCCGGGCAGTGTCAACGTCCCGGCGGCGACGCTGGTGAACCCGTCAGGGAAGGACTTCACCACGCTGGCCGACGCCGAGGCCAGGTTCGCCGCTCAGGGCATCACCAAGGACAAGCGCGTGATCTGCTACTGCGGCGGCGGGATCTCGGCGACCATCGACCTGTTCCTGCTGCACCAGCTCGGTCACGACACCCTCACCCTCTATGACGGCTCCATGGGAGAGTGGGCGAAGGATCCATCGCTGCCGATCGAGACGGACTGACCCCGGAGGAGAGCATGACGGCCACCGACATCAAAGGACTGGATGTGTCCACGACCTCGGCGGACGCGCTGGCGGCGTACGAGCGCGGCCTCGATCTGTTCCTGCGCTGGCGCGGCGGAGCCGTGGAAGCGCTGGATGCCGCCGCGCAGCACGATCCGCGGTTCGCGCTGGCTTACTGCACGAAGGCCTACATCGCCGGGCGCATGGGTCGAGCGGACCTGGCCACGGCGGCGGCCCGTCAGGCCACGGCGGTGGCCGACGACGCGCGCCACGAACGCGAGCGACTGCACGTGAGGGCGGTCGACGCCATGCAGCGTGGGGATCAGGTCGCCACCTACGACGTCCTGGGCCAGATCGCCGCGCGGTACCCGACCGATCGGATCGCGGTGCGCATCATCGGCCTGAACTGCATCACGCAGGGCGACTATCGCGGCGGCATCGACATCGCGCGGAGGAGTCTCGAGGCAAATCCCGACGAGCCGCAGTACCAGACCATGCTCGGCTTCTTCCTGGAGCAGTCCGGATACAACGACGAAGGGCTCGCCGTGAGCCTGCGCTCCCTGGCCCGGGATCCGACCAGCCTCTACACGTACCACGCGGTCGGCCATGCCTATCAGGCCCGGGGCGACTATGGCAACGCGCTCGAGACGTTCGAGCGAGCGGCCTCGCTGGAGCGCTACCCGCATGTCCTCTGGCACCTGGCCGAGGCCCAGGCGCTCCTCGGGCACGATCGCATGACGCGCGACTACTGGGCGTCCACCGCGCCGCCGCTGCCGCTGTACGAGCGCATCGAGCTCCTGTGGCGTCTCGAAGTGCTGCGCGGCACGCCGGCGGATGAAGCGGTCTGGCGAGACCTCGCGAAGCAGGGCGAGCGGATCCTCACCGAGTACGCGGACTGGCAGACCACGTGGATGCACCACTGGCTCGGCGTGGCGTTCGCGCGAGCCGGGGACTGGGCCCGGGCCGGGGGGCAGGTCGAGCGGCTGCGCCGGATGCCCGCGGGGCGTCCCAGTGGTCACTGGTCGACCCTGGGCCTCGCGCTCCTGGAGGGCGAGCTGGCGATCATCCGGGGCGACCTCGACGCCGCCGTACGACTCATGGCGCCGGCGATCGAGAACCTGCACACCATGGGCGGCGGCAGCCGGGAACAGAAGGACATCTTTCGTGACGTTTTCATGGAGCTCCATCGTCGTCTCGACCACGTCGGGCAGGTGATCGAGCTGGCGCAGGGGCGCTTGCTCGCCAATCCCCACCACGTCCAATCGCTCGCGGCGCTGGCCTGGGCCTATGAACGAAGCGGCGACACCGCGCTCCGGCGGCACGCCTGCCGGCAGCTGGTTCTGCGGGCGGAGGAAGCGGGTCTGGCCTCCGATGCACCGGAGCTGCTTGCCGCTCGGCGCGTGCTGCAGACGACCTCGCCGTGATGGTGCGCGACCCCTACGTCGGCCAGGCCGACGACGAGCTCATGCAGGCCCCCACGGTGTTCCGCGACGGGCTCCTGCGCGACCAGGTCGTGCTGGTCTCGGGCGGCAGCGGCGGGATCGGCCGGGCGATCTGTTATCTCTTCGGCCGCCTGGGCGCGTCCATCGTGGCGTGCGGACGCGACGAGGCGAAGCTCGCGCGCCTCGCCGCGAATCTCGAGCGGCTCGGGGTGCCGTGCTTCACGCAGGCGATGACCATCCGTGATCCCGCACAGGTCGCGGCGCTCATGGATGCGGCATGGGCGCGCTTCGGAAGGCTGGACGTGCTGATCAACAACGCGGGCGGCCAGTTCGCCGCGCCCGCGCTCGACATCACGCCACGAGGCTGGCACGCGGTGATCGAGACCAACCTGTACGGCACCTGGTACATGATGCAGGAGGCCGGCCGGCGCTGGATCGCGCGCGGCGAGCGCGGCTCGATCGTCAACATGGTGGTCCCCGTCCAGCGCGGGCCGGGCGTGGGAATTCCGCACACGATGGCCTCGCGGGCGGGGCAGATCGCGGCCTCGCGCACGCTCGCCGTGGAGTGGGCGCCGCATGGCATCCGCATCAACTGCATCGCGCTCGGCGTCTTCGCGAGCCCGGGGCTCGAGCGCTATCCGCCCACCGCGCGGCGAAGCTTCGCCGCCAACCCCATGCGCCGGCTGGGCGATGTCCACGACGTGGCCGAGGCGTGCGTGTACCTGTCGGCGCCGTCCGGCCGGTTCATCACGGCCGAGGTGCTCACGGTCGACGGCGGCAGCCAGGCCTGGGGCGAGTTCTGGCCACTCGGCAAGCCCGAGCATTTCAGGATCGAGGACTGACGTCGTGTCCACCACTCCCCGCCCGGACACCACGCGCCTGCAGCGCCTCGTCCACTCCTATCGCGACGCCGCGGCCCTCATGGCCGCGGTGGAGCTGGGGTTGTTCACCCAGGTGGCGCGCGGAGCCGACACCGAGGCGGCCGTCGCCCGCGCGCTCGACCTGAGCGCGGCCAACGCCGAGCGCCTCGTCACGGCGTGCGTGGCGCTGGGCCTGCTGGTCCGCGACGGCGAGCGCGTCCGCAACGCGCCCGACGTCGCGCGGTTCCTCGTCGAGGGCGAGCCGACCTACGCGGGGCCGTGGATGCTCTTCAGCAAGCCGGACTGGACCGAGTGGGGGCGGCTGAGCACACACCTGAGGCGACGCGAGAGCGTCGTGCTCGGCAAGTATGCGCAGGGGTTCACGGTGGAGCAGGCGCGGAAGTACCACGAGGCGACGTACTCGATCGGTATGGGCGCGGCCCGCCGCTTCGTGCGCCAGGTCGATCTCGCCGGGCGGCGGCAGATCCTCGACCTCGGCGGCGGTTCCGGCTGCTACTGCATCGTCGCGGCGCAGCGGTACCCGCAGCTCCGCGCCATCGTCCTCGACCTGCCGCCGGTCGTCGAGGTGACGCGCGAGTTCATCGCCTCCCACGGCCTGGCCGACCGGGTGAGCGCGCTGGCGGGCGACTTCACGCGCGATGCCTTGCCGGCGGGGTCCGACGTCGTGATCATGGCAAGCAACCTGCCGCAGTACAGCCGCGAGATCGTCCAGGCGGTCATCACACGGGCCTTCGCCGCACTCGCGCCGGGCGGCGAGATGCACCTGATCGGCGAGATGCTGGACGCCGCGCGCACCGGGCCCCGCGACCCCGCGCTCTGGGGGCTGGCCGAGGCGTTGTGGGGGAGCACGGGGCTCGCGCACTCCGTCGCGGAATGCCAGGCCTACTTCGAGCGTGCCGGCTTCCGCGACGTCGCCGCGCACGACTTCGTGCCGGGCGTGCTGACGCGGGTGACGGGCATGCGCCCCGCCTGACTCAAGCTAGGCGTTCTGGGCTGGCGTGCCGAGCCAGAAGGGCGATGCCTTGCCGATCCGCGCGCGCCGGATACCGGCGCGAAAGATAGTCGGCATCGATGACATAGGAACGGCGGGTGGCCCGAGGCACGCGGCGTCCGCCCCCCCTCCTCAGCGCTTGCCGAACCGTTCGCGTGCCGTGCGCGCCGCCTCGAAGGATCCTGTGAGCTGGCTCTGGTCGCCGTCGGCGAACGATGTCGCGCGGTGCAGCGCCCCGGCGGTGGCGTTGATCGCCTCTTTCACGAGCCGGACCGTCGCCGGCGGCATCTCGGCCGTCTTGCGGGCCATGGCGAGCGCCACCTCCTCCGTCCGGCCGTCCTCCGCCAGCTCGTCCACCAGCCCCCAGGCCAGCGCCGTCGCCGCGTCCATCTTCTCGCCCATCAACGTGATGCGCTTCGCCCGCGCCGGGCCGACCAGCGTGACCAGGCGTGGCAGCGCGCCCCACTGCAAGTTGAGACCGATCTTGACCTCGGGGACGTACAGGAACGCACCGCGCCCGAGCACGCGCCAGTCGCAGGCGAGCGCGATGGCGACGCCCGCGCCCACCGCCATGCGCTCCATGGCGGCGATCGTGATCTGGGGCATCTCCTCCCACGCCTTGCAGAGCCGCACGCCGGCGTAGAAGCGGTGGCGGCGCTGCACGTCGGTCTTCTCCGCGAGCTGCCAGGAGGCGGCGTCCTTCAGATCCGCCCCGGCCGAGAACCCCTCGGCCGCCCCGGCCAGCACGACGTGGTGGGTCTCGAGGTCGTCGTGGAACGTGCGCGCGGCCTCCGTCAGCTCGCGGACGAGCTGCTGGTTGAACGCGTTGAGATTCTCCTTGCGATCGAAGCGGACGACCGCCACCGGCCCGTGCCGGTCGATCGTCACGTAGCGCCACGGCATCGCCGTTCCCTTCCCGCGAGCGTCCTGAGCAGACAAGAGACGACGGGGTGTGGAGCGTGTAGCTGGTGCGGGTCACCGCCGCCTCTTCTGTATCAGAAATGTCGTTGTGGGCGGATGGTAGGACTGCGTTCCCGGCGTGTCAAGCGTGGACATCCCGCTGAGGACTGACAAAGTCTTGACAAAGTCGGCGGGTTCCGCGGTGCCAATCGCGCGCGTGAGCGCCGCGGAACTCGGCGCCAGGATTGAAAGCAAAATGGTGGGCTGGGACGGGATTGAACCGCCGACACCAGGATTTTCAGTCCTGTGCTCTACCAACTGAGCTACCAGCCCACCACGAGTTTTCGAGGATAGCAGACGGGGCTGGAAGTGTCTATGGAAGCGGGGGAAAACGGCCCCTCACCCTGCCCTCTCCCCAGAGAGGGTATGAGCTACGCCGGGGGCTTGCGGCCGTCGTCGAGGTCGGCGCCGGTGTCGGACTCGAAGACGATGCGGTCGTCGTCGTCCACCGTGAAGGCCTCGTGCAGCACGAAGGGCACCTCGTGCGTGACCAGGAAGCGCGTCAGCTTGGCCACCGCGACCGGGTGCGAGTCGAGGTGAAACGACAGCGCCAGGTCGCCGATCTCGTCGATGGCGAAGAAAGCCCAGTTGCCCACCACCAGGGCTTCGGTCTCGGGCTCCCAGGTGATGCCGCCGTCGAACTCCTCGGAGCCCTGGGCCAGGTCGTGGAGCTCCTGGAGCTTGGCGCGGCGCCGGGCCTCGTCCACTAGCGCTGCCTCGGGGGAGACCACCCCTCACCCTGCCCTCTCCCCTGAGGGGAGAGGGGGTAGGAAGCCCCCTGAGGGGAAAGGAGGTTGGAAGCTCCCTGGGGGGAGAGGGGGTCAGAAGCCTTTGAAGACATGGTCGGCGGCCATCTCGCGGAAGGCCTTCTCGTGGGCCGCGATGGTGCGCTCGATGTCGGCGTCGGTGTGCACCGCGGAGATCCAGCCGTGGTGGCTCGAGCAGTCCACGCCGTTGTTGAGCAGGGCGCAGCGCAGCAGGTGGTAGAGATCGCCGCGGCGCGGGCGGTCGAAGCCGGCCAGGCCGGGCTTGCCCTCGAACGAGACGTGGAAGATCGAGGCCTCGCCGAAGGTGACGCCCGGCACGCCGGCGCGCTTCATGGCGTCGGAGATGCCGGCGCGCAGCTCATCGCCCAGCTTGTTGGCGCGCGCGTGCAGCGAGCCGTCGGCCACCAGCTCGAGCGTGGCGATGGCGGCGGCCGAGCAGACCGGGTTGGAGTTGAACGTGCCGTTCTGGGCCACGCGCTGGCTCCGGTCGAAGACCGGCTCGCCGCGGTGGGCCATCATGGACAGCAGCTCCTTCTTGCCCACGACCGCGGCGCCGGGCAGGCCGCCCGCCACGATCTTGGCCAGCGTGGTCATGTCGGGGGTCACGCCGAAGTAGGCCTGGGCGCCGCCGGGCGCGTAGCGGAAGCCGGTGATCACCTCGTCGAAGATCAGCACCACGTTGTGGCGCTCGGTGATGCTGCGCAGCTCCTGGAGGTAGCCGGGGATGGTCGGCGTGGTGCCGGACTGCCCGCCCGCGGGCTCGAGGATGACCGCGGCCACGTCGCCCCGCCCGAGCAGCGCGTCGACCGCCTTGATGTCGTTGGGCGGGCACAGCAGGAGCTGGTCCAGCACCGACTCGGGCACGCCCGCCGACATGGGCACGTCGTAGGGCGGGTTCACCGCCGCGACCACGCCGTCGTGCCAGCCGTGGAAGTGGCCGTGGAGCTTCACCACCTTGTTGCGCCCGGTGTAGGCGCGCGCGATGCGCAGGGCCAGATGCGTGGCCTCGGTCCCCGACATGGCGAAGCGCACCATCTGGGCCGAGGGGACCAGCTGGGTGATCAGCTCGGCCCAGCGGACTTCCAGCTCGTGGCTGGCACCGAAGTGCGTGCCCCGGGCGGCCTGCTCCTGGATGGCCTGCACCACCTTCGGGTGGCAGTGGCCCAGGAACAGCGCGCCGTGCCCCATCCAGTAGTCCACGTAGTCGTGGCCATCCACGTCCCACTTGTGCGAGCCCAGCGCGCGGTCCACGTAGACCGGGAACGGCGTCATGTGCCGCCCGTCGTGCGTGACGCCGCCGGGAATGACGGCGCGCGCGCGTGTGTAGAGCGCGGCCGACCGGGGATGCATGGTGCGATAGGTCTCGACCACCTTGGACGACGCACTGGTCATTTCCGCGGGCCTCCGGGGCTACGGGGTGATTCCATCGTGCGCAACAGCTCAAGCATGCCGACATGGGCCGGCAAAGGCAAGCCATCCACCGTGGGCTCGGCCCGCCGGGTGAGACCGTCCACCGCGCCCGCATCCACGCAGGCGCGCACCATCGCGTCTTCCTCCTCGGCGGTGTGCAGCAGCGGGCGGCCGGCCAGCCGCGCCAGCTCCGCGACGACGCCGTAGGCGCCCCAGTTGGACACGCCCGCGACCACCAGGTGCCGCACCGCCACCACCGACGCGATCGCGCGGAAGACGGTCCCCGCGCGCGCCACGCGCGCGTGTACGGTGCCCATGCCGATCTCGTTGCCGCCGTCGCCGATGCCGATCGTGACGGTGCGCGCGGGCGCGGCCAGGAACAGCTCGTCGAGCGGGCCGTTCCACTCGGTCAGCGACTGGCCGCGCGCGCTTCGATACTGGCCGTCGCGGGCGCGCCCCGGCCGCTCGATGGAGACGAGGTGCGTGGGCCTGTGCTCGGCCAGCAGGCGGCGCGCGGTGTCTCGCGCGGCGCCGGGCTCCGGCCCGCCGCCCGCGGCGTGCGGGACGTGGAAGGTCAGCACCGAGGCGGGCTCGCCCAGGACCTTCAGCGAGGCCTGCAGCGGCGGCAGCGCCGCCGCGTCGGTGACGTAGGTGACGTCCGCGCCCAGCGCGCGGAGGGCGCGGCCGAGGCACGCGGCGCCGGGCGGCCCGTCGGTCTCGGGCAGGCCGGGGCCCACCATGAAGCCGGTGGTCAGCAGCACGCGCCGGCTCCGGCGGAGGGCCCGGGCCGCCGCGGTGGCGCCGCCGTGCACGAAGAACGCGGCGATGCCCCGGCCGCCGGGGTCCAGGGCCATGAGCTGATCGATCATCTAGCGCGTGGGCGCGGCGGGGGCCGGCTGGGTCGGGATGTCGGGCTGGGGCGGCGTGAAGGTCAGCAGGACCGTGTCGGTGCCGTCCTTGGTGAAGATGACGACGAGGCCCGACTTGTACACGAAGATCTCCTGATCGTTCTGGCTCCCGACGGCGTCGGGTGGGCCCCAGGCCTGCGCGATGGTGTTCTTGCCGAAGACCTTGGGCTTGGGCTCGAGCCGGAACGCGCGCACCACCGTCTGCTTGAAGCCCTGCGGCGTGAGCAGCCCGTAGTCCACGGTCAGGCGCTCGACGCCGCCCGGCGCGCGCGCGTCCTCGAAGATCCACTGGATGGTGTCGTAGCCCTCGACCTTCGCGCGCGTTTCCTTGCTCGGCGCGCCGTAGCGCGCGCGCACCTGCTCGATGGTGGTCACGCCGGGCTCGATGCCGCCCCATTCCTCGGCCGAGGCGCCCGCCGGCCCCCCGAGCAGCCCGACGACCGCGAGCCCGGCCAGGAGCGCGCGCGCGCGCCCGGGAGCCATCAGAAGCCGATCGCGGCGCCGTCGCCGCGGGGATCGGCGCCGCCGCGCAACGTGCCGTTGGTCACCGTGATGCCGTGGGCGTGGCCCATGCGCATGAAGAAGTCGGCGACCGGCGTGACGTTGTGGCCCATGCGGCGGAGCGCCTCGCGGGTGGCCTCGGGTACCCGGCTCTCGATCCGCACCTGGTCCGCGACGTCGCCCAGATCGATGGGTCCAGCCACGAAGCGCGGCCGCTCGATGGCTTCCTGGATCTCCATGCCGTAGTCGAGCGCGTTGGTGAGCGACTGCGCGTGGAACATCGCCTGCCCGTCGCCGCCCATGTTCGAGTAGCCCAGCACCGGCTGGTCGCCCTTCGTGACCACGCAGGCGATCAGGGTGTGGAAGGGCCGCTTGCCCGGGGCGAAGCAGTTGGGGTGCGCGGGATCGGTATTGAAGTAGGCGCCGCGGTTCTGCAGCACCACCCCGGTGTCCGGCGCCACCACGACCGAGCCGAACGACTTGTAGAGGCTCTGGATGATGCTCATGATGTTGCCGCGCCCGTCCGCCACCACGAAGCCGGTGGTGTCGCCGTCGATCGCGCCCCACCGGTGGTCCTGCGCGCGGGCCGGGTCGAAGGCCCGCCGCCGCTTCTCCGCGTAGCGCTTGTCGAGCAGGGCCGCCACCGGCACCCGCTCGCGCGCCGGATCCGCGATCCAGCGGTTGCGGTCGGCGTAGGCCAGCTTGGTCAGCTCGATCAGCAGGTGGAGGTGCTCGGGCGAGTGGATCTCGTGGCGCGTGAGATCGAAGCCCTCGAGCAGGTTGAGCGTGAGCAGCGCGGCCAGGCCCTGGGTGGGCGGCGGCGTCTCGTACACCGTGTAGCCGCGGTAGGTGGACGAGATCGGCTCGCCCCACTCGCCCTCGTGCGCGGCCAGGTCCTCCGGGGTGAGGAAGCCCTCGCGGGCCAGCCGCTCCGCGATCGCGCGCGCCACGCGCCCCTTGTAGAAGAGCTCGGGCTCGCCGCCCAGCTCGGTGAGCGTGCGCGCGAGATCGGGCTGGCGGAAGCAGTCGCCGATCTCCGGGAGCTTGCCGCCGGGCGCGAAGACGCGGTGCCACTCCGGATCGTCGGCGGCGGGCGCTTTCTCGCGGATGGCCTGCGCGACCACATCGGAGAGCGGGAACCCGTCGCCCGCGTAGTGGATCGCCGGCTCGAGCAGCGAGGCCATCGGGCGCGTGCCGAAGCGATCGAGCAGCATCCGCCAGCCGCGGGTGGCGCCCGGGACCGACACCGAGCCCGGCCCCACGCTGGGCACCGCGGTGAGCCCGCGCCGGCCGAGCTCGTCCAGGGTGGCGCGCGCGCCCGAGCGGCCCGCGCCGCCCAGGTAGTGCACGCGCTTCGTGGCCGCCTCGTAGTAAAGGCAGAAGATGTCGCCGCCCACGCCGCAGAAGTTGGGCTGGGTGACCGCGAGCACCGCGTTGGTGGCGACGGCGGCGTCCACCACGTTGCCGCCCGACCTCAGCACGTCCACGCCGGCCAGGGAGGCGAGCGGGTGGCAGGCGGCCACCATGCCGCGGCGGCCCATGGGCGCCTGGCGATGCGCGTAACCGATCTGGGGCATCCTAGCCCTCCGAGAAGATGCGGGTGATCTGATCCTGGGGGAACGTGGGCATGGGGCGCGCGTGCCCGCCGGTGGCGAGGCTCACGCCCCGTGACGCCTCGGTGACGCGGCCGATCCGGGCGCAATCGATCCCGGCGGCGCGGCAGGCCGCGATCACGCCCTCGGCGTCGGCCGGATCCACCGCGAGCAGCAGCGAGCCCGACGCGATCGTGCCCAGCGGGTCGAGGCCGAAGGCTTCGCAGAGCACGCGGCCCTCGCGCAGCACCGGGACGCGCTCGCGGTCCACGTGGAGCCCCACGTCGGCGGCCTGGGCCAGCTCCCAGCACGCGGTGGCGATGCCGCCCTCGGTCGGGTCGTGCATGGCGTGCACGCGCGCGGCGGCGCAGGCCGCGCGGGCCTCCGGCACGACGCTGATCCCGGGATCGCGGAGGAAATCGCGCGCGCGCTTCACCACGTCCGCGGGCACCCCGCGGCGCTCGGCCTCGGCCGCGCGCTCGCGCGCGATGATCGCGGCGCCCTCGAGCGGGACGCCCTTGGTGAGCAGCAGCGCGTCGCCGGGGCGCGCGCCGCCGGTGGTCACGAGGCGGTCCTTCGCCACCTCGCCCAGCATGCAGCCGGAGACGATCGGGCGCGGCAGGCCCGCCGTCACCTCGGTGTGGCCGCCGATGAGCGCAACGCCCAGCTCCGCGCATGCCAGGCGCAGGTCGGCGAACAGGCGCTCGACGCCGAGCTCGGTCGCGCCGGCCTCGGGCAGCAGGACGGTGGCGAGAAACCAGAGCGGGCGGGCGCCCCGCACCGCGAGATCGTTGGCGTTGACGTGCAGGGCGTACCAGCCGACCTCGTCCGTCGCGAAGGTGATGGGATCGGCGGTCGCGACCAGGTAGCGATCGCCCATGTCGAGCACGGCCGCGTCCTCGCCGACCTGCGGGCCGACGATCACGCGCGGATCGTCGGGGACGTGGGCGCTCAGCAGCCGCTGGAGCAGCTGGGGCGGCAGTTTGCCGATCGGGAGGGCGGGCATGGCCCACGTAGTATATCCGTCGCCGGGCCGATTCTCGAATGCGGTCCCGAGCGGGCCCGCGGTGAGCGACGAGCGGCCCGCCGCCGTCGGGCCCGCGCCCCCTGGCCTGCCTCCTAGAAGAGGGGGCCGGCGGCGCGGAGGGCGGCCACGACCAGGGGCTTCGGATAGAGCCCCATGATCACGACACCGAGCACGCAGAGGAAGATGCAGAAGGACAGCAGCGGAGCCACCGGGATCGGGTCGCGCCGCGCGGGCGCGTCGATGTACATGCTCTTGGCGATGAGCAGGTAGTAGAAGAGGGCCACCACGGTCAGCACCGCGCCCACCAGGACCAGCCAGTAGAGGCCCTGCTCCGCCGCCGCCCAGAAGACGTAGAGCTTCGCCCAGAACCCGGCCACGAACGGAATGCCCCCCAGGGAGAGCAGGAAGAGCAGCATGCAGAGGGCGAGGATCGGCGAGCGCTGGGCCAGGCCGCGGTAGGCCCCCAGCCCCTCCGAGCCCTCGGCCTGGGACACCACCTCCACCACCAGGAAGGCGCCCATGTTCCCGAACAGGTACGCCACGAGGTAGAAGAGCATCATGGCGACGCCGTTGGCCGAGACGGCCGCCAGCCCGATCAGCATGTAGCCGATATGGGCCACGCCCGAGTAGGCCAGCAGGCGCTTGACGTTCTGCTGGGGGAGCGCCATCAGGTTGCCGCCGATGATGGTGACGGTGGCGAGGCCGGCGGCCGCGGGCACCCAGAAGAGCACCCCGTCGCCCATGCCGTCCAGGTAGAGGCGGAAGATCACCACGAAGCCGGCCGCCTTCGGCGCCACCGAGAGCCACGCCACGAAGGGCGTGCTCGCCGCCTCGTAGGTGTCGGGCACCCACATGTGGAACGGGAACGCGGCGATCTTGAAGCCCAGGCCGCCCAGGGCCAGCAGCATGCCCAGCAGCATCATCGGATGCCCCACCGCCACGGCCGCCGCGATGCCCCGGACGTCGGTGGTCCCCGCGGCCCCGTAGATGAACGACAGGCCGTAGGCCAGCACCGCCGAGGAGACCGTGCCCACCAGGAAGAACTTCAGCGCCGCCTCCACCGCCTCCGGCTCGCGCTTGAGGAAGCCGCTCAGGTAGTAGAGCGGGATCGACATCAGCTCGAAGGCCACGAAGAGCAGGATCAGGTCGCGGGCCGAGGCCAGGACCAGCATGCCGAGCAGCGAGGTGAGGATGGCCAGGTAGTACTCGGTGGCCCGCCGGGCGAAGGCGACGGCGCGCAGCGGCAGCGAGGCGAGCACGCCGATCAGGGTGGCCAGGATGAACAGGCGCTTGAAGAAGAGCGCCAGCTCGTCCTGCACCAGCGCGCCGCGGAACATCTCGGTGCCCCCTTCGGTCCGCCAGGCGAGGCCGAACAGGATCACGAGGCCGATCGCGGCGAGCACGCCCACCCGGCGCCGGTCCTCGGAGGGCATGACGAGCCCCACGATGAAGACGAGCAGCATCAACACGGCCAGGCCGACCTCGAGCCCCAGCGGCCCGCCCACGCTGAGCCCGTTCACTGGAGCACCCACAGCCGGTTCAGGAGCGGCATCGTGGCGGTGTCCACCGGACCGAGCGCCAGCGAGGGCCACACCCCGAAGAGCACGATCGTGGTGACCAGGATCCAGAGCGCCGCCCACTCGGGCCCGCGCGCGTCCGGCAGGTGCTGGAAGTGCGGATCGGTGGAGGGCGGGCCCCAGAAGATCTGCTTCGTCACCCGCAGCACGTAGACGGACGTGAGGTAGGCGCCGAGCACGCCGGGGAAGAGCCACCACGGGTACGCCGACTGCCAGGCGCCCAGGAACGTCAGCAGCTCGGCCACGAAGCCCGCGGTCGCGGGCAGCCCCAGCGAGGAGAGGCCCGCGATGGTGAAGGCGGTGGCGATGCCCGGCATCATCCGCCCGAAGCCGCTCATCTTGAAGATCTCGCGCGAGTGGGCCTTCTCGTAGACCAGGCCGACCAGGGCGAAGAAGAGCCCGGTCATGATCCCGTGGGCGAACATCTGGAACACCGAGCCGTTCAGGCCCACCTCGGTCAGCGTGGCCATGCCCAGCATCACCACGCCCATGTGGGAGACCGAGGAGTACGCGATCACGTACTTGAGATCGGTCTGGGCCATGGCCGAGAAGGCGCCGTAGACGATGTTGACGCAGGCGATGGTGCCGACCAGCCACGCCCACTGCAGCGTGCCGTCCGGCAGCAGACCCATGCCCAGGCGCACCACCCCGTAGGCCCCGAGCTTCATCAGCACGCCCGCGTGCAGCATGGACACCGCGGTCGGCGCGGAGGCGTGGCCGTCGGGCGACCAGGTGTGCAGCGGCCAGATGCCGGCCAGGATGCCGAAGCCCACGTAGAAGGCGAGGAACACCCAGGCCTGCAGTGTGGGATCGAACTGGGTCAGCTCCATCTCGAGGAACGAGAACGAGGACGAGTCGCCCGCCACGTAGAGGGCGAGGATGCCCACCAGGATGAAGGCCGACCCGAACAGCAGGTACAGGGTCAGCTTCATCGCCGCGTACTCCTTGGTGCCCACCCCGGTGCGCCCGAGGGCCCAGCCGAAGACGCCCTGCGGGCGCACCTCGCCGCTCGAGCCCCAGATGCCGATCAGGAGGTACATCGGGAGCACCGCGATCTCGTAGAACAGGAAGAGCACGAAGAGGTCCAGCGACACGAACACCCCGTAGACGCCGGTCACCAGGACCAGGAGGAGCGCGTAGAACTCCTGGCTGCGCACCTTCACGGTCCACGAGGCCCAGGTGCCCGCGAAGATGATGATCGAGGTGAGCAGGACCATCAGCAGGCTCATGCCGTCGATGCCGAGCTGGTAGTTGATGCCGAGCGCGGGCACCAGCGGGAAGTCCTCGTAGAACTGGAAGCCGGCCGCGTCGCGGTCGTAGGCCGCGTAGACCGCGATCGACAGCACGAGCGACACGCTCGTGGAGAGCACCGCGAGCCAGCGCACCAGCGCGGCGTTCCGGCGGGCCAGGAACATGATCAGGATCGCCCCCACGAAGGGCGCCCAGGTGATGATCGAGAGGACCGGGAACGAGGCCATGGACTATCGGGGCCAGCGCATCCAGACCATCAGGAGCAGCACGCCCAGCGCGATGCCGTAGACGTAGTCCTGGGCCTGTCCGGTCTGGATGCGGCGCAACCGGTCGCCCGCGGTCAGCGTCGAGGCGCTGAGCACGTTGAGGATGCCGTCCACGATGTAGCGGTCCACCCAGCCGACGGCCCCGGCGACCCCGAGGATCATCCGGCGGTAGACCAGCGCGAACAGGTCGTCCAGCCAGAAGCGCTCCACCGCGGCCTCGCCGATCCAGGCGAAGCGCTCGAAGAGCCGGTCGGCGCTGATCGCGCGCCGGCGGTAGACCAGCCAGGCCAGCGCGATGCCGGCCACCGCCACCCCGACCGCGAGCGGCGTGAGCCAGGCCGGGGGCCCGAACTCCACCTCCGGGTGCGAGATGGAGAACCAGATGCCGATGGCCATCGCGAGCGCGGCCAGGATCCAGAGCGGCAGCGTCATGATCACCGGCGCGTCGTGGGCGTGGGCCGGGCCGTGGGCGCCGTGGCCCGCCGCCGCGGGCGCGGGGTCGCCGAGAAAGGCGATGATCACCACCCGGAACATGTAGAAAGCGGTGAGGAAGGCGGCCACCACCAGCATGCCGAAGGGCACGGTGAGCCCGCCCGCCCAGGCCGCCCCCAGGATCTCTTCCTTGGAGAAGAAGCCGGCGAAGAACGGGATGCCCGCGAGCGAGAGGGTGCCGATCAGGAACACCACGAAGGTCTGCGGCATGCGGCGGGCGAGACCGCCCATCGCGTGGATGTCGTTGGTGGCGACCGCGTGGATGACCGCGCCCGCGGCCAGGAAGAGCAGCGCCTTGAACACCCCGTGGGTCAGCAGGTGCAGGAAGCCCACCGCCGGGAAGCCGGCGCCGATCGCGGCCATCATGTAGCCGAGCTGCGACACGGTGGAGTAGGCGAGCACCCGCTTGATGTCCGACTGCACGCACGCCAGGGTGGCCGCGAGCAGCGCGGTGAAGGCGCCGATCCAGCCCACCGCGGCCAGCACGTCGGGCGTCTGCTCGAAGAGGAACGCGGTGCGGAAGAGCAGGTACACGCCCGCGGTCACCATGGTGGCGGCGTGGATGAGGGCGGAGACCGGGGTGGGTCCCTCCATCGCGTCGGGCAGCCAGACGTGGAAGGGGAACTGGGCCGACTTGCCGGCGGCGCCGAGATAGATGAAGAACGTGACCAGGCCCAGGCCGGCCAGGGCCTCCCCGCCGCTCCGGGCCAGCTGGAAGAGCTCGGCGAAGTCGAAGGTGCCGGTGCGGTTCCAGAGCATCACGATGCCGATCAGGAAGAACGCGTCGCCCGCCTTGGTGATCCAGAACGCCTTGACCGCCGCGCGCGCCGCCTCGGGCCGCGGGTACCAGTAGCCGATCAGCAGGTAGGAGCAGAGGCCCACCAGCTCCCAGCAGATGAAGAGCTGCACGAAGTTGGGGGCGATCACCAGCCCCATCATCGAGAACGCGAAGAGCGACTGGTAGGTGTAGTAGCGGCCGAGGGAGGCGGGCGACTCGTCGGAGAGATAGCCGAGCGAGTAGACCTGCACCAGGAACGACACCAGCGCCACCAGGATCAGCATCAGGAGGGAGTCGGCGTCCGCGAGCACGCCCACCGAGGTGAGCACCCCGTCCTCCACCGGGATCCACTCCCACAGGATCCGGCGCGCCATGTCCGGCACCGTCGAGCGCCACGCCGCCACCGCGGCCAGCAGGGACCCCAGCGAGACCATGATGGAGAGCCAGGCGGCCGGCTTCCCGGAGCGGCGGAGCGGGACGATCAGGGCGAGGAGCAGGAACGCGAGGCCGGGGGCCAGCCAGGCCCAGAGCGCGAGGAAGCCGACGGCGGCCATGTCGCGCGCTATCCCCTCAGCAGGTCCAGGTGGTCCGCCACCGCGGTGCGGCGGACGCGGAAGATCATGATGACCAGGGCCAGGCCCAGCGCCACCTCCGCCACCGTGATGCAGATGGTAAAGACGGTGAAGACCATGCCGGAGACGTCGCCGAGGAAGCGGGCGAACGCCACGAAGTTGATGTTCACCGCGTTCAGCATCAGCTCGATGCCCAGCAGGATGCCGATGGTGTTGCGCCGGGTGAGCACGCCGAAGAGGCCGATGCAGAAGAGCATGGCGGCGAGCGTGAGATAGGCCTGGAGCGTCATGCTAGTCGTCCGGCCTCGCGAAGTAGAGCGCCCCGACGAGGGCGACCAGGAGCAGCACGCCGAGCAGCTCGAAGGGCAGCACGTAGCTCGTCAGCAGGCTCTCGCCGATCGCGCGCGTGAGGTCGCCGATCATCGCGGGCCGCGGCACCGTGAGCGGGCCGCGGCGGAAGACCACCAGCAGGGCCACCAGCAGGGCGCCCGAGAGGATCAAGCCGGTCAGGATCTGGCGGCTCGTCTGCGTGATGCGGTCGCCCACCAGCCGCTCGGTCACCACGATGGCGAAGACCACGATCGTGACCACGCCGCCCGCGTAGAGCAGCAGCTGGATGGCGGCCAGGAACTCGGCGTCGAGCGAGAGGAAGACCCCGGCGGTGGCGGTCAGCGACATGGCGAGATAGAGCACCGAGTGGAAGAGGTTCCGGGTCAGCACCACCGCGAGGGACGAGGCCACCAGCACCGCCGCCAGCCCCCAGAAGGTGATCGACTCGAGGCTCACTCGGCGACGTCCCCGGCCTTCGCGGCGGGCGCGCCGCCGGGGGCGGCCGCCTCCACTTTGGGCGCCTTGGGCGGCGTCTGCATGTCGCGCAGCAGGTTGCCGGTGGCCCACGAGGGCTCGAACTGGAGCCCGATGTGGTGCAGCCGGTCCTTGTCGAGCAGGAGCTCCCGTCGATCCGCGGTCGACATGTCGAAGGACTTCATCATGATGATCGCGTCGGTCGGGCACACCTGCACGCACAGCTCGCAAAATTCGCAGGCGTACAGCTCGAGCGTGAAGACCTTGGCGAAGTTGCGCTTCTCCGCCTTGAGCATCTCCACCTTGATGACCTGGGGCGGGCAGATGTACTCGCAGAGCCGGCAGCCGATGCAGTTCTCCTCGCCGGTCTCCTTGTCGTAGGTCAGGGCGAGCAGGCCGCGGTACCGGTCCGGGTAGTTGCGCGTCCGGTCCGGATAGTGCACGGTCACCGGCCGGCGGAACAGGTTGAGCAGGGTGATCTTCATCGACCGCGGCACCGCGCGGCACAGACGGAAGAAGTCGCCCCAGAAGCTCTCGCCGAGCCGGCTAGCCACCGTGGGGCCCCTGCAGGGCGACCACCACCGCGGTCGCCATCAGGAGGAGGAGGGCGGCGGGCATCAGGAACTTCCAGGAGATGGCGAGGATCTGGTCGGCCCGGATGCGCACGAAGCTCCAGCGGATCCACGTCACCACGAGGAAGACGAACATCGCCTTCAGCGTGAACCAGACGGCGCCCAGCCACGGGGAGCCGTCCGACCCCGGCCCGTCCCACGCGCCCAGGAAGAGGAGGGCCCCGAGGAACGAGGTGCCGATCATGTGGGCGTACTCGCCGAGCTGGATCAGCGCGAACTTCATGCCCGAGTACTCCACGCGGAAGCCCGCGATCAGCTCGGACTCAGCCTCCAGGATGTCGAACGGCACGCGGTTCTCGGCGGCCACGGTGGCCACGATGTAGAACAGGAACGCGATGGTGCCCAGCGGGAACCACGCCACGTACCAGAGGCCCGCCTGGGCCGCCGCGATGTCGGAGAGCCGCAGCGACCCGGCATGCAGTACGGGCACCAGCGCCACGAAGATGAAGGGCAGGTCGTAGGAGATGATCTGGTTGACCGCCCGCATCGCGGAGAGCAGCGCGTACTTGTTGTTGGAGCCCCAGCCTCCCATGAAGAGCCCGACGATCTCCATGGCCGAGACCGCGAGGAAGAAGAGAATGCCGATGTTGAGATCCGCGACCCCCAGGCCCGGCGCGAAGGGCAGCGTGGCGAAGATCAGCATGCAGGGCACGAGGAAGACGATCGGGGCCAGGTTGTAGACGGGCCGGTCGGCGGCCCGCGGCACCACGTCCTCCTTCATCATGAGCTTGAGCGCGTCCGCGATCGGCTGCAGCAGGCCGTGCGGGCCCACCCGGTACGGGCCGATGCGCGACTGCATGCGCGCCGCGAACTTGCGCTCGAGCAGGGTGACGTACGTGACCATGCCGATGATGACGTTCAGCACGATGAAGCCTGTGATGAACGCGCTCACCGTGTCCCAGATCATGCTCCCTCTCCCTACCAGGGAGAGGGTCGGGGTGAGGGTGGGCTGACGGACCCCACCCCCTCACCCTGCCCTCTCCCCCTCGCGGGGGAGAGGGAAGTGGAGGGGCTCACCGGTCGACCTCGCCGAACACGGGGTCCACCGAGCCCATGATGGCCACCACGTCGGCCACCCGGCAGCCGATCAGGATGTGCGGGAGCACCGAGAGGTTGGAGAAGGAGGCCCCGCGCCACTTCATGCGGTAGGGCTTGGCGCCGCCGTCGGAGATCAGGTAGCAGCCCACCTCGCCGCGCGCGCCTTCCACACGCGCGTACCCCTCGCCCTTGGCGATGCGCACCTGCCCCACCGACTTGACGCCGGGTCGGGACGAGACCGGGCCCTCCGGCAGCCCGTCGAGCGCCTGCCGGACGATGTTGATGGACTCGCGGAACTCGACCATCCGCACGCGGTAGCGGGCGTAGCAGTCGCCCGCCGTCTCCACCGGCACCTTGAAGTCGAAGTCCTCGTAGGAGGAATAGGGCTCTAGGCGTCGGATGTCGTAGCTCACCCCGGAGCCGCGAATCAGCGGCCCGGAGATGCCGACGGTCTGGGCCAGCTCGCGCGAGATCGTGCCCACCCCCTGCGTGCGCGCCTGGAAGAAGGCGTTCCGCTCCAGCATGTCCTCGTACTCGGTGAGGCGCTTCTCGATCAGCGTGATCGTTTCGCGGCACTTCTGGGCCCAGCCGGCCGGGATGTCGTAGCGGGTGCCGCCCACCTGGTGGAAGCCGTAGAGCAGCCGCGCGCCGACCAGAGCCTCGAAGAGGTCGAGCACCCACTCGCGCTCGCGGATGCAGTAGAGGAACACGGTGGCGCCGCCGCCCAGCGCGCCGCCCATGTCGAGACACCAGGTGCCGAGCCAGAGGCAGTGCGAGGCGACCCGCTGCAGCTCGGCCACGATCACGCGCAGGTACTGGGCGCGCCGCGGCACCTCGACCTTGCCCACCATCTCGGCCGCGCGCACGTAGGCCAGCTCGCTGGTCATGGCGGCGACGTAGTCGGTCTTGGACGCGATCGAGGGGTACTGCGTGTAGGTGAGCGACTCGCCGAGCTTCTCGTGGCAGCGGTGGAGATAGCCGATCACCGCGTCGACGCCCACCACCGTCTCGCCCTCGAGGGTGAGGATCGCGCGGAAGACCCCGTGGGCGGACGGGTGCTGCGGCCCCATGTTCATCGTGAGGCGCTCGCTGCCCCCGTAGCCCAGCTCGATGACTTTCCTTGCTTCTGGGTCCATGAAACCGGCTAGCGCATGGGAGAGAACGGGGCGGGGTTGAGAACGGTGGCCTGCATGTTGGCGAGGAGGGGGGTGGACTTGGCCAGGAAGGTCTGCCACTCCGGCTCTTGCGCCATCTTGGCGCGGGCGGCCGCGCGATCGTTGAGGTCGCGGTAGACCCACATGTGCACGACCTCGTTGAGCTGGCCCGCTTCCGTCTGCCAGAGGCCGACGCGGCGGGTGAACTTGTCACGGAACGGCAGGATGTCCTTGAAGAGCCCGAGCCACTCTCCCGCCTTGCCCACGTGGGCGCGGTACCAGCGCAGCTCGTAGACGTTGGCGGTGTCCGCGGGCGGCGTCATCGGCACGACCGCGGAGAGGATCTTGTTCTCCTGGGCCAGCATCATCGGCCGGATCCTCGGGATGTACTCCTTGGTCCACGCCTCGTCCTTCGCGAGCGCCGCTCGCAGGCGCTCGCGCTCGTTGAGGTCGGCGTAGCTCCAGAGGTGCACGAGCTGGTTGAGCGTGCCGAACTCGGTGGTCCAGTAGCCCTCGAGCTTGCCGTACCTGTCCCCGCGGATCTTGCGGCCGATCTCCCCGTTCAGCTTCAGGTACTCGCCCTGCTTGCCTGGCATCAGCGTGTACGTGCGCAGCTCGTAGATCATGGGATCCGGCTCCGGTCAGCGGTAGGGGGGGTGGGGAGTATCCACGGCGTAGGACTTCAGCAGCGGATGCCCCTCCCAGTCCTGGGGGAGCAGGATGCGCCGCAGGTCCGGATGGCCCTCGAAGCGGATGCCGAACATGTCGAAGCACTCGCGCTCCATCCACTCCGCGCCGCGGTACACCGGCACGAGGGAGGCGCAGGCCGACCGGCCCGCCCCGAGCCGGGTCTTCATCATCAAGGCGAGCCCCACGTCGAGGTTCTCGACGCGCGTCACCACCTCGAGCCCCTGTTCCTTCCAGTCCACCGCGCTCAGGAAGTTGAAGTAGAGACAGCCGAGCGTCGCCTTGGCGAACTGAGCCAGCTGGGCCCAGCGATCGGGGGGGACCGACACCGTGAGGAGGGCCCCGTCCCCCTCGGCGGCCACCCCGAAGCGCTCCTGTACCCTCGCTCGCGCCTGCTCGTGGATCACGCGCTCAGTCGATCTTGGCGGTGGGCGCGGCGCGCTTGCCCGTCTGGTGGAAGTGCGAGATCTGATCCTGCAGGAGGAGCAGCCCGTTCAGCAGCGACTCCGGCGGGGGCGGGCAGCCCGGGACGTAGACGTCCACCGGAATCACGCGGTCCACGCCCTTCACCACGTGGTAGCCGTGCCGGAAGGGGCCGCCCGAGTTCGCGCAGGAGCCCATCGAGACCGCCCACTTCGGATCGGGCATCTGATCGTAGATGCGCTTGAGCATCGGCGCCATCTTGATGGTGACGGTGCCGGAGACGATCATCAGGTCGGAGTGCCGCGGCGACGCCCAGGGCACCATCCCGAGGCGCTCCACGTCGAACCGCGAGGCGAAGGTGGCCATCATCTCGATGGCACAGCAGGCCAGCCCGAAGGTCACCGGCCACACCGAGGATTTCCGCGCCCAGTTGAGGAAGGCGTCGGCGCCGGTGGTGACGAGGAAGCCGCCCGGGAAGTGGTGGATCCCCTCGGTCACGCTCTCGAAGAGGGCGGAGTGCTTGTCGCCCTCCGGGCGCGCATGGCGGTACTTCTCCATCTCCTGGAGGTCCTTGAACTCCGTCCAGACCGGCGGCGGAATCTGCGGGGTCGGCGCCTTTATTTCCATTCGAGGATCCCCTCCCTATACGCATACACCCAGCCCAGCGAGAGGATGCCGATGAAGAGCGCCATGGTCCCGACCGCCCAAAGGCCGAAGCCGCGGAGCACGAGGACCCAGGGGAAGAGAAACACGGCGAGCGCGTCGAAGACGATGAAGATCAGCGCCACCAGGTAGAACGCCACCGGGAACTGGACCCACGCCTCGCCAATCGGCTCGGCGCCGCACTCGTAGTTCTCGAGCTTGCTCCAGTAGGGGCGCGCCGGCCGCAGCACCGCGGCCATGCCGAGGGATACCACCGCGAACGCGACGATCAGACCCAGAAACATGACGACCGGCAGATACCCCGCCACGCGCGCCTCCTGAACGACTTCAAACCCCGCGGAGTATAACACATGCTGCCCGCTCGGCCGGTAGCCGGCCGGTGCGCTCCAGCATCGTCACGTGTTTGGGGTTCCTCGCGCTCCGGGTGTCCATCTGCCTTCAATCCGTCAGCCCGATTACGCAAAATTGACACCTGCCCCCGCGTCACGGCCGCCGTCCGCATCGGAACCGCGCGATTCCATGAAGCTTCCGGCCGCGCAATTCTGGCACTTGGGTTGCTTTCGCTTAACGCGCCGGCCCCCACCCCCTTTTCACGCGATCGGAGACAAGTGAGCGGCGACGAACTGAATCGGGAAATCGCATTCGCGGGACAGCGGGTCAAGCAGAAGGTCATCTTCGCCCTCACCCTCGCGTCGGTCATCCCGCTCCTGCTCCTGACCTACGCCTTCCAGTCGCCCGTCCGGCAGCTGCTCGGACCGATCGGCCTCTACACCGAGGCCTTCACGATGCCGGCGCTGCTCGTCTTCACCGGCCTGCTCATGGCGGGAGGCGGCTTCGTGGTCTGGGACGTGGCCTCCGCCATCTCGCGGGCGGCGCACCTGGCCACCGCCACCAGGGTCGCGGACCTGCCCGTGGTGGCGACGCGCAAGGACGAGATCGGTACGCTCATGGCCTCGTTCGCCAAGATGCTGGCCACGATCGAGCAGCAGACGGACGAGATCAACCAGTTCCCGCGCCGGCTCGACCAGCTCGCCCGCCAGGCCTTCCGCGACTCGCTCACCAGCCTGCCCAATCGCTCGCTGTTCATGGACCGCCTCGCGCACGCGCTCACCCGGACCGAGCGGCGCGGCGAACAGCTCGCGATCCTCTTCCTCGATCTCGATCGGTTCAAGGTCGTCAACGACAGCCTGGGCCACGGCGTCGGCGACCAGCTCCTGATCGGGGTCAGCCAGCGGCTGGCCGCCTGCCTGCGCCCCGAGGACACGATCGCCCGGCTGGGCGGCGACGAGTTCGCGATCCTGATCGAGGACGTCAAGGACGACCGGGCCCCCGCAGCGGTGGCGGACCGGCTCACCAGCGAGCTGCAGCAGCCGTTCACGGTCGAGGGGCGCGAGGTGGTCATCACCGTGAGCATCGGCATCGCGATGAGCACCGCCAAGCGGATGACCCCCGAGGACATCCTGCGCGACGCCGATCTGGCCATGTACCACGCCAAGGGCAAGGGCAAGGCGCGCTACGAGATCTTCGACAAGAGCATGAACGCACCCGCGCAGGAGCGCATGGATCTCGAGCTCGACTTGCGGAACGCAGTCGCTCGCGGCGAGTTCGTCCTGCACTACCAGCCGATCCTGGACCTGCCCACCGGGCGCATCGTCGAGATGGAGGCGCTGGTCCGCTGGAAGCACCCGCAGCGCGGCCTGCTCTTCCCGGGCGACTTCGTGGGCCTCTCCGAGGAGACCGGCCTCATCGTGCCCCTCGGGCGCTGGGTGCTCCACGAGGCCTGCCGTCAGACGCGCCAGTGGCAGCTCGCCACACCCGGATCGAACCTGGGCATCAGCGTCAACCTTTCCGCGCGTCAGCTCCAGCAGCCCGGCCTCGTGGAGGAGATCGCGGCGGTCCTGCGCGAGACGCGCCTCGATCCGGGCGCGCTACGCCTGGAGATCACCGAGACGGTGGTCATGCACGACGCGCCGACCACCCTGGCCAAGTTGGAGGCGCTGAAGGCGCTCGGCGTGCAGCTCGCCATCGACGACTTCGGAACCGGCTACTCCTCGCTCGGCTACCTCAAGCGCTTCCCGGTGGACACGCTCAAGATCGACCGGTCATTCGTGAAGGGCATCGGCCACAACGTGGAGGACAGCGCGATCGTGCGCGCGGTCATCACGGTGGCCAAGAGCCTCGGCCTCTCGGTGACCGCCGAGGGGATCGAGAGCGCCGACCAGCTCGAGCACCTCCGGGCGCTCGGCTGCGACCACGGCCAGGGCTACTACTTCGCGAAGCCGATGCCGAGCGATCGCGTGCCCGCCCTGCTCGTGATCACCGCGCCGTGGGGCGGACAACGTCCGCCGAGCGCCTTGCTGGCCAACAGCAACCCCACCTCCAACGGCCGCTAGACGGGCACCCGCGACTCGACGCGGAGCCGCTACCGGGTCGTCGGGCGCGCGCCCAGCCCCATCACCCGGCCCACCTGCGGCGGACGCGGCAGCCGGTCGTGCGCGCGCTGGATCCGGCCCAGGCGCTCGAGGATCTCGGGGGCCATGGGCGCGCCGCGCCGCGTCGCCTGGCTCACGTGCAGCGACATCAGCTCGTTGGTGGCGGCGAGATATCCGGCCTCAGCGTGCAGCATCTCGTGGATGTAGTGGATACGCTTCGTGTCGTGCGTCAGGAGCCGCGTGGTGAATCGGAGGGGATCGCCTTCCCGGACCTCGCGATGATAGGTCACGTGGGCCTCCAGGCAGAACGTGGTCACCTCCCGCGCGCGGCGATGGGCGGCGTCCAGCCCGATGAGCCGCATCCACTCATCGGTGGCCCAGTCGAAGACCACCACGTAGTAGCCCATGTTCATGTGCCCGTTGCTGTCGATCCACTCCGGGCGGACCACACAGGTGTACCTCGATGCGATGACGTCGGCCGCCTCAGCGATGGCTCCCCTCCCCCGGGTACGAAGCTGGAATCGGGCTGTCCTGCCGTCGCAGGATAGCCGCATCCACCGCGGGGTCAAGCAGCCGCCGGCCTAACCCGGACAATTCATGAACGCGTGTTCCGCGTCTTATGCACCCCCTCACCCTGTCCCTCTCCCCCTCCGGGGGCGAGGGGATCGAAACAGCTCCCTCTCCCTCGGAGAGGGAGAGGGTCGGGGTGAGGGTGGCGCAGGTGTTCACGAATAGTCCGGGCTAAGTTCCGGGCTTCCATGCTTGAGGCCTGGAGGTGGCGCGCCTGCCAGGAGCTCGGCCGGGGGCCGCGCGTCCTCCGCTCCGCCACTCCGTCCGCCCCTGGAGGGCGGGAGCGGCGCCGGCCGCCCCCGCCCCGCTCGGTCGCCGGCGCTACAGCAGCGCCTGGAAGAACCCGAGCGTCCGCTGGCGGGCCAGCTTGGCGCTGGGCTCGTGGAAGCTGCCGCGCTCGTCGCAGCTGAAGCCGTGGCCGGCCGGGTAGGTGTGCAGCGGCACCTCCGGATGCGCGGCGCGGATGCGGGCCCAGTGCTCGGGCGGAATCCCCTGGTCGGTCTCGCCGAAGTGCAGCAGCACCGGGCAGCGCGGCGTCTCGCTCGCGGTCTCCGCGATGCCGCCGCCGTAGTAGCCCACCGCCGCCTTGACCCCGTCGATGCGCGTGCACGCCAGCCACGCGAGCGTACCGCCCAGGCAGTAGCCGACCACGCCCACGCGGTGACCCTCGGCCTTGAGCGCCTCCACCGCGGCCCGCACGTCGCGCATCATGTCGGCGATGTCCACCTTGCCGCGGATCGAGCGCCCCCGCTCGATGTCGTCGGCGGTGTAGCCCAGGTTGATGCCGGGCTCCACGCGGTCGAAGATCGCGGGCGCCAGGGCCACGTAGCCGTCGGCCGCGAAGCGGTCGCACAGGCTCTGGATGTGGTGGTTGACCCCGAAGATCTCCTGCACGACCACGAGGCCGCCCCGGGGCGTCCCGCTTGGGGCCGCGCGGTAGGCCGACAGCCGATGTCCGCCTTCTGCGGTGAGGGTTGTCATGGTGCCCATCGTCACACTCCTTGTCGGGTTTGAACGGCGATCACAGCAGCGGCCGCGCCAGGACGACGAGGCGCGGCAGGTCGGGCTCGGGGCCCTTCAACAGCACCGTCGCGGCGGCGGTGACGCGGGCGCCCGCGCGCTCCAGCAGCCGGCGGGCCGCGCGGGCGGTGCCCCCGGTGGCGATCACGTCGTCCACCAGCAGCACGCGGCGGCCTTCCAGCAGCGGCCAGTCCAGCGGATCCAGCACCAGCGCTTGCGCGCCCGCGGTGGTGATGCTGCTGGCTTCCTCCACCAGCGGCGCGCGCGGATGGCGGGGCATGTAGTTCTTGACGCCTTTTCTCAGCACCACGTAGCGGTCCTGGCCGAAGCATTCCACCACCACCTGCGCCATGCCGACCGCCTTCGACTCCGAGCAGACCACCACGTCGAAGACCTCGCCGAGCGCGACACCCTCGTCCATGAGCCCCCGATAGAGCAGGTCGCCGCACGCCTGGTTGAGCCGCGCCTGCCCCAGCAGGTTGAACGAGGCGACGTAGCGCCGCGAGCCGTGGAGCCGGGTGATGGGTCGGTCGGTGGTGAGGGCGCCGCTGCCGATGCGCACCTCGTACCAGCCGATCACGTCGCCGGGCTCGCTCTGCCCCGCGGGTGACGGCGCCCCGTCGGCCCGCTCCCAGCCCTCGGCCTCCGCGAGCGCGGCGGCCAGCCGGCGGGCCTCGGACAGATCACCGTCGTCGAGCGTGCTGAGGCACTCGACCTGCGCCTGCCGCAGCCGCACGCGCGCCTCGTCATCCACCGCCGCGCGCGGGAGGACGGCGGCGGGGCGCTTGCCGCCCGCGGACGCGAGCGCCGCGATCGCGGTCGCCGCGTCCTCGTAGGCTCCGACGATGACCTGGGGCACCGTCCGCTCAGAGCCCCTCGACCGCGCGGAGCACATCGGCGGCGTGGCCGTCCACCTTCACGTGGTCCCAGCGGCGGATCACCTTGCCGTCGGGCCCGATGAGGTAGGTCATCCGGGCCACCCCCATGTATGTGCGGCCGTACAGGCGCTTCTGCTGCCACGCCCCGTAGCGGGCGGCCACCTCGTGCTCGGGATCGGCCAGGAGCGGGAAGTTGAGCTTGTGCTTGCGGGCGAACCTGGCCTTGCTCGCACTGTCCAGCACGCTCACTCCCAGGACGGCCGCCTTGCCCTTCTTGAAGTCGGGCAGCGTGTCGCGGAAGGCGCAGGCCTCCTTGGTGCAGCCGGGGGTATCGTCCTTCGGGTAAAAGTAGACGATCACCGCCCGGCCCGCATAGTCCTTCAGCCGGTGGGTACGGCCTTCCTGGTCCGGCAGCGAGAACGCGGGCGCCTTGCGTCCCGGCTCGACGAGCGGCATCGGAGACCTCCTGGTCGGCGGCGGTGAGTGAAACCGGCGCCCGACCCCGCGCCGGGCGCTCATCCTACTACCCGGCGGCCGGCCGCGCTACACGCCCGAAAGACGCCGCCCGATTCGCTTCTCCACCACGTGGGTCACCGCCGAGAAGTCCTCGCGGCCCCAGCCGCTGTCCACCGCCTCGTCGTAGGTGCGCGTGGTCTCCTCCAGCATCGGCGCGGGCACCTGCACCGATCTGGCCAGGGCCAGCGCGAGCATCGCGTCCTTCCGCATCAGCTCGAGCATGAAGGTCGGCGAGAACTCGCCCTCGAAGATGCGCTTGGCGCGCCGGTCGAAATACGTGCCGTAGGCCATGCCCCCGCCGTTGCGCACCACCTCGTAGAACGTGCCCGGGTCCACGCCGGACTGCACGCAGACCGCGAGCGCCTCCGCCACCGCCACCGAGGTGACCGCGGCGAGCCCGTTGTGGATCAGCTTCACCCGATTCGCCATGCTCGAGCCGCCGACGTACATGTGCATCTTGCCCATGATCTCGAGATAGGGCGCGATGGTCGCCAGGCGCCCCTCCTCGCCGCCCACGATGAAGAAGATCTGCCCCTCCACCGCCTGCGGCTGCGAGCCCAGCATGGGCGTGTCCATGTGATCCGCGCCGCGGCCCTTGAGCGCGGCGTGCACCGCGGTCGTCACCTCGGGGCTCACCGTCGAGCAGTCGCAGGTGATCAGCCCCGTGCGGGCGGCTTCGCGGATGCCGCCCGGCCCCAGGTAGACCTCGCGCACGATCGTGTCGTTGGGCAGGCAGGTGAAGATCACCGTCGCCTGCCCCGCTACCTCGGCGACCGAACCGGCCGCGATGGCTCCCGGGAGCTTCGTGGCGGCGGCCAGCGCGGCCGGGCTCGCGTCGTGCACCACCAGCGGCACGTCTGCCCTGGCCAGGTTGGTCGCCATCGGCATGCCCATCGTGCCCAGCCCGATGAATCCGACTCGGTCAGCCATGATCGCTCCTCGATAGGGGTTGCCTAGTCCGGGCTAGGGTGAGGCGATGGCGGCGCCGCCGCGTATCGGGTGCCGGACGCCGCCCAGCAGCAGCGCCGAGCCTTCGCCCGCGTCGGCCAGGAACGGGCCGATCTGCTGGATCGCCAACCGGCCGAAGCGCGCGCGGAAGGCGCCGCCCCGGACCCGACAGAAGAGCAGGTCACGCTCGGTCTCGAGCGTACGCGGATCGAGCGGCTCGCGATAGTCGCCGGGAAAGCACAGCTCGACCCCCTGGAGGAGGCCGCCCTCGACGGCCAGACGCAGCCGCTGGATCACGAACGGGGTGTCCGCCGCCTCGAACCAGTTCCGCTCGCCCTGGCAGAGCACGAGGCAGCGCCCCTCGTCGGTCCTGGTCATCGCGCGCAGGAAGAAGCGCAGCACCGCCGGATCCACGATCTCGGCGCCGTCGTGGAAGATCCGACCGTCGCGATCCACCTGGTAGCGATACTCTCGGGCGGGCCGCGTCATCGCGCGCCCACCACCGGGACCGACGGCCGGCGATCGACACGGCGGGCGAGCAGCGCCCGGGCTTCCGCGCCGCGCCCGGCGCGGAGATAGGCGGCGAGCAGGGTGTGCTCGAAGAGATCGCGCTGCGCCCAGCTCCCGCCGACACGGACCAGCTGATCCACGACCGGCGCCAGCCCGCGGATCACGTCGTCGTACCGGCCTTCCACGAATGCGTGCATGGCCTCGGCCACGGCGGGTACCACCGGCCCCGCCGGCACCCGGCCCTGCGCCAGGCCCTCGCGCAGCAGCCCCACCCAGCGCGCCAGCTCCTCGGCATCCCCCGCGGCCGCGAGCGCCACCGCGCAGTGCACGTCCGCGAACGAGATTCCGATCGCGGGGAACGACGCGCGCGCGTGGCGCGCGACCGCGCTCCACGCCTCCGGCCCGCGCGGGGCGCCCGCGAGCTCGCAACGCCAGAGCAACGAGGCCGAATCCACCAGGGTCGAGAACGGCGCGCCCTGCGCCGCGCCGGGCCGGATGCCGGCCTCGTAGAGCTCGAGCGCGGCGGCGGGACGACCGAGCGCGAGCTCGAAGAGCGCCTGGTGCCACGAGAGATGGCAATGGAGCGGCGCCGCCCGCGGATACTCCGGCAACCAGCCCGCGACGAACCCCGTCCCGTCCTGGTCGGCGCCCTGCTCGTAGCACACGTGGGCCCAGGCGTGCGCGGCGTGGGCATTGCGGGGCGCGAGCGCGAGGGCCCGCTCGATGAGCGGCGCGCCCGCCTTCCAGCCGAGCGCCTCCGTCCGCGCGAAGCCGTGGGCGCCGAGGAACCACCAGTCGTCCCCGTAGGCGGGCGCGACGGAATCCAGCAGCGCCAGCATCGCCTCGTTTCGGTCCTGCCGCCCGCTGAAGCCGATGAGCCCGTAGACGCCGTTGGCGGCGGCGAGCGCCATCGCGTCCCGCGGGAACTCGGCCACGTGCTCGCGGATGATCTCCAGTGCGCGCGCACCCTGCCCGGCGACCGCGAGCCCGAGCGCCTCGACGTGCCGCCGCTCGCGCCGGTCGAGCGGGGCGGCGACGGCGCGGGCCTGCGCGGCGGCCTCCTGCGCGAGGGCGCCCTGGCCCAGGAGCTGGCGGCTCCGGGCCCGCCCGACGTGAGCGAGCGCGAACGCGGGATCGGCGGCGACGGCGCGATCGAAGCACTCCTCGGCGCCCGCGTGGGCCGCGAGGAACCGGTCCACGCCTTCCACGTACGCCTGACCCGCCGCCCCGGAGACGGTGGAGAGCGGAAGCCCGTAGCGATCCCGCATGGGGCCGACTAGCCGCGGACCAGCAGCGTGGGCCGGCGCGACAGCACGGGCAGCCGTCCTCGGGGTGCCATCGTCCCCGAGCGTATCTCCGGCGGGCGCCGGCGGCAACCGCCCTGCGCCCGCTAGGCTAGGCGCCCGTCAACCGGAAGCCGCGCGCCGAGAATGGCCCAGGTGCGAGGCGGCGCCCGAAGGCCGCACGCGAGGCGCCTCACGGGCCATCTTGTCCCACGGTCGACATGTCGACAGGCATGTTGAGGATGAACAACGAGCGTGCGGTCGAGGGCGTCAACGAAGCGGCTGGGCCGTTATCGGCGTCCGCCACTAAGCGGGGATGGCGACGCGCTTGAGGATGGCGAGCTGGTCCAGGATCGTGCCGGCGCCCCGGGCCACGCAGGTGAGCGGGTCCTCGGTGACGCGGATGCTGAGTCCGGTCTCGTGGTGCAGGAGTGCGTCCAGGCCCCGCAGGAGCGCGCCGCCGCCCGTGAGCACGATGCCGTTGTCGCTGATGTCGGCGGCCAGCTCGGGCGGGGTGTGCTCGAGACAGGCGAGCACCGCCGTGACGATGTCGGCCACCGGCTCGCGCAGCGCCTCGCGGACTTCCAGTGCGGTGACGACCACGGTCTTCGGCAGGCCGTCGAGCAGGTCGCGGCCCTGCACTTCGATCGGCTCATGGTCGTCGCCCTTGGGATGGGCGGAGCCCAGCCGGATCTTGGCTTCCTCGGCCCGGCGCTCCCCGACCAGCAGGTCGTAGGCGCGCCGAAGGTAGTGGATGACCGCCTGGTTCATGTCGTCGCCCGCGGTCCGCAGCGAGGCCGAGTACACGATCCCGCACAGCGACATGACCGCGACCTCGGTGGTGCCGCCGCCCACGTCGACGATCATGCTCGCGCCGGGCTGCTCCACCGGCAGGCCCGCGCCGAGCGCCGCCGCCATGGAGGCCTGCACGAGATAGACCTCGCGAGCTCCGGCCTGCTGGGCAGCGTCCCGGACGGCCCGCCGCTCGACCTGGGTGATGCCGGAGGGGGTGACGATCACCAGGCGCGGCTGCACGAGGCTCCAGCGCCGGCGCGTCTTGTTGATGAAGTACCGGAACATCTTCTGGGTGCGATCGAAGTCGGCGATGACACCGTGACGGAGGGGCCGGACCACCTGCACCGACCCCGGGGCGCGCCCGAGCATGGCCTTGGCCTCGTTGCCCACGGCCTGCACGGCCCCGTTCATGTCCACCGCCACCACCGACGGCTCGTCGAGGACCACGCCCTGACCGCGAACGTAGAGCCGCGTGTTGGACGTGCCCAGGTCCACCGCCAGATCGTTCGAGAACACCCGCGCCAGCCCGCCAAGGTTCATTCGATCGTGGCCCTCCCGCCGAATCTCCGCAGGAGTTCAAAAAGCGGACCACGATTGAGAGCCATGAAATCACCATGTTACGAAAGCTCTCCTGGTGTCGGGGTGACGGTGGCTGTCATCGGCTTGCGCTCAGCGTGGCATCCGGACCCGCGCTCTGCATCATGAGCACCGGGAAGGGCCGGCCGGCGTCGCCGACCTGGACAACCCGGGTGGCCGGGAGCTCGACGCCCTCGGCACCGAGGGCCAGCAGTAGGCGACGCCGGTACTCGCGTCCCACGGTCCATTGCTGGATGGGCAGCGTCTTGAGGCGCGCCTTGATCACCACGCTCGCGTCCTTGAAGGCGTCCACCCCGAAGATCTCGATGGGCTCGAGGATCAGCGGACCGTGGGCGGGATCCTGTCGCAGCTCCTCGGCCACGCGCCGCATGAGCGCGACGACTCGATCGGGATCCTCCCGATAATCCACCGCCACGTCCACCACGTAGCCGGACCAGTCCCTGGTCATGTTGGCGAGTGTGCTCACGCTGCCGTTGGGGAAGACGTGGACCGTGCCCGCCAGGTCGCGCAGCACGATGGTGCGGAAGGTCAGGGTCTCCACGAGGCCGCCGGTGCCGTTCACCACCGCCACGTCGCCCACCCGGACCTGATCCTCGAGCACCAGGAAGAAGCCGGCGATGACGTCACGCACCAGGTGCTGCGCGCCGAAGCCCAGCGCCAGGCCGACGATGCCCGCCCCGGCCAGGATCGGTCGCACGTCGATGCCGAGCTGGGAGAGACAGATGACGACCACGACCGACCACAGCCCGACCAGAGCCAAGGTGCGCAGCACGCTCGTGAGGGTGGCCACGCGGGAGCGGGTGGCACCGGGCAGCGCGCCGGTTCGCTCGCCCGCCGCGACGAGCCCGCGCTCGAGCTGGCCGATCAGAGAGCGCAGGATTCGGGCGCCGAAGTAGCCGGCGAGCAGCAGGAGCGCCAGGCGGCCGGCGGTCTGCGCGGTGGATCCGGCCAGGCCGATCAGCAGGCCTCGGGGATCGGTCGTGAGAACATCCATCGGAAGGCCTCCTTGGTGCCGCGTGGAATCGTGCGCCGCGAGGACCCCATGAGAAACCCGTCCGCGCCCAGGCGCTCCAGGATCTCGGTCCGGCCCCCGCCCGCATGGGTCGAGCTCGGGCCCCGGAAGGCGCCGGAGGCGCGGCTCATCCGCGGCGCGCCTCCCCGCACCGCCACCGGGACGGAGGGAGCGTCGGCGATACGCGGCAGGGCGATCGCGCTATGATCGAGCCGAATCAGGGGCATGAGCCGCGTGCCCATCTTACCCTCGGATGGCGGTCCGGCCCGCGCATCGCCGGCCCGGCCGGGGCCATCTAAACGGCGGGAGGACAGAGCGATGACCGAAGAGACCGAATGGCTGCAGCACCTCGACGAGCGCAACTACGACGAGGCGCTGGTGGGCGCGGAAGGCGTGATGATGGTGGATTTCTGGGCGGAGTGGTGTGGGCCGTGCCGGGCCATCGGGCCGGTCCTGGAGGACCTCGCCCGCCTGTCCGGCGGCGCGGTGACCCTCGCGAAGGTGAACGTGGACGAGAACCCGGGCCTCGCAGCCCGCTACGGCATCCGGTCGATCCCGACCATCCTGTTCGTGAAGGACGGCAAGGTCCAGGACCAGGTGGTGGGCGCGGTGCCGAAGGCGCAGATCCAGGCCAAGCTGAACGCGCTCGCGTGATCGCGGCCGCGGCATGACCCGCGTCATCACGGTCGGGGCCGCGCAGCTCGGCCCCATCGGGCGGCGGGAGCGTCGTCGCCTCGTCGTCGAGCGTCTGCTGGACCTGCTCGGGCAGGCCCAGGGACGCGGCTGCGACCTCGTCGTCTTTCCCGAGCTGGCGCTGACGACCTTCTTCCCGCGCTGGTGGATGGAGGACCAGGCCGAGATCGACGCGTTCTTCGAGCGGGAGATGCCCGGGCCCGAGACGCGGCCGCTCTTCGACGGAGCGGCGCGTCTCGGGATGGGGTTCTGCCTGGGTTACGCCGAGCTGACCCAGGAAGGCGGCGCCCGCCGTCGCTACAATACCTCGATCCTCGTGGATCGCGGCGGCCGCCTCGTGGGCAAGTACCGCAAGATCCATCTCCCCGGCCACGCCGAGCACGAGCCGTGGCGCCCGTTCCAGCACCTCGAAAAGCGCTACTTCGACGTGGGCGATCTGGGCTTTCCGGTCTGGCACACGCTGGGCGGCGTGCTCGGCATGTGCATCTGTAACGACCGGCGCTGGCCGGAGACCTACCGGGTCATGGCGTTGCAGGGGGTCGAGATGATCCTGCTCGGCTACAACACGCCGGCGCACAATCCGCCCGCGCCCGAGCACGACGCGCTCGGCCCGTTCCACAACCACCTGGTGATGCAGGCCGGGGCCTACCAGAACGCCACCTGGGTGGTCGGCGTGGCCAAGTGCGGCCGGGAGGAAGGCTGCGACCTGATCGGCCAGAGCGCCATCATCGCGCCCTCCGGAGAGATCGTGGCCCAGGCCGCCACGCTCGGCGACGAGCTCGTCACCGCGCGCTGCGATCTCGATCTCACGCGCTCCTACAAGGACACGGTGTTCAACTTCGCCCGCCACCGGCGGCCGGAGCACTACCGGCTGATCGTCGACCGCGCGGGGGCCGAGCCGCCCGGGGAGCGCCGATGACCACCGCCGAGGTCTACTTCGAGGACTTCACGCCGGGACGCGAGTTCCGGACCGAGGGCATCACGGTCACCGAGGGTCAGATCATCGATTTCGCGATGACCTTCGACCCGCAGCCCTTCCATCTGAACGTCGAGGCGGCCAAGGCGACGATCTACGAGGGGTTGATCGCGAGCGGGTTCCAGACGATGGCGCTCACGTTCCGGCTCTTCGTCCAGACCCGGGCGCTGGCCGCGTGCAGCCTTGGATCTCCGGGGGTGGACGAGGTGCGCTGGCTGCGGCCGGTGCGTCCCGGCGACACGCTCAAGGCGACGGTGCAGGTGCTGGAGCAGCGGCCGTCGACGTCGAAGCCCGACCGTGGCATCGTGCGCCTGCACTGGACCACGGTCAACCATCGCGGCGAGCCGGTGCTCACCATGACGAGCTTGCAGCTCGTCCGCCGCCGCCCGTCCGGCGGGGCCTGAGTCAGTCCGCGCAGACCAGCACCGCCGAGGCGAGCGCGTGCAGCTCGCCGCTCTCCGAGACGATCGCGGACGCGCCGAGGAGGTTGCGGCCATCCGCCGCGAAGGGCCAGCCCATCACGATCCAGCGCGCGCCGACCTCGAGGGGACGGATCAGGCTGACCGTGAGCTGGCCGAGCGTCGCCTTGCGGCGGCCGAAGGCCTCGAGCAGCGCGAAGCCGATCGGGCAGTCGAGCGCGGCCCAGACGAACTCGGGACGCACCGTGCCACGCTTGTCGAAGAGCGTCGGGTCCGGCGCCCAGGGCGCGGCCACGAGGCGCCGGCCGGGGAGCGGCCCGGGGAAGATCGCGAGCCCGTCGCCCCACTCGCGGGCCGGCCCGCACACGAAGCACTCGGGGGCCGCGTGCTCGGTGAAGCCCAGGTAGCGCTCGGAGGCCCACCGCGCTTCCGCGAACGACGGGGGCGTGGGCGGCTCGAGCTGCAGCGTGGCCGCTTCCGCGTGGGCGAGGACGGCGCCGCCGCCAGCGAGCATCACCCGGCCGTCCGCGAGCCGCTCGATGGCGAAGGCCTGATCCACCGGGATCGGCGACTCGAGACTCACGCGCGCCGGCCCCTGGACGTGCCGCCCGAGGAGCCCGGCGATGTAGCCGCCGCTTGCCACCCTGGGGGAGCCGCAGAAACGACTCTTCACGACGACGGCCTCCGCGTGCGCGATGTCCATGGCGTCCTCCCTTGGGCCCGGCCTGCAGCAAGCGTGGTGCCAGCCGCAAGGGCACGACATATCGCCATCTTACAGGTTGCCTTCGGGCGCTTCGCCTTCAGCGGGCGGGCGAAAATCCACCGGAATATTCGGTCCGTCATTCGTGGCAGGATGAGGTGTGCGCTACCACTTCTCGGGCATCGCGGGGGCCGGGATGAACCCCCTGGCCCGGCTCATGCGAGCCCGCGGCCACGCCGTGCAGGGCTCCGACCGCGCCTTCGACCAGGGCAAGAACGCCGAGGGCGCCGCCCGCCTGGCCGCCCTCGGTATCGTCGTCAAGCCCCACGACGGCTCGGCGGTCACCGCGGACCTGGACCGGTTCGTCTACTCCACCGCGGTGGAGGCGGAGACGCCAGAGGCGCGGGCCGCACGCGCGCTCGGGCTCGAGCGGGTCCCGCGCCCGGCGCTGCTGGCCGAGGTGGTGGACGCGGGGCGGCCGGGCGTCGCGATCGCGGGCACCAGCGGCAAGAGCACGATCACCGGCATGGTCGGCTGGCTCACGCGCGAGGCGGGGGTGCCCGCGACCGTGCTGGGCGGCGCCGCGCTGGCCGGCGAGGGCACGAGCGGCTGTTTCCTGCCGGGGCCGGTGGACGGGCCCGTCGCCGCGGAGGCCTGCGAGTCCGATGGCACGCTGACCGGTTACCACGCCGCGCTCGGGCTCATCCACAACATCAGCCGCGACCACGGCGAGGTGGACGCGCTGCGACCCCAGTTCGAGGCCTTCGCCAAGCGCTCCGGCCGGCTGCTGGTCAATAACGCCTCGCCCGAGGCTGCCGAGCTCGGCCGCGCGGTGGGCGCCCACCGCTACGGCGCCGGCCCGGGCGCCGACACCCCGCTCGAGGTCACGACCACGGGGCCCCATCGCGCGCGCGGAGTCCTGCACGTCCCGACGGGCCCCCTCGTCCTCGACGTGCCGCAGCCCGGCCTCCACAATCTGGAGAACGCGGCGGCGGCCGCTCTCGTCGCGCTCGACCTGGGCATCCCTCCGGCGACGGTGGCGGCGCTGCTCGCCCGCTTCCCGGGCGTGGCGCGCCGTTTCGAGGTGGTCGGCGTGACCGCCGGGGGTGTCCGGGTGGTGGACGACTACGCGCACAACGGCGAGAAGCTCCGCGCCGCGATCACCGCGGCCCAGGCGGGCGCGCGGCGCGTTCTGGCCGTCTTCCAGCCGCACGGCTTCGGGCCCGCCCGCTTCCTGCGACCCGAGCTGCGCGAGCTGATGCCGCGGCTGCTGCGGCCGGCGGACCGCCTCTGCTACGCGGAGATCTTCTACGCGGGGGGGACCGTGGCCAAGGACGTCTCGAGCCGCATGCTCGCCGATGACCTCCCGGTCGCGCTGGGCTGCGCATACGCGCCGAGCCATCGGGCGGTCATCGACTGGCTCCGGGCGGAGGCCCGGCCGGGCGATACCGTGCTGATCATGGGCGCCCGGGACCCGGAGCTGCCCGGCCTGGCCCGGGCCGCGTTCGGCGCCCTCCGGCGCCCCCCCACCGCCTGACCGTTCCCGTCCGGGCGACAGCCCGCATCCATTAGGTTGCCCTAATCATCTGAAGTAGTGAATACGAACCCGCACGCGCCCCCCCGGGCGCGGAAGCCAAAAGGAGCCGCCCACATGTTGACCGTCGGAGACCGTCTGCCCGAGTTCGACCTCCAGGCCGCCGTCAGCCTCGACCGCGGCCGGGAGTTCACCCAGATCCGCGACACGAGCTATCCCGGCCAGTGGCTGGTGCTGTTCTCCTGGCCCATGGACTTCACCTTCGTCTGTCCGACCGAGATCGCCGAGTTCGGCAAGCGGAACGAGGAGTTCCGCGAGCGCGATGCGCAGGTGCTCGGCATGAGCACCGACACCCACTTCGTCCACCTGGCGTGGCGGCGCGACCACGCGGGTCTCCAGAGCCTGCCGTTCCCCATGCTGGCCGATACGAAGCGCGAGCTGTCCACCGCGCTCGGCATCCTGCACCGGGGCGAGGGGGTACCGCTGCGGGCCACCTTCATCGTGGATCCGCAGGGCGTCATCCGCTGGGCCAGCGTCAACGACCTCTCGGTAGGCCGCAACGTGGACGAGGTGCTGCGCGTGCTCGACGCGCTGCAGACCGGCGAGCTGTGCCCGTGCAACTGGAAGGCGGGCGAGCCCACGCTGCAGGTGGCGTGACGTGGACGCCCTCGAGTCGCTTCGCGGGGCGATTCCCGACGCGGCGAAGGACATCCGCCTGAACCTGCAGGCGGTGCTGCGCGGGGGCGCGCTCTCCGAGGCTCAGCGCTGGGGCGTGGCGGCGGCCGCGGCGGTCGCCGCCCGCCACGCCCGGCTCCGGGAGGCGGTGCTCGTGGCCGCGGTCGCCGCGGCGGGCCCCGCGGTGGTGGAGGACGCCAGGGCGGCCGCCTCGCTCATGGCGATGAACAACGTCTACTACCGCTTCCGCCACATGGTCGGCAAGCCGATCTACGGCGAGAAACCGGCGGGGCTCCGGATGAACCGGCTGATGCAGCCGGCCACCAACCGGACCGACTTCGAGCTCATGGCTCTCGCGGTGAGCGCGATCAACGGCTGCGAGATGTGCGTGCGCGCGCACGAGAAGACGGTGACGGAGGGGGGGCTCACGCCCGATCACGTCAACGACGCGGTGCGGATCGCCGCGACGATCTGCGCGACGGCGGTGGCGCTGGAGGCGGGCGCGGAGATCCCGGCCCTGGGCGTCTAGCCCGGGCGGCTCAGCGCAGCGGGTGCGATGGAGCCGCGTCCTGCACGAGGCGCAGGGCGCGCTCCGCCTCCTCGATGGCGCGGCGGGCCTGGGTGAGCGCGAGCAGCGGGAAGTAGGTGCGGTAGAGCGTGTAGCGCAGGTAGAACACGCTGGGAAAGCCGGTGCCGGTGGCCAGGTGCTCGTCCCAGGTCCCGTCGGCCTTCTGGGTATCCACGAGGTGGCGGACGCCGCGGGCGAGCGCCTCGGTATCGCCCTGGCCGGCCGCGATCAGACCGAGCAGCGCCCACGCGGTCTGCGACGGGGTGCTCGGCGCGGGCACGAAGCGGCCCGCGTTGTAGCTCGCGCAGCTCTCCCCCCAGCCGCCGTCGTCGTTCTGCACCGAGGCGATCCACTTCCCCGCCTTCCACACCGCCTTGGAGGCCCCGGGATCCTGGGCGGCGCGGAGTCCGCGCAGGGCGAGGAACGTCCCGTAGAGGTAGTTGACGCCCCACCGGCCGTACCAGCTCCCGTCGCGCTCCTGCGTCTCGAGCAGGAAGCCCACGCCCCGCTCGATCGGGGGATCCGACAGCTTGAAGCCGCGGCGGCACAGCGCCTCGAGCACACGGCCGGTGATGTCCGGACACGACGGGTCGAGCATCGCGTTGTGATCCGCGAAGGGGACCCGGTTGAGGAAGGCCCAGTTGTTGTCGGCGTCGAAGGCGGCCCAGCCCCCGTCACCCGACTGCATGCCCACGAGCCAGCTCACCGCCCGTCGCTCGCACCGCTCCTGGGCGGCCGGGTCCGAGGCCTGCGCGTGCTGCAGGGCCAGCAGCACCATCGCGGTGTCGTCGATGTCGGGATAGTGCTCGTTGGCGAACTCGAAGGCCCAGCCGGACGGCTCGAGATCGGGCCGCTTCACCGACCAGTCGCCGCGCCGCCGGATCTCCCGGGCGATGAACCAGTCGGCGCCGCGCCGCATCGCCGCGGGCGCCACCGCGCCCATCTCCCCGAGCGCGAACATCGCGATGGCGGTGTCCCATACCGGCGAGACGCACGGCTGGAAGTAGAAGGCGTCGGGCCTCTCGGTCAGGAGGCCCTCGTACTGGCGGATGGCCTCGATGAGGTCGGGATGGTCACGCGGATAGCCGAGGGCGTCCAGCGCCATGATCACGTACATCATCGACGGATAGATGGCGCCGAGCCCGTCGCTGCGGCGCGTGCGGTCCAGGATCCACTTCTCCGCCTCGCGGATCGCCGGCTTCCGGATCATCTCGGGTCCGCGCGTCGCCCACATCTTGAGCGCGATGTCGAGCTGCCGGAACAGCGCGGAGAGTCGATCGCGCTTCGGCAGCTTGAAGCTCTTCCCCGGCACCACCAGCTCGTCCAGGGTGAAGCCCGCGGGCACGGGACGCGTGTCCGTCTTGGCCTGGATGATGGTCAGCGGCATCACGATCGCGCGCGTCCAGGACGACATCTCGTAGATGAGCCCGCCCGGGACGAGCGCCAGTTCCACCGGGATCGTGGGCACGTGGCGCTTCGGGTAGAGGCCGAAGAGGCTCAGGTTGATCCGGACATAGCTGTTGGCCTCCTGGATGCCGCCCAGGTTGAGGATCGCCTCGCGCGCCCGCTGCATCGGCTCGCTGTGGGGGCCGAGCCCCGCGAGCTTGAGCGCGATGTAGCCCTTGATGGTCGCGTTGACGTCGGCGGGCCCGTCCGGATAGATGTTGAAGCCGCCGTCCGACTTCTGGCGCGCCAGGATCGCCCGGCGCGCCCGCTGGATGCGATCCCACGAGGGCGGCTTCCATTCGCCGTCCCGGGGCGGGTGCAGCCAGAGCTGCAGCAGCACGTAGTCCGACTCGAGCGTGGAATCGGCGAGCAGGTCACCCACCCAGTAGCCCTCGGGCTTCTGCATCGCGAGCAGCGCGGGCGCGGTACGCGCGCACGCGGCGGCGGCCGCCTCCGCGAGGGCGGCGCGACTCTCCCCGTGCGCCTCCGCCTGGTAGGTCGCCCGGGCCGGGAGTGGCTCGAACCACGTGGCCATGGCAGCCAGTCTACACGATCAGGGCCCGTCCTCCATGCGACTGAGCGGCGAGGTGATGGTCAGCCCGCCATCGATGACGATGCACTGGCCGGTCAGGAACGACGCGGCGTCCGAGACCACGTAGGCCACCAGGGCCGCCACGTCCTCGGGCGTCCCGTGCCGCCGGACCGGCGTGGCCGCGAGGAGGCGCGCGGTGGCGCGCTCGTAGTCGAGGCCGAGGCCCCGGGTGACGTAGTAGGCGGACGAGTCGGTCTCGACGAAGCCCGGCGTCACCGCGTTCACCGTGATGCCGAGCGGCCCGAGCTCGAGGGCCAGCCCGCGGACCAGGCTTTCCGCCGCGGCCTTGGCCGCCCCCAGCACGCTGTGGCCACCCATGGCCTGGAAGCTGTCGATCCCCGAGACCAGCACGATGCGCCCGGGCCGGCCCTTCATGAGCGGCACCGCCGCCTGCACCATCGCCACGAGGGAGTCCACCGAGATCGCGAACGTCCGGCGGACATTGTGCGGCTTCTGGTCGAGCGCCGGGCGGAACGCGGTGGCCGCCGCGTTCGCCACCAGCACGTCCACCCGGGCGAAGGCGGCCGCGATGCGCTCGAAGGCGGGCCCGACCTGCTCGGGCTCGGCGAGCTCGAGCCGCTCCGCGTGGGCGCGCACCCCGAGCGCCTCGACCTCGGCCACCGCCTGGCGCGCGGCGGGGGCGTCCTTACGATACGTTATCGCGCAGTGCGCGCCATCGCGGGCGAGCCGGAGCGCGATGCCGCGCCCGATGCCGCGCGAGCCGCCGGTGACGACGGCCACCCGCCCTTCGAGCGGCCGGGTCACGCCCGTGTGCCGAGTCGGTGCAGGATCGCCTCGGCCTCTTCCACGATCGACGCCATCACGTCGGCCACCGGGCGGACGTCGTGGACGAGCCCCGCCGACTGGCCGGCCGCCGCGCTGCCGTGCTCGACGTCGCCCTCCTCGCGCGCGCGAATCGACGCCGGCTTGCCGACGCGGTCGTACTGCACGGGAAAGGGCTGGATCTCGGCCTGGCGGCTCTCCCACTCGCGGGTGAAGGCGTTCCGGATCTGGCGGTTGGGCTTGCCCGACACCGCGCGGGTGACCACTGTCCCTTCCTCATCGATGGCCGCGATCTTGTTCTTGTAGTTGTTGTGCCCGTGGGCCTCGCGCGTCGCGATGAAGCGTGTGCCCATCCAGACTCCCGCCGCGCCCAGCGCCAGGGCGGCCACCAGCCCGCGCCCGTCGGCCAGGCCGCCCGCCGCGACCACCAGGCGCGGCGCCACCGCGTCCACCACTGCGGGCGTGAGCACCACGCCGCCGACCCGCCCGGTGTGGCCGCCGCCCTCGTGGCCCTGCGCGATGATCACGTCCACGTCGTTGGCCGCGTGATCGCGCGCCTGCTTCACGTTGCCGCAGAGGGCCATCACGGTGATACCGAGCCGGTGCGCCTGCGCGGTCACCGGACCCGGGTTGCCCAGGCCCGCGATCAGCACCGGCACGCGCTCCTCCAGCGTCACGTCGATCGAGCCCTTGACGGAGTCGGTGAAGCGCTCCGCCTCCTGCCCCGTGGCGCGGACGCTGGCGAAGAGGATGTCCACGCCAAAGGGCTTGTCGGTGAGATCGCGCACCCGTCGGATCTCTTCCCGCAGATCGGCGGCGGTTCCGTGCGCGGCGGCGATCACCCCGAGCCCGCCCGCCGCCGAGACCGCGGCCGCGAGCTGCGCGCGGGCGACGAAGGCCATGCCGGCCTGGCAGATGGGATAGCGGATGCCGAGGCGCTCGCAGAGCGGCGTGTGCAACGCGCTACGCGTCGCGGGGCTCATGCTCGCCCACCTCGAGAAAAGGGGTTGGTGCCGAAGGTGGGAGTTGAACCCACACACCCTCACGGGTACACGATTTTGAGTCGTGCGCGTCTGCCAGTTCCGCCACTTCGGCGCCCGCCTATGATACGACAACCCACCCTTGTATACTGTGGAGCGCGCCCGGAAACCCCTGCGAAACCGCATTCCCTTCAACGGAGGTGCCTCATGGCTGATAGAGCAGGCGCGGTGATGTTCAAAGGCAATCCGATCACGCTGGGCGGCCCCGAGATCAAGCCGGGCGGCGACGCGCCCGATTTCACCGCGGTGGACAATGGTCTGCAGCCGGTGAAGCTGAGCCAGGCCAAGGGCAAGGTCATCGTGCTCAGCGCGGTGCCCTCCCTCGACACGCCGGTGTGCGACACCGAGACCCGCAAGTTCAACCAGGAGGCGGGCAAGCTCGGAGCGAATGTGGAAGTGTGGACGGTGAGCATGGACCTGCCCTTCGCCCAGAAGCGCTGGTGCGGGGCGGCCGGCGTCACCGCGGTGAAGACCCTGTCGGACTTCCGCGAGCGGGCGTTCGCCCAGAATTACGGCGTGCTCGTGAAGGAGGGCCCGCTCGCCGGGCTCACCGCGCGCGCGGTCTTCGTGGTGGGCAAGGACGGCAAGGTCAAGCATGCCGAGTACGTCAAGGAAATCACCACCGAGCCGAATTACGACGCGGCGCTGAACGCGGCCCGGCAGGCCGCCGGCGTCTGAGCCAGGCGCAAGTATCGACCAATCTTGACAAAAGCGCGCTCGCTCAGTAAGCTGGACGACGCGGTGGGGCTGTAGCTCAGTTGGGAGAGCACAAGGCTGGCAGTCTTGGGGTCAGGGGTTCGAGCCCCCTCAGCTCCACCAAATCTTGACGCGGGGTTACGGAGCGATCCGTGACCCCGCGCGTGTGTTCGGCGGACTCCAGGTTGCGTGGGGGTTGCTCCGGGTTGCGCGCCGCGAGCGCCGCCAGGGCCGCCAGCGCCTGCTGATCGAGCCGATCCACCGCCGCCTTGTTCGCCCCCGGCACCAGGTGCCCATAGACATCCACCGTCACCTTGATCGAGTGGTGCCCGAGCTGGTCCTTCACGTAGACGATCGGGGACCTGCTTCCAGCCCTTCGCCAGTGCCTCCTCGGCCCGACGCACACGGAGCTTCTCGAGCGTCTCCCGAGCAGGAGCGACAGATCGACGCGACGGATCTTCCCGTTCTTGGGGAGCTCGATGCGCCCGCCCTCGACCAGGCTCCGGCGTACCTCGATGAACACGGACCAGGAAGAGTTTTGGAGCCGGCCGGCATACTTTCGTCAATCTCGAGTCCGCTGTGGCAGCGCTGGCCGCGTGGCAACACCACTACAACTACGAACGATTCTCCCTGGCGCTCCAGGGCCAGACGCCGGCCGAGAAGCTCGCGCTGCGCCTTCCCGTCGCCCAACCCGCTTGACTCGTTGGCCACCTGCACCATGGACGATGGCGTTCTGCCGGTTGAGGGCCACATCGAAACGAGATTGAACAACGGATGCGTACGCTTTCCGGATTCGTAGGGGTTCCGAGCCCGATATACCCGATTTGTGGGGCCTTGGCCGGTTGCTGCGCCCCGGCGCCGACCGGCGCGGCGAGGAGGCCGCCAGTCAAGGTCCCGAGGAATGTGCGCCGGTCCATCACTCGATCACCTGATCTGCCCGAAGCGACCGGCGCCTGTTCATTTTCCAACCCGAGGCAGCTCACCGGTGCTCCTATCAGGGGGCCTGGGGCCCGGCCACCCATTCGGCACCGACTATGGTGACCCGGTAGGTGGCGGCGCCTGCAGACATGGTGAGGCAAAACCGCCCGATGCTCCTAGACCAGACTCGGCCGACGTCCCCATCCCGGCGCCCGGTCACGCCGCCGCGCTCGTCCAGCCCCTCAACCCGGACCCGAACGTGCCTGGCGTCCACCGGTCCGTCGTTGAACACGCGCCCACACACCGTCTGCAGGCCAGAAACCGGCTGGTCTACCTCCCATCGTATCCGCAGGGCCGTAGCTCCCACAGGTTCCTGAGCCTGGCTTGTCGATGGGTTCAAGGCCAGGAAGCCCATGAAAGCGAGGTGCCGCATCAGTCGCGTAGGCACGTGCATCACTCCCGAGCAGGCTCCGACGAATCAAGAGATGGACTTGTACGGTGTGATCCTAGGAGCCCGCCAGCTACAGGTCAAGCCACCCCGCAGGCTCCCTCTCCCGTGCTGTTCCCACGGTCCCCAGTTCCGCAAAGGCCGTGCCCGGGAGCGGGCCTCTTTCTTCTCGCTCGAGTGCAGCGAGTACGTTCTCCCTCTCCCGGCGTCTCACCTCGGCTTCTGGCACCACGGCGGCGCTCGGTCGGGACTCTACGATCGGCGCCTGCCTCTGTCTGGCGAATTCGGAGCCCGATGGACGGCGTGGCAGAGCCAGATCGAGTCGGAGTCGCCCCTCTCGGACGTTGCCGGGCCAGTCGTAGCGTTCGAGGATCGCGACCTCCCGGCTCGTCAACCTCATCTCCGGGCGCTTGAGCCGGGCGCGGGCCAGGCGCTGCAAATGAGTCGCGAGGACGCCGATGTCCGCCCGCCGCTCCCGTAATGGGGGAAGCTCGATCGGGAAGACGCTCAGTCGGTAGTAGAGATCCTGGCGGCGGCGCCCCGCCTCGACGTCGCGTTTTCGATCACGGTTGGACGTTGATGCGGCCGAAGCGCGCCCGCGCGGCCTCGACCATGGCGCGGACGGGCCCGGCGTCGCACCTTGCCGTCGAGCCGCATCGCCTCTCCTCGCTCGCGGAGGAGTCTATCGCCGGATGGGGCGAAGGTCCAATAGGCGCGCGCCTCCCGCTGGCCCAGACTGGAATGACGAACGAAGAGTCGGTCGGCAGAGGAGAGAACATGCGCTACGACGCACTGCTGGTCATGTTGGGACTGTTGTTCACGGCCAGTCCCGCCCCGGCTCAGGTCAGGATCGGCATCGGTCTTCCCAGCGTCAGCATCGGGATCAACCTGCCCTCGTACCCCGAGCTCGTGGTGGTGCCGGACTACCCCGTGTACTACGCCCCGAGAGGGGATGTGAACCTCTTCTTCTACGACGGTATGTACTGGGTGTACGAGCGGGACAACTGGTACGCGAGCACCTGGTACAACGGGCCCTGGGGACTGGTGGGCCCGGAGATCGTCCCGGTGTTCGTGCTGCGAATCCCCGTGCTCTACTATCGCCATCCGCCGGTTGCGTGGGTCGGATGGCGGCGCGAGGCGCCGCCACGCTGGGGCGAGCGCTGGGGTCACGACTGGGAGCAACGTCGGGGCGGATGGGACCGATGGGACCGTCGCGCTCGTCACGCCCGCGCGCCGCTGCCGGTGTACCAGCGGCAGTATTCCGGGGATCGGTATCCTCGGCCCGAGCACCAGCAGGTCCTGGAGCGCGAGAAGTACCGCTATCGGGCAAAAGACCCCGTAGTGCGACAGGTTCAGCAACAGCGCGCGCAGCCGCAGCAGGGGGACCGGAGAGAGCAGGACACCAAGGGCGCCCAGCGTCCCAGCCCGGCGGCACAGCCGAATACTCCAGCCGTCTTGCGCTCACCGGCGCCGGCTCCCCGGGCAGCTCCGGCAGTCCAGCGTGAGAGGCCTCAGACGCAGCCGGCGGAGCGTCGGCAACAGGATAGGGACGGCCAGCGCTCCAAGGCGGCCACGCCGCCTCAGGGTGTTCAGAAGGCCGCCCCGGCGCCGGCTCCCCGGGCAGCTCCCGCCATCCAGCGGAAGCAGCCGCCAAAGCCGGCGGAAGTTCGCGCCGAGCAGTCGCCGCCAAGATCGTGGGACAAGCAGGATCGCAAGGGCGACGCGCAGGAGCAGGGCCGCGGGCAGGACCGGGGACAGGAGCAGGACGGGGGTCAGCGGCGCAACAAGTAAGCGTCCCCGTCGGGGTGAACACATTCCGCGCGGATCTCGACGACGGGGCGGCAGGCCGTCCCGCAGGCCGCGCTCACGCGGGCGTCACGAGGCGATCGAGTCGGCGGCCGCGGCTGGCCGGCGAGACACCCTTCGCCAGGGAAGGGTCTGGCGCACATCTTCGAGCCGCTCTACACGACCAAGACCGAGGGCATGGGCCTGGCCATCGTGCGGACCATCGTCAACGCGCCGGCGGCGCGGTGGGCGCCGAGAACAATCCGGAGGGCGGAGCGAGCCTCCGGTTCACGCTGCCGGTGTATCAGGATCCGTCGTGATGACGGCCGCCTCGCCGCTGGTCCTCATCATGGACGACGACCCCTCCGTCCGGAAGAGCCTGACGCGGTTGCTCAAGGCCATGAAGGCAGAGGCGGTGGATCTTCTCGCCAAGCCGGTCGACGCCCGGGACCTCCTTGCCGCGATTCAGGGGGCGGTGACGAGAGACGAGCGCGATCGGGCCGCCGCGGCCCGCCACGCGGAGGTCCAGCGGCGCGTCGGCATGCTGACGCCGCGCGAGGCCGAGGTGTTCGCCCGTGTGGTGACCGGCGTGCTGAACAAGCAGATCGGCGCGGTGCTCGGCATCGGCGAGAAGGCGGTCAAGGTCCACCGGTCATGGAGAAGATGCAGGCCGGATCGGTCGCCGAGCTGGTCCGGCTGGCAGACGAGGCCGGCGTGAGCGTCCCCGGGAGCTCATTGGCCCCCGGGCGGACTCGGCCACCGTGACGGCCGACGCGCTCGTCCTGGTGTGGGTGAGTGAGACGGCGATGGCGCTCAGGCAATACCGGGCGAGCAGCTGCTGGGCCCTCGGGCTGCACACGATACGCGGCGCGCCGTAGCCGTCGAGCGCCACCGAGAAGTCCTCGGGGCCGATCAGCCCCCGCCCTGTCTCGCGCGGGAACAGCTTGAGGCAGGCTTCCTTGGCCGCCAGCCGGGCGGCGAGCCTGGCCGCCCGGCCCGGTCCTTCCCCGACATCGCTCAACTCGACCCTCGAGAAGAGCTCGATCAGGTTTTCGGTGGATGTGCGTAGGAGCAAGCGCTCGACGCGTGCGATCTCGACGGTGTCGATGCCGCAGCGAGTGAGGGGCCTGGTGAGGTCCGCCATCACGAGGCGTCGCCGGCCGCGGCTCGGAAGACGAGCGCGGTGTTGGACCCGCCGAAGCCCCGGTTCAGGACGAGCGCCACGTCACTGCGGGGCGCCTGGGGCAGGGCGGACACCGGCAGGCTCCCGACGTGGGGATCTGGCTCGCGCAGGGTCGCCACGCCGGGCACGACGCGGTGGCGCAGGGCCACCAGGGCCAGCACGCTGTCCAGGATGCCCGAAGCGGCGAGGGGATGGCCGAAGGCCCACTTGAACGCGGTGACGGGCGGGGCCGCGTCCCCGAACACCCGGCGGATGGCCAGCGATTCGGATGCATCCGATGCCTGGGTGCCGCTGCCGTGCGTCACGATCATTCCGACCTCGGCCGGGCGCACCCCGGCGTCGTCGAGCGCGGTGGCGATCGCGCCCGCGAGCCCATCGCCGTCGGCGCGGATGGGCAGCAACCCTTCCGCCTCCGACGAGCACCCGCTGCCGAGGAACTCGCCGAAGACCGTGGCGTCGCGCTCGGCCGCGGCCTTCTCCGTCTCGAGAAGCAGCGCGCCGGCCCCTTCGCCCAGCACGCTGCCGCTGCGCCGAGCGTCGAAGGGCCACAAGCCATCCGCGCTGAGGAGTCCGAGCTGATGGTAGTAGAGGACCATCTGGGGCTCGATGGGCGCATCGTGCCCGACCGCCAGCGCGCGATCGGCCTCGCCGGCGCGCAGCGCCGCGGCCGCCTCCGCGATCGCCAGGGATCCGCTCACGCTGTGGTTCGTGAGGCAGGCATTCGGCCCTTTCAGGCCGTGACGGATGCCGACGTAGCACAGGACGTTGTTGGGCATGGACCGCAGGAGCCACATCGGATTCACGGTGGTGGTGAGCTCACGGCCGAAGGCCCGGAGATCTCCGTTCGCGGTGGTGAGAAGCGGGAAGAACTCGTATTCGTTCTGGTAGCTGCCCCCGCCCATCCCGACGTAGACGCCGGTGCGGTCATTGACCGTGCCCGCGGCAGTGGCTTCCAGGCCCTTGCGGTAGGCGACGAATCCGGAATCGTCGAGGGCCCGGGCGGCCGCGTACAGGCCGAGGAGGTCGCTGCGCTGGAGCAACCGGTGGAGCTTGCGATCGTCCACCAGGTCGCGCGGATCCAATCCGGCGATCTGGCCGGCCAGTGAGGTCGGCCAGCCCGATGTGTCCCACTGCTGGATGGGCCGGACCGCGGATCGGCCGGTCCACACCGCACGCCAGATCTCCCCTGGAGACTTGCCGGCGGCGCAGATGGCGCCGGTCCCGGTCACGACCACCCGGACGCTCACCCGTCGACCTCTTCCGGATTCCGGAGGGCGAGGCAGCTGTTGGAGCCGCCGAAGCCGAAGGAGTTGGACAGGGCGACCCGGATTCGCCGTGCCCGGGGCTTGCTGCGCACGAAGTCGAGATCGCATTCCGGGTCCGGCGTCGTCAGGTTCGCATTCACCGGCAGGACCTCGTGATGGATCGCCAGGGCACAGACGACCGCCTCGACCGCGCCGGCGCCCGCGATCAGGTGGCCCATGAGGCTCTTGGTGGAGCTCACGCCGATCTGTCCGGCGTGGGCACCGAAGACCGCCCGGACCGCCGCGCATTCGCTCCGATCGTTCATGAGGGTGGACGTGCCGTGAGCGTTCAGGTAGTCGACATCCTCCGGCCGGGCGCCGGCCGTCGTGAGGGCCTGGCGCATCGCCTGGATCGGGCCGTCGCCGGAGGGATTGGGATCGGTGATGCGATAGCTGCTGAGCGAGTTACCATCTCCGGCCAGCTCGGCGTAGATGCGCGCCCCCCGGCGGCGGGCCGCGCTCCATTCTTCGAGGACGAGCAGGCCGGCGCCCTCCCCGAGGACGAAGCCGTTGCGGGTGGCGTCGAAGGGGCGGCTGGCGCGCTCCGGCGCCTCGTTGTCCGGCGAGAGGGCGCCCAGCAGGCAGAAGCTCGCCAGGCCGATCGGGTGGATCATGGAGTCGAAGCCGCCGGCCAGGACGTGGTCGGCGGCACCGCGCCGGATCAGCTTCATGGCCGTCCCGACGGCTTGACTGCCGGAGGCACAGGCGGTGTGGACCGAGGTGGCGTAGCCGCGGATCCCGAAGCGGTGGAGGAGGATGGCCAGCCCGGCGCAGGTCTGGCTGCGCTGGAAGGCCCGGGGATCCATCGCGAAGCCGTCGGTCAGCAGCCGCTCCGGGTGGAAGGTGCCGTCGGGGGCGCAGTGGCGGTGCACCTCGACGAGCTCGTCGAATCCGAGGCCCGCCTTGCCGCTTCCCACCACGCAGGCCCAGCGCGTCCCGTCACCGGCCTTCGGCCGGATCCCGGCATCGCGCAGCGCCTCTTCGGCCGCGACGAGGCCCATCGCCTGCGAGCGGTCGGCGAGCCGCAGGAGCTTGCGGTCTTCGATGACGTGGCGAGGGTCGAACCCTTTCGCCTCGGCGGCGATGTGCACCGGGAAGCCGCCGGCTTCGAAGTGCGTGATCGGTGCCACTCCGCTGCGGCCGGCGAGGAGCGCCTTCCAGGTGGCGGGGACGTCGTTCCCGAGCGGGGTCACGAGACCCAGCCCGGTGATGGCCACGCGGCGGGGTGTCTTCGTCATGCCGGCTCCTGCGAGGCGATCCCGATCCGCGCGGTGGCGACCCGCTGCCCCTCCACGATCGCGGCGAGAGTCAGCTCGGCCGCCGCGTCCGTCGCCGACCGCATCCCCGCTTCGATCTCCACCGCGTGGCCGGGGAGGATGAACGAGCGCATCTTCACGTCGGCCACGTGGGCAGGTCGCAGCCGCCGGCCCGGCGGCAGCGCCTCCGCGGCGAGCCGCAGGGCCAGGCGGATCTGGGCGTCGAGCAGGAGTGACGCTGGAAAGACGGGGCGGCGCGGGAAATGATCGCCGAAGAAGGGCGCGGACGCCGGGACGTGGAGGGTGGCGCGCAGCCGCCGGCCGCGGATGTGGTCGATCAGCGAGAGATCCGGCGGCGTGATCCCCGGGAAGCGACCCGGCCGCGCGCCCGGTCCGCAGAGCGTCTCGAAATCTCCCCGCACCGCCTCCGGAGCATCGAAGTCCTCGAGCGGCAGCATCGGCCCCACGCACCCGCCCAGCTCGAGGATGTGCGTGTCCGCGACGCGCGCCCAGCCGCTGTAGGCGACGGCGTCCGGTTCGCAGCGCTCGATCTCCACGCCGAGCTCGAGCACCGCGCCCGGCGCCACCTCCGCGAGGATTCGCGTCTCCCGGGACAGCGCCGCCACCGGCCGCCGCTGGAAACCGGCCTGGGCCACGGCCACCCAGCAGGCGAGCTGTCCGACGGCCTCGACTACCAGACAGGGCGGGAACGCGGGGAGGGTCGCGGGGATCGCGAAGCGGGCCCGGGCCCGGATGCCCGCCTCGAGCGACGTGATCCGGTCCACGAACGAGAAGGCGCTGAAGCGATCAGGCATCAGGCCGCGTCGCCCGGCCGGGCCCGCAGCCCGCGCGCGACGAGCTTGCAGAACGTCTCCGGGGTGAAGAGCCGCGGGATGTCCGCCGCCCGCATCGGCGAGTGGAAGCGGTCGGCGGGAACCTCGCTGAGATACTCCCGCAGACGCTTCAGGCCGAGCTCGGTCAGGTAGCCCTTCTCCTCGAACACCGCCTCCGGGAGGTCTCCGCGCGCGTCCTCCACGATCTTGCCGCGGGGGATCTTCACCTTGAAGGTCCGCTCGAGGCCGAAGATGATGTCCAGGAAATCGATCGATTCCGCGTTCAGGTCTTCGATCAGAGACACGCTGAGCCCGACCTTCTCCGCGTCACAGCCGAGCGCCTCCGCCATGATCTGGGCCACCTTCGGGTACACCGCCAGGATCTCTTCCCGCGTGATCTCCGCTGTCGTCATGTTGTCCTTTCATTCCATCTTGAAGCCGCCATCGACGTGGATGACCTCGCCGGTGATGTACTCGGCAAACCGGGAGGCGAGAAACCAGACGGCATACGCGACCTCCACCGCCGTGCCGAACCGCCGGAGCAGGATGCGCGACGCGACCTCCTCACCGGCGCCGTCGCGGATGGCCCGCGACATGTCGGTTTCGATGACCCCCGGAGCCACCGCGTTCACCGTGATCCGGCGCGGGGCCAGCTCGACGGCGAGGGCGCGGGTGAAGGCGTTGATCGCCCCTTTGCTGGCCGCATAGTTCGCCTGTCCGCGCCCGCCCTTCTCTCCGGCCACCGAGCTGATGTTGATGATCCTGCCCGCGCGGCGGGCGATCATGTGCGGGACCACCGCGCGCGTCACGTTGAAGACACCGCCCACATTGGTCTCGAGCACCGTCCGCACGTCGTCCTCGCCGAGGAACCCCAGCAGGCCGTCGCGGACCACCCCCGCGCCGTTGATCAGCACGTCGATGCGCCCGTACCGCTCCGCGATCCGCTCCACCGCCAGGGCGCAGGCCTGGGCGTCGCGGACGTCCACCTGCTCGGCCGTGATCGGCCGCCCGGTGGTCTGGCCGGTCGCGACCACCTCGGCGGCGGCCGCGGTGTCTTCGCGGAAGAGAAACGACACGTCCGCTCCCTCGGAGGAGAGCATCTCGACGATGGCCCGCCCGATGCCACGGCTGCCGCCCGTCACGATCACCGCCTTGCCGGCCAGCCCGGAGTCCGTGAGCATGCCCGACTCAGCCCGCGATGGAGAAGCCGCCGTCCACGACCAGCGTGTGGCCGGTGACCATCGCGGCCTCCGGCAGGCAGAGAAGGTAGACCGCCCCCGCGACGTCTTCAACGGTGAGCGCTTTCCCGGCCGGCGCGCGCTCCGTGAACGTGGACAGCAGGGCTTCCCGGTCGGGGAAGGAGCGCAGCGCGTCGGTGTCCACGACCCCCGCGCTCACCGCGTTCACCCGGATCCCTCGCGGTCCGAGCTCCTGCGCCAGGGTGCGCACCAGGGACTCGAGCGCGGCCTTGGACGCCCCGACGAAACCGTAGCCGGGCATGGCGCGGTCGGCGCCCAGGCTCGAAAGGGCGACGATGCGGCCGCCCGCGGGCATGAGCGGGACGGCCCGCTGGACCAGCAGGGCCAGCGCGAGGGCATTGGTCTCGAGGCACCACCGCCAGTGCTTGAGCGACATCTCGAGCGCGGGCTTGAGCACGCCGGAGGCCGCGTTGCTCACGAGGATGTCGAGGTGGTCGAAGTGCTTGCGAAGCTCGCCGAAGAGATCCGCCACGCTCTCCGGATTTCCGACGTTGGCCTGGATGGCGCAGGCCCGGCGGCCCGCGGCCCGGACCGCCGCGCAGACGGCCGCCGCCTCGTCGTGGCTGTTGTAGTAGTTGACGGCCACGTCGCAGCCCTCCGCGGCCAGCTTTAGCGCGATGGCGCGACCGATGCCCCGGGCTGCCCCGGTGACCAGCGCGATCTTTCCGCCGAGGGGGGCAGGTCCCTGGGCGCTCACGCGGCGGCTTCCTCCCATCTGGTGGTCTTGATGCCGACGACGAAGACCACGGCCGCGAACGCTCCGATCATCGCGGCGTCCCGCAACGCCGCGTGGCTGTCGGCCAGGACCATGGCGGCCCGGAGACCCTCGTTGACGTAGTAGAGCGGCAGGATCCGCGCGATCGTCTGCAGGAAGCCCGGCATCAGCTCGAGGGGGAAAAAGCTCCCCGAGAGGAACATCATCGGGAACATGATGAAGTTGGCCGCCGCCGCCGCGCTCTCCGCCTCGTTCGCGACGCGGGTGAGGATCATCCCGATTCCGCCGAACGCGAAGACCTCGAGCACGATGAACACGAACAGCCAACCATCTATCCTCAGTCGAACGCTGAACACGGCATAGCTCACCGCTAGTATTGCCATCGTGGATATGACCGCGAGAATGAACTGGTACAGGATGTTCGACAGGATCCAGTCGGTACGGGTGATGGGCGTGGTGGATAGCTTCCGGATGACGCCCGTCTGCCGGAGCTCCGCGTTCATGGTCACCGCGCCGGACAGGCTCGACGTCATCACCGACATCGCGATGATGCCCGGGACGAAGAACTCGATGAACCGATAGGCCTTCGTGAGCGTCGATGTCTCGGCCGCTTTGATGAACGGCGGCTGCCCGGACATCCCCTGGTTCACCAGCGCGAACCCGGCCTTGAGGATCTGGATCTTGGTGGAAGTCGAGCTTGCGCTTGGGTCGGAGATGTACGTGACCGTCACCGACGCGTTCGGGTCGCGGAACGCCGCATTCGGTATCCCGCCGACCAACCCGAGCCTTCGCGCGAGCGCCCTCTCGTAGCCGCTGGGAATCACGAGGACGAGGTCCACCTTCTTGCCCTTGGCGTACTGCATGGCGTCGATGGCCGGGTCGACGGCGGTGATTCTGATCTTCCCGTCGAATTCGAGGCCCTTGACGAGCTGTGCGGATGAATGCGTCTGGTCGAGGTCCTGCACGTGGAGGCCGAAGCTCACATTGTCCTGATTCAGGAAGATCGTACCGAAGACGAGGATCAGGATGATCGGGAAGGCGATCGTGAAGAACATCGTGGACTTCTCGCGGGAGAACGTCTTGATGCTCACGACGAGATTAGCCGCGATGATGCGCAGACTCACCCCGGCACCTCCTCGACCGGGCCTTCCCGGAGCGCCTCGCCGGTGAGCTTCAGGAAGACCGCTTCGAGGTTGGGCTTGCGAACGTCCACGCTGAGGGATGAGGCCCCGGCCTCCGTCAGGGCGCTCAATATCCTCTGGATGTCGTCCGGCTGTTCCACCCTGACCTTGATGCTCTTGTGGTTGTCCTGGGCCGGCTCGAAGCCCATCCTCTTGATGATCTCGACGGGTGCCCGATCGGTGGTCTTCAAGGTGAGAAGGAGGTAGTTCGCGTTGCGTTCTATGAGCTCGTCGGCGGAGCCCATGGCGACGATCTTCCCATTCGAGATGATAGCGACGGTGTCGGCAAGAAGCTCCGCTTCCTCCATGTAGTGCGTGGTGAGAAAGACCGTCTTGCCGTGCCTCTTCAGGCTCAGCAGCACTTCCCACACCTCGCGCCTTGCCCGCGGGTCGAGGCCGGTTGTCGGCTCGTCGAGGAACACGACCTCGGGATCGTTGACGAGCGCGATGGCGATTCCGAGTCGCTGCTTCAAGCCCCCGGAGAGGTTCTTGAACTGTTCCTCGCCCTTGTGCTCGAGGTTCGCGAGGTGTATCAAGCTGTCGACATCGGTGTTGCGGCAGCCAAAAAGCCGTGCGTAGTACTGGATGGTCTCCCGGACCGTTATGCGGTCGAACGAGCTGAACCCCTGCGGGAGGACGCCGATGCGGGGGACGATGTCGCGCTTCCTCGTCGCAACGTCCATCCCGAGGACGGACACGTGTCCCGACGTCGGCGGGCGGATTGTCTCGATGATCTCGACGGTAGTCGTCTTGCCGGCGCCGTTCGGGCCGAGGAACGCGAACACTTCGCCGGTCTTGACGTGGAACGATATGTCGTCGACCGCCAGCAGATCTCCGTAACGTTTCGTCAGTCTCTCGACGTCGATCGCGTATGCGAGCGCCACTATGGGGCTCGGCCCACGACCACGCATGCGTTGAGCCCGCCGAAGCCGAACGAATTTGACATCGCGACCTCGATGTCGTACGGGCGCGCCTGGTGGGGCACGAAGTCCAGGCCAAATCCTGGCTCCGGGTCGTCGAGGTTGATGGTCGGGTGCAGGTAGCCGTTTTCCATCTGCACGAGGAGGGCCACCAGCTCGACCAGGCCCGCCGCGGTCAGACAATGCCCGAGCATAGACTTGGTCGCGTTGATCGGGATGCGGTAGGCATGATCGCCGAAGACCTGCTTGATCGCCTCGACCTCGGCGGCATCCGCGAGGACCGTCGAGGTGCCGTGGGCATTGATGTAGTTGACCTGCTCGGGGATGACACCCGCATCGCGCAGAGCGCCGCGCATGACCCGTACCTGGCCTTCGACAGCCGGCTTGGGCAGCCGCGTCGCGTCACAGGTCGACACGCCGCCCAGCAGCTCGGCGTGGATCCGCGCGTCGCGCGCCCGCGCGCCCGCGAGGGTCTCGAGGATGACCGCCCCGGCGGCCTCGCCGGGCACGAATCCCTGGCGCCGGGCGTCGAAGGGCCGGCTGGCCTGCGTGGGAGCGTCGAGGAAAGACTGCCACACGAGGGCATTCATCAGCGCCCAACCCTGCAGCGCAACCGGGTCCAGCTCCTGGGTGGCGGCCGAGACCACCACCGCGTCCGCGCGGCCCGCGCGCAGGAGGTCGACCGCGCAGAGGAGGGCCGCGTTGCCACTCGCGCAGGCATTGCCCACCATGTAATTGGGGCCCTTGATGGTCAGGATCTCCCCGAGCTTGCCAAGCACGTCGGTGTCCCAGAACACCATCCCCAGGCGGGGATCGATGGATTCGGGGTCCTGGTCGAAGGCGCGGACGTTCTGCACGAAGTAGTTGTTGTTGAGATTGTTGCCACCGGCCACGTGCGCGACCCGCTCGGGGTCGAGCCCTGTGGCGTGCAGACCGGCGTCGATATAGGCCTGCAGGGCCGCGGCGCCAGCCAGCCGCCCGGTCAGAGGCGTAGCGCGCAGGACCTTCCGTGCACGTTTGATCAGCTCAGGGGGATATGCCGCCCCGACGCGATCGAAGTGCGCGCCCAGGTCGAACTCACACATGTCGCCGCCGATCTTGGAGAGAGTGCGCTCGTCCATGTGCTTCCAGCGGGTGATTCCGGAACGCCCCGCCCGAAGCGAGGCGCTGAACTCGGCAGGCGTCTCCCCGATGGGGGTCACGACACCCATACCTGTCATGACCACGCGCCGCATGTCATCGCCCCGACCGTTGGTACTCATGTCAAAACTCAGTCTCTATCACCTCGCCGCATCGGGTGGCAACCTGTATCTGCCGGAGCGCACGTCGCCGGCACCCGAATCTAGAGCGCAGCCCGCGTCGAGAAGCCGGCGGCGGACATGTCCGATGCGGAAGGCCGCCGAGCCGTTCTGCACTGGCATCAGCCGGCGCAGCTCGTCCACGTCGAAGTCCGAGTAGGTCTCCGTGCCCAGGGCAAGGCCGACGAAGGCCGTCGACGAGAATCGAGTGACCAGGACATCGCAGTTCGCGATCATCTCTTCCGCGCTGCCAGGCGTGAACACCATGGCATCCGGCGCGTGCCGGTGGATCTCTCGGGTGGCGCGCTCGATATTCTCGTTCGGGTGGTCACCACCGGGTCGTACGGCCTGCTCTTCCCCTGGCAGTCGATGGGGAGTCCATGATCCCGCAGATAGCCCCGGCAGCGTCCCGCCAGCTTGTTCCCTGCGATCGTGAATTCGATCAACCCGAGCCTTCGAAGAATCTCGGTCGAGTGGTCGCAGTAGTAGGGCGAGAAGGAATGCTCGTACTCGGGGAGGTGCTCGGAGATCTGGTGCATCTGGGTGGCCTGATTCATCGAGCCACAGATGAACAAGATCCGTCTTCTCACCGGAGCCAGCCAGTCTCTCGATACCAGTTGACGGTCACTGCCGCCCCCTTCCTCAATCCGACGCGGGGGACGATGCCGAGCTGCCGTCGCGCCTTGCCGGTGTCGCAGAGCCAGTGTCCGGCGGCCTCCCGTACCCTCCCTCGAGAGAAGTAGCTCGATCGTCCGGTGAGCCACGCCAGAGCGTCCGCGCCCGTGGCCAGGGCGAGGAGGATCGGCACCGGGATCCGCAAGGGTGTGGGGTGTTTTCCGAGGGCCTCGCCCAGGGCGTCGCCCACCTGCTCCCAGGTGAAGGCCCCTTCGCTGGCCACGTGGAAGATTTCGCCAGAGGGGACCTTGGCCTCGCCCGCGGTCAGGAGCGCCGTCACCAGATCCTCAACGTAGCAGAGGCTGAGAGTCCGCGACGGACCGGCGGGCATCGGGAGAAGACCTCGTCCCACCCACCGGGCGACCTCCAGGACCCCGCGGTCTCGGGGACCGTACACGACGGGGGGGCGCAGCACGGTGACATGGAGGCGATCCCGGACACCGAGAACGGCCGCCTCACCCTGCAGCTTGCTCCTCCCGTAGGGAGAAACCGGACGGGGCGGGACGTCCTCGGCGCACGCCGTAGCCATCGGCATGGGCCCCACCGCAGCGAGGCTACTGAGGTGGACGAGGCGGCGTGGTCCCCCGGGGGTTTCCAGGCACGCGCGGACCAGATGTCGAGTTCCCTCAGCATTGACGCGGAAAAACTCCCGCGCCGCGCGAGCCCGCGTCAACCCAGCCACGTGGTAGACCTGGTCCACTCCACGCATGCCCTCCTCGAGAGAATGCGGCTCGTCCATGCCCCCCTGGGCGAGCATCACCGACGGAAGCCCCGAGATCCAGCCGAGGCGGCGGGTGTCCCTGACAAGACAGCGGACCTCGTGGCCCTGGGCGAGTAACGCCTCCACGAGGTGGCTCCCGATGAATCCGGTCCCGCCGGTCACCAGAACCCGCACGCTACGTCTCTACACAAGTGGCTTCTCATAGATTCTGTAGGTCTTCGACCTCCGCGCGCCCAGTCTCTTCAGTACGGCATTGGCTGCCGTATTGCTCTCGAGTATCCAGGACAGCTCGCCCTTGCGGTAGTTCCGGTTTCTCTTGGCGACGTCGTATGTACGACAGCAGAGGACCACCTCGATGCCTCTCAGGCGGTGTTCTTGCCGGACCCCCAGGATGGGCATGCGCCAGGAGCTGATCTTCCGCCTATACCAGAGCATCTTCAGCAAACCCAAGGGGAACAGCCGGCCGCCAGCCTTCTTCAGGGCTTGGTTCATATCGGGAAGCACCAGAGACATACCGGCCGGCTCGCCGTCGTACTCGGCGATGAAGAACAGATCCCGGTCGTAGATCAATCTGAGCTCGTTGACGATCCGATCGAACTCTTCTTCCGTAAGAGGAACGGCGCCCCAGTTCTCGGACCATGCCTCCGCGTAGATCTTCCTTATCCGCTTCATCTCGTTCTTGAAATCTCGTAGCTCCACCGTCCGGACGACGAGCTTGGGGTCCTCGAGAACAAGATCAGAAATAGCACGCAACCGCTCCGGAATCTCCTCACTCTCGAACATGACATACGCGTACAGGTCCTGGATCTTTCGCAAGCCATACCCTTCGACCAGACCTGCATAGTACGGGGGATTGTAGGTCATCCGGATGAGGGGCGGCTCGTCGAAGGCGTCGAGGAGCAATCCGACTTCATGATTCACCGAGAAGCTGACGGGCCCCCGCATGGTCTTGAGTCCTCGCCCCCGAAGCCAGGTCGAGGCCGCGTCAAACAGCGCATTGGCTACCGCGTGGTCATCGATGCATTCGAAGAAGCCGAAGAATCCGGCTCCGTCGTTGTGGACCTGGATGTGCTGATTGTTCTCATGGGCTGAGATTCTCCCCACCGGCTCGTCGCCCCGAAACGCCATGAAGAGCTGGGCAGTCGAATGGGAAAAGTACGGATTCTTGCCCGGCGTGAAGAAGTGGAGCTGGTCGAGGATCAGGGGTGGGACCCAGTTGGTCTCATCCCGGTAGATTCTCCACGGGAACTCGATGAATGTCTTGAGCTGCCTTCTGTTCCCCAATTCGATAGGGCGTATCGGGACCGGGACCGAGCCCGCCATGCCTGACCTCCGCCGGATGACGGCCTGATGTTATCACTCTCCGTGGGTCGCCTCGCGGCATGGGCCTCGGCACTCGAAAGGCGGGCGCCCTCTGTGAAGTGTAGCGGAAGCCGCACGATCTGCGGCGTGGGGTCGTATCAGCGCGATTGTCAGCGTCCCAGTGTCAGATACCACGTGGTGGCATCACTCCCGATTCCGACCTGGGCAAGCTGGCGCAGATCCACCTCCAGAACTTCGGGAGTGCTGAACTCCAGTACGCGGTATTGCGGATCCGTCCAGACACGCCGCGTCCGACCCCACACCTTCATTTCTGGCGGCAACGTAAGACGAATGCGGTGGCTCAGGTTGATCCCCGCCAGCGCCGCTGTCTCCGCGACCATATCGGTACAGTTGTTTGTCCTCACGCCGAACTGGTCGTACGCCCGCTGCATCACGTAATCATGGATCAGTTGATACCGTCGTCGAGTGATGGGCATTCGCCAGACGAACGTGGGGGGGCGATTGGGCTTGCCGATCTGGAACTGGCCATCGGACATGGTCTGCCACAAGTAAGCGACAGGATTGCCATCCCCATCCCGAACCCTCTGCCTCACGCCCTCATGGTAACGCGGCTTCTCGAGCCCGAAGTCGCCGGTGTGGCCGAGTTCCAGACGATTCTGGGGACTTTCCAGGATGATCCAGCCGTGCGCCCACGGACGCCGCCAAAGTGAGAAGAGAAACGAGGTCGTATCGCCGAAGTCCCACCTGGCGGCTTCGGTGAGGATATAGAGGAAATACCCCTCGTCCCCGACGGGCGTTCCGGTGTCGGGATCCAGGTCGGCATCGGCGGCAAAGCGGCGCGCGATCACGATGGGCTGGGCACTCCAGCCATCGGGCTGCATCGCAGCGTGAAGCCGGTGGGCGCAACCGGCCGCAAGCCCCGCGAGCAGTATCGCCGCCAGGAGGAGACGCGCTCGACATACTTGCTCGGTTACTGTCCCATTCATCACACGGTCTCGCCTTGCGGCGGTACATCCGGAGCGCCAAGGGGAGGAACGACGGGCCAGAACCCGAGGTATCGGAGGATCTTCGCGATCACGGCCGGCTGCGCGACAAGAAGGCGGTCAACCACCGGCTGGCGGTGCTTGAACAGGACGAAGCCCGGGATGAACGTCGCACCCAGGTGCGCTTTGGTGGCCTCCGCGCCTGGACCCGCATCATAGAGAGGGATGTGTTGCTGCACGCAATAGCGGACATTTTCAAGCCAGGACAAGAAATAAAGGTTGTACTTACGGCCGAGCGTGTAGTCCATGCAGAAATACTTATCTACCATCCCTTCTTGTGTTACCAGGACAAGGTTGAAAGCGGCCAGTTCATCTTGCGCAAAGTAGAGCGTGTACTCGGCGCCCGGGACTCTCTCGCAAATTGCTTCGAGAAACAGACGGTTGTGTACGCCGAATGCCAGGGGACATCGCTCCACTGTGTCCAGATATAGCGCGTGGATCCTGTCCAGAAATGGAGAAACGTTGCGGCTTCGAATCACCCTGACCTCGTGGGAGACGCGCATTTTTCGGCGCAGGCCTTTTCTCGTGGCTCTTGAAAGGCGGCTCAGGTATTCCTCGAGGCTGTCAAAAGTGATCGGGAGTCGGGCGCAGGGCAGACATTGCACCTGGTTGAACTGTGTGAATACGTCCCCGGGGAGGTTGCCGTGGTGATTGAAGTTGTAGAACGCCACGATGTCGCTCTTGAGCTCGGTCGCGAGCGTTTGCAGGGCGGCCAGGGCCATTGTCCACGCCGCCGCGAGGGTGCGGGCATCGATGTGAGGATCGATCCCGATTTCACTCCATTCCCCGACCAACGAGCCCACGCCTAGGACGCGAGGGTGGAATATTGAAGGGACGAGATGGACTGCCGCTTTGAGCGATCTCCTGATCCATCCCTCCGCAAAAGAGGACAGGTCAAAACGGCTTTCGAACAAAGGCAACAAGAGAATAGGAGCATCATCCTTCGACACCACGATACTCCGCAGGTTGAAGCCATCAATGCCCGATTCCTGCAACAGAGAAAGAAGGGGAGCGGTGCTAGAGGGCTCCGGGAAAAGCCGCCGTAGTGCGGCCGACGGTACTCCGTCTAACCGCGGCAGGCAATGGCAGGTAAGGTTATTCATGGGGTGGCGGTCTTGATCATCGACAAGAGTTCTCTTCGTCCGGCGCCGAGACTCCCATGCTGGACAATGCCGGATCTCATCTCGATCGTCTACCTCTCCGGCCTCATCGTTCTTGTGGTGGCGGCGCGGGAGCACCTCACGGAGTGGCACTGGCTACTGGCGAGGTACGCCATCCTCCTGGGCCTGCAGGCGGGCGTGGCCGCGGGCAGAGGCCGTGGTCTGCCCCGGCTCATTGTCGCTTTCTTTCCGTTGGTCCCGGTTCTGGGGATCTACGACTCGTTGGGATTCATCCCGGAGCTGAACCCCGGAGACCGGGACGACCTCTTGATCTGGCTCGACCGGGCCGTCCTGGGCGGAGACCCGAGCGTTTGGCTTGAGCGGATCAGTACCCCCTGGCTCACCGAAGTCCTCCAGCTTGCGTACTTGGTGTACTACGTGCTCCCGTTCGTGTTGCTCGGGGCCCTCTACTGCCGACGGGCTCGCTTCGCGAAGGAACCGGGACAGACACGCGAACATGGAGGGGCCTTCGACCTGTGCGTCATCGCTCTTCTCCTGTCCCACTACTTCGCATTCATGGGCTACATGGCAATCCCGGCCCTCGGGCCCCGATTCGTCCTGGCGCCCAGCTACCGAGCGGGACTCACCGGTCTCCTTGTCGCCGAACCGATCCGGCACTTCCTCGATGCGGTGGAGGGAATCAAGCGCGACGCCTTCCCCAGCGGCCACGTCTCCGCGGCCTTGATCAGTCTCCACTACATGTTTCGATTCACACCCCGCCTAGCCTGGTGCGCCCTCCCTGCGGTCTGCCTCATGATCTTCGCGACACTGTACCTCCGCTACCACTATGCCGCCGATATCCTGGGAGGCGGGATGCTCGCCGCTTTCTGTGTCCTTCTGGCCTCCCGACTCCTTCGTCACGAGCGCCCCACCTCCCGGACGTAAGCGTCGAGCAATTCGCGCTAGCGCGTATCGAGACCGGGACCGATCCCACGATGCTTGACGTCCGCCAGACGAATACCTTATTTTAATTGGGCTCCCGTACAGGAGGTGTCTCATTTGGAACACTCGAACGGGCGTGTCGAGTGGTAGCCTAACTTGAGTCGACGAATACGCCCCGCGAGGATGCCCAGACCAACACGTGAGCTTCGAGAGCCAGCGACCCGGGTGAACGTGCCTGGCTTCCGGAGCTAGACCCGCCGTGCTCCCCAAGTACCGATTCCTCGATCCTCCGACGGTTCCCACGACGCTGGTTGACCTGCTGCGTGAGCGGGCAGAATGCCAGGCGGACGATCGGGCCTATACGTTCCTGGTTGACGGAGAATCCGAAGAAGTCCATCTGACCTACCAGGAACTCGACCGGCGGGCCCGGGCCATCGGAGCATGGCTGCGGTCTCAGGGCCTGAAGGGCCACCGGGCCATGCTCCTCTACCCGCCCGGGCTCGATTTCATCGCGGCGTTCTTCGGCTGTCAGTATGCGGAAGTGGTGGCGGTGCCGGCGTATCCGCCGCGAATGAACCGCGTGCCGACCGGCATCCAGGCGATTGCCGCTGATGCCGGAGCGACCGTCGCGCTCACGAGCGACGCAGTGCTGGAGCGGATCGGGCCACTGATCGACCAGACCGCGGAGCTGAAGGCTCTGCGCTGGCTCTCCACCGACGGTCCCGTTCATGGGGCCGAACGGGGATACGAGGGGGAGTGGCGGCGACCGGAGATCACCGGCGAGACGCTCGCGTTCCTTCAGTACACCTCGGGCTCCACAGGGACCCCCAAGGGCGTGATGCTGAGCCACTCGAACCTGCTGCATAACTCGGCCCTGATCGCGTACGCCTTCGAGCACACGCGGTCCGCCTCTGGGGTGTTCTGGCTGCCGAGCTACCACGACATGGGGCTGGTCGGTGGGATTCTCCAGCCGCTGTACGTGGGCCGTCCGAACATCCTGATGCCGCCCATGGCGTTCATTCAGAAGCCGTTGCGCTGGCTCCAGGCCATATCCCGCTACCGCGGGACAACGAGCGGTGGTCCCGATTTCGCGTTCGACCTCTGCGTGCGCAAGATCACGCCCGATGAGCGGGCCACGCTGGACCTGAGCAGCTGGACCGTGGCCTTCAGCGGAGGCGAGCCGGTGCGGGCAGACACCCTCGATCGGTTTGCCGAGACGTTTGCGCCTTGTGGCTTCCGGCCGGAGGCCTTCTACCCTTGCTACGGCCTGGCCGAAGCGACGCTCCTGGTGGCGGGCGGGCACAAGACCGCTCCGCCCATCGTCCGCTGGTTCGATGCCAGATCGTTGGAGGCCGCCCGCGCAGTGCCGATCGCTTCCAACGAGGACGGGGCCCGCCCGCTGGTCGGTTGCGGACAGACCATGCCCGACCAGCAGACGATCATTGCCGATCCGAGCCGGCTGACCCGCATGCCGGCCGGCCAGGTCGGCGAGGTCTGGGTAGCGGGGCCAAGCGTCGCGCAAGGATACTGGCGACGGACCGACGAATCGGAGCAGACGTTCCGCGCGCGCCTGCACGACACCGGCGAAGGCCCGTTCCTGCGTACCGGTGACCTCGGCTTCACGCATGACAGCGAGCTGTTCGTCACCGGCCGGCTGAAGGATCTGCTGATCGTCCACGGCCGCAACCATTACCCACAAGACCTGGAAGCCACCGTGGCCAGGAGCCACGCGGGCCTGCGGGCCGGCTGGGCCGCCGCCTTCACGGCGGGGGAGGGTCCGGAACAGAAGCTGGTGATCATCCTTGAACTGGAACGCCACCAGCGGGCGGCGGCGGGCCAGGTGGTCGGGGACATCCGCCGCGACGTGGCCAGAGAGCATGATCTCGTGGTCGACTCGATCGTGCTCGTGCGCGCCGGGACTATCCCCCGGACCTCCAGCGGCAAGATCCAGCGGCACGCCTGCCGTGATGCGTTCCTGGCTCTACGCCTTGACGTGGTGGCCGAGTGGCATCGGGCCGCAAGCGACAGGCCCGTCGTGGCTCCCGCCTCTTCGCAGCGCCGGGTCCGGAGATCCGAGGACCGAGGCCGTGACGAGGCCGCTGAGCCGCGTCGGCCGGAGGCCGCTCGAGGCCCGGCGCTTTTGAACGGTGGACGCGCCGCGCCGCCCGTGCAGACCCTCGAGGCGACCGGGGAGGTCGTGCTCGACGTGGTCCGGTCGATCGGCAAGGATCGGACGGTCGGGCTCGATCTGGACTCTTCCATCGTGGAGATGGGGCTGGATTCGCTCGAGCGGATGGAGATCGTCGCGGCGCTGGAGAGCCACTTCGGCGGCCGGCTCCCGGACCAGGTCGTCGCCGAGATGTACACGTGCCGCGAGGTCATCGACGCGGTTCAGAAGTACCTGGTGGACGGCCGGGCCGCGCGCGGGACGTCGCGAGCGGTCGAGATCCCGTCGGAGGACCATCGCTTCGATCTGTACCCGGAATACATCAGGCTGAAGCAGAACTTCGAGATGCTCGAGGCCACCGGACTGGGCAATCCGTTCTTCAAGGTCCACGAGCGGGTCGCCAACGACACGACCGTGATCGGCGGGCGGGAGCTCATCAACTTTTCCAGCTACAACTACGTGGGCATGTCGGGCGATCCGGTGGTGTCCGCCGCCGCCCGCGCCGCGATCGATCGCTACGGGACGTCGGTCTCGGCCAGCCGCCTGGTGTCGGGAGAGACGGGCCTGCACCGCGACCTCGAGCGGGGGATCGCCGACTTCATCGGGGTGGACGACGCGATCGTCTTCGTCGGCGGGCACTCGACGAACGAGACCACGGTGGGCCACCTCTTCGGGCCGGGTGACCTGATCCTGCACGACGCGCTGGCGCACAACAGCATCGTCCAGGGCGCCATGCTGTCCCGCGCCCAGCGGCGGCCCTTCCGCCACAACGACTGGCAAGTCGTGGACCGGGTGCTGGCCGACCTGCGCGGGGATCATCGTCGCGTACTGGTGGCGATCGAGGGCGTCTACAGCACGGACGGCGACATCCCGGACCTGCCCCGATTCATCGAGGTCGCGAGGCGGCACAAGGCCTTCCTGATGGTGGACGAGGCCCACTCCGCCGGCGTCCTGGGTCCCCACGGGCGCGGCATCGGCGAGCACTTCGGCGTGAATCCCGACGACGTCGATCTCTGGATGGGGACGCTCAGCAAGTCGTTCGGGAGCTGCGGGGGGTACATCGCCGGCTGCGAGGCGATGGTGGAGTACCTCAAGTACACCGCGCCGGGCTTCGTGTACAGCGTCGGCATCTCGCCGGCCAACGCGGCGGCCGCTCTCGCCGCGATCCGGCTGCTGACCAATGAGCCCGAACGGGTTGCCGCGCTGCACGAGCGGGCGCGGCTGTTCTTGACGCTGGCTCGGTCGCGGGGACTGAACACCGGCCTGAGCCACGGCTCCCCGATCGTGCCGGTGATCCTGGGGGACTCGATGCATTGCCTGCGGCTGTCGCAGGCCATGTTCACCCGCGGGATCAACGTGCAGCCGATTCTCTATCCGGCGGTCGAGGAGCGGGCGGCGCGGCTGCGGTTCTTCATCACGGCCAGCCACACCGAGGAGCAGATCCGCCACGCGATCGACGTGACGGCGGAGGAAGTCGCGCGCATCAACCCGAAGTGCCTGCGCCGGGGTTAGGCAGCGACAGGCCGCCGAGGCCCTGCGCTCGAGCCGGGCGCAGAGCTCAGGCGAAGTTCTTCAGCACCTCCGTACAGCCGCAGAGTACGTTGGGGGCACGGTCCACCGGAGCCAGGTAGGTGCGGGCGCCGCGGCTTCCAGTCGCCCCGCTCTCGTCAGCCCCCCGTGCCTCAGCCGTCCAGAGAAGCGCCGCGAGGAAGATCCCGCCGCTTGGTCCAGAAAATCCGGAGCCACGGCCGGGGTCGTAGCATGCGTGGCCCGACGACCGGGATCGCCGCTCCGATGAGGGCGACCATCGCCATCGCGATCAGCCCCGCTCCCACGAACACCACCATCGCCATCACGACGCTGTTCATGACGTCTACCTCCATCATCGACTTGCGGAGCCTCGACCAGGCGCGGCGCTCTCGGTCAACCGTGTCTGGGGCCGTTCCCTCAGGGGGCAAAGTCTAGGCAGCGATTCCGCCTCGCTATTGGACCTTAGCCATAGACCCAAGAGCCACTAGGCCGGTCCGCGCGCCCTGCGTAGAGTCGGGGCCAGGCAAGGCGCTGTTAACCATTCTCAGGAGGGATGAACAGATGAAGCAGGGATTCAAAGGCATAGCAGTGATGCTGGGCGCGATGCTGGCGCTGACGGTGCTCTTCGGGGCCGGCTGCGCGAGCGGTTTGTACGAAGACCCCCGCAACATCGGGCCGGCCGGCCCGGTCGGGATGACGGGTCCGCAGGGTCCGCAGGGTCCCAGCGGTCCGAGCGGTGTGGCCGGCATTCAGGGTCCGGGTGGCCCGCAGGGCGTGAGTGGTCCGGAGGGCGTGATGGGCCAGCAGGGCCCGCAGCGTCCCTGGGTCACGTTCGCCGACTTCCTCTTCGACTTCGATCGCAGCGCGATCCGGGGCTCGGAGACCGGCAAGATCGACAAGCTCAACGAGTACATGAAGCAGCACCCCGGTATCGAGGTCGGTCTGGATGGCCACGCGGATCCGCGCGGCACCGATGCGTACAACCAGCCCCTCAGCCAACGTCGGGTGGACGCGGTCAAGGCTGCGCTGGTGAACGGGGGCATCTCGGCGGACAAGATCCAGACGGGCGCGTTCGGCAAGTCGCAGCCGAAGTGCTCGCAGGCGACGGAGGAGTGCTGGCAGCGCGACCGTCGCGTCGAAGTGCTCGTCCGGCGCATCGAGTAAGAGGGATCAACCCATGAGAATTCTCACGAGCCTCGTGGTAGCGGCCGCCCTGTCCGGGTGCGCCTACCAGAGCGGATACATCGACCCGCAGGGAGTATGGATCGCGAAGGGCGAGCCCTACGCGAAGGGCACGTGCCGTTCGAGCGCGCCCTACGCCATGGGACCGCAAGGCCCGACGGGGGCCCCGGGGGCTCCCGGTGTGGCGGGAGGGCCAGGGGAACCCGGCATCGCTGGACCGATGGGGCCCCAGGGGCCGGCCGGGACGGTGGGAGCTGTCGGCGTGACGGGTCGTGGCGGTCGCCTCGGCGCGGGCGGCTGGTCCTCCATGGAGAACGTGAACTTCAAGTACGGGAGCTCGGATCTGCAGGAGAAGTGCAAGGAGAAGCTCGCCAATTTCGCCCTGTGGATGCAGAACAACCCGCGGGCCCAGGTGAGCCTCGATGGCCATCAGAGCGACGCGGATGATCGGAACCAGGTGCTGGCCGCGAATCGGGTGACCGCGGTCAGGGACGAGCTCATCAGGCTGGGCGCCTCGCCCGACCGCATCACGGTGGGCTCCAACGGGAGCCAGAAGCCGGTTTGCAACACGACCACGGACACATGTCTGGAGTTGAACCGCAGGGTCGAGATTCTCGCAGTCAGATCCTGAGGTCATCAGGGCACCCCCTCCGCGCTCCTTCTCGCGGAGGGGGTGCTCTGCATCCCGAGAGAGGACAGAACATGAAGAGATCGCTTCACGAGAGTGGGAAGGTCGCGGTCGGCGTCGTCATCATGGTGGTGCTGATCGTGCTCATCAGCGGGCTGGTATGGACCTATTCGTCCCGTGGCGCGGCCGGGGTGCGGGATACCTTGCGGCTGGTCAAGGACACGTCGCAGGACGCGGCCACCACCACCAAGGTCAAGACGGCGCTGCTGCTGTCGAAGCACGTTTCTGCCTTCGACACCACGGTGGCGACGGCCAGCGGTGAAGTCACCTTGACCGGCGAAGTGCCGACCGAGGAGGTCAAGGGCCTGGCCGCCGCCATCGCGCGCGACACCTCCGGCGTCGGCGCGGTGCGCAACAACCTGACCGTCAATCCCGGGGTCGGAGCCAACCCGGAAGCGGCGAGCCTCGGCGATCGCGTGGCGGACCTGGAGATCAAGACCCTCGTCACCGAGCATCTCGCCCGGTCGACCGAGCTGCAGAACGAGCGCATCACGGTGCAGGTGAGCAAGCGGCGGGTCTCGCTGGAGGGGACGGTAGATTCGGCGGCCCAGCGGCGCGCGGCCGACCGGATCGCCCTGCTGGTGCCCGGAGTGCTGGAGCTCGCGAGCAATCTCACCGTCACCAGCGCGGCGGGTATCCCCGAGAGCCCGGATGACCGGCTGGCGCATCGCGTGGAGTTCGAGCTGTACGCCACCAAGGCGGTGGCGCTCGAGGACGTGCAGGTCCGATCGCAGGACGGATCGGTCTACCTCAGCGGCGAGGTGGGCTCCCGTGCCGAGAAGCTCCTGGCGGAGCGAGTCACGCAGTCCGTCGAGGGCGTGAAGAAGGTCGTCAACAACCTGAGCGCCTCGGAAGAGCCGCGATAGGCGCCGCGCACCCGGGAGGTGATGACGCATGGAGACCCTGTTGATCATCATTCTGGTGGTGTTCCTGCTGGGGGGCGGAGGCTGGGGGTACTCTCGCTGGCGCCGTTAGTCGGTCGCGGGGCGCAGGGGACCGGCGCCGCCCGACGCCCCGGACGGAAGCCGGGCCCCGCGCCCCGCATCGGCCAACCTGCTTGACGCTCTTGCCCTCGCCGGGGCAGTATCCCCCAACGACACGGAGGTCGCGGGGCCTGGCCAAGGGGGCCGTGGCCGGCGCGCGCATGGAGGCTCGCCCCGCTGGCTGCGCGAGCGATCGCGCGCTGCCGCACGTGGCCTGTGGAACACCAATCGAGGTGCGGGGGGGGTTGCGTCGGGTGCTTTTGCCCAGCGGTGCTTCTTATCTTTCGATGGTTTATCCAACTACCTGGGGCTCTGGCAATCTTGGGGGGTTACGGAGCGATCCGTGACCCCGCGCGTGTGTTCAGCGGGCTCCAAGTTGCGCAGGCGTCACGTCGGGTCGCGCGCTTCGAGCGCCGCCGGGCCGGCCGCGCCTGCTGATCGAGGCGACCCACCACCGCTTTGTTGGCCCCGGGGCGCCAGGTGCCCGTAGACGTCCACCGTCACCTCGATCGAGTGGTGTTGATCCCTCCGAGCGGGAGCGACAGATCGACGCGCGACGGATGTTGCCGTTCTTGGAAAGCTCGATTCGTCCACCCTCGACCACGCTCCGCCGGACACTCGCATTCAACCGGGACGCGGTACCGCGGCGCCCGGGTTGCCGCGGCATCCTGGATACGAGATAGTTGGAGAGCCGTCCGGCGCGGACCCTCCGGACGGAGCGGCGCACGGCCAGCGGATCGGCGCGACGGTCGGCATCGGAGCGGCGCGCGGCCGCGCCGGGCGACGCCGGGATGCGAACCTGACCAGCCCCGAGCAAGGAGTGGCATGCGAACCCTGACTGCGACCCTCGCCACCGCTCTCGCCGCCGTGGTCCTCGTCGTGACCGGCGGTCCCTCGGCTCCCGGGGCGCAGCCGAGGACCGGGGGTTCGGAGGTCACCGCCCGCCACGGCATGTCGATGCACGGTGACCTCAAGTACGGACCCGGCTTCAAGCACTTCGAGTACGCGAACCCGGCGGCGCTGAAGGGGGGCGATGTTCGCCTGGCCGCCATCGGCACGTTCGACAACCTGAATCCCTTCATCCTCCGGGGCGTGGCCGCCGCCGGCCTCGGCGGCACCTTCGACACGCTGATGGCGGGCTCCCTCGACGAGGCGTTCTCCCAGTACGGTCTCATCGCGGAGACGATCGAGGTGCCGGCGGACCGGTCCTGGGTGGCCTTCACCCTCCGTCCCGAGGCCCGCTTCCACGACGGGAGCCCCATCACCGTCGAGGATGTCATCTGGACGCTGGAGACGCTGAAGACCAAGGGACATCCCTTCTATCGCAGCTACTACAAGCACGTGTTCAAGGTGGAGAAGGTGGGCGACCGCAAGGTGCGGTTCACCTTCGACAAGGGCAACAACCGCGAGCTGCCGCTCATCGTCGGCCAGATGGCAGTGCTCTCGAAGAAGTGGTGGGCGACGCGGGACTTCGAGCGGACGACCCTGGAACCGGTGCTGGGCTCCGGCGCGTACCGGGTGGAGTCGGTCGAGCCCGGACGGTCCATCGTCTACCGCCGGGTGAAGGACTACTGGGCCGCGAAGCTGCCCGTCGCCGCCGGCCGGGAGAACTTCGACAGCATGCGGTACGACTACTACCGCGACACCACGGTGGCGGTGGAGGCCTTCAAGGCGGGCCAGTACGACTTCCGCCTGGAGAACGTGGCCCGGAACTGGGCCACCGCCTACACCGGGCCCGCCATCACCCAGGGGCTCATCAAGCGCGAGGAGATCCCGAACGAGGTGCCGACGGGCATGCAGGCCTTCGTCTTCAACCAGCGCCGGCCGATGTTCCGGGACCGGCGGGTGCGCCAGGCCCTCGGCCACCTCTTCGACTTCGAGTGGACCAACCGGCAGCTCTTCCACGGCGCCTACACGCGGACCGCGAGCTACTTCTCGAACTCCGAGCTCGCCGCCCGCGACCTGCCGACGCCCGAGGAGCGCGTGCTCCTGGAGCCGTTCCGGGGCAAGGTCCCGGAAGACGTCTTCACAAAGGCGTATACCCCACCGGCCACCGACGGCTCCGGCAACATCCGCGACGGCGTGCGCCAGGCGCTCGCCCTCCTCGGTGCCGCCGGCTGGACCGTCAAGGGGCAGCGCCTCGTCAACGCCCGGGGCGAGCCGATGCAGTTCGAGATCCTGCTCTCGGACCCGACGTGGGAGCGGATCTCGCTGCCGTTCGCCAGGAACCTGGAGCGCGTCGGCATCACCGCCCGCGTCCGCACGGTGGATGCCGCGCAGTACCAGAAGCGCCTCGACGACTTCGACTTCGACATGACCGCGATTGTATGGGGCCAGTCGCTCTCGCCGGGGAACGAGCAGCTGGACTTCTGGCATTCCTCCACCGCCGACGTCCCCGGGAGCCGGAACCTTGCGGGCATCAAGGAGCCGGCCGTCGACCGGCTGGTGGAGCTCCTGATCGCGGCGCCCGATCGCACGAGCCTGATCTCGCGCACGCGGGCGCTCGACCGCGTGCTCCGGTGGGGCCACCACGTGATTCCCCACTGGCACATCCGCGTGTATCGGGTGGCGTACTGGGACAAGTTCAGCCGGCCCACGGTCTCGCCGAAGTACGCCCTCGGCTTCGACACCTGGTGGGTCGATGCCAAGAAAGAGGGGGAGCTGAGCCAGCGCCGTCGCGCGCGCTGACCTCCGCCCCGCGTGCTGGCCTACGTCGTCCGCCGCCTCCTCCTGATGGTCCCGACGCTCCTCGGGATCATGGTGATCAACTTCGTCGTCGTGCAGGCCGCTCCGGGCGGGCCCGTCGAGCGCGTGATCGCCGAGCTCCGGGGGCACGGCGTCGAGGCCACCGCCCGCGTGGGCGGCACCGCGGCCGGCGAGACGGGCGCCGGGCGCACCCCGCTCGACGCCGCCGGCCCCGCGGAGCCCAGTCGGTACCGGGGTGCCCGCGGCCTGGACCCCGAGCTGATCCAGCAGCTCGAGCGCCAGTTCGGGTTCGACAAGCCCGCCCACGAGCGGTTCCTCACCATGATGCGGAACTACGTCCTCCTGGACTTCGGCTCGAGCTTCTTCCAGGACCGGCCGGTGACCGAGCTGATCCGGGAGAAGCTCCCGGTCTCCATCTCGCTCGGCCTGTGGACCACGCTCCTGATCTACCTCATCTCCATTCCCCTCGGCGTCGCCAAGGCCGTCCGGGACGGGTCGAAGTTCGACGTGTGGACGAGCGCCGTGGTGATCGTGGGCTATGCGATCCCCGGGTTCCTCTTCGCGATCCTGCTCGTCGTCCTGTTCGCGGGCGGGAGCTTCTTCGCGTGGTTCCCGCTGCGCGGCCTCGTCAGCGACAACTGGGCGCAGCTCACGCTGGCCCAGAAGGCGCTCGACTACCTCTGGCACATCACCCTGCCCGTGATCGCCCTCGTCATCGGCGGCTTCGCCGGACTCACCATGCTGACCAAGAACTCGTTCCTGGAGGAGATCGGCAAGCAGTATGTCGTCACCGCGCGGGCAAAGGGGCTCACCGGCCGCCGCGTGCTCTACGGGCACGTCTTCCGCAACGCGATGCTCATCGTCATCGCCGGCTTCCCGGCCGCGTTCGTCGGCATCCTCTTCACCGGCGCCCTCCTCATCGAGGTGATCTTCTCGCTGGACGGGCTCGGGCTCCTCGGGTTCGAGGCCGCCATCAACCGGGACTACCCGATCATGTTCGGGGCGCTCTACATCTACACGGTGATCGGGCTCGTGCTGAACCTCGTGGCCGACCTCACCTACGTCGCCGTGGATCCACGCATCGACTTCGCGACCCGCGAGCACTAGGGGCCCGGCCGGATGCGGCTCTCGCCCCTGACCCGCCGCCGCGTGGCGAGCTTTCGCGCCAACCGGCGCGGCTTCTGGTCGCTCTGGATCTTCCTCGCGCTCTTCGTCCTGAGCCTCCTCGCCGAGGCGATCGCCAGCGACCGCCCGCTCCTGGTCCGGTACGACGGCCGCTTCCACGTCCCCGTGCTCGTCGCGTACCCCGAGACCACCTTCGGCGGCGTCTTCCCGACGGAAGCCGTGTACCGCGACCCCTTCGTGCAGGGCGCCATCGCCGAGAAGGGGTGGATCGTCTGGGCCCCGATCCCCTTCGGCCCCAGCACCATCAACTACGACCTGCCCGTCCCCGCCCCGGCGCCGCCCTCGCGCGTCAACTGGCTCGGCACCGACGACCAGGGGCGCGACCTGCTCGCCCGGCTGATCTACGGCTTCCGCACCTCGGTGCTCTTCGGCCTCACCCTGACCGCGCTCTCGTCCGTGGTCGGCATCGTGGCGGGGGGCATCCAGGGCTACTTCGGCGGCGCCGTCGACCTCCTGTTCCAGCGGGTCATCGAGATGTGGGCGGGCATGCCGGTGCTCTACCTCCTCATCATCCTGGCCTCGGTGGTCGAGCCGACGTTCTGGTGGCTCCTCGGGCTCATGCTGCTCTTCTCGTGGATGGCGCTCGTGGGCGTGGTGCGGGCCGAGTTCCTGCGCGCGCGCAACTTCGACTACGTGCGCGCCGCGCGCGCGCTGGGCGTGGCCGACCGGGTGGTGATGGTCCGCCACGTGCTGCCGAACGCCATGGTGGCCACGCTCACGTTCCTGCCGTTCATCCTGAACGGGTCCATCACGACGCTGACGTCGCTCGACTTCCTGGGGTTCGGGCTGCCGCCGGGCTCGGCGTCGCTGGGCGAGATCCTGGCCCAGGGCAAGGCCAACCTCCACGCGCCGTGGATCGGGATCACCGGCTTCCTGGTCCTCGCGCTGATGCTATCGCTCCTCGTCTTCATCGGCGAGGCCGTGCGCGACGCCTTCGATCCCCGCAAGACCCGGGCGCTGCCCCCCGTGACCGTGGCGCCCACGGCGGTCGCGCATCCAGCCGCCGCGACGACGGCGCGATGACGCGGCCGCCCCCGAGCGCCCGCGCGGCCAGGGCATGAAACCGCTCGTCGAGATCCGCGACCTGGCGGTGTCGTTCGACACGCCCGCGGGCGAGGTCCGGGCGGTCACGGGCGTCTCGTTCGAGATCCGTCCCGGCGAGACGCTGGCGCTCGTGGGCGAGAGCGGGTCCGGCAAGACGGTGACCGCGCTCTCCGTCGTCCAGCTCCTGCCCTACCCGCTCGCCCGGCACCCATCGGGCTCGATCCGGTTCCGGGACCAGGAGCTCTGCGGGGCATCCGAGCGTGAGCTCCAGCGGATCCGCGGCGACCGCATCGCGATGATCTTCCAGGAGCCCATGACCTCGCTGAACCCGCTCCACACCATCGAGAAGCAGGTCAACGAGGTGCTGCTGGTCCACAAGGCCCTCGGCCGCGGAGCGGCGCGGGCGCGGACGCTCGAGCTCCTCAAGCTCGTCGGGCTGGCCGAGGCCGAGCAGCGCCTCGGCGCCTTCCCGCATCAGCTCTCGGGCGGGCAGCGCCAGCGCGTCATGATCGCCATGGCGCTCGCCAACGAGCCCGACCTCCTGATCGCCGACGAGCCGACGACGGCCCTCGACGTCACCATCCAGGCGCAGATCCTCCGGCTCCTGAAGGATCTCCAGCAGCGGTTCGGGATGGCGCTCCTCCTGATCACCCACGACCTCGCCGTGGTCCGGAAGGTCGCCGACCGCGTGTGCGTGATGACCGAGGGCGAGGTCGTCGAGGCGGGGCGGGTCGCGGACGTGTTCGAGGCGCCGCAGCATCCCTACACGCGCCGGCTCCTGGCCGCCGAGCCGAAGAGCCGGCCCCAGTGCGCGCCCGGCGAGGGGCGCCCGGTCCTCGAGGCCCGGAACGTCCGGGTCTGGTTCCCGATCAAGCGCGGCGTCTTCCGGCGGACCATCGGCCACGTGAAGGCCGTCGACGGTGTGTCCGTCACGGTGCGGGAGGGTCGCACCCTGGGCGTGGTGGGGGAGAGCGGCTCCGGCAAGACGACGCTCGGGCTCGCCGTCCTGCGTCTCCTCCGGAGCGAGGGCAGCATCGTCTTCGACGGGCGGGAGCTCCAGGGCGTCCGGGGCCGGCCGCTGCGCCCGCTCCGCCGCGAGATGCAGATCGTCTTCCAGGATCCGTACGGCGCGCTCTCGCCGCGGCTCAGCGTCGCCCAGATCGTGGAGGAGGGCCTCCGCGTGCACGGGATCGGCGAGACGGCGGGCGAGCGGCGGAAGCTGATCGAGGAGGCGCTCGTCGAGGTCGGCCTCGATCCCACCACGGCCGACCGCTATCCCCACGAGTTCTCGGGCGGCCAGCGCCAGCGCATCGCCCTCGCCCGGGCGATGGTCCTGCGGCCGCGGCTGGTCGTCCTGGACGAGCCCACGTCCGCGCTCGACATGTCGGTGCAGGCGCAGATCGTCGACCTCCTGCGCGACCTCCAGACCCGGCACACGCTCGCCTACCTCTTCATCAGCCACGACCTCAAGGTCATCCGGGCGCTCGCCGACCACCTGATCGTGATGCAGTCCGGCCGCGTGGTAGAGGAGGGACCGGCCACGGAGATCTTCGAGCGCCCGCGGCACTCCTACACCCGCGCGCTCATGACGGCCGCCTTCGAGCTCGAGACCGTGGAGGAGGGGATCGTCCGGATGTAGCGGGCGGGGCTCCGCCAAGACTTCCTCGATTCACCGCCACGGGGCAGGCGGTGCCAGCGGGTGGCCTGGACCACCCAGACGACCGACCGCGATGTACACGCCCGAGCGGAACATGAAGTCGGGCGGGTCAGCGGGCTCGGGACATGGTCGCCCCCATCGGATTCGCACTAGTTTTCTGGCAACCCAGCCTTACGTGCTCCCTCGACGATCCGCTGGAACTCCTTGCGGAAGGCTGGATTGTCGGAAGCTTCTGATCCTTCCTGCACCAGTGTCTGCACCGTGTACCCTGGCCTCAGCTTCCGCAGCTCCGCAACCGCGGCCGCCGCCTCTGCGTTCTGCCCGCGCCAGGCGTACGCAGAGGCGAGATCGACGTAGGCGAACCAGAACGTCTTACCGGTCGCAAGCGACTTGAGGCACCATTCGATCGCCTGTGCGTCGCGCGCCAGATGCGTGTTCGCGTGGCAGAGGACAAAATACCAGACATACAGCTCAGGATCCCGCGGACTCAGCCGTATCGCCCTCTCGACAGGCGCCAATGCATCCGCTGCCCGACCAATCACGTTCAAGTTCCGCGCCCGTCCAACGTATGCCGCGGCATGGTTGGGATCGAGGGCGATGGCCCTGTCATACGTCGCAAGCGCAGCATCGAACCGGTTGAATAGTCCGAGAACCTCGGCCTTCACGTAATGCGCATGGGCATAGTTGGGCGCGGTGGAGATGACCCGCGTGGCCGCTTCGTCGGCACGGGCCAGCACCGTGCCAGGTTCGGGATCCCAGCGGTTGCGGTAGATGAGAGTGAGGGCCTGGGCGAGCCCGACTCTGGCTTGACTATTGTCGGGATCGAGCCGAAGAGCATCCTCGAACAACGCGACGGCCCTCTGCACATCGTCCTTGTTCGGCCCTCCATTCAAGACCGACCAGCCACGCATGGTCAGGTCCACCGCATCGGGGTCGATCCGCTGCGCCCGGCGCCCCTCGACATTGACGAGCTCGACACTGAGCGTCCTTGCAAGTCGGTTCGCGATGCCGAAGTTGTCCTGGGCGCTCGCCAGCGTGCTTTGATCGACGTTCATCTGCTCGGCCCACAGATGCGCGCCGGTGCCCGCGTCGATGAGCTGCGCGTTGACGCGGACCGTGCCGCCCATCCGGCGCACGCTCCCCTCGAGCACATACCGGACACCCAACTCGCGGCCGATTTGCCGGGTATCCATGGCCTTGCCCTTGAATGTGAACGCAGTGTTCCTGGAAATGACAAAGCTTCCAGCGATTCGCGACAGATCACTGGTCAGGTCTTCGGTTATGCCATCGGCAAAGTAGTCCTGGCTCGGATCGCCACTCAGGTTCCCAAAGGGCAGCACAACGATCGAGAGACGCGGCGCCTCTGTGCTGTCTGCTCGGTGACCTGGAAAGAAGCGCGGGCCCATCCACCACGCTCCTGCCGCTCCGAGGAGAACCAGGAACGCCGCCACGCCCCACCCGATCCAACGCCGGCGGTCCGTTATGGCGGGGCGCCTGCCGAGCGTGGCGACGGCCTTGGAGGATGCGCCCGGGATGTGGAGCTGATAGATCCGGACCGGCTGCTCGATGTTCTTGACCTGCCGCTCGCCCACATCCTCGAAGGTGACAGGCAGCTTGCCGCGGACCTGATCCGTAGACGGTACTGGACACGAGCACGCCACCCGGCTCGGCCAGCGCCTCGAGCCGAGCCGCGATGTTGATGCCGTCACCGTAGATCCGGTTCTCGTCGTGGATCACATCCCCCAGATTGATCCCGACGCGGAACAGCATGCGACGACTCTCAGGCACCCCCTCGTTGCGCTGGGCCATCACGGTCTGGATCTCGACCGCGCACTCGGTGGCGCCGATGACGCTGGGAAACTCAGCCATGATGCCGTCGCCGGCGGTATCGATGATCCGTCCACCGCGCCGACCAATCAGCGGCAGGACCACGCTCTGATGGGCCTTGAGGTCCCGCACGGTGGCGGCCTCATCCGCGTGCATGAGCCGGCTGTAGCCAGCGATGTCGGCGGCAAGAATGGCGGCGAGCCGACGCCGTATCGAGGGCTCCTCGTCCATGGGTGAGCCGCTGGTAGTGTTGCACATCGCGCTGCGGATCGCGAGGACAGCGCCCCTACGCTGAGAGCCGCGGGAGATAGCCTAGCGTCCTGCTCCGCGGGGGCGAAACGGTGCCCACCACCAAGACTTGACGCGCGGCCACGGTGATCCGCCGTGGCCCCGCTCGACGTCACCCCTCCATGAAGCCGGCCAGCTCCGCCGAGGTGACCCCGCGGTCCACGTAGCCGAAGGTCCCCTTGTCCTTCACCTCGCGGGCCGCATCGATCAGGCCGCTCATGGCGGTGCGGTAGAGGGACGTGGCGAGGCTGATCCGCTTCACGCCTGCCGCGGTCAGCTCGGCCGCCGTGAACGACCGGCCCTTGATGCCCACCATGAAGTTGACCGGTCTCTTCACCGCGGCGCACACCGCGCGCACCGCGGCCAGGTCGGGCAGGCCCGGCGCCATGAGCACGTCCGCGCCCGCCTTCTCGAAGGCCTGCAGCCGCTTGATCGTGTCCTCCAGGTCCGGATTGCCCCGCAGGAAGTTCTCGGTACGCGCGGTGAGCGTGAACGGGAAGGACAGCGCGCGCGCCGCCGCCACCGCCGCGGCCACCCGCTCGGTCGCGGTCGCGATATCGAAGAGCGGCTTCTGCTTGTCCCCGGTCGCGTCCTCGATCGATCCCCCCACCAGCCCCACCGAGGCGGCGAGACGGATGGTCTCGGCGGCCGCCGCCGGGGCATCGCCGAAGCCCTTCTCCAGATCCGCGGCGACCGGCAGATCGGTCGCCTCCACGATGGCGCGCGAGTGGGCGAGCGCCTCCTCACGCGTCACGGTGCCGTCGCGGCGGCCGAGGGTGCCCGCGGAGGCGCCGCTCGACGTGGCGAGCGCCTGGAAGCCGAGCGCGGCGAGGATGCGCGCCGAGCCGGCGTCCCACGGATTGGGAATCACGAAGGCGCCGGGCGCCTCGTGCAGCGCCCGGAAGCGGGCGGCCTTCTCGCTCTGGCCGATCGACATGACGTCTCTCCTTGCCGGCCCGGCGGGCGCCGGGCCGGGGACTTGTCGGCGGCGCGTCAGCCCGCCGGCTTGGTGGCGACGTATTCGCTCATCATCCCGCCCCACGTGCGGCGCTCCACGCGCTCGAAGCCGCTCGCCTGCAGCACGTCCAGGATCGTCGCGGGTGGCACGCACTCGTCGATGGTGTCCCAGTAGTACCGGAGCAGCCGGGCGGGCTTTCCGCTCCCGGTGGTGATCCGCAGAAGCAGCGGCAGGACCGTGTGGAGGTAGATCCCGGCCAGCCGGCGGCCGAGGCCCGATGTCGGCCGGGTGATCTCCAGCAGGAGCACGCGGCCGCCCGGCTTGAGCACGCGCCGGTACTCGGCGAACGCCGCCTCGAGATCGGACACATGGCGAAGCGCGAAGCCCATGCTGACGAAGTCGAACCGCTCGGTCGCGAACGGCAGCTCCTCGCCGATGCCCTGGACCAGCGGCCCGGTCGCCGCCTTCCTCGCTTCCGCGAGCATGCCGTTACTGGGATCGAGGCCGACGATTTTCCCGGACGGGCCGACGATGCGCGCCGCTTCGCGCGCCATCTGCCCGGTGCCGGTGGCGACGTCCAGCACCGCCATGCCGGGATGCAGGCCGGCGCGTTCGAGGGTCCAGCGCCGGTAGTGTTGCCCCGAGCCCAGCGCCAGGAACACCCCTACCCGATCGTAGTAGCGGGCGCACTCGTCGAACAGCGTGGTGACGAAGAGCCGGCGGTCACGCTCCCCGTCGTAGTGCCTCTTGAGAACGGGGTGAGGGGCGGTCCGCGGATCCACCGGCACGGCCCCGCCTACGACTTCTTGCGCGGAGGCACGACCCAGTAGAACACGATGTGCTCACCGTCGGCCAGGTTGATCCTGATCGTCTTCTCGGGCATCCAGTCGCCCAGGTCGTAGTTGTGCGAGACGATCCGCGTCCCCGGCCGGAGCTCGAGCAGCTTCGGGCGCAGCTTCATGTTCACCGCGGGCAGGAGGTAGAGCGTGACCACCGTGGCGTCGCTGATGTCGGCCTCGAAGATGTCGCCCTCGACGAACTTCACGAGGTTGCTCACCCGCGCCTTGCGCGCGTTCTCCCGGGCCTCCTGGACCAGCGCCGGGAGCAGCTCGATCCCGGTGCCGCGCGTGCCGAACTTCTGGGCCGCGGTGATCACGATCCGCCCGTCGCCGGAGCCCAGGTCGTAGAGCACGTCGCTCTTCCTGACGTTCGCGACCTTCAGCATCTCGGCCACCACCCTCTCGTCGGTGGGCACGTAGGGGACGTCCGGATCCTTCGGGGTCTTCGGCATCTGGGCGCTCGCCGCGACGGCGGTGGCCAGGATCAGGGCCAGGAACGGCACGGGGGAACGGGCGATCCGCATGTCAGTCGCCTCCTTGAATATCGGGCCGAGTGACGGCGGCTCGTCCCATCAGCCCGAGGACGAGTGCGCCGGCCGCCACCACCGCCACCCCGACGATCGAGCCGGGCCCGCTGTGGGCGAGGCTGGCGTAGAGCAGGTAGGCGCAGGTGGCGCAGAACACGAGCGGTGTGATCGGATACAGCGGGACCGCGAACGGCCGCGCCACCTCCGGCTCCCGGCGCCGCAGCACGAGCAGCGACACACCGGTGAGGAGGAAGAACAGCCAGAACACGGGCGCGGTGAACTCCACCATGGTCTCGAAGCCCTCTCGCATGAACCCGCCGAGGAAGACCAGCGCGAGGGCGAGCGCCCCCTGGACCACGAGGGCGTTGACCGGCGTCCCGGCGCGGCGATGCCAGCGGCCGAGAAAGGCCAGCGGCCGGAAGTCCCGCCCGAGGGCGTGGGCAGTGCGGGCGCCCGTGAACACCGCCGCGTTCACCGAGGTGGCGGCCGCGATCACGATGATCACGCTCATCACCCACGCGCTCCCCGTCCCGGCCACGCGGGCCATGAGATCGGCGGCCACCGTCTTGGACTCCGCCACGCCGGCGAGTCCGAGCCCGCGCAGGTACGCCACGTTGACGAGCAGGTAGAGCGCGGTGATCGCCACGATGCCCCAGACGAGGGCCCGCACGATGCTCCCCCGGGGGCCCCGGATCTCCGCGGAGGCGTACGCGGCCTCGTTCCACCCCCCGTAGGTGAGCAGCACGAAGACCATCATGAGCCCGAACCCCTGGCTCGAGAACGCGGCCGCGGGGGCGGTGGCCGGCGACGACGGAGTGTCGAGCGCGAACCCCACCGCGATCACGAGGAGCAGACCCGCCACCTCGGCGCCGGTGAGCAGGTTCTGGATCAGGCGCCCCTGGCGCACGCCGATGACGTGGACGCCGGTGACGAGCGCGACGGTGAGCGCCGCATAGAGCATCGGCGAGGCGGGCCCGAGCGGCGCGACCCTGGTCGCGTAGTCGCCGATGACGAAGGCGAGCAGCGCGATGGACCCGGTCTGGATCACGGTGATGCGCGCCCACGCGAAGAGGAAGGCCAGGCGCATGCCGAAGGCGCGCGCCAGGTAGTGATAGTCTCCGCCCGGGCTCGGATAGGCCGCGGCCAGCTCCGCGTAGCAGAGCGCGCCGACGAGCGAGATCGCGCCGCCCACCGCCCAGGCGCCGAGCACGACCGCCTCGCTCGGCGCGTTGGCCGCGACCAGGGACGGCGTCCGGAAGATCCCCGCCCCCACCACGGTGCCCACGATGATCGCCACCACGTCGATCACGCGAAGTGTCGGGCGATAGGTCGGGTCCGAGCGGGCGGCCGGCATCACCAAGCCTAGCTTATACCGGAACGCGGAGACTGCAACGGGCTGCACCTCCTGTCCGAGATTCTGGACATTGTGCCGGGCGGGCGCGGCGCCCTAGGATCCGGACATGATCAAGACGGGGCGGGTCGAGTTCTACGATCGGCCCACCGCGTGGGGCCTGATCATCGGCGACGATCAGGATCTCTACGTGGTCCGGGGCCGGGACGGCCGCGGGGTGCCGCCCCGGGTCGGCGAGCGCGTCTCGTTCGAGCCGCACTCGGGCGCCGACGGCAAGCGCGCGGCGGAGGTGCGCCTGGTGAGCCGGGGCCTCACGCCGGTCGGGCGCGAGACGCCGCCGGGCGGGGTCAGGCCCCTCCGATGATCTCGGGTACGACCGCGAACCCGCGCGTGCGGATGGCCTCGTCCACCCGGAGCTGCCGCCGCCGGTCGGCGGCGCGGCGCTCGCTGGCGGCGGCCTCCGCGCGCTCCCGGCGCTCGCCGTGGCGCCGGTCGAGGATCACGGTGACCGGCTCGCCCGCGTACTCGCGCTTGAGGTAGTCGTAGAGCTGGATATTGTGGCGGGCGACCACGAAGAGGTGCCCCAGATGCAGGAGCTCCTCGGCGGCCCGCGAGAGCCAGAAGCGCATGTCCATCTCGCGCAGGAGGCCCAGGGCCGTGGCCAGGTGATCCTCCGAGCGGTCACGGTCGCCCGCGAGGCGCAGGAGCCGCCCCAGCCCCAGGTGGATGCGCGCCTGGAGCGGACGCATCTCGAGCTCCTCGGCGAGGCGCAGCGCCTGCGTGTAGTAGCCCTCCGCCTCGCCCACCGCGGGCGGCTCGCTCATGGCGGCGAGCTCGCCCATCAGGCGCAGCGCGCCGGCCTGGTGGCCGCGCTCCTTGTGCCGCAGCGCCAGCTCGAGCGCGCGCTGGGCCACGCTCCGGGCGCGCTCGAGCTGCCCGGCCGCGGCCAGGCCCTCGCCGAGGTTCGTGGTCCAGAGGGCGAGGTAGGCGCGCACGCCCAGGTCTTCGGTCAGCGCCACCCCGTCCTCGAGGAGTCGCATCCCTTCCTCCCGCCGGCCGAGCAGCACGAGGGTGAGGCCCAGGAGCGAGGAGGGAATCGGCCGCCAGACCTCGAGGCTCTTCTCGCGGCAGGCATCCAGGCTCCGCTGGAGCGCGGGCAGCGCCCGCTCGAGCTGGCCCCGGCGGAGCCAGGCCAGCCCGGCCATGGTGCGCGCGATGGTCTGGGTGTAGGCGTGGCCGCTCGCCTCGCCGGCTCGCTGCGCCTTGTCGAGCGACAGGGCGGCGGCGTCGAACTCGCCGATCTCCGCCAGGGTGAAGGCGAGCCAGCCGCTGGAGGTGACGTAGGAGACGCCGGCCTGCCCCCCCGGGGTCTCGCCCTGCACCAGCTCGAGCGCCTCGACGTTCTCGCGCAGGGTCGCGTGCGCGCGCCGGTAGAGGCCCTGGGCGTGGCAGCTATAGCCCAGGTAGCTGCGGGCCAGGGCCTGCAGGGCCATGTCGCTCGCCGCGTCGCCGATGCGCAGGCAGCGCTCGCCGTACTCGATGGCGAGGTCCGGCTCGCCCTTGAGATAGTGGTAGTTGATCAGGTAGGTGTAGACGCGCGCCAGCCGCTGCTCGTCGCCGAGCTTCTCGGCCATCGCCTCCGCTTCCTGCGAGAGCGTCAGCACGCGCTCGAGCTGGCCCAGCTGCAGCAGCGGCGACCGCAGGTCGAGGCGCAGGTCGATCGCCTGCTCGGTGGCGGGTCGCCCTTCGGGCAGCCGCTCGAGCGCGGCCATGGCCTGCTCGAAGAAGATGACCGCCTCGCGATTGGCGGAGCGCGCCGCCGCCTTCGTCCCCGCCTGGCGGAGGTAGGCCACCGCCTTCGTCCACACCTCGCCGCGGACGGCGTGGTGAGCGAGCCGCTCGAAGTGCTCGGGCAGCCGGTCCGCATAGAGGTGCTCCATCGCCTGCACCACCCGGCCGTGCAGGGCGCGCCGGCGGTCCTGGAGCAGGCTCGAGTAGGCCACCTCGTGGGTCAGCGCGTGACGGAAGGTGTACTCCACGCTCGGGAAGAGACTGATCTCGTACAGGAACTCGCCGGCCTGGAGCAGGGTCAGGTTGCGGCGCACCGTCTCCTCCGAGAGATCGGCGATCTCCTGCAGCGGCGCCAGCGACACGTCCTTTCCGATGACCGCGGCGGCCTGCAGGAGCCGCTTGCTCTCGATCGGGAGGCGGTCGATGCGTGCGGCGAGCACCGCCTGCACGGTGGCGGGCACCTGAACCTTCTGCACCTCGCGGGTCGGGCGGTAGTGCCCGGGCGTGCCCGCGAGCACCTTGGTCTCGGCCAGCGTGCGCACGCTCTCCTCGATGAAGAACGGGTTGCCCTCGGTACGCTCGATCAGCAGCTGCTTGAGCGGGTCGAGCCCGGGGTCGTCACCCATCAACGCGCGCAGCAGCTCCTCCGAGCTCTGGGGCGGGAGCGGATCGATGCGGAACTGGGTGTAGTAGCTCTTGCGGGCCCACCCGTGCTGGTACTCGGGCCGGTAGCTCACGAGCACGAGGGCGCGAGCCAGGGGGAGGCTGTCCACGAGGCTGTCGAGAAAAGCCTGGCTCTCCGAGTCCAGCCAGTGGAGGTTCTCGAACACCAGGAGCACCGGCTGCACCTGGCCTTCCCGGAGGATGAGGCGCTTGACCGCGTCGAGCATGCGCTGACGGCGCTGCGGCAGGTCCGGGGTCTGCCATTCCGCGTCGTCCACCGGCACGTCGAGGAGCTGGAGGAACGCGGGCAGGGTCGGCCGCAGGCTCTCGTCGAGTGTCAGCAGCTTGCCGGTGACCTTCTCGCGAATCCGCCTCACGTCGTCCCGCTCTTCGAGGCTGAAGTAGTTCTGGAGCAGCTCCTTGACCGTGAGGTACGAGGTGTTCTTGCCGTAGGAGGTGGCCTGCGCTTCCATCATGAGCCAGCCGTGCGCACGATGGGAGTGGGTGAACTCCCAGAAGAGGCGCGACTTGCCCACCCCCGGCTCGCCCGACACCGCCACCACCTGGCCGTGGCCGGCCGCGGCCCGCGCCATCGCCTGATGAAGCGCGTCCATCTCGGCCTCGCGGCCCACGAACGGCGTGAGGCCGCGCGCGGCGCTGGCCTCGAGGCGCGAATGCACCTGCTCGGTGCGGACCAGCTCGAAGATCTCCACCGGCTCCGGCATGCCCTTCACCGGCACGGGGCCCAGGGGCTTGACCTCGACGTAGCCCTCGGCCAGGCGCAGCGTCTCGCGGGAGATCAGCGTCGAGCCGGGGCGGGCGAGCTGCTCCATGCGGGCGGCCAGGTGCGTGGTCTGGCCGATGGCCGAGTAGTCCATGTGCAGATCGCTGTCGATGGCGCGCACCACGACCTCGCCCGAGTTGAGGCCGATGCGGATCTGCACGTCCACGCCGCGGCCGCGGCGCAGCTCCTCCGCGTACCAGCCGACCGTCTGCTGCATGCGGAGCGCGGCGTGGCAGGCGCGCACCGCGTGGTCCTCGTGGGCGAGCGGCGCGCCGAAGAGCGCCATGATCCCATCGCCCATGACCTGGTTCACGGTGCCCTCGTAGCGGTGCACCGCCTCCATCATCCGCTCGAGCACCGGATCCAGCAGGCGCCGGGCCTCCTCCGGGTCCTGGTCGGCCAGGAGCTCCATCGAGCCCTTGAGGTCGGCGAACAGCACGGTGACCTGCTTGCGCTCGCCTTCGAGCGCGTGGCGCGAGGTCAGGATCTTCTCGGCGAGGTGCTTCGGGGTATAGCCCTGAGGGGAGGCCTGGCGCTCCACCGGCTCCGGAGTCGTCGGCGAGCCGCAGGAGCCGCAGAACCGCTTGTCCGGCAGCAGCTCGGCGCCGCAACTCGAGCAGCTCGTCACCAGCCTCGCGCCGCACTCCTCACAGAACCGCACGCCCTCGCGGTTCGGGGACTGGCAGCGGGGACACTTCACCTAGCCCTCCTCGGGCGGCGACGTCGGGACGATGATCCCGCCAAGGGTAGCCTCTCTGCCGGTGGGGGTCAAGGGCCCGTTTCTCAAGGTGCTGTCCCTACTGGGTGGCTCGGCCGCGGTCAGCGGGGCTCGTCGGGTCCCAGGCGGTAGCGCCGGACGTCGGCGCGCACGTCGCGGACGATATCGCCGTCGATCTCGATCCGCACCTCGTGCCGCTCCACGTCCCAGTGCCGCACCGTGGACAGCCAGCCGAAGATCCGTCGGGACTCCGGCAGGAGCCGGCGGCCGCGGTAGATGAGGGTCGTGCGCCCGGATCCCGGGAACTGCTCCTGGCGCTCCACCTCGGTGCCGCAGAGGCGCAGCACCTCGTCCCGGGTGGTCTGGCCCGGCACGATGCGCTCGAGCGTCTCGCGGGGGACAATCACGCCCGCGCGGGGGTCGCGCCCCGCCCGCCACGCGCCCAGACGCACGCGCGCCGCCACCACGTCGGCCAGCCGCACGAGGCCGCGCCCGAGCAGCGGCCCCATCGCATGGCCCAGGGCCACGATGAGGAGCGGGACGGCCACGAGCAACACGGTCTGGATGCGCGAGAAGTAGCCGAACTGCACGGCCAGCTGCTGCGGGGTGATGCCGTCGCCGCGGTCGAGAAAGAGCGAGACGACCTGGGTACTGTCGAGCGTCTCGCTCAGCCGTCGGATGGAGGTGGGCGGATACACCTCGTCGATCTTGAGCCGATCGGACTGCGGAAACTGCACGACCAGCTCCGCCGGCGCGTCGGCCAGGTGCACGACGCGATCGCGATGGGCGAGGTACATCGGAAACAGCGGCCGGTCACGCACCTCGTGGAAGCCGATGGCGACGCGCGACGGGCCGCCGCGGATGATCGTCTCCACCCAGCCGAGCTTCTGCGGCTTCACCAGCCCGGCCACGTGCAGCGTGAGCTCCATGAGCCAGCGCTGGTCGGTGAGCCGGGGGGTCCACGGGATGCGAATGAAGGTGGCGGGCGGGCTCAGCCCCAGCGCGCCGGTCTGCACGAAGGTCACGAACGGGGCCCCGGCCGCCTGGACCTCGGTGGCGCCGTCGGCCAGGCCACGCGCGAGCAGCCCCGCACGGCCTTCGCCGATCACGTCGAAGCCGCGCTCCGCGACGTAGCGGGCCAGCGCCGCGTCGGGCTTCTGGGCGGCGTCGTCGTTGCGGATCTCGCCCGGCCACAGCAGGAAGATGTCCTGCGCGACGTCGGCGTCCCGGCGATCGGGCGGAAGCAGCAGGCTCCACGTCACCATCACCGGCACCGGCCCCGCCTCCTCGCGCACGGTGGCGCTGACCATCAACGGGCCGACCGTGAACGGCGGCTCCGGACGGGACGCGAGGAAGAGCTGAGCCTGGGCGGGAACGGGAGCCAGGAGGAGCGCGACCGCGAGATACCAGCCAAGCCGCCGCATGGTCGAGGCCCGATCATACCCGTCCCGCGCCGGCCGTGCCAGGCATCCGCCACCGGCGTGCTAGATTGACCTCCATGCGGCCCACCACGTCGGACGTTTCTCGCGACCACGGGCGGACCCGTGCCGCGGGCCACGGCCGGTTGACGACCGCGGCGTGGGCCGCCGCGACGTGGAGCCGACCCTACGCACCCTACGCCCTCTGGCTCGGCTCGCTCATCCTCGTCGTGGTGACGCTGCTCACCATCCCCGGCAATCCGATTCTCGATCTCAACCTCCGCCGGTATCGCGAGCCCGCCATGATCCTGGCCCACGCGGGCGCGCTGCTCTTTCTCTTCGGCCTGCTGCCGACCGCCCCGCGCGGGCTGGCCGCGCTGGTCAGGCTGGCTCCTGCGCGACGACTCGCCCTCCTCGGGACGGCCACGGTGGCGCCGCTGGCCGTCCTCGGCCTCATCTCGCTGGTGTGGCCCGCCTACGCGCGCGCGCTCACGCGCGAGTGGGGCCTCGCCGAGCCCGCCGAGGCCACGCTCTATCTCGCGGCCGCCTGGATCGCCTGGCGACACGCCGCCCTGCTGGGGCCGGCGCCGGACGCGCGATGCTACCGCTTCGTCGCCATCTTCTGCGGGGTGCTGGCCCTCGAGGAGATGGACTGGTTCGGTCTGGTGAGTCCCCTCATCGGCCGCGTCGGCGCCGCCGACGTCTACCTGGGCTCCGCTCACGATCTGCTCAAGGTGGCGTGGCACTACCCCTGGGTCGCGATCCCCGTCGCCCTCTCGGCGCTGCTCGTGCTCGGCACGGTCTGGCATCGCGGCTATCTCACGGTCGGCTTCGTCCGGCGGGAGATGTTCGATCCGACCACGCTGCCGCTCTACGCGGCGGTGGTGGCCCAGGTGCTGGCGCAGACGCTCGACGTGGACGACACGCTGCTGAGCGTGCGGCATCCGTTTTTTCGCTACCCGCTGGAGGAGCCCCTGGAGCTCCTGGCCGAGCTCCTGCTCGTGAGCGGCCTGCTGCTCAAGTACTGCCGGGACTGGCACCGGCTGACCCCGGATATGGGGGGCCCCAGGGCTGTGATAGGCTCCCGCCCATGAACGCCACCGCGCTGCTGGCCGAGTTCGTCACCAAGAGCCGCTACGAGGACTGCCCCGAGCCCGCGCTGGACGCCGCCCGGCGGGCCATCCTCGACTGCCTGGGCGTGATGCTGGCCGGCTCCGTCGAGCCGGCCGCGCGGATCCTGCAGCGGGTGGCCCGGATGGAGGGCGGCGCCCCGCTGGCCACGGTGGTGGGCACCGGCCACCGCACCGGCGCGGTGTGGGCCGCGCTCTGCAACGGCACCGCCGCCCACGCGCTCGACTTCGACGACACCAACTTCGCCCTGATGGGCCACCCCTCCGCGCCGGTGCTGGCGGCGGCGCTCGCCGCGGGCGAGCTGGCGCTGGCCGACGGCCGCGCGGTGCTCCACGCCTTCCTGCTGGGCTTCGAGGTCGAGACCACGCTGGCCGAGGTGATCAACCCGGCCCACTACGCTCACGGCTGGCACGCCACCTGTACGCTCGGCACGCTGGGCGCGGCGGCGACGGCGGCGCGGCTGCTCGGGCTCGACGGCGCCCAGACCCGCCACGCCCTCGCGGTGGCCGCGTCGCAGTCCTCGGGGCTGAAGGAGAACTTCGGCACCATGACCAAGCCCTTCCACGCCGGACACGCCGCGCGAAGCGGCGTGCTGTCGGCGCTGCTGGCGCGCGAGGGCTGGACCGCCTCCGAGCATGCGCTGGAAGGCCCTCAGGGCTTCTTCCGCGTGCTGGGCGCGGGCAAGCTCGCGCTCGAGCCGCTCGGGACGCTCGCGGCGCCGTGGAAGATCCTGACCACCGGGGTCGCGGTGAAACCCTATCCATCCTGCGCGTGCACGCACTCGATCATCGACGGCGCGCTCGAGCTCCGGCGGGTCGAGGGCATCCGGGCCGACGAGGTCGAGGAGGTGACGGTCGGCGTGGCCGCGGGCGTGCCGCGCATCCTGATCCACTCGCGCCCGCGGACCGGGCTCGAGGCGAAGTTCTCCGCCGAGTTCTCGGCGGCGGCCGCGCTCATGGACGGTCGCGTCGGCATGGCCACCTTCCAGGACGATCGCGCGCAGGATCCCGATCTGCGACGCTTGATGGAGCGGATCCGGGTGGTGGTGGATCCGGAGATCCCCACCGATCTCGAGCGCCACATGTGGACCCGCATGACCGTGCGATTGAAGGGCGGTCGCTCGGCCAGCATCAGCCCCCGGCCGGTGCCGGGCCATCCCGGCAATCCGCTGACGCTCGAGGCGCTGCGGGAGAAGTTCGAGGAGTGCGCCGCGCTCGTGCTCCCCGCCGACCGCGTGGACTCGGTGGCGCGGATCGTCGAGTCGCTCGACACCTGCCCCGATCTCCGCAGCCTGACCGCGATCCTCGCTCCCGGCCGCTGAGCGCGGCCGCGCCCCTCAGGGCGCTTCCGCGGGCGCGGGCGGAGGCAGCCACCGGAGCGATCCGGCGAAGACGACCGCGGTGATCACGAGCAGCGCCACGTTCACCTCGCGCCCCTCGGGCGAGCCGATCGCGGCCGAGAGCAGCACCGAGGTCGTGTTGTTGGCCACGTGGCAGATCACCGCCGGGATCACGCTGCCGGACCGCTCCGTGACCAGCCCGAGGTAGAGCCCCATCCCGGTGGCCAGCGCCCCGTGCGCCCACTCGCCGTGCATCAGCCCGAAGGCGAGCGCGGTCACCAGGATGGCGGGCCCCGCGCTCCACACCCGCCGCAGCCGCGTCAGCATGAACCCGCGGAAAAACAGCTCCTCCCCGACCGGCGCCAGACCGCCGATCACGAGCACCGCCAGCAGGAGGCCGACCGGCCCGGCCCCGGCGAGCGTCCGGGCGATCCAGTCGAGGTTGGCTCCGGGGCCCACGCCGAGCAGGAGCGCGAGCGACTCGAGCGCCTGGCTCAGCGCGAGGATCCCCACGATCATCGCGGTGAGGGCACCGGCGGACACTCGGCCCGGGAGCAGGCGCAGACCCTCGCGCCGGGGGCGGCCCGCCGCGAGCCACGCGATCGCGATGAGGGCCAGCGACGAGGCGGGCACGCCCACGAGGAGAGCGGCGAGGCCGTCGCGCTCGAGGTCCAACGTGCCGGCCCGCCGGGTCACGAGCGCGGTCACCGCCACGAGCTGCAGCCCGAAGACCGCCGCGATCGCGGCGCCATAGAAGAGAAGGGTGGTGATGATCACCCGCATGGACGGCCCGCCCTCTACTCTCCCGCCGCGCTCCTCACCCGGCCCTCTCCCCGGAGGGGAGAGCGATCCACTAGTGGTGGCAGGTCACGCACTCGAGAGGGGCGTTGCGGCGGGCGCTCTCGCTACCCGGGGGCACGTGCACCGACGGGATCGGCGCGTCCGCCGCGGTCTGCACGCCCTGCACGCCCTTGGCGTTGACGGTGCGATGGCACTCCACGCACCAGCCCATGGTGAGCTTGGGCGGCTTGGCGGGGACCAGCGCGAGGTTCAGCAGGTCGTTGACGATGCTCTGCCCGGTCTCGGCGTGCACGCGCTCCATGGCCTCGATGCGGCCGTGACAGGTCTGGCACTGCACGCCGGCCTGCACGTGGGGCTTGTGGGTGAACTGAGCGTGCTCGGGCACCTTGAAGATGCGGATCCAGGGGATCGGCTCCTTGCGCTCCCAGTAGCCGTGCAGCTTCTGGACCTCGGGATTGCCCTGGGCGGCCACGATCTTGTGGCAGCCCATGCAGCGCTCCACCGACGGCAGGCCCGCCGCGCTGCTGCGCCGCGCGCCCGCGTGGCAGTACTGGCAGGCGATCTGGTACGAGCCGGCGTGGATCACGTGGCTGAAGAAGATCGGCTGCACCGGGCCCTGCCGCTTGGTGGCGACCGGCAGCGTCTTCGCCGGATCGAACGCGGGCTCGGCCAGCGTCCGGACGTAAGCGATGACCTCCCTGATCTGCACGTCGGACAGGAAGGGCTTGAAGTTCGGCATCAGCGGCGAGAGCCCGACCTCCTGGCCCCCGTGGGCGATGACATTGAAGAGGAAGTGGTCCGGCAGGGCGTTGAGGATGCGCCCCTCCGTCAGGTTCTGGGGCTTGATGGGCAGGTTCTGCCCGGCAATCCCGTCGCCCTTGGCGTCGGCCCCGTGGCAGTTCGTGCAGTATGTTGCGAAGGTCTGCTTGCCCCGCTCGATGATCCGAGGGTCGATGGCCCCGGCCCCGGCCTCATGGCCCTTGGCTCCCGCCTTCTGGCTCGGGGTGGTGGCGGACTTGGCGGCGGAGATGGGAAAGCCGATCAAGATCCCTATCAGGACGGCCGCGATGGCCGCACTACCGAGGACGGCGGAACGTGGGACGCGCATGAAGTTCAGGCTGTCTCCCTGGAAAAACCCCATCGAATATACTCAACCCCGCGCCGGAATCCTAGCCAGAAAATGGGCCCCCATCCGACCCGGCCGGCCCGCTACCGGCTCGACATCAGGGCCGCGCTTCTCCTCCGGAGCTCGGCGAGCGTTCCCACGTCCTTCACGAATGCGACGGCGGCGCCCAGCGGGGTGGCCGCGAAGCTGCCGGGCTCCGCGCCACGGGTCAGCCAGGCGAGCACCGATCGACCCGCCGGGCTATCCAGGTTACACGCGAAGATACGATCCGAGGCAAAGCCCATGAGCTTCGAGACCTCGATCGTGAGCAGGCCCCCGTCGAGGCCGCCCTTCCGCTGGCGGACGATGATCTTCTCGCCGCCGTCGAGCGTGACCCGGCAACGAGCGCCCGCCCGTGGATCCACGATGACCGGCCCCACCCTCGGCATCGCCGCCTCCTCAGAACCGCCACTCGGCGGCGGCGATGAGCGCGAACGTGATCACGAGCATGCTGCCACCGACGGCAATCCCTTCGCATCCCCGCTTCATGGCGGTTCCTCCGCGCCGATCGAGTGTGATGAAGACGGACAAGCCCCGCCATGGGGCCGTCCCGACCACACCGAGGGGAGGAGCTAGTGCGGCTCTTCGGATGGAGGCGCGGGATCGTGGAGCAGCCGTGATCGCCAGCTCGGAACGGGGCGGCGCCCACGCAGGACCGATTCGGCCGGCGCGAGGCAATCCCCGACGTCGAGCGGCGGCCGGAGCAGGACGAACGCGTCACGGGGCGGCGCGGGCAGCACGACGACCTCGACCGCGGCACGGGCGCGAATCCGGGCGCTCTCCACCGAGCACGACGAGTCGAAGACGAAGGCTCCCGGCATCGCGGGGAGCGACAGGTCGAGCGTGACGTAGAGCAGGACGGCCAGAAGGAGTGCGGGCGTGCGCTTCACGGGGCACATTCTACCCGAACCTCGTGGCCGGTCAGCCGCCCAGGTAGACGCGCTCGAGCGCCTCCTGGATCCAGCGGCCGTTCCGCTCGATGTAGGCACCCATCTCGAGGTTCTCCGGCACCGTCATCTGGGGGAAGACGATGCGGCCCTGCGGCCCGTAGGAGCCGGACCGGGGGGCCCGGGGCGCTCATGGCCGGCGCCGCCCGATGTAGAGCACGTGGGGATAGGGCAGGATGTCCACCATGAGGTGCCGGTGCACCTCGAACCCCACGTCTTCCAAGAGCGCCTGCAGCTCGTCCGCGCCCCAGTAGCGGACGGGCGTGCGGGGATCCATGACGCGGTCCAGCGCGTGGGTGAACCAGCGCTTGTAGGCCGGCCGGCGATCGACGTCCTTGACGAGCAGGCGCCCGCCCTCGGGCAGCGTCTTGGCCACCTGCTCGAGCAGGGGCCGTACCGCCTCCGCGGGAATGTGGTGGACGATGTCGAGCATGTAGGCGGCGTCGAAGCGCTCGCCGCCGCGAAACTCCATGACATCGCCGACCTCGTAGCGCACGTTCGACAGGCCGAGCCGTCCGGCGGCCGCTCGGGCCATCTCGATGCGCCGCGCGTTCCGATCGAGACCCTCGAGGGCGAGCCCGGGATGGGCGCTCGCGTAGTAGAGCGAGAAGAGCCCGAACCCACAGCCTAGGTCGAGCACACGGCCTCGCGGCGGCAGGTACTGGCCGATCTCGTCGAGGAAGCGCTGCCGCAGGATCCAGAAGCGGCCCCAGCAGTAGGCGCGCACGACCGGATCGTCGTAGGCACGGATCACGCTACGAATCGCTTCGCTTCGCATGGATCCGGTACCCGGCGCCGGTGACGACGAGAGGAAACGCGCGCTCGAGGGCCTGCGCGAGCTCGGGGAACGCGGCCAGGCGCTCGTAGCCGAGCTCGGGCCAGCTCTCCTCGAGGACCACGACCGCGGCTGGGCGCCCCGACGCGAGGCCCGCGAGCAACTCGGCGCGGAGCGCGCGGATGCGCGGGTCGTCGACGTCGTGGAAGAAGTGGAAGTCGTAGATGAAGCGCGTGGGCTGGCGCAATCCCAGGCGCAGCAGCGCGTGGATGCCGCCCGACGTGGTGTCCATCATCTGCACGGTGGCGCCCGGGGGCACGAGCGGCTCCAGATCGCGTGTCAGAGCCTCCACGCGGCGCGCCTTCTCGGCGATCCAGGGCGCATCGAGGGCCTCGACCCCCTTCGCGCCGAGCACGACCACGAGGAGCGCCCAGACGGCGAGCGCGATGGGCCGGCGCGCGCCGAACAGGTCGAGCACGCGGGGCCAGTCCATCCCGCGCCACGAGACGGCGGCGGCCGGGGCCAACGCGCAGATGAACAGGACGAGCGGATAGAGATGGTACTCCCAGCCCTTCCCCTGCAGGAGGAAGTGGCCGAGGCCGTACAGCACCCCGACCAGCGCGAGCCCCTTGTACGCGGGCTGCCGCGGCGGCGGGGTCAAGAGCGCGAGCACGACAAGTGCGAAGAACAGCAGGGCCATCGGCCGACCGAAGGGGTGCCCGTCGATCGCCTGCAACACGGACGCCCGACCCACTCCGCCATAGAGCGGGACGACATACGCCACGAAGAGGCCAAGGAAGGACGTCAGACCGCCTCGCCAGGCCAGCCACCCGAACACCACCGACGGCACCACCAGGCCGGCCGCGACCACGAGCCCGGCGGCGCGCCAGGCCGACAGGGCGAGGGACCGATCCCGGGCGGCGATCGCGGCACAGAGCACCCAGTAGAGGGCGGCGTGCGGCTTCAGCATCATGGCCGCGCCGAGCGCCAGCCCGCCCCAGACCAGCGCCCCGGATGCCCCTTGCCCGGTGCCAAGCGCGACACCCCAGGCCCCGAGCAGGAGGAAGAGGCAGAGCAGGAAGTCGCGCTGGCCGGCGTGCCACGCGCCGCCACTGAGATGGTAGAGCCCGAACAACAGTGGCCCGGCCACGGCGGGCCAGCCGCCGCCGACGTGCCGGCAGTATGCGGCGAGTAGGCCGCAGATCACGGCCAGCCAGCCCAGATCGAACACCCGCCACGCGAGATCGCCGGGGCCGCCCACGTGGAGCACCGCGAGGTGCACGAGGTAGACACCGGGCAGGTTCATGTCGAAGGCGTCGCGGTACGGCACCGCTCCCTGGCCGATCAGCCAGGCGATGTAGTGCATGAGCGGCGCGTCGTGGATCAGGGGCCACCCGCGCGAGCCCCAGACCAGGTACGCGAGCAACAGCGCGCTAGCGGCCGAGATGAGCCTCAATGACCCGCTCGTCGGCCTGGATGATATCCGGCGCACCCTCGGCCAGCTGCTCGCCGTGATCGTGCACGACCCCCGTCTCGCAGAGCCCCGTGACCACCTTCATGTCGTGCTCGACCAGGAGCACCATCTGGCCCTGGTCGCGCAGGCGGCGGATCGGATGAAGTCCACGAGCTTCTGCTGGCCACACGAGAAGTTGTCCGGGAACTCGCCGGCGAGCCACTCGATCTTGACGAACTCGAGCAACTCCTGGGCCCGGCGCCGCCTCGTCGTGGCCCTTCCTTCTAGCAAACATGCCCTCGAGTGTCAAGATCCCGATGCGCTTGGCGCTTGACGCCGGGCGGGTGAGCCGCAATCATGCCCTGTCATGGCCAGGGACGTCCGCGCGGTGCACCACCCGGACAAGCGCCACGTGGAGATGCCGTACGCCCCGGCGCTCCTGGTGCGGCGCGGGAGCCTGCTGTTCCTCTCCGGCCTCACCGCGGCCCCGGTCTACCACAGCCATCCCCACCGCGAGGAGGAGTTCGACCTGCCTCCCCGCATGCGGGAGCAGGCCGTGCTCCTGATGGAGAACCTCAAGACCACCCTGGCCGCGGCCGGCTGCACGCTGGCCGACGTCGTATCGGCCACGCGCTATCTGACCGACGTCGCCGAGCAGGACGATCTCAACGCGGTCTGGGCCGCCTCGCTGGGAGCGCACCGCCCCACCACCACCACGGTCGAGGTCTCCCGGCTGGCCACCCACGCCAACTGCAAGGTCGAGATCAGCGTAGTCGCGGTAACGGACGACGCAGCCGCGCGGGATGCCCGCAGCAGTGGCCCGGCGAGGCGCAGTGGCCGGGCGAGGCGCAGCCAAAGGCGAGCCGAGCGAATACAAAAAGAGCCTACAAGAAGTAAACGGAAGCCAGCACGTCGGAAGCCACCACGCCGGAAACCACCACGCAAGAAGCCCCCGCGGCCGCAATGACGACCACCCTCGGCTTCGTCGGGCTGGGAGCGATGGGCGGCCGCATGGCCCGGCGCCTGCTCGACGCCGGCTACACGGTGTGCGGCTACAACCGCACCGCCGCCAAGGCGGCCGATCTCGTCCGGGCCGGCATGACGCTCGCCGCCTCGCCGCGCGACGTCGCGGAACGCGCGGGCGCGGTCTTCACCATGGTGACCGACGACGCCGCGCTCGAGGCGGTGACGCAGCCGCCCGACGGCCTGCTGGCGGGCTGGCGCCGCGACACCATCCTCATCGAGATGAGCACGGTGAGCCCGGCGGTGATCGAGCGGCTCGCCGGCGCGGTCGCGGCGCGCGGCGGGGCGCTCCTCGACGCGCCGGTGTCCGGCAGCCCCGCCACGCTGGACGCGGGCCAGCTCTCGTTCATGGTCGGCGGCGACCGGGCCGTCCTCGAGCGCGTCCGGCCCTACCTCGAGGCCGTCGGCCCCACCATCACCCACGTCGGCGCGGTGGGGCTCGCCAAGAGCATGAAGATCGCGGTCAACCAGGGCCTCGCGGTCCAGATGCTCGCCTTCTCGGAAGCGGTCCTGCTGGCCGAGAAAGCCGGGATCGACCGCGCGCGCGCGGTCGAGGTCCTGCTGAAAAGCGTCGTGGCCTCCCCGATGGTGAAGTACCGCGGCCCCTTCGTCCTCGGCATGCCGGAGCAAGCCTGGTTCGACGTGGACATGATCCAGAAGGACCTGCGCCTCGCCCTCGACATGGCCCGCGCCTCCGGCGTCACGCTGCCCAGCGTGGCCCTCACCCACGAGTTCATGACCGCCGCCAAGGGCCTCGGCCTCGCCCACTACGACTTCGCCGTCGTCTTCGACGTCATCGCCCGCATGAGCAACCTCCCCCCCAGCAGGAAACTGTGAGCTCGAAGACCGGGCCCGCCACCATGTGCGGAAGGGTCGACCGGACGTCATAGGCGCGGGCGGGGGCGGCGGGGGGCTCCCGGGGACCGTGTCTTCTGCGCGTTGTCGAAGCCACACCCGACCCCTCTCGTGGCCCGATCGAGACGGCGCAACCGGCCCGCGACTCAGCGTGTCCCCGGGAGCCCCCCGCCGCCCCCGCCCGCGCCGCCCGTAGGGCCTAGGGTTCCTCGGAAGCGTCGTAGCGAAGGCGACGCGACTGCATCCACCGCACCGCGAGCAGATCCTCGAACGCGACGAACGCCCGGTTCCGGATACCGTAGTGCGACACGCCGAACCGCCGCGCCCGATGGCCCACCGGCAGCTCGAGCACGCGGCAGCCCGCCATCCGCAGCAGCGTCGGCACGAAGCGGTGGAAGCCCCGGAAGCGCGGCAGGCACTCGAGGCAGCCCCGCCGCATCACCCGCAGCGTGCAGGCGCTGTCGTGCACGTCCTCCCGGGTGATCGCGTTCCGCACCGCGTTGGCGACGCGCGACGAGACGCGCTTGAGCCAGGGATCGTCCCGCCGCTGGCGCCAGCCGGTCACCGCATCGTAGCCGTCGAGGTGCGCGAGCAGGCGCGGAATGTCCCGCGGGTCGTTCTGCAGGTCGCTGTCCATGGTGACCACGATGCGGCCGCGCGCCCGCGCGAAGCCGGCATCCAGCGCCGCCGAGAGCCCACCGTTGCCGGCCAGGCGCAGCAGGCGCACGCGCGCGTCGCGCGCGCGGAGGGCCCGCGCGACCGCGGGGGTGGTGTCGGTGCTCCCGTCGTCGACGATGATGACCTCGGCGGGCCGCCCGAGCGCGTCAAGCACCGGACCGAGCTCGGACCAGAGCTGGGGCAGGCTCTCGGCCTCGTTGAAGGCGGGCAGCAGCACCGACAGCTCCGGTGGGGCCCCGCTCACGGGCGCGGCCCCAGCAGGACCATCTCGTCCCGGCCCACCCGGTCGGCCAGCAGCACCTGCCAGCGGGCTTCGTTGTCCGCGCGCATCTTCGCCCATCGCTCCTCGCGCATCAGCACCACGTCCCCGGGCTCCGGCGCGGCCAGCCGCGCCTCCAGATCGGACAGGCGGGGTAGCTCGTGGACCGGCCGCCGCAGGTGGAAGTCATACGCGAGCCCCGCGTCGAGATGCGAGAGGATCCGGGGATCGGGGGGCAGCCGCTCGGCGATCGCCGCGGTGAAGCCGCGGATGTTGCTGCGCTCGGCGTAGCGTCGGGGATAGGTCCATCCCTCGACGATCAGGATACCGCCGAGGGCCAGCGCCAGCGCCGCGGTGGCGGCAGCGCCCGATCCCCGGAGGGCGAGCAGCCCCAGCGCGGCCGCAGGGCCGGCCACCGCGAGCGCCGCGATCACCCCGCGCGGCCAGCCCGGCGGCGGCACGAACGTCCCGCCGCCCGGGGGCAACTGGAGCAGGCTCACGGCGGCCACCACGGTCAGGACCGCGAGCCCGGCGAACGACGCCAGCAGCACGCGCCGGCCCCACCGGGACGGCTCGAGCGGCGCGCGCGCCAGCAGCTCCGCGACCAGCAACGCCAGCGACGGCACGACGGGCAGAAAGTAGCGGGCGCGTTGCTCGCCGGAGAGGCTGACCGCCGCCGCGGTGACCACCGCCCACACCAGGAGCGGCCGGCGGTGCGGATCGCGATCGCGCCACCACCACCACACGCCGGCCGGCAAGAAGAGCGCCCACGGGAGGAACCGTCCCAGGTTTTCCAGGAGCGACTCGATCCGCGAGCCGGCCTGCTCGCGAAAGTACCAGTCGCCGTAGTGGCCGACCACGACGGCGCCCATGTAGCTCCGCTCGGTCTGCAGGAGATAGGGCAGGAACCACGGCAGGCTCGCCAGCATGAGGACGCCGAGCCCCACCGGCAGGCGCAGCCACCCGAGGCCGCGCCGCCAGCCGTCCTCGGCCAGCACCAGCGCGACCGCGGCGAGCAGCGCCATCAGGGCCGCCGGCCCCTTGCTGGCGAGCGCCCCCGCCACGCAGAGGTAGAAGCCGACCAGTCGCGGAAGCGGAGCGGGCGTCAGCCTCGCGGTCATCAGGAAGTACAGCGCCCACGTGAGCCACGCGGTCAGCATCATGTCGGAGAAGACCTGGTGCGCCATGAAGTAGAAGAATGGCGCGGTGGCGAGCACGAGCGCGGCGGTGAGCCCGACGCGGCAGCCCCAGAGCCGGCAGCCGAGGGCGATGACCGCGAGCAGGGTCGCGAGCGCGGACAGGAGCGAGGCGAGCGGCGCGGTCGCCTCGTTGACGACGCCGAACGGCTTGGCCAGGAGTGCCACCGTCCAGAAATAGAGCGGCGGCTTGTTCAGGTAGATGACCCCCCGCACGCGCGGGAGCAGCCACTGGTGATGCTCGACCGCCTCTCGCGCGAGCAGGGCGAACCGGGCCTCGTCCTGGTTGGAGAGCGGCCGGCGGCCGATCGGCAGGGAGAACACCGCGAGGGCCGATATCAGCAGCAGCGCGGTGAGCGCCGCCGCCCGGGCGCGGCTCAGAGCACCCCCGCCTGCCGGGCTCGCTCGGCGATCTTCCGGGCCCGAGTGAGGTGCGGCATGTCCATCATCTGTCCCTTCCAGGCGAAGGCCCCGGCTCCGCGCCGGGCCTGCTCCTCGAAGGCGGCGATCAGGGCGACCGCCTCCTCCGCGTCCATCTTGGACGGCGTGAACTCGGCGTTGATCACCTCGATCTGGCCCGGGTGGATGGAGATCTTGCCGCTGAAGCCCATCGCGACCCCTTCCCGGCATTCGCGGCGGAGCCCGTCCAGGTCCGGGATGTCGGTGAAGACCGTATCCAGCGCCTCCACGCCCGCGGCCGCGGCGGCCACCGCGCACATCACGCGCGCGTAGCGCGGGATGTCGAGATAGCGGCCGTTCTCGTCGCGGGTCCGGGGCAGCCCCATGGCCGCCGAGAGGTCCTCGATGCCCCAGGAGACGGCGACCGTGCGGGGGCTGGCGCCCGCGATCTCCTTGACGTTGAGCAGGCCCTCGGGCGTCTCGGTCGCGATGAGGACCAGGCGCGTGGAGCCGAAGGGGACGCGGTGGCGCTGCTCGAGCGCGTCGAGCAGGGCGGCCACCCGGCGGACGTCCTCGGCCCGTCGTGGCTTCGGCACCACGTAGCCGTCGGGGCGTCCCGCGATGGTCTCGGCGAGGTCGTCCTCCGCGTGGTCCGTGAAGACGGGATTCATCCGGATCCAGCGCTCGCGACCGCCAAAGTCGAGCGTCTCGAGCCAGCGCCGCACGATGGGCCGGGTGGCCGCCTTGCGATCGGGCGTCACCGCGTCCTCCAGGTCGAGGATCAGGCCGTCGGCAGGCAGGGTGAGCGCCTTGGCGATCATCTTCTCGTTCCCGCCGGGCACGAAGTGGAGCGATCGCCGCATGGGCTGCTTCAGGCGCTCCGCCGCCGCATCATGGCGGCGCGGCGGCAGGTCATCACCACGTCGCCGTGCTGGTTGCGCGCCCGATGCTCGAAGATCACGATACCCCACTGCGGCCGTGACTTCGACTCCCGCTTCTCCACGACCTCGGTCTCCGAGTAGATGGTGTCGCCGTGAAAGACCGGCTTGGGAAACTCGACCTTCTCGAAGCCCAGGTTGCCCACGGTGGTGCCGAGCGTGGTCTCGCCGACGCTCAGGCCGACCGCGATGCCCAGGGTGAGGAGACTGTTGACCAGCGGCTTGCCGAACTCCGCCTTCCGGGCCGCGTGGAAGTCCACGTGCAGCGGCTGCGGGTTCATCGTGAGGCAGCTGAAGAACACGTTGTCCGACTCGGTGATGGTGCGTCCCGGCTGGTGCCGGTAGACCTGGCCCGGCTCGAGCTCCTCGAACACCTTGCCCGGCATCGCTCGTCTCCTCCGGTCCCGGCGGTGGGTAGCGGCGCGACGGCTCAGCGCGCGGGAACGCGGGCGGCGTCCAGCTCCGCGATCACCCGGGCGCTCGAGTCCACCCGCCCGAGCAGCCGCTGGAAGTTCCGGCACGCGGCCTCGTGCAGCTGCCGGCTCGCGGCGCCGCAGCCGTCCTCCACGAGCAAGCACCGGAAGCCGCGGTCGGTTGCGTCCCGCGCGGTGCCTTCGACGCACGAGTTGGTGGACACGCCGGTGAAGACGAGTTGCTCCACGCCCCAGGCGCGGACGAGCCGCTCGAACCCCGAGGAGTGGAACGCGCTCATCGTGGTCTTGTTGAGGACGGGCTCGTCCGGCCGGGGGGCCAGCGCGTCCAGGATCTCGTGCTCCCGCCGGCCCCGCGTATTGCCCACCGCTTGCGCCATCGGCCGCATGTGGGGCGGCAGGTCGCTGTAGTCGGGGAGCTCCGAGCCTACCGTGAGGAAGATTACCCGCAGGCTTCGCTCGCGGAATGCGGCGAGCAGCGATCGGATCGTGGGCACGAGCACGGTCTCGATGCGGTCGAAGCGCTCCGTGCCCTGCCCCTCGCGCCCCTGGTCCTTCAGGAGCCGGCCCAGGCCCTCGTGGCGCGAGCCGCTCGCGTACTGCATGTCCACCACCACCAGCGCCACCCTGGCCGGATCGAGCCGGAACCCGGGATTGAACTGCTGCGCATAGTCGGGCGAGCCGGAGCCGGAGGCGAGGGGAGCGGATATCAAGTCGGGTGAGCCGGAGCCGGAGGCGACGGGAGCGGATACCAAGTCGGGCGAGCCGCTGCCGGAGGCGACGGGAGCGGATATCAAGTCTGGCGACCCGCTGCCGGAGGCGGCCCCCTCTCCCCCCTGGGGAGAGGGTCGGGGTGAGGGACTCGCACCGAGGTTGGACATGGCGGGGCGGCTAGCAGGCCGGGCGGCGAAGCACGGCCGGGTCGATCCGCCGCGACACCGCCTGGCCGTCGCTCGGGCTGCCGAGGAGCCGGCCGCGCTCCGCGATGACCTTGCCGCGGAGCAGGGTCATGACGGGCCATCCCGACACCGCCCAGCCCTCCCAGGGGCTGTAGTCCGTCACGTGGAAATCGTCCCGGGTGAGCGTCTTGCGAATCGTGGGGTCGATCAGGACCAGGTCGGCGTCGCTGCCGGGGGCGATGACGCCCTTCTTCGGATAGAGCCCGAGGATCCGCGCGGCATTGGTGGCGGTCACGTCGGCGAACCGCGTGAGGGACATGCCGCGCTTGACCACGCCCTCGGTGTAGCCGATCCCGATGCGCGCCTCCGCGCCCACGTTGCCGCCGGTCACGTCCTCGATGGTGCGGCCCTTGAGCTTGAGCTCGAGGCTCGTCGGGTACTCGTCGGTGGCCAGCGTGGAGAGCCCGTCCCGCACGAGGCCGTCCCAGAGCGCCTGCTGGTCCTCCGGGAACTTGAGCGACGGGTAGGTGTGCGAGCAGAACCCGCGTGGGGTCTTGTAGTACTCGGCGCTGAAGCAGGCGTACTGGTGCAGCGTCTCGCCGTAGACCGGCAGCCCCTGCGACCGGGCCTCCGCGATCGCCTCGACGCCCTCGCGCGCGGAGACGTGGACGAAGTAGACGCCGGCCCCGCTCGCCCTGGCGAGCGCGGTCGTCCGCCGGAACGCGAGCAGCTCGGAGAGCTTGGTGTGGACGAGATGGAGGTTGCTGCCTTCCATGCGCCCTTCCTCGCGGAAGCGCTCGTAGTTGAACTGGACGAGATCCTCGTCCTCGCCGTGCACGACCATGATGCCGCCGGCCTTCGCGACCTTCTCCATGGCGAAGTGGATGCGGCCGAAGTCGATGCGGTTGCCCGCGCGCTTGGGATGGGGCGGCAGCACGTTGGTGGTGAAGACCTTGAAGCTCGGGTACCCCGCCTGGACCGCCTCCCCGATCTGGTCGAAGACGCGGATCGGCAGCGCCCCCGCGAGCGTGACATGGAACGCGTAGTCCACGTAGGAGTTGCCCTTCCACCGCGCCGCGCGCTGCTCGATCGCCGGTTGAACGTCGTTCCCCGGACGCACGTAGGCGAAATCGATGTGGGTGGTGGTACCGCCGCACGCCATGCCCCTCGTGTCGTCCTCGGGGCCCAGGGTGATCGCCGGCTCCTCGGGATGCGACATGATCGCGTGGGCCAGGTGCGCGTGAGGCTCGACCCCGCCGGGAGAGACGATCTGGCCCGCCGCGTCGATGACGCGGGCGCCCTCGCTGGGGAGCGTGCCGGGCGCGCCGATCACCGCGATCTGCTCCCCCCGCACGCCCACGTCCCAGAGTCCGACACCCTGCGGCGTGATGACCTGCCCGTTGCGGATCACGAGGTCGAGCACGAAAGGCAGCCTAGCCCAGGTGACGCGCGGCCGTCAACGCCGGGCGCTCACGGCGCCGCGGGTGGCGTCGTGCTGGGCGAGGAGAGCGCGTCGTCCACGATCACATCCCCAGGTAGGCGCGCTGCACGTGCTCGTTGGCGAGGAGATCGCGGCCGGCGCCCGAGAGTACGACGCGGCCGTTCTCGAGCACGTAGCCCCGCCCGGCCAGGGCCAGGGCCTGGCGCGTGTTCTGCTCGACCAGCAGCACGGTCGTGCCCGCGCGGTTGATCTCGGCCACGATGGCGAAGATCTCCTGCACGATCCGGGGAGCGAGCCCGAGGGACGGCTCGTCGAGCATCAGGAGCCGCGGCCGCGCCATGAGGGCGCGGCCGATGGCCAGCATCTGCTGCTGCCCGCCCGACATCGTCCCCGCGGCCTGGCGCCGCCGCTCGGCCAGGATCGGGAAGAGCCCGAGCACGCGCGCCAGGCTCTCGCGCCGGTGGAGGCGGGCCGCGCGGGAGTAGGAGCCCAGCTCGAGATTCTCGAGCACGGTGAGGGCGGGAAAGATCTTCCGCCCCTCCGGAACCTGCACCACGCCCTGCTCCACCACCGCGTGGCACGGCAGCAGATCGAGGCGCGTGCCGTCGAGCACGATCTCCCCCGCCCGCGGGCGCAACAACCCGGAGATCGCGCGCAGCATGGTCGTCTTGCCCGCGCCGTTGGCGCCGACCACCGAGAGGATCTCCCCGGGCTCGATGGCGAGATCGATCCCGCGGAGCGCGGGCAGGTCCCCGTAGGCCACGTCCACTCCCCGGAGCGTGAGCAGGCTCACACGGACCATCTCCAGGCGCTTGCGATCGGCGGGGGTGAGGTCGAGAAATCGAGTGGATGGATGGCGGCGAGCCTAGCAGCCACCCCCGACCCTGTCAACGCGCGGGCCCACACCCACCACGTGACATGGCGACGCCCGCTATGGAATCGGCGCGATTCCATGACCGATCGGCCCCCGCTGGACCTGCTCATCGAGAATGTACGCCTCGTGCGGCCGCGTCACCACGCGGTGGAGACGCGGGACCTCGGCATCTTCGGGGGTCTATGACCGCGCGCGGGTAGGGGCCAGCAGGCCCGGGGCTCGGTCGGCGCCGGGTGCTTCGCCTCCATGGCCGGCCCCGCCGGCTCGGGCCAGCGCCGCTCATCCACAGCTATCCACAGGTTTTCCCGCATCCCCACCCTGCCCACATGTTGGGGATAACCGGGCTCCGGACCGCTACGCCTGGGGGGTGATCCAGCAAGGCTCGAAGCCGAAAAGGTACATGTTGACTGGGGTTTGCGCTTCGACTAGAGTACCCCCTGTTCCCCGCTGGATACACACCGTCCCCACGGAGGCGGATCGGTTCATGATCACGGTTCCTGCGCACCGCGTGAAGCAGTTCGGCGTGGAGTTCTTTCAGGCATCGTTCTCGGCCAAGGACATCGACCGGCTCGTGAAGTTCGAGGTCCTGGGCTACAGCGGAGCCGAGCAGCCGCCCAAGGGGAAGCAGCGCGCCAACCGGGCGCGGGTGAACTGGGAGGCGCTGGAGAAGCGGATCGGGGAGAACGAGACCGCTTACCAGCGCCCGGTCATCCGCCGGAAGATCGACGAGCTCGTGAGCTACTATCGCGACTGCAAGGACGCGGGCACCCTGCCCGCCATCCCGGGCGCGGTGATCATCACCTCAGAGAAGCGCTTCACCTTCACCCCGATGGCAAGCCAGCACGACCTGGGCCTGCTGCAGATCCCGGAGGAGCACGGCGTGCTGCGCGTGCTGGACGGCCAGCACCGCCTGCTCGCCCTGCACGCCCTGACCCAGGCGGGGGAGAACCTGGGCATCGAGGTGCCCGCGGTGCTCTTCGACCGGCTGGACGCCCGCCAGATCGTGGAGCTCTTCGTCACCATCAACGCCAAGCACACGCGGCTCAACCCCTCGCACATCGTGAGTCTCGCCGGGCGCAAGCTCTACCCGGATCCCAACCAGGCCCTGGCCCACGACGTGATCCGCTCGCTCAACGAGGACGAGACGTCCCCGCTCGCGGGCGATATCAAGATGCTGGGCACCGGCCGTGGGCGCGTCTCGCAGGCCCCGCTCGCCGAGGAGATCGTGGACTTCCTGGACGCGGTGGAGAAGATCGGCGGCGGCGCGCGCCTGAACGAGGTGCGCCACCACGCCAAGCGGTTCTTCCTGAACTACATGAAGGCGGTGGCAGCCGTGTTCCCGACCGCCTGGGCCGGCCGGAAATACTCCATCAAGACCGGCGCGGCCCTGCGCGCGTTCATCCGAGTGGCCCCCGACGTGATGGCCCGCGCCCGCGAGCTCAAGCGCGACGCCTTCGACTTCCACGCCATCCGCGAGGCGGTGAAGCCCTGGGGCGACCGCCTCCGGGACCGCCGCTTCGAGACCGAGGGCGAGTGGAAGAACAAGCTGCAGGGCGGGACTCGGGGGACGGTGGAGGCGCTCACCAGAGAACTCAGGGAAGGCTTGCGCAACTAGCGGAGCCGACCTGCGAGGGCGGGCAGTCGTTTCGGCGCTGGCGCAACGCGTGGCGCTCCGAGCTACCGGAAGCTTCTCTTCATCTGCGGGGGCCCAGACATGGCCCCCGCACTCCCCCAGCTGCGGACAACCGTCTACTGCTGCGGCTCTAGCCTGAAGTTGGCGGCGAGGATGTCGAAGGCCTTCTTGCCTGCGGGGAGCTGGGCCGTCACGGTGTCACCGACCTTCTTGCCGATGATGGTGCGGGCGAGCGGGGACATGATCGAGATCAGCCCGCGCTTGGGATCCGCCTCGTCCGACCCCACGATCTGGTAGATCGCCTCCCTGCCGTCCTCGCCCTCCAGCTTCACGGTGGAGCCGAAGGTGACCCGGTCCCCGGAGGTCGGCGGATCGATCACCTCGGCGGTGCCGACCTTGGTCTCGAGATCGGCGATGCGCGCCTCGACGAAGCCCTGCCGCTCGCGCGCCGCGTGGTACTCCGCGTTCTCGCTGAGGTCGCCGTGGGCCCGCGCCTCCGCGATGGCCCGCACGATGCTGGGACGCTCCTTCTTGAGCCGCTCCACTTCCTCCCGCAGGCGCTCGTAGCCCGGGCGCGTCATCGGCGTGCGCTGGACGCTCATGCGTCGGTCCACGCGCCGATCACCTCGGCGGTCCGCCTGACCTCGGCGAGGAAGCCGTCGAGGCTTCCCAGATGCGTGCGGTGAACCTGATCGTGGGGGATGACCGCGCCGTCGGGCCCCTTGACGTCCATGGCCGCGGTCGCGTCGGAGAGGAGCGTCACCTTGAAGCCCCGATGCGCGGCCTCCCGGGCGGTGGTGTCGCAGCACATCTGGGTCATGAACCCGGAGACGATCACCCGCTCGACGCCGAGGCTCCGCAGCTGGGCCTCTAGGGGCGTGTTCGTGAACGAGCCGGGCAGGTGCTTGGTGATCACCGACTCGTCCGCCGCGGGCGTCACCGCGTCGTGGATCGCGAGTGCCGGGCTGCCCGGCACGAACGTGGTGGCGCCGGGGCGCCGGCTCTCGTGCACGATATGGAAGACCGGCATCCGGCGGGCGCGGGCCCACCGCAGGGTCTCGGCGATCCGCGCCACCGCGGTGGGCCCGTCCGGCAGGACCACCTTGCCGATCGGAGCGAAGTACTCCTGCTGGGCGTCGATGATGAGCAGCGCGGTCGTGTCCACCAGGGCGGCCTGCTCGATCAGCGGGTGAGGGTGGCGGGCTGGCCGCCGACCTGGACCTGCGACTCCGCGAGCCGACCCCGGATCCAGTTGTCCCACGCGAGCGCGCGCTTCTGCTCGAGCACCTGCTTCTCCAGCTCCGCGCGCTCCTTCTCGAGGCCGTCGGCGGGGGCGGCCGCCCGCTCCATGGTCTTGACCACGTAGACGCCCTCGTCCGCGCGCACCGGCTCCGCGACCCGCCCGGCGGGGGTCTGCAGCGCGGCCATGAGCACGCCGCCGGGGAGACTCCCCCGCTCCGTCGGCGGCTGCGAGCGGGAGAACAGCGGGATGCTCCCGGTGCTGAAGCCGTCGGCCTTGGCGGTCGCCGCGAAATCCCCGCCCTTGCCGAGCGCGGTGACCAGGGCCTTGGCCCGGTCGGTCACCTGCCGTTCGGCCCGCTCGCGCTTGATGGCCTCCACCACGCGGTCCCGGATCTCCGCGACCGGCGGCACCCCGGCCGCGATGTGCTGCACGACCTTGACGATCGCGAAGCCGCCCGCCGTCTTGATGGGCGTGGAGACACCGCCGACCGCGAGCCCGAAGAGGGTCTCGTCGAGCTGCGGATCGCGGCCCGCCTCACCGAGCGCGTCGCCCCGGCCGAAGGTGGCCTCCTGGGCCTCGAGCCCGAGGCGCTTGGCCTCGGCGGGGAGCTCCTTGGCGGAGAGCAGCGTGGCCCGCACCTCGTCGGCCCGCGTCTGCGCGGCCCGCTCGCTCTTCTGCGCGCGGAGCGTCTCCTTGATCTTGGAGGCGACCTCCTTGAGCGCGGCCTTGCCGCCCTCCTTCACCTCGATCACGCGGATCGCGTGATAGCCGAAGGGGGTGCGGACCGGGGCCGAGATCTCGCCCTGGTTGAGCGCGAAGGCGGCCTGCTCGAAGGGCGCCACCAGCTCGCCCGGTCCCACGAACCCCAGGTCGCCACCCTGGACCGCGCTGGCCTTGTCCTCGGAGACCTCGCGGGCGAGCTTGGCGAAGTCCTCGCCGCCCTTCGCGCGCTTGATGACGTCCTCGACCTTCGCCTTCGCCGCGTTCTCGGCGTCGCTGCCGCCCACCGGCGGCACCCGCACGAGCACGTGGGCGACCCGCAGGCGCTTCGGCTCCTCGAACTCGGCGGCGTGCTCCTGGTAGTAGGCCTCGGCCTCCGCGTCCGACACGGTCACCGCGAGGTTACTCGGGCTCACGATCACGTACTGCAGCTTCAGCCGCTCGGGCTGGCTGAACCGCGCCGGGTGCGCCTTGACATAGGGCTCGAGGTCCTCTTCGGCTACCTGCACCGCGGCCATGACCGGCTTCACGTCTGCGTAGGCCCACGCGGCCCGGACACGCTCGTGCTGCTCGCGATAGGCCTGACGGATCTCCTCGTCGGACACCTTCACGCCCTGCTTGATCAGCGTCTCCATCTTGCGGCGCACGAGCTGCCGGCGGATCTCGTTCTCGAACTCGCCCGGATCGAAGCGCAGCCGGCGCAGCACCTTGAGGTACTCGTCGCGCGAGAAGCGCCCGTTCTCGTGGAACTCGCGGATCTGCTGGATGGTGGAGCGGAGCTCGTCGTCGCTCACCCGCACGCCCTCGGTGGCCGCGCCCTGGATCACCACCGTCTCGGTGACGAGCTCGTTGACCACCTGCTGGGAGAGGCCGAGCCGCTCGGCGAGCTCGGGCGTGAGGCGCTGGTTGGACATCCGCTCGTAGGCCGCGATGAGGTTGGTCTGCGCGCGCCGGAAGCGCTCCAGCGGGATCTCCTCGCCGTTGACGACCGCCACCGCGCTGCTCGGACCGCCCTCGAAGGGGCCGGTGCCGAAGTAGAAGAGCACGCCCGAGGTCAGGATGAAGACCACGATGACGATCAGAAGCACGAACTTCAGGCTCCTGGCATAGTCACGCATCATGCTGATCACGGCCGCAGCCTCCTAGACGGACTCGGTGGTGAACACGGTCGAGGCCTTAGCCTACCACAGCCCGCCACGCGTCCCGGCCGGCCTCAGCCGAGGAGCCGGCGCTGGATCAGGGGCAGCGCGAAGTAGATCACGAAGGCGAGCCCGGCCCCGAGCTGGAAGGCGACGACCGCGTTGATCCCCATGCCCGAGGCGATCGCGAGCGGGTAGTTGGTGGCCAACCCCATGGCAATGGTCATCGCGCCCGCCCCGAGGCAGGTGGCGGCCTGGGCGGCCGCGAAGGACGGGCCCTGCCCCTCGAGCGCCGGGATTCCCGCGAACGAGAGGATCGCGGGATTCACGAAGATGATGTAGGCCATCACCATGAAGGTGGTGAGGCCGCCGCGGACCTCGCCGCCCACCGTCGCGCCCCGCCGGCTCAGCTCGAACCAGCGCTCGAGCACGGCTCAGTCGGCCTCCGGGTCCACCACCCGCGGGAGGGAGACGCCCTCCTCCGGCACCACGCGCCGGGCCACCGTGAGGAACCCGGTGTGCGCGACCATCCGGTGGAACGGCCGCACCGACGTGCCGTCGATGTTCCACGGCCGCAGCAGCGTCTCGAACGTCTCCACGAGCGCGTAGCCGCGATGGCGCCGGAGCGTCTCGGTCAGCGTGTGCGACTGGATGATGGTCGGCAGGTAGGACAGGAAGATCCCGCCCGGTCGGAGCACGGTCGCGACGAGATCCACGAGGCGCCAGGGCTCGGGCAGGTCGAAGACCACGCGATCCACCGGCTCCTCCTCGGGCAGGCCGTCCTCGACCGGGCGGATGCGCACGTTCAGGTTGCCGACCTCGCCCATGCGCAAGTGGATGTTGGCCAGCGCGCGGCGGCAGAAGTCCTCGCGCTGCTCGTAGCTCACCACGCGACCCTCGGGGCCCACCGCCCGCAGCAGCGCCAGGGTGAGCGCGCCCGAGCCCATGCCGGCCTCGAGCACGCGGGCGCCCGGGAAGATGTCGGCCCAGAACATGACCATCGCCAGGTCCTTCGGGTAGATCACCTGGGCGCCGCGCGGCATGTCGAGCACGTACTCGGACAGCGTCGGCCGCAGCGCGAGATAGCGCGTGCCCTTGGAGGTGCGCACCCAGGAGCCGTCCGGGTGGCCGATGATGGCCTCGTGGGTGATCCAGCCCCGGTCGGAGTGGTAGGTGTCGCCCTTGCGCAGCAGCAGCAGGTGCCGCCGACCGCGCTGGTCGATCAGGAGGACCTGCTCGCCGTCCTCGAACTTATCCGACGCCACCGGTCTCGGGATCCGGGAGGAACAGGGCGACCAGGAAACCGGCCAGCGGCATGACCGCGGAGATGCCGAGGGCCGCCGTGAGCCCCCAGTGATCGGCCACCCAGCCGAGCGCGCTCGCGCCGACCCCACCCGCGCCGATCGCGAAGCCCACGATGAGCCCGGAGGCCATGCCGGGATGCCTGGGCAGGTAGGCCTGGCCGAGCACTACCGACACCGTGAAGGTGGACACGAGCACGAAGCCCAGGAGGGCGAGGAGCACGAACACGAGCGGACCGCCGCTCACGAACAGGAAGCCCACCGCGAGCGGAGTCGCGAGGAGGAACACGCTGACCACGTAGCGCCGCGCGCCGACCCGATCCGCGACCGGCCCGGCCACGAGCGTGCCGATGACGCCCGCGCCCAGGAATACCGCGAGCAGGGTGCCGACCAGGCGCGGGTCGCCGTGCAGCACGTCCTTCCAGTAGAACGGCATGAAGGTCGTGAAGCCGAGCTGCGTCCACGAGCGGATCGCGACCACCAGGATCAGCAGGCTCATCGCGCCCACCATGGTCTGCGCGCCCGCGGCGCTCGCGCGGGCGCGGGCCACCGCGGGCGCCGGCGCGGACAGCCGCGGGAGCACCGCGGTCAGTAGCCCGGCCACGAGCAGCCCGGGCACCAGCATGCCGAGGCTGCCGGACAGGCCGTAGGTGGTGAGCAGGAGGGTGAGCAGCGGCGGGCCCACCGCGATGCCGATATTGCCGCCGGTGGAGAAGATCGAGACGCCGGTGGCCTTGCGGTCGCCCGCCACCGCGGTGGCGGTGCGGTAGCCCTCCGGATGGTAGGCGGCCACCCCGAAGCCGGTGATCACCACCAGCACGAGCACCGCCCCGTAGGACGGCGCCAGGCCGAGGAAGCCCAGGCCTACCGCGGAGAGCAGCACCGAGATCGGCAGCAGCCAGCGCCGCGCCGTCTTGTCGGCCAGGTAGCCGAAGAGCGGCTGGATCAGCGACGAGGTGATGTTCGCGGCCAGGACGATCAGCCCGGTGGCCGCGTACGAGAGATTGAGCGCGTCCTTGAGGAACGGCAGGATCACCGGGAACGAGCCCTGGTTGATGTCGATCACCATGTGGCCCAGCGCCAGGAAGCCGAGCAGCCGCATGTCCGGCTTGACGCGCGCGGCCGGGGCGCTGCTCGCGGTCGCGGGCGCGGGCAGGGCGACGGCGGCGGCCGACGGGTCGGGAGTCATAGGGCCCTATGCTACACCAGCCGCGCCCCTCACCCCCGCCCCTCACCCTGCCCTCTCCCCGTCGGGGAGAGGGAGTCGCGTGTGCACCCTCTCCCCGACGGGGAGAGGGCAGGGTGAGGGGCTCGGCCGGGTGAGGGGGCTAGATCAGATCCCGAAGGCGTCGAGGCCCGTGATGTCGCGGCCGACGATCAGGGTGTGGATGTCGTGGGTGCCCTCGTAGGTATTCACCGTCTCCAGATTCATCATGTGGCGGATGATCGGGTGCTCGTCCACGATGCCGGCCGCGCCCAGGATGTCGCGCGCGAGCCGCGCGCCGTCGAGCGCCATCTGCACGTTGTTCATCTTGGCCATCGAGATCTGCTGCGGCCGCACGCGGCCCGCGTCCTTCAACTGACCGAGCCGGAGGCACAGCAGCTGGGCCTTGGTGATCTCGGTGATCATCCACACGAGCTTCTGCTGCACGAGCTGGAACGAGCCGATCGGCTTGTCGAACTGGATGCGCTGCCGGGAATACTGCAGCGCCCAGTCGTAGCAGGCCATCGCGGCGCCGATGGCGCCCCACGCGATCCCGTACCGGGCCTGGGAGAGGCAGGAGAGCGGCCCCTTGAGCCCCTTCACCCCGGGCAGCTTGCTCTCCAGCGGGATGCGGCAGTCCGCGAAGGCCAGCTCGGAGGTGATGGACGCCCGCATCGAGAACTTCCCGTGGATGTCCAGCGTGCTGTAGCCGGGCGTGCCCTTCTCGACGAGGTAGCCGCCGATCTCCCCGTCGTCGCCCTTGGCCCAGACCACCGCCACGTCGGCCACCGAGCCGTTGGTGATCCAGAGCTTGGTGCCGTTGAGCACGTACTCGTTGCCCTTCCGGAGCGCGCGCGTCTTCATCCCGCCGGGATCGGAGCCGTGGTCGGGCTCGGTGAGGCCGAAGCAGCCGAGCGCGGCGCCCGACTGAAGCCGGGGGAGCCATCGTTCCTTCTGCGCGTCGGAGCCGTAGCTGTGGATCGGGTACATGACGAGGCCACTCTGCACCGAGGCGAAGGAGCGGAGGCCCGAGTCGCCGCGCTCCAGCTCCTGCATGATGAGCCCGTACGCCACGTTGTCGAGGCCGGCGCAGCCGTAGCCCTTGAGGGTGGCGCCGAACACCCCCATCTCGCCCAGGTCCCGGGCGAGCTCCAGCGGGAAGGTACCGTCGCGGTGGTGCTGGCTCACCAGGGGGAGGAACTTCGCCTCCACCCAGTCGCGCACGGCGTCGCGCATCATCCGCTGCTCTTCGGTCAGGAGCTCGTCGAAGCCGTAGTAGTCCACGCCGCGGAACTGTTCCATACGCCTGTCCTTCTCGAGCGGGTCAGAGGTTGGTGGGGTGGGCGGGCCGGTCCTCGCCGAGCGCCTCGTTCAGCGCGCGGGCGAGCTGCTGATCGTGCTCGTGGCTCATCGCGAAGATGCGGCACTGGGCGACCTTGCCGGGCAGGTACTTCAGCAGCTCCTTGAGCGGCTCCGCGGAGACGCTGCGGTCCGCCGCGTCGTAGACGTAGATCTGCCGGTCCTTCATGCCGATCGGGTTCAGCGGGCGCGGGTCCTGCTGGGCCATGTCGATCTTGAACGGGAAGTTGCGGAGCCCGGGCGGCAGCAGATCCTTCACCCGCTGCTCGACCTCCTCGACCTTCATGAAGCTCTGCCCGCGCCGCGGCTCGAAGAGATCGAGGACCACCTCGTGGGACATCCGCCACTTGAGGCGGCGGTCGAGGATCTGGCGCCACTCCCGGCCGAGGTCCCGGCGCTCCCCGTCCTCCGCGTGCTCCCAGCGCGCGACCTCCTCGAGCAGCGTCCACTCCGTCACGTTGAGATACGGCTGGAGCTCCTTGTTGAGGTCGTGGGGGAAGATCAGCCGCATGGTGTCGCGGAAGATATCCTTGAGGTGCAGGTCGATGCCGCGCGTGGTCCGGTGGTAGTAGACGTTGGTGTAGAGGTAGAACCGCGCGTTCAGGAACATGATGAACGCCTGGATGCCGCCGCGGTCGAGCGTGAGCCCCCGCTCGCTGAAGAAGGAGTAGTACATGATGCGCTCGATGTCGATCGGCCCCACCGCGACCCCGCACATGTAGGAGTCGCGCAGCACGTAGTCCATGTTGTCGGCGGTATAGATGCCCGAGAGCAGCGGCTTCAGATGCGCGAGCCAGCGCGGGTGCTCGGCGGTGGGGAAGGTGTAGCTCTTGCCCATCAGGTAGCAGATCCACTCGGGGTCGATGCGCTCGCCGCTCTCGAAGGGCCCCGAGGGGCTGCGCCCGAGCCCGCGGATCAGCTCGCCCAGCTCTTCTCTGATGATGCGTTGCCCCACTTTCTCGTGGGTGAGGTCGAAGTCGGCCAGGAAGTTGTCGTCGAAGAAGTGGCCGAAGGGGCCGTGGCCCACGTCGTGGAGCAGGCCCGCCACGCGGAGCAGCTCCTCGAAGAGCGGCGCGGACGGGGCGTCGGAGAACTCGGCCTTGAGCGAGGCGTGGAGCTGCTGGGCGAAGCGCCCGGCCAGGTGCATCGCGCCCAGCGAGTGCTGGAACCGGCTGTGCTCGGCGGCCGGGAACACCCAGCGCGCGGACTGCAGCTGCGGCACCCGCCGCAGGCGCTGCATCCAGGCCGAGTCGATGAGGTCCTGCTCGGTGGCCTCCCCGGGCATCCCGTCGGGCCGGGTGTAGAGGATGTACTGGTGAATGGGGTCGGCGATGAGACCGCGACCCTGATAGGTGTCGACGCCCTTCATGGCTAGAGCCTAACCTACTTGTCGGAGGTCCGATAGAAACGGTAGCGGTCCATCGGCCGCACCGCGATGGCCTCCGTCCCGCCCCCGCGGCGCACGGTCACCCGCACGTCCTCGTCCATCGGCGCCTGCCAGAGCGCGCGGTAGAACTCCTCGCGGCTCGCCACCTGCCGCCCGTTGAGCTGGAGGATCACGTCGCCCGCCCGCAGACCCGCCGCCCGCGCCGGGCCGAGCGGCGACATGCCGGCCACCACCACCCCGCCGGCCACCGACTCCGCGTAGAGACCGAGCCAGGGCCGCGGCGGCCGGCTCGTGACGCGGCCCCGCGCCAGCAGCTCGTCCTTGCCGGCCAGGAACTTCTCGATCGGGATGGCCAGGTTGACGTGGGGCGCCTCCCCCAGGCGCAGCGAGGTCACGCCGATCACGCGGCCCGCGGCGTCGACGAGCGCGGCGCCGCCGAAGGCGGCATTGTACGGGGTCACGATGAAGGCGCGGTCCAGCATGTACTCCCACGCGGCGGCGAACGGCCGCACCGCCTGGACGCGGCTCGGGGTGGCCACCAGGTCGCCGTCGTCCGACACGCCCACCGTCCCGGTGGGCTCTCCGGCCGCCACCGCGGTCGAATCCCCCAGGCCGGCGGCCGGCCACGGACCGCGTCCCTCGAGCCGGGCCACGCCGACCCCGACCTCGAGATCGAGCCCCACGAGCCGGGCGGGCACCTTGCGGCCGTCGCGGAGCGAAACCTCGATGCGCGCGGCGTCGAGCAGCACATAGCTCACGGTGAGCAGGTAGCCCTGGTCGGCGTCGAAGATGACGCCGCTGCCCCACCGCTCGACGCCGAGCGTGGCCGCCGACGGCCGGTCGCGCGGAACCTGCACGCGGATGCCCACCAGCGCGGGCGCGACGCGGCGGATCTGGGAGGGCAACGGGGAGACATCGCGGGGATCGAGCCGGCGCTCGGCGTCGCGGGGCGCGGCCGCCGCCGGGAGGGCCAGGCCCAGGAGGGCGACGGCGGCCCAGCGGGTCGACGCGCGCGGCATGACGGTTACCTCGCGGTGTACTGCGTCCGGTAGTACTGCTGGAAGGCGCCCGACTTGATGGGCTTCCACCACGCCTCGTGCGCGCGGTACCACTCCACGGTCGCGGCCAGCGCGTCCTCGAAGCTCGTGGCGGGTGCCCAGCCGAGCGCGCGGACCTTGCCGGAGTCCAGCGCGTAGCGGCGATCGTGCCCGGGCCGGTCGGCCACCGGCGTGATGAGGCTCTCCGGCTTGCCGAGCAGGCTCAGGATCCGGCGCGTGAGGGTCACGTTCTGCACTTCCGCGGCGCCGCCGACGTTGTAGATCTCGCCGTCCGCGCCCCGGCGCAGCACGAGGTCGATCGCCGCGCAGTTGTCCAGCACGTAGAGCCAGTCCCGCACGTTGCGGCCGTCGCCGTAGAGCGGCAGCGCCCGGTCCTCGATCGCGTTGGTCACGAACAGCGGAATGACCTTCTCCGGATACTGGTAGGGCCCGAAGTTGTTGCTGCTGCGGGTGATGAGCACCGGCACCCGGTGGGTGATCCAGTAGGCGCGAGCCAGGAGATCGGCCGCCGCCTTCGAGGCCGAGTAGGGATTCGACGGGTTCAGCGCGTCGCCCTCGCGGGCCGCGCCCTCCGCGATGCTTCCGTAGACCTCGTCCGTGCTCACCGCGAGGAAGCGGCCGATCCGGAGCTCGCGCGCGGCCTCCAGCAGCGTGAAGGTCCCGGTCACGTTGGTGCGGAGGAAGTCGTCGGCCCCCAGGTTCGAGCGGTCCACGTGGGTCTCGGCCGCGAAATGCACGACCGCGTCCACCCCACCCATCGCCTCGCGGACCGCCGCCCCGTCGCAGATGTCGCCCTTCACGAAGCGGTAGCGGGAATCGGCCTCGACGTCGCGGAGGTTCTCGGGGTTGCCCGCGTAGGTGAGCTTGTCGAGATTGACGACCGCGTCGCCAGGATGGCTCGTCAGGACGTGGCGGACGAAGTTGGAGCCGATGAAGCCGGCGCCGCCGGTGACGAGGATCTTCATGCTATCCCCGCGTGACGTTCCAGATGTCGGCCCCGGCGAAGTCCCAGGGCAGCCGCCCCTCCTCGGTCTGATCGGGATCCGGCGAGAACTGCACGTCCACGAGGTAGATGATGCGGCCGCGGGACGCCGCGAGGTTCTTGACCCCGTGCGCGACCCCGGGCGGGATCCGCAGCAGGCGCGACTGGCCGTCGCCCAGCACGATCCGGCGCTGGGCCCCGTGACTCCGGGAGTGGGCCCGGACGTCCAGCAGGACCACGAGCATCTTGTCGTCGGGCGGCACGAACCACACATCGGTCTGCCGGCGATGCAGGTGAAAGGCCTTGATCACGCCCGGATCCATCTCGCTGTAGTTGACCTGCCGGCACTCGAAGCCGGGCAGCGCCGCCGGCACGCCCTGCTGCAGGCGGGCCAGCTCCATGAAGGAGCCGCCGTCGTCGGTGAACCGCTTGAGCTCCACCAGCTGGACCCCGTCGATCTCGGAGGCGGGGCCATAGCTCTGCAGCGCGAAGGCGCGCTTGGCCGCGTCGCTCAGCTCGATCGGGTCCCGGGAGGCCATCAGATCAGCCCCACCTCGCTGCGATCGCCCAGCATGAAGTTGAAGGAGCGCGGCTTGGACGCGGTCCGGTAGATGGACACGTTGCGCCCGATCAGGCTCGACTCGATGCGCCCCCCGACGTCGGTCACGCTCGCGCCCTCCAGGATGATGGAGTGCTCCACCTCGCTGGCGCGCAGCACCACGCGGTCGCCGATCGAGGTGAAGGGCCCCACGTAGGCGCCCTCGATGACCGCGTCGCGGCCGATGATCGCCGGGCCCCGCACCGTGCTCTTGATGACGCGCGCTCCCGCCTCGATCACCACGCGGCCGACGATCTCGCTGTCCTCCACGGTCCCGTCGGTGCGGGGCAGCAGCGTGTCGAGGATGATCCGGTTGGCCTCGAGCATGTCCTCGAGCTTGCCGGTGTCCTTCCACCAGCCTTCGATGACGTGGGGCCGCACGATGTAGCCCTGGTCGATCAGCCACTGGATCGCGTCGGTGATCTCGAGCTCGCCGCGCGCCGACGGCTTGATGGCCTTCACCGCCTTGAAGACCGTCGCGTCGAACATGTAGACGCCGACCAGCCCCAGGTTGGACGGTGGGTCCTTCGGCTTCTCCACCAGCCGCACCACCTGCCCGTCCTTCAGCACCGCGACGCCGAACTGGGTCGGGTCGGGCACGGCGGCAAGCAGGATCTGGCAGTTGGGCTTCTCGTCGCGGAAGCGCGTGACCAGCGGCTCGAGCCGCTCGCGGATCAGGTTGTCGCCGAGGTACATGCAGAACGGATCGCTGCCCAGGAATGGCTCCGAGACGAGGACAGCGTGGGCGAGGCCCAGCGGTGCCTCCTGCTCGATATAGCTGACCGAGACGCCGAACCGGCTGCCGTCGCCGACCGCCTCGCGGATCTCCTGCTTGGTGTCGCCGACCACGATCCCGATCTCGCGGATCCCCGAAGCGGCCAGGGCCTCGATGCCGTAGAAGAGGATGGGCTTGTTGGCCACCGGCACGAGCTGCTTGGCCGAGGTGAACGTGATCGGGCGCAGGCGCGTGCCCCGGCCGCCGGAGAGGATTAACCCTTTCATTTGGCGGCCAATTATAGCAGTCTTGGCCTGCCTCAAGTAGAGACCCAAGGGGCTTCGCTAGATCCGACCGGATTAGGTGGTAATATGAACCCACCGAAATGGCAGCAGGTTTCTTCCAGGAGCCGGCAATGAAGACGCTGAAGGAGATGCTGGCCGAGGCCCGGCAGGTGGTGCCCGAACAGGGGCCGGCCGAGGTGAAGAAGCGGATCGACGCCGGGGAGCCGCTCGTCCTGATCGACGTCCGTGACCCGGACGAGTACCGCGACGGCTTCATCGAGCCCGCGAGCAATATCAGCCGCGGCTTCCTCGAATTCCGCATCGCCGGCGCGGCCGCGGATCCCGCGACGCCCATCGTGCTCTACTGCCAGAGCGGCCTCCGCTCGATGCTCGCGGCCAAGGTCCTCAAGGATCTCGGCTACGAGAACGTGACCAACCTGCAGGGCGGCTTCCAGAAGTGGGCGCAGTCCGGCCTGCCGGTCGCCAAGGACCGCCCGATGAACGCCGAGCAGATCCAGCGCTACAGCCGGCACTTCCTGCTGAGCCAGGTAGGCGAGAAGGGCCAGCGCAAGCTGCTGCGCTCGAAGGTGCTGCTGATCGGCGCGGGCGGGCTCGGCTCGCCGACCGCGCTGTACCTGGCCGCGGCCGGTGTCGGCACGCTGGGCCTGATGGACGGCGACGTGGTGGACGTCTCGAACCTGCAGCGGCAGATCCTCCACACCACCCCGAACGTGGGCCGACCCAAGGTCGAGTCGGGCGCCGAGATGCTCCGGGCGCTGAACCCGGACGTCAACGTGATTCCGCTGCCGACGCGCATCACCGTCGACAACGTGATGGACATCATCAAGGATTACGACCTGGTCATCGACGGCTCGGACAACTTCGACACGCGCTACCTGATGAACGACGCCTGCTACCTCGCGGGCAAGACCAACGTGCACGGCTCGATCTTCCAGTTCGAGGGCATGGCGACCGTGCTCGCCCCGAACCAGGGCCCGTGCTACCGCTGCCTCTACCCGACGCCCCCGCCCCCGGGGCTCGTCCCCAGCTGAAGCGAGGCCGGCGTCCTGGGCGTGCTCCCAGGCATCATCGGCGTGATCCAGGCCACCGAGGCCATCAAGGTGCTGCTCGGCATCGGCGAGCCCCTGATCGGCCGGCTCCTGACCTACGACGCGCTCGGCATGCGCTTCCGCGAGGTCAAGCTCCGGCGCGACCCCAAGTGCCCGCTCTGCGGCGAGCAGCCGACCATCACCGATCTCTCGATCCACCGCAGCGGCGACGCCGCGGCCTGCGAGGTGAGCGACAACGGCCACGCGGCCTCCGCCCCCGCGCCCGCGGGCAGGCCGGCCGCGAAGACGGCCGGCTAGCCCGCCGCTTCGCGGTACTCGCGCCGGATGCTGTTGCCGGCGCGAGCGATGTCGGTGCCGTAGACGTGGATCGAGATCGCGATGGAGTCCCCACCGTTCTCGACCCGGTGGATGTTCGGGCGTTCCGGCGCGAGCCACACGACCTCGCCGGCCGCGCACTCCCGCACGGCCGCCCGGATCACCTCGTCGCCCGATCCGTCGGGCGGCGCCGCGTAGGTGATCTCGCGCTCCCGGCCCTCGTAGACGCCGACCACGCACCACGCGACGTGATCGTGAATCGGGGTCGCCTGTCCGGCCCCCCACACGAGCGCCAGCACCGAGAAGCGCCCGGCCGCGTCCACGTGGAGGAGATGCTGGCGATAGCGATCGGCCCCCGGCTCCCGGTGCGGCGCCTCGAGGAGCACGGGGTTGGCCAGCGCCGCGCGCAGGATCGGCGCCACCTGCTGTGGAGCATCGGGGGAATCGGCGATGCGCGTCACCTGTTGGACGAAGTCGGACAAGGTCATCACGCTCATTCGGCCTCGGACGATTGGAGTAGCCCCGGCTCGGCAGCGCGGCTCCGGGCTCAGCGATTACTCTAGCCCAAGTCCCACCGCGTGATACCGGCTGCAGGCGCGCGGCTCTGCCGTCACGGGAAGTCCCTGAACCACGCTTCATCTCGAGGCAACCTGAGAAGGTTGGCGCGTCTGGAGGGATTCGAACCCCCGACCCTCGGCTTAGAAGAACGCCTGCCGGAGTAGGGTCCATTGCTAAGGCAGCAACATGGCGGACACTTTTCCCGCGCGCGTCGTCTGGCGGGGGCTGGAGTTGGCTTTGGGCCTCCGCGGGCATAACATCGGGCATAACGCGCCCGACCTTTAGGGTACTGACGACGTACTCAACTGACTTGTGACGCGCGCCCGCGCCTTTCGCTGGTTTGTATCGGGGCCCGCAACCACTTGCAGGAAAACAGGTTACTAGCGTTTCGGTTTCGAGGTCGTTACCTGACCCCGTGGTTCAGTCACGACCGCGCGTTCTCAGTCCTCCTGCATCAAATGATCGCGCTGGGTCGTCCCCGTGTAGTCCTGGCGGTACCGGCCGCGCCGCTGCAGCTCCGGCACAACGAGGTCGACGAACTCCTCGATGGCACCCGGTGAATAGATCGGCGACAGCATGAATCCGTCACCGCCTACCTTATCGAAGTAGTCTTCCATCTGGTCGGCCACCTGCGCTGGCGTGCCGACCATCTGGACCAGCCCCACGCTCTGTCCGTGGCGCTGCGCCACCTCGCGCAGCGTGAGCAGTTCGCCCGTCAACGTTCGGTACCGCGTCTGCATGCGCTGCAGCTGCGGCTCCGTGCGTCTGGCCATCACCTCGTCGAGCGGCAACGTCGACAGATCGAAGTCGAGGTGGCCCGAGAGAATCGCCATGCCACCCTCGAGCGGTACGAGGCGGTTGTGCAGCGCCTGCTTCTCGCACGCCTCGTCCTCCGTCGCGCCGAGGATCGGCTGGATGCCGAACAGGATCCGGCACGCTTCGGGTCTGCGCCCCTCGCTCACGGTGCCGCTCTTGATGTCGTCGTAGTACGCCTTCGCGCCCGCGATGTTCGGCTGGATCGCGAAGATCGCATCCGCGTACCGCGCCGCGAACGTCCGCCCCTTGGGCGACGTCCCCGCCTGCAGGATCGCCGGGCCGCACTGCGGGGACCGCACCACATTGAGCGGGCCGCGCGACCTGAAGAACCGGCCCTCGTGCTCGATGCGATGCACTTTGGTAGGATCGGCGAACACGCCCGCCGCGCGGTCCATCACGACCGCGTCCGGATCCCAGCTATCCCAGAGCTTGCGGCAGACCTCAATGAACTCGTGTGCGCGGTCGTAGCGCTCGTCGGCCGACTGGCGCTCTTCGCCGTAGTTCGCGGATTGGTTGTGGTTCAGTGACGTCACCACGTTCCAGGCGGCGCGGCCGCGCGTCAGGTGATCCAGCGTCGCCCACATGCGCGCGGCGTAGAACGGGTGCGAGTGGCTGATCGAGAACGTCGCCCCGAGACCGATGTGCGTGGTGACCGCGGCCATGAACGACAGCAGCGGGATCGGGTCGTGCTCCGGCGCCTGGGTCGCGTGCCGGATCGCCGGGTCCATCGTCCCGCGATACGTGTCGGAGATATAGTTCAGGTCGGCGAAAAAGACCATGTCGAACTTGCCGCGCTCGCAGACCCGCGCGATGTGCTGATAGAGCTCCGGCCTCGCCCAGTCGAAGCCGGCCTCCGCGGTACGGGGGTGCCGCCACATGGCGAGGCTGTGATAGGTCGGGCTATGGCAGAGGAACTGCGCAAGATGCATCTTTCGCTTACGCACGATGCTTCTTTCTAGCACGCACGCGACTGTAGCGCAGCGGGGATCTGTTCCGCCACCAGGCCGAGGCCGAGATCCGCCAGCCGGACGGCCGTCCGCAACTTGGAGCGCGCCGTCGTGCCTCGCTCGACGGCGACGGCGATGGTCGGGCCCCGGACGGAGAGCTTTAGCGGGGCTACGGGATCGTCGACGAGGCGATGCTCCGCGAGGGGGCGTGGAAGCTCAGCGTCTTCCACCAGGGGCAGCAGCCGCCCCCGGTGGTCAGGCTCCCAGCGGGCCGAATGACCCGCCTACGGCAGAGAACACGGCCAGTCACCCATGAGAGCCACCTGGCGCTCGCCTGCAAGTGCGCGGGGACAAGTGGACTCGGACAGGACTGAACCGCCGACCCAGGATCTTCAGACCTAGGCCCATGCTCGTGTAAGTGCGCGTAACTGTTTGCCACCGAAAGAGAAGCTTCCCATCGCGTCGTGCGCTGGAGTGCGCTGGAATGCGCTAGAGTGCGCTGGAGTTGGGCACAGTTTGGGCACAAATTCGGCGAACGAACATCCGATGAGCTCGCTGCGCCGTTTCATCGCTCTGTACGCGCTGATGTACGCCGCGTTCGGGGTCTCATCGCCGTTCATGCCGGCATTCTTCGAAGCGCGAGGGCTTGTGCCAGAACAGCTCGGGCTTCTGTTCGCAACCGGCACGGCGATCCGGCTCATCTCCGGGCCGCTGTGCGGACGGCTCGCCGACCTCACGCAGGCGCTTCGCGCCGTCCTCGCCGTCTGCACGGCGCTGGCCGCGCTGGTTGCTCTTGGCCTGTTGCCGGCGGCTGGCTTCTGGGCGCTGTTGATGATCAGTGTGCTCCACGCGGCTGCGCTCGCGCCCATCACGACGCTCGCCGATGCTCTCGCACTGGCCGCCGCCGTGCCGCGTGATGGAGCGACGAGATTCGAGTACGGCTGGGCACGCGGAACAGGCTCGGCCGCCTTCATCGCGGGCACGCTGGTCAGTGGGCAGGTGGTGAGCGCCTGGGGACTCACCTCGATCATCGTGTCGCATGCGGCGCTGCTCTCCGCCGCGGCTTGTGCGGCGATGCTGGTGCCCGAACACCCACGGCCCGAACGCTTGCCCGCGGTCGCCGCGCATGCGCCTGCGGGGGGCGTGCTCGAACTCCTGCGGATGCGGCTGTTCCGGCGCGTGATGCTGGTTTCCGCTCTCGTGCTCGGCAGCCATGCGATGCACGACGCCTTCGCGGTCATCCGCTGGAGCGCGGCGGGCGTCACTCCGGCTATGGCAAGCGTGCTCTGGTCGGAGTCAGTTGCCGCCGAAGTGATCGTATTTTTCTTGATCGGTCCCCCGCTCGTGAAGCGCCTGAGTCCGGCCGCCGTCATGGCGCTCGCCGCCATCGCTGGCGTGCTGCGCTGGGTGGCCATGGCGCGGACCACCGACGTGCTGGCTCTCGCCATGGTGCAGCCGCTGCATGGGCTCACCTTCGCGGCGCTGCATCTTGCCTGCATGCGCCTCATTGCGGCGATCGTCCCACAACATCTGGCGGCGACAGCGCAAGCGATGTACGCGCTTGGTGCTGCCGCGACCACGGCGCTGCTGACACTGGCGTCGGGCCGGCTCTATGCGCGGCTCGGCGCTGAGGGGTTTCTGGTGATGGCGCTGCTCTGCGCGGCGGCCGCGCCGCTCACGTTGGGCCTGCGCAGCGTCTACGCGAGGCCGGCCGGGTCCCGGCGACGTCAATGACGCGGGAAGCGCCTTACCCCCGTAGCGTCGCGGCCCAGAAGGCGAGCATGTCGTCGCGGAACTCGGCGGCCTCCTCACCATTGCTGCGCGCTGGCGGGCGCCATTCCCGCCGGAGCTGGCGGAAACGAATGTGCGGGCGGGGGAGCGCGGACAAGTATTGGCTGATGCAACCGGCACAGGCGATCCAGCTCCCGGCCTCAGTCCAGGTGATGCTGGCAGCGCGCATCGACCGGCTTGCCAGGAGGACAAACGCCTCCTCCAGGTCGCCTCCGTCGGCAAAGATGTCCCGTTCACGTCGCTCCAGGCGGTCGCCGAGCTCCCGGACGCGGCGCTCCATCGTGGGCTCGACCACCTGCAGGCGGCCGCGTTCGTCTACGAGACGGGGCTGTTCCCGGATCTCAAGTACGCATCCGACGCCCTATGGAGAGCCATTGCCGGCATGGGAATGACCGAGGGAGTATTGGGGGGGCATGCGTTGCGAACCCGCCTCCCTTTACAAGTGCGCGAGCACACGCACTCCGCTTTCCACATGCTTCGCGGGCACAACGACGACTTCAGCGCCGATGCGGTGGAATTCCAGATCGATCCTGGCGTGATCGAACGGCACGTCGCGTATGCAGAGTGACTCGATATCCGACGGCAGCATCGGCCGCCGGATGTGCACTTCATTGCGACGGCCGTCGATGCGAATGCCCAGGCTCGCCTGCAGCAACAGGAACACGGTGCCCGAGGACCAGGCCTGCGGCAGGCAGGCCACCGGATACGGCGCCGGACCCTGGCCGGGTATGCGCGGGAACCCGCAGTACAGCTCCGGGAGGCGCATGCCGAAGCGATTCGCCGTCTCGAAGATGTCGCTCACGATCCGAACCACCTCGGCGCGCCCGCCGTAGCGGGAAAGACCGGCAGCACACACCGATGTATCGTGCGGCCAGATCGAGCCATTGTGATACGACATCGGGTTGTAGCGCGGTTCGCCCTCTGCCAGCGTCCTGATGCCCCAGCCGCTGGCAAAGCGGCTCGACAACAATTGGGCCGCGACGGCAGCGGCGCGCTCCTCGCTGGGAACACCGCAGAACAGCAAGTGTCCCGCATTCGATCCGTACACTTTGCACGGCTCGCCGTCGCCATCGAGCGCGATCGCGTAGTAGTTCATCTGCGGCACCCAGAATCGTTCCTCGATCGCCGCACGCAACCGCTGGCTCCGCTGCATCCACCGATCGCTCCTTGCCTGATCACCGCGCGTCGCAGCCAGCTCCGACATGGCCTCGAGCGCGGCATACGCGTACCCCTGGACCTCGACGACGGCGACCGGGCCGCGCGGAAAGCGCCCGTCCGCGTGGAATATCGAATCGTAGCTGTCCTTCCAGGCCTGGTTCACCAGCCCGCTTTGCTCGCCGCGGGCGTAATCGAGAAACCCCGTGGGACTGTCGTCCAGACGCCGCTCGATCCAATCGGTCGCCGCGAGCAGATGGGTCCAGATCCGATCGACGAGCACGCGATCGCCGGTGCGCGCCTCGTAGGCGCCAGCGAGCATCACGAACAGCGGCGTGGTATCCACGCCGCCGTAATAGCAACCGAATGGAACCTCGCCCAGCGCCGCCATCTCCCCGCGCCGCGTCTCGTGCATGATCTTGCCCGGCTGAGCATCGCGAAAGGCAGAGTCCTCCTGGGCCTGAGTCGAGGCGAGAAAGCTCAGCACCCCCGCGGCAAGTTGCGGGTTGATCCACAGGGTCTGCAACGAGGTGATGATCGCGTCGCGTCCGAACTGCGTAGCAAACCACGGGATGCCGGCGTACGGGTAGGGACCGGTCGGCAGTGCGGTCGTCAGCAACGCGAGATCAGAACGCGATTTGTCGATCCACTGATTGAAGAGGCGCCCGGGCGTGCTGATCCATGCGCCTTGCCTCAAGCGTCCCTGCATGCTCGCTGCCAACTCCGCCCCGGCGATGCTGAATCGTTCGGGCGACGGTGCGGTGTCGTTTTCGGCGCCGATCTCGAGATACATCTGCGCGCCGGCGCCGCGTCGCAGCTCGATACGAAACTCCGCGTCGTGAGGCGATAGCGACGCCGGAGGCAGGGAGAATGCTATTTCCGTCGTGCGCACGACCTCGTCACGTCCACGGTACGACAACTGCACGGCTCGCTCGGTGACGAGCGCGGGCAGATGAACGCCGCGCTCCTTGCGCACGTGCCCCTGCACTTCGAATATGTCGGCGAAATCGGCGGCAAACCCCAGTTTCAGCGGGAGTTCCGCGTCGTGCTCGCTGAAGTTCGTGAGCGTGAATCGCTCATACAGGCGGCTGCCCCACAGGAAGCGGCTGCGCTCGATATGAATGACGCCTTGCGGCAGCGCCAGCGCTCCGAGGGCCGCCAGGGGCCGGTTCGTGAGATGTGCCGTAAACACCGTGTTGTCTTGATTGATCGCTGCGCCCAGCAACGATGGCCGCCGGCCGGCAATGGCGAGCTCCAGGCGCGACAACACGCGCGTGTCGTTCGTGAACAGACCATCGTCGCTGCCCTGAATGTCACCCAGAGCATCGGCCAGCAGGAACGTGTTGGCATCCTTCAGGGTGTACCGCGGCAGCAAGCCGCGGCGGTCTGCGGGTTCATCCGCCAGGCTCATAGCCGATCTCCGTTGCCCTTACGACGCACGGCGTAACGGCCTGCGATTCAGCAACTGGGCATACACATCCAGATAGGCGCGCGCCATCGTTGTCGCCGTAAAGCGCTGCTCGAAGACGGCGCGTATTCCAGGCCGCTCTATGGCTGCGATGCGCTCTATCGCCGCGAGCGCCTCTTCCTCGGAATTCACGATGAACCCGGTGAGGCCGTCCTCGATCACCTCGGGTATCGCGCCGCAATTCCAGGCAATGACCGGCGTCCCGCAAGCCATCGCTTCGATCATGACGAGCCCGAACGGCTCCGGCCAATGCACCGGGGACAGCAGCGCGAGCGCGTTGCCGAGAAAGTCCGATTTGCGTTCATCGCCGATTTCGCCGATGAACTCGACCCACGGGTCATCCAGCAAGGGTTTCACGACCGTCTCGAAGTACACGGTATCGGCAGCATCCACCTTCGCCGCTAGCTTGAGCGGAATGCGCGCGCGGCGTGCGACATGGATCGCCACGTCCGGACGCTTTTCCGGTGAGATTCGTCCCAGGAAAGCGAGATACCGACCGGCCGGATGCTCGCGGAAGGCGTACTGACCCAGCGGTACTCCGTGCGGTACGGTGGCCAGCCAGTTCGCGTTCGGCAAGGGTTCGCGCTGCTGATCGGAGATCGAGACGAGCCCGAAGGACGGCCAACGGTCGTACGCGGACGGCAAGTCCTTGAGATCCAAGCGACCGTGCAACGTCGTCACAGTCCTGTGGGCCTGCTGTTCGAACATCGGGAAATGCACCATATCCACGTGGAAGTGCAGGACATCGAACTGCGCGGACCGCCGTTTGACTTCGTGCAGCATGACCAGATGTGCGGCGAGGTCCGATCTCAATACCGCAGCGTCGAGGCGGATCGCCTGATCGCGCACCGGGACAAGACGCGCTTTGGTACGGGCATCAGCCGCGGCGAACAAGGTGACCTCATGGCCCAGCTCGACCAGTGCGTCGCACAGATGCGCAACAACCCTTTCCGTGCCTCCGTACAACCTGGGGGGCACAGCCTCGTACAGCGGAGCGATCTGAGCGATTTTCATGCTTTCCTTCAACGCGGCGGCACGACAAAAGTTTCGCCGCCGCGAAGGCTAGCCGCCTGACCGGGGAAACCGGCATCGGGCGACGACGGCCAGGCCTGTTGCCGGCTCTTGAATCTCAACTCGTCATCCCTGGCTTGACGATCGAGCGCGCGTTGGGGGCGCATAGGTCGGACAACCGCTGCTCCCTTGGCGCCCTCGCCGCGCAACCGGGTGGGCGAAATGCGGCCTCCCTCCGCGACTACCCGCTGCTGCACCGGGGCGAAGGCGAGCGTCGCCACCGCGATCCCCCTCTGACCCCGAGCCATCCTGCGCCATCAGTAGGCTCGCGGTCAAGAAGCGTGCGGAGGGGTGCGGATGTGGGGCGGGGGGCACCGGGAGTCAGGGGCAGCGTCGAGAGAGGGACTGAGCCGCGCGCTACGTGAGTGCGGCGGCCGCGGGGTGGGGCGGGGCCGGGCATCTCGGTAGTCCTCCGGTGAGCAGGCCAGCCTTTGGGAATCCACCGGCGCTCCGTGAAGACAGTGGCCTGCTGCCACAACATCCATGCGGATTCGGCATGAACTGAGGTGGCGACGGCGAGGACGCAGCCGAGCAGAGTGACCACGATGCAGGGCCCACGGGTGGACTTCCTTCTTCGTTTCCCCACCACAAGTCGGGCAGAGTGCTGGCATCGTCGGCCACCTCCGGCTGGCCCGGTCCCGCAACCAAACCCCGATGCGTTGACGGAGGTGACGCTTTGTGGGCGGAGGTGACGCTCCCGCCTTGCCCCGGTGTTCCATCGGCGTCCGGATCCCCGAACAACGTACGGCCCCTGCCGTTGCCGGCAGGGGCCGCAGGGCCTCGATCCGAGTGTCCGGACCTAGAAGTCGCCGTGCCCCATGGGCGGGGCCGCCGCCGGCTTCTCCTCGGGCAGGTCGGTGATCAGCGCCTCCGTCGTCAGCAGCAGCGCGGCCACCGACGCCGCGTTCTGCAGCGC
>DATLFG010000106.1:0-65490 GCA_035524955.1 Candidatus Limnocylindria bacterium | reverse complement strand
GAGCGCGTGGGCGTCGAAGCCGGCGCCCGACAGGTCCTTCAGGAACTTGTCGATCTCGGGCTTGACCACCGCGCGGACGCGCTCGACCTCGGCCACCGGCATCACCGGGAAGTTGTTCCCCGCCTTCTGGGCGGCCGCCTTGCCGGGCTTCTCGATATTGTCCCAGTTCCGCCCGGCCATCTCGGCGATGTTGCGGCCCGAGTTCGCGTCGATCACCTTCTTGAGATCGGCGGGCAGGCTCTCGTAGCGCTTCTTGTTCATGCCGAAGAGGAACACGGTGGTGCCGATGCGCGGCTGCGGCCCCGCGAACTCGGAGTGGTACTTCACCAGCTCGTGCACCTTGAGCGGGTTGGCGATCTCGTAGGGCAGCAGGGCGCCGTCGACGACCCCCTTCGAGAGCATCTGGGGCACCTCGGGCACGGGGGCGCCGACCGGGTTGGCGCCGACCGCGCGCAGGAAGACGCTCCCGCCGCGGTTCGGGGTCCGGATCTTCAGGCCCTTGTAGTCCTCGAGCTTCAGGATGGGCTTGCCGGCGTGGACCAGCGCGCCGCCGTGCACGTGCAGCAGCAGCACGTGGTAGTCCTTGTACTCGTCCCGGAGGTGCTTCTCGTAGTAGTCCTGCAGCGCCAGCGTCGTGCCCAGCGCGTTGGTGTGCAGGAACGGCATCTCCATGACCTCGGTCTTCGGGAAGCGTCCGGCGGTGTAGCCGACCACCGTCCAGCCGATGTCCACCACGCCGTCCTTGATCTGGTCGACGAGCTGCGGGGGCGTGCCCCCGAGCTGCATCGACGGGTAGATCTGGACCTTGAGCCGGCCGCCGGACTCCTTCTCGACCTTCGCGGCCCACGGAGCGAGGAAGGTCGCGTGGGGGGGCGCGACCGGCGGGACGAAGTGGCTGAGCTTGAGCGTGATCTCCTGGGCGGTCGCGGGCGCGGGGCCGCCGACGAGCGCGACGAGGAGGGCTGCGATGAGCAGGCGCATCATGTCCGCCTCCTTGCGGGTGTGGTGTCGAGCGTGAGCAGGATCTCGAGGTTGCGCCAGAGGATCTTCTCTTTCTCGTCCGGGGTCAAGCTCGCGAGCCCCTGCACCCAGGTGACCGGGGAGGGGTGCCACGGCACGAAGGGCCAGTCGCTGCCCAGCACGACGCGCTCGATGCCGACCTGGTCGATCAGGAAGCGGAGCGCGGCCTCGCTCCCCACCACGGTGTCGTAGTAGAGGCGGCTCTGATAGCTGCTGGGCGGCCGGGGGATGCTCTTCCGCGCCTCGGGATTGCCCTGCCAGCCCCGGTCCAGCCGGCCCATCGCGTAGCAGGCCGGCCCGCCGCCGTGCGCGACGCACACCTTGAGATCGGGGCACGCCTCGAGCACGCCGCCCAGGATCAGGATGGCGACCACGATGGCGTCCTCCATGATCACGCCCAGGCTGTTGAAGAGCCCGTAGCGCGTGGTGCGCTCCATCATGAAGTTGTGCTGCGGCTGCGGATGGTAGAAGAGCACTGCGCCCATGGCCTGGGCGGCCTCGAAGAAGGGCCGGAAGCGCGGCGCGTCCCAGTTCTCGCCGTTCACGATCGTGTCGAGCTCGGCGCCCTTGAGGCCGAGCCCGGTCACCGCGCGCTCCAGCTCCTCGATCGCCGCCGTCGTGTCCTGCATGGGCAGGGTGGCGAGGCCCGCGAAGCGCGTCGGCCACCGCCGGGTCATCGCCGCGATCTCGTCGTTGACCTCGCGCGCGAGCGCCGCGCCCTGCGCCGCGTCCAGGTGGTAGCCGAAGAACGGGGTGTGGATGGAGAGCACCTGCACGTCCACGCCCTGCGCGTCCATGTCGGCCAGGCGCTCCTCGGGCGTGAAGCGCACCTTGGGAGAGGTGAAGCCGATGCGCCGGCCGTTGCCCAGGAAGGTACCGAGGCCCTCGCCCGGCTCGTGCCGGAAGCCGTACCAGTCGTGCCGGCCGGCGGCGGCCTCCCAGACCCGGCGCGGGACCACGTGCGCGTGGATGTCGATGCTCTTCATCGGCCCGCGGAGAGCGCGGCGCGCAGGCGCTCGGGGGTGAGCGGCATGTCGAGGTGGCCGACGCCGAGCGGGGCGAGCGCGTCCACCGCCGCGTTCACGATCGCGGGCGGCATCGCGATGCAGCCGGCCTCGCCCAGCCCCTTGGCCCCGAGCGGGTTGCGCGGCGACGCGGTGTGCATCTTTTCGATGAGCACGTGCGGCATATCCGCGGCGCGCGGGATCGCGTAGTCCATGAGCGTGGCGGTGAGGCACTGGCCGTCGGCGTCGTACACGATGGCCTCCATCAGGGTCTGCCCCAGGCCCTGGGCCAGCGCGCCCAGGAGCTGGCCCTCGGCCAGGAGGGGATTGATGATCGTTCCCGCGTCGTCCACCCAGACGAGCTGCTCGAGGTGGAGCCGGCCGGTCTCGGGCTCGATGCGGAGTCCGCACACCACCGCGCCGAAGCTCCAGACCTCGCCGTCCGGCTGGAAGTACGTGGTGGCCTCGAGCCCGGGGGTGTCGCCCGGGGGCAGGGCCCGGCCGCCCGCGTAGGCCGCGGTGGCCACGTCCTTCCACGCCACGCGCTTGGCCGGCACGCCCGCCACCTGGAAGCCGCCGCGCACGGGCACGATGTCCTCGGGCGCGGCCTCGAGCAGCCGGGCCGCGATGCGCCGGCCCTTGTCGCGCACCTCCACCGAGGTGCGCACGAGGGCGCCGCCGCCCAGCGCCACGCTGCGGCTGCCGAAGGTGCCGAAGCCCTCGGGGCCGGAGCGCGTGTCGCCGTGCCGCACCGTGACCTCGTCGGGGGTGACGCCCAGGTGATCCGCCACCACCTGTGCGAACGTGGTCTCGTGCCCCTGGCCGTGGGCGCTCGAGCCGGTGATCGCGGTGACCTGGCCGGAGCGCTCCACGCGGATGCTGCCGCTCTCCCAGCCGAGCGCGCAGGGCTCCACGTAGGAGGCCAGCCCCACGCCGACGATCTCGCCCTTCGCGCGCCGGCGGGCCTGCCGCTGCCTCAGCCCGGCGTAGTCGGCGGCCGCGAGCGCGCGGTCCAGCGCCTGCGGGTAATCGCCCGAGTCGTAGACCTGGCCGGTGATGGTCTTGTAGGGGAACCGGTCGGCGGGGATGAAGTTCCGTCGCCGGAGCTCCGCGGGGTCGAGCTCAATCGCGCGGGCGGCGGTGTCCATCAGCCGCTCGATGAAGAAGCACGCCTCCGGCCGGCCCGCGCCGCGATAGGCGGCGACCGGGGCGGTGGTGGTGAGCGCGCCGTTGACCGTGATATCGCAGCTCGGGACGACGTAGGCCCCGGGCAGGAGGCGCGCGTGGTTCCAGGGCGAGCCGGCCGCCGCGTTCATCAGCGAGGACCCGAGCGGCGCGGTGATCGTCGCGCGGAGCCCGGTGATGCGCCCGCCCGCGTCCAGCGCCAGCGCGCCCTCGCAGACCGAGCCGCGCGCCTGGTTGGTGGTGACCTGGTCCTCGCGGCGGGTGGCCACCCACTTGACCGGGCGGCCGAGCCGGTGCGCCAGCCAGGCCAGCAGCACGTCCTCGCGGTAGGGGCCGGTCTTGACGCCGAACCCGCCGCCCACGTCGGGGGCGATGACGCGCACGCGGCTCTCCGGCAGCTCGAGCAGGCGCGCCACCTCGCCGCGGATGCGGAACGGGGCCTGGCAGGACACCCACATGGTCAGCTCGTCGGTGAAGCGGTCGAAGGTGGCCAGGACCGAGCGCGGCTCCATCGCCACCGCGGAGAGCCGATTCTGCGCCACGCGCAGGGGCACCACGTGCGCCGCCGCCGCGAAGGCGCCCGCCGTGTCGCCCTCGCGGAGCGTGCGCGTGAGCACGCGGTTGCCGTCGACGCCGGAGAAGAGCAGGGGGGCGCCGGGCGCCAGCGCCGCCTCCGGCTCGGGCAGGCCGGGCAGGGGCTCGTAGTCCACCCCGATGAGATCGAGCGCGTCGTGGGCCGCGTAGGCGTCCTCGGCCACCACCGCGGCCACCGGCATGCCGACCGCGTGGACCTGGCTCTCGGCCAGGATGGGATGCGGCGGCACGCGCATGTCGGGCATCAGCCGGTTCACCGGCATCGGCGCCAGATGCGCCACGTCCTTGCCGGTGACCACCATCAGGGTGCGCGGGGCGCGCCGCGCGCCTTCCACGTCGAGGCGGAGGAGGCGGGCGTGGGCGTGCGGGGAGCGGAGCAGGGCCACGTGCAGGCACCCCGGCGGCGTCATGTCGTCCACGAAGGCGCCCGCGCCGGTGAGCAGGCGGTGATCCTCCCGCCGCTTGAGCGGCCGGCCGATCCAGCCGTCGCCCGGGCGCTCGCTCATCCGAGGAACCGGGAGACCGCGCCGACGAAGGCGGCCGGCTGCTCGTACGGCAGCATGTGCGCGGCGCCGGGAACGAGCTCGACCGTCGCGCCGGGGATCAGGCGGCGCCAGCGCTCGGCATAGGCCGGGACGATCAGGCGGTCCGCGCCGCCCCAGAGGATCAGGGTCTTCGCGGTCACCCGGTAGAGGCGCTTGGAGAGCCGGCGGTTCGGGATCGGGAAGAGGATCTTGCCCGCCATCGCCAGCCGCCGCTGCTGGCCCAGGTAGAACTCCTTGAAGACCTCCATGTCCGAGAAGTCCGCGCCGCCGGTGAGCCAGGCCTGGCCCTTCTCCGGATCCTCGAAGAGCAGCTCGATGAGCTGGCCGGGGAGCAGGGCGAAGATGTCGGGGATCGGGTGCTCGTCCATCCAGAGCCCCGCCGCGCCCACGAGCACGAGCCGGTCGAGATCGCCGGGCGCGATCGCGGCCATCTCGGCCGCGATCATGCCGCCCATCGAGTGGCCGACCAGGTGCGGGCGGGTGAGCCCGAGGGCCGCGACCACGTCCCAGCCGTGCAGCGTGAAGTCGAGCATGTCCTCCAGCAGCTCCTCGCCGGTGGACTCGCCGTAGCCCGGCAGCTCGGGGGCGAAGACGTGATAGCGCGCCGCGAGCTGGTCGAGGAACGGGTTGTCGGCCAGCAGGCCTCCCGCGCCGTGGAAGAACACGAGCGGCATGCCGCCGCCCGCCTCGAGCACGCGGCAGCGCGCGCCCTTCCTCGTCTCGATCGTGCGCGCCTTCATGGTGGCGACTCCTGATCGCGGCATCGCGTACGCGGTCCTGTCCCGATGGTCGGCGCGTTCCATTGCGGCGACTCCTGATCGCGGCATCGCGCATGCGGTGCAGTCCTGATCGTCTGCGCGTTCATTGCGGCGACCCCTGATCGCGGCATCGCGCACGCGGTCCTCCCGATGGTCGGCATCTTCATTGCGGCCACGTCTGGCCGGGCTTCTCGGCCCCGGGCTGCGTCTCTTCCGGGTGCAGGCGGTCCTCCATCGGGTGGATCCACCAGCGGTCGTCGTGCTTCCAGTCGGGCCACAGGTCGCGGAGCTGCGGCATGACCTTCTCGGCGAAGAGCTTGGTGGAGTGGCGGGTCTTCCAGTCCGGCATGTTGCCGGTGTGGAGCAGGCAGAAGAGGTGGCCGATCCGCAGCCCCTCGATGCACTCCTCGAGCTGCTGGCGCACCGTCTCCGGGCTGCCCGCGATGATGAAGCGCTCGTCCACGAGCTGCTTCCAGGTGAGGTTGGCCATGAGCTTCTGCGCCTCGAGGCGGAGCTGCGAGAGCGCACCGTACTTGATGGTGTTCACGGTGCGGTAGCCCGGCGGGTCCGCGAACGGCGGGAACACGTGCAGGCACCGGTTGAAGAAGTAGAGGCAGTGCTCCGCGTAGAGCTCCTCGGCCTCCGCGTCGGTGTCGGCCACGCAGATGATCTGGGCGAAGGCCGCGCGGTAGGGCGAATCGTCCTTGCCGCGCGCGGCCACGCGGTCCCAGTAGCCATCGAGCAGTGACTTGCCGCGCACGTAGCCGTAGAACGACAGATACGAGTAGTTGTAGTCGTGGTCGAGGCAGAAGTCCCACGTCTCGATCGAGCCGCCGCCCGGGATGTAGATGGGCGGGTGCGGCTTCTGGATCGGCTTGGGCCAGCAGTTCACCCAGCGGAGCTGGTTGTACTTGCCGTCGAAGGCGAAGGGCTCGTCCTCGGCCCACGCCTTCATGATCATGTCGTGCGCTTCCCGGTACTTGTCGCGGGTCAGCGCGGGGATCTGGCCGTAGCAGAAGTTGGTGTCCATCGGGGTGCCGACCGGGAAGCCGGCCACCAGGCGCCCGCCCGAGATGACGTCGAGCATGGCGAACTCCTCGGCCACCCGGATCGGCGGGTTGTAGCCCGCGATCGAGTTGCCGATCACGCAGATGGCGGCGCGCGAGGTCCGCCGGGCCAGGCCGGCCGCGATCAGGTTCGGGGAGGGCATGAGCCCGTAGCCGTTCTGGTGGTGCTCGTTGCAGCCGATGCCGTCGAAGCCGAGGGACTCCGCGTACTCGAGCTGGTCCATGTACTGGTGGTAGACGACGTGCCCCTTCCTCGGGTCGTAGAGCTTGCTGGGAATGTCGACCCAGACCGACCGGTTCTGCTCGCGGAAGTCGTCGGGCAGGTACGGCCAGGGCATCAGGTTGAACCAGGTGAATTTCATCGACCCCTCCCTCGAGCGCGGCGGTGCGTGCGCCCCGGAGTGTATACCAACTCCGCCTCTGTTCTCCCTCTCCCCTCAGGGGAGAGGGCAGGGTGAGGGGTGGTCAGGGCAAGGCCCGACGGCAAGGGGCTTGACTTCCAGCCCCGCGCGCCTACGATCGGCGGGAAGCCGCACCGCGGGAGGGACCGGACATGGGAGAGATCCTCGGGCTGGGTCTGACGCACTATCCACCGCTCATCGGCCGCGACGAGCACATGGCCGACATCCTCCGGATGGTTCTTCGCGATCCCGGCTTCCCCGAGCGGCTTCGCGATCCCGGGAGCTGGCCCGAGCCGATGCGCCGCGAGTACGGCGCCGACGGCGGGACGGCGTCGGCGGCGGCGCACCGGCACACGCTGCTCCAGCATCTCCGCCGCATGCGCCGCACGCTGGACGAGTTCCGGCCCGATCTCGTGATCATCTGGGGTGACGACCAGCACGAGAACTTCGTCGACGACATCATCCCGCCCTTCTGCATCCTCGCCTACGATCGGATCGAGGCGCGCCACCGGCAGCGGGACCAGGGCGGCAACGTGTGGGGCGAGGGGCCCGACACCGTCTTCCCCATCGCGGGCCACCGGGAGGCGGGCAAGTACCTGGCCCGGCGGCTCCTCGAGCAGGGCGTGGACATGCCGTACGCTTACAAGCCGCTCCATCACCAGGGGCTCGCGCACGCCTTCCTGAACACGATCCTGTTCCTCGACTACGACCGGGTCGGCTTCCCGTATCCGGTGGTTCCGTTCCAGGTCAACTGCTACGGCCGCCGCGTGATCGCCCAGCGCGGCTTCCGGGCGAGCCTCGCGAACCCGCTCGCGGAGGCGGATCTGGATCCGCCCTCGCCCACCCCGAAGCGATGCATGGAGGTGGGCGCGGCGACCGCGCGGGCGATGCGCGAGAGCCCGTGGCGGGTCGCCCTCGTCGCGTCCTCGAGCTGGTCCCACGCGTTCCTCACCGACAAGAACCATCAGCTCTACCCGGACATCCCGGCCGACCGCCGCCTCCACGCGGCGCTCCGCCTCGGCGACTACGAGACGTGGCGCAGCGTGCCGCTCGCGGCGATCGAGGACGCCGGCCAGCAGGAGATGCTCAACTGGTGCATGCTGGCCGGCGCGATGGAGGAGCTGGGGCGCAAGCCGGACGAGTGCGAGCTCGTCGAGACGTGGTCGTTCAACTCCAACAAGTGCTTCGCGGTGTTCAGGCCATGACCGGGCGGCTGCACGGCGACATCCGCCCGCAGATCCCGCCCCTCGGGCTCCGCAACTACTGGTATCCGGCGGTCGCCGACCGGCGGGTCGGCCGGCGCCGGCCGGTGAAGGTCTCGCTGCTCGGCGAGGAGCTCTGCCTCTTCCGCGGCGCCACCGGCAGCGTGGTGGCCATCCAGGACGTCTGCCCGCACCGCGGCGCGCGCCTGAGCGAGGGGCACTGTCACTACCGCGGCACGGTGGCGTGTCCGTACCACGGCTGGGTGTACGACGAGGGCGGCAAGAACGTGGCGGTGCTCTCGGAAGGCCCGGACTCCGGCGTGTGCGGCAAGCCGGGCACGGAGGCCCGGGCCTACCCGACCCGCACGCTCAAGGGCGTGGTGTTCGTGTGGATCGGCGAGCGGGATCCCGCGCCCATCGAGGAGGACGTGCCCGAGGAGTTCTTCGATCCGGAGGCGCTGGTGCTCACCGGCCAGGTCTACTGGCGGTGCAACTGGGAGGTCGCCCTCGAGAACTCGATGGACTCGCACGTCAACTACGTGCATCGCAACGCCCTCGTGGTGGCGCGGGCCGGCTTCATCGCCCGCGGGGCCCAGGGCGAGCACCCCATCTTCGTCGGCAACGGCTTCGGAGGCGACGTGGCCGAGTCCAACTACATGCGCCAGAGCCCGCTCCAGGACCTCTACCCGAGCGGCTGGACGTGGCCCAGGACCACCTATCGCCGCTACTGGACGTGGCTCCTGCGGCCGCTCGTCGAGCGCGCCCGCCGCAACATCCCGCCGCCCCGATCGGCGCGCTGGTGCGGCGGCCACCACCTGCCCGGCATGTTCCGCGCCGAGTTCGCCTACGACCTCTACACGCGCATGTGCGTGCCGGTCGAGGAGAAGCTGACGCGCGTCTGGTACTACCACTACCTCCGGCCGAAGAGCGCAGCGGCGCGCCTCTGGCAGCGGTTCCTGTACGCGGCGCTCCACCGGTGGATCATCGAGTACAACTTCTCGCGGCAGGACGAGCGGGTGATGCTCAACCAGCGCTACGACACGCCGGAGAAGCTCTCGGGCACCGACGCCGAGGTGATCCAGTGGCGGCGCCTGGTGGTGACCAAGCACCTGGGCGGCCGCGACGCGCCCTTCGAGTACCACAACCCCGGCGGCCTGGCGCCCGAGGAGGTGCCGCTCAACCGCGTCTCCGTGCGGTACCTGCAGGAGGAGCAGAGGGCGAACGCGCGGCGGTGAAGCTCGCCGGGCCAATGAAGCTCGTTGGGAAGGTCGCGATCGTCACCGGCACCAGCCCCAACATCGGCGCGGGCATCGCCCAGGGGCTCGCCGACGAGGGGGCCCGGGTGGCGTGCCTGGACCTCCGGGCCGACAACGCGCGCCAGTGCGCGGACTGGATCACGGGCCGCGGGGGCGAGGCGCTCGGCGTCGTCTGCGACGTCACCGACGAGGCGCAGGTGATGGCGGCGGTGGCGCAGGTTCGCGACGCGTACGGCGGCGTCGACGTCCTCGTCAGCAACGCGGGGGTGCTCGGCGGCCTGGGCGTGCTGGAGATGCCGCTCGAGCGCTGGCAGCGCCAGCTCGCGGTCAACCTGACCGGGACCTTCCTGTGCACCAAGCACGTGGCCCGCCTCATGGTGGAGCAGCGGCGCCCCGGCAGCATCATCGTGATCGGGTCGACGGCGGGCCACCAGGGGCAGGCCGGCAATATCGGCTATTGCACGAGCAAGAGCGGCCTGCTCAACTTCACCCGCGCCGCCGCCATGGACCTGGCGCGCCACCGCATCCGCGTCAACAGCCTCACCCCCACCGCGACCGACCCCGAGGAGGGGCTCGAGCGCGCCACCGCGTGGGGCCGGCCCCCGACCGCGCGGAGCGCCGGCCCGCTCGACTTCCGCGCGATGGTGCCGATGGGCCGGCTCCCGAGCCCCCGCCACTACGCCCGCAGCGCGGTGTTCCTGGCCTCCGACGACGCGGAGATGATCACCGGATGCGACTTCCGCGTCGACGCGGGCGCGATCGCGAAATACTGGCCCTGGATCCCGAACGCCTGACCTCAGGCCCGGTGGGCGGGCGTGGTCTCCACCGGCACCCGCGGGCCCGGCCACATCGCGGCGCGCCACCGGACCGCGATCAGCGCGGTGAACGCGAGCCCCCCCGCGGCCAGGGCGGCGACGGTCAGCGGGTAGCCGATCCGCTCGATCAGCGCGCCGGCGGCCAGGAGCCCGAGCGGCAGGCCGTAGACCGCGAGCATGCGCACGCCCATGACCCGCGCCCGGAAGCCCTCGCCGGCGGCGGTGAGCAGCGTCGCGGTCATCGCGATCATCGCGATGGACTGCACGAAGCCGGCCGCGAACAGCACGAGGCGCCCCACCGCCATGCTCTGCACGTAGGCGAAGCCGGCGAGCAGGACGTACCAGATCACGGTGGAGACCAGCGTGAAGCGCTCCGGGTGGCGCGGCCCGCCCGTCAGGACCATGGCGAGCGAGGCGAGGAGCGCGCCGAGCGAGAAGCTGGCGACCAGCGACCCCAGGCCGGTGGCGTCGGCCCGGTAGATCTCGCGGGCCACGTAGGGCAGGAGCCCGCCCGACACCGGATAGGCCGTGAGGTTGATCAGGAAGGCCAGCCACATCGGGGCCAGGAGCTGCGGCCGCGTCATGATGTGCGCGAGCCCATCCTTGAGCTCGCGCCAGCGCGTGCCCCTCAACGGCAGCCCCCTCACCCTGCCCTCTCCCCGGTCAGGGGGGGAGGGAAATGGGGCCGCCCGCGCGACGCCGAAGGTGAGCGCGAGACCCGCCAGGTAGAAGGCTGCCACGAACGCGTAGGTGCCCCCGATTCCCAGCAGGATGGACAGCCCCGCGCCCGCGAGCGCCCCGCCCACCCGGGCCGAGTCCATGGTGGCCCGCGACATGCCGAGCGCGCCCATGAGGTGGTCCGGCGGGATCGTCTCGCCGATCAGCGTGTTGCGCATGACGAGATCGTTGGGACGCACGAGCCCGTTGAGGCCGGCCAGCACGAGCACCCACGCGGGGGTCAGGAGCCCGGTGAAGGCCAGGACCATCACGAGCGCGGCGAGGCCCACGTAGATCGCGCGCATCGCGCACAGCATGAGGCGCGCCCCGACCCGGTCGCCGAGCACGCCGAACATGGGCGCGGCGAGCGTGCCCAGGAACTGCAGCGAGCCGAAGACGGTGAGGAGCAGCACCGAGCCGGTCTCCACCATCACGTACCAGCCCAGGACGAGCGTCTCCATCTCGAACGCCCAGGAGGTGAGGAGGTCGGCGGGCCACTGGAAGCGGAAGCTGCGGACGCGGAACGCGGCGAGGATCAAAGAGCGCCGGCGACCTCCTCCATCCACCGGCGCGCGAAGGCGCGCGGGTCCGGGACGATGCCGGTGATCATGAACTGCCGCGCCCCCGCCCCCATCGCGCGCCGGATCTGGGCCACGCAGTCGGCGGGCGCGCCCGCGATCGCGAAGCGGTCCACCAGGAACTCGGTGAGGTCGAAGCGGTCGGGCAGGCTCGCGTTGGCGGCGCCCGCGATCTCGTGGTGGTGGGCGCTGTACTCGCGCTGCAGCGCCCGGATCTTCCCGTGCAGGTCGGGCGGTACGCCCTTGCCCTCGAGCGTGAAGCGGAAGGCGTGGTTGGCGCTCGCGGCCAGCGCCATCTTGATCGACTCGATCGCGTCGGCCCGCGTGCCGGCCAGGCTGGTCTTGGCGAACCACCAGACGTCGATGTCGTCCAGCGCGCGGCCCGCCGCGCGCGCGCCGCGCTCGATCGCGGCGAGCGACAGCGCGATCACCTCGGGCGTCAGGCCCAGGCCGCAGATCACCCCGTCGGCCACGCGGCCGGCCAGCTCGAGCGTGCGCGGTCCCCCGGCGGCGAGGTAGATCGGCACGCGGCGCGTCGAGCGGTGCACGCGCCAGGGTTGCCCGCCGCGGTCCACCGGCTCGCCCGCGGTCAGCCGGCCGAGCGTGACGATCGCGTCCTCGAGCCCGGCCACCGTGGCCGGCGGCGCGCCGATCGTGGAGATCGCGCTGTCGCCCGAGCCCAGGCCGAGGACGGCGCGGCCGCCCGCGAGCTCGTCCACGGAGGCGATGGCGCTCGCGGTGACCACGAGGTGCCGGGTCTGCGGATTGGTGACGAGGGGGCCGAGCGTCACGCGCCGGGTATGGAGCGCGGCCAGCGTGAGGGCCACGTAGAGCTCGCGGAAGACCGACTGCGAATCGGCCACCCCGAGCCAGTCGAAGCCGGCCGCCTCCGTCTCGCGGCAGAGCTCCCCGAAGCCGGTGAGGGACTCGGGCAGGAACACGATGCCGAACCGCGCCGTTGCGGCCGCCATGACCGGCCACACCCTAGCATGGACCGGGCCCGGACGGAGCCGGCCGCGGGCCGGCCGGGAGGCACCGCGAGATCCCGTGAAGATCGAGCCCGGTCGACGCTTGCGCGGTTGAAAGGCGCTACAGTGGGCCGACCGCATGGAATCGATCAGCGCAGAACCGGTCGTCGCCTTCCGCACCCGCCGCCGGGGCTGGTCTCCGGCCCAGCTCATCGTGCTGTCCTTCGCCGCCGCCGTCGCCGCCGGGACCGTGATCCTCAGGCTGCCGATCGCCCACGCGCCCGGCGCCGACATCGGCTGGCTGGAGGCGCTCTTCACCGCCACCAGCGCGGTCTGCGTGACCGGCCTCATCGTGGTGGATACCGGACGGGACTTCAGCCCGGTGGGGCAGGCCCTCATCGCCATCCTGATCCAGATGGGCGGGCTCGGCATCCTGACGGTCGGCACGCTCCTGGCCCTGGTCACCGGCCGCCGGCTCGGGTTCCGGGAGCGCATGAACGTGCAGACCCAGCTGAGCTCGCTGCAGGTCGGAGGTGTCGTCCGTCTCGTGCGCCGCATCGCCGTGGTGGTGCTCGGCGTGGAGCTGGCCGGCGCCCTCCTTCTCTATCCCCGGATGGCCGCGGCGGACGGATGGGGACCGGGCGCCTGGCAGGCGGTCTTCCACTCGGTCAGCGCATTCAACAATGCCGGCTTCTCGCTGTACGCGGACAGCCTGGCGCGCTACGTGGGGGACCCTCTCGTGAACGTCGTGATCCTCGCCCTGATCGTCCTGGGAGGGCTCGGGTTCGTCGTGGTCGTCAACCTGATCGCCCGGCACTGGCAGGCGCAACGGGCGCCCCTGAGCCTGCACACCAAGATCGCGCTGAGCGCCACCGCCCTGCTGATCGGGGTGGCGACGGTCCTGTTGCTTGCCCTGGAGTGGACGAATCCGCGCACGCTCGGCGGCCTGCCGGGACCGGTCAGGGTCATGGCCACGCTCTTTCAGGCGATCACGCCTCGCACCGCGGGATTCAACACCGTCGACTATGCCGAGATGCAGCAAGCCACCCTGCTGGTCACCATCCTGCTCATGTTCATCGGAGGCAATCCCGGATCGACGGCCGGCGGCATCAAGACCGTCACCTTCTTCGTGCTCGTCGGCAGCGCCTGGAGCCTGAGCCGCGGGCGCGGCGAGCTGCAGCTCTTCAACCGGCGCGTTCCGGTCCAGACCGCGGTACGGGCCGGCGTCATCACCCTGAGCAGCTTCATGGTGGTCTCCGCCGGGCTGATCGTCCTGTCGTTGACCGACGGCGAGCTCGGCCTGCTGCGCCTGGCCTTCGAGACGTTTTCCGCGTTCGGCACCGTCGGCCTGTCGATGGGCATCACCGCCGATCTCAGTCCGGCCGGCAAGCTCGTCATCGTCGTGCTGATGTTCATCGGCCGCCTCGGCCCGCTGACGCTGGGGCTGGCGCTCGTGGAAGCGCCGCCGGAGCGGCGCCTGGAGTATCCGGCGGAGGACGTCGTCGTCGGCTGAGCGATTCTCGAGCGGCGCGTGAGGGGGCCGGCGCGGACGGATCGGCCCTGGAGGAGGAACCGTGAAGGCGAGACAGTTTCTGGTCATCGGGGCGGGGCGGTTCGGCTCCGCGGTCGCCACGACCCTCTACAACCTCGGCCACGAGGTGGTCGTGATCGACCGCAGCGAGGAGGAGGTCGAGGCGATCATGAGCCAGGTCACCCATGCCGCGATCGGCGACGCCACCGACGAGGCCACGCTGAGGAAGCTCGGATGCAGCAACTTCGACGCGGTGATCGTGGCGATCGGCGACAATCTCGAGGCCAACATCCTGGCGACGGTGGCGGCCAAGAGCGTGGGGGCGAAGCACGTGATCAGCAAGGTGGCCTCGAGCCTGGCCGCCCGGGTGCTCGCGAAGGTGGGCGCCGACGAGGTCATCAGACCGGAGCACGACATGGGGATCCGGGTCGCCAAGCAGCTCGCGAACCCGAGCATCCTCGACGCGTTCAATCTCGGCACCGCGCACGGCGTGATCGAGATCGAGATCCGGGAGCGGCTCGCCGGGTCGCTCGAGAGCCTGCGGCTGCGCAACCGCTTCGGGGTGCAGGTGATCGCAGTGAACCGGGCCGGGACCCTGGAGATCGGGCCCTCCGCCGGCTTCGAGCTCAAGCCGGGCGACAAGGCCGTGCTGATCGGGAGTAACGAGGCGATCGAGCGCATCCGCGAATACCTCAGCGAGTAGACCGGGCGGGCCCCCGGCGCCGGCCGCTTGACGTCCCCGGAATTGGGGCGCAGACTTCGCGGGTGCCGCCGTCGCGGCGGTGATCCCCGGAGCGCACCCAGGACAGGAGGTCGGCGATGATCTACGAGTTCCGGACCTACACGCTCAAGCCCCGCAGCCTCGCCGAGGTGGAGAAGCGCTACGGGGAGGCCTATGAGTACCGGAAGAAGTACTCGCCGCTCACCGCCTTCTGGCACACCGAGATCGGGCCCCTCAACGAGATCATCCACGTGTGGGGCTACCGGGACCTCGCCGAGCGCGCCCGCATCCGGGCCGAGGCGTCCAAGGATCCGAACTGGCCGCCCAAGATCCGCGAGTTCGTCATCGACCAGGACGTGGAAGTCCTGACGCCGTTCCCGTTCGTCCCCGACATCACGCCGGCCACGCTGGGTCCGATCTTCGAGATCCGGCGCTACAGCCTCATGGCGGGCTCGCTGCCCGGCGTCATGAAGCGCTGGGAGGGAGCCATCGGGGAGCGGATCAAGCTCTCGCCGCTGGTGCTGGCCGGCGGGGTGGAGTTCGGCGCCGCGAACCGGTTCGTCCACATCTGGGCCTACAAGAGCATGGACCAGCGGCTGGCCGTCCGGGAGCAGGCGCGCAAGGCGGGCACCTGGCCGCCGCCGGGCGGGGGCGACGAGCTGCTCGCGCAGTCGAGCAAGATCGTCATGCCGTCGACGTTCTCGCCGCTGCAGTAAGAGCGGGCCCATGCCTCCGGCGAAGCTCGCCCACGTCGTGTTCCAGACCAACCGCCTCGCCCAGATGCGGGACTGGTACTGCGCCGTGCTCGACGGACGCGTGATCTACCAGAACGCCCGGCTCTGCTTCGTCACCTACGACGACGAGCACCACCGCGTGGCCTTCGTGGACCTGGGCCCGCTGGCCCCCCGGGACCTGGAGGGGGGCGACCTCCGGTACCGGGCCACCGACCAGCCCGGCCTCCACCACGTCGCGTTCACCTTCACCTCCATGGGCGAGCTGCTCGGCAACTACGAGCGGCTCGCCGCCGCCGGCATCCGCCCGTTCCGCGCCATCAACCACGGGCCGACCACGTCGATGTACTACGTGGACCCCGACGGCAACCGGGTGGAGCTGCAGATCGACAACTTCGCCACCGCCGAGGAAGGGCAGGCCTGGATGCTCTCGCCCGCCTTCGACCGCAACCCGATCGGCGTCGAGTTCGACCCCGACGACCTGGTCCGCCGCTTCCAGGCCGGCGTGCCGGTCACCGAGCTCGTCATCCGCGACTAGCCAGGGGCCAGGTCTTACATTCCGACATTCTTGCCCGTGCCCACATGACAACCGAGCCACTGAAGCCGCCGGCGGTCGCCGCGCTGCTCCACTCCGCGGCCGCGACGATCCACGCGGAGCTCTCGGCGCTGCCCGCCCCGGTTCTCGCGTTCCACCCGGCGCCGGGGGAGTGGTGCGCGAAGGAGGTGCTCGGCCACCTCATCGAGAGCGAGAAGCGCGGCTTCTCGGGGCGGATCCGTCTCATCCTGGCGAGCGAGGAGAGCCCGCCGCTCGAGGGCTGGGACCAGGACGCGGTCGCGCGCGCCCGGAAGGATTGCGAGCGCGACTGGCCGGGGCTCCACCACGAGTTCACCCAGCTCCGGAGCGCCAGCGTCGTGCAGGTGGCCGGGTTGGCGCCGGCGGACCTGTCGCGGGGCGGGCAGCATCCCAAGGTCGGCTTCCTCACCGTGGCCGAGCTGCTCCACGAGTGGGTGCACCACGATCGCAACCACATCCGCCAGATGCTGGCCGGCGTGCAGGCCTACGCCTGGCCGCACATGGGCAACGCGCAGCGCTTCTCCCTACCCTGAGGGCCCGACTATGAGCGACCCGACGACGCCCCGTTCCACCGAGGAGACCACGCTGCTCGAGCGCGCGCGCCGGCGGCTGCCCGGCGGCGTGCTGGGGACCTCCCGCTACGCCGATGACATGGGCTTCGTGGTCAAGCACGGGAAGGGCTCGAAGATCTACGACGTGAGCGGGCGCGCGTACATCGACTACGTGATGGCCTCCGGCCCGCTGGTGCTGGGCCACGCCCATCCCGCGGTGGTGGCCGCGGTGCGCGCGCAGCTCGAGGGCGGCACCACCTACTTCATGGTGACCGAGCCGATCATCGAGCTGGCCGAGGAGATCTGCCGCGCGATGCCGTGCGCCGAGCAGGTGCGCTTCACCGCGACGGGCTCGGAGGCCACCTTCTTCGCGCTGCGCGTCGCCCGCACCGCGCGGCAGCGCGACAAGATCCTCAAGTTCGAGGGGGGCTACCACGGCTCCCACGACTACTCGATGATGAGCTCGACTCCGCGCTCGCCCAAGGCCTTCCCCGCGCCGGTCCCGGACTCCTCCGGCATCCCGCACGCGCTGGAAGCCGAGGTGCTCATCGCGCCCTACAACGACCTGGCGACGGTGGAGGGCATCGTGGCCACCCACGCCGACGAGCTGGCCGCGGTGATCGTCGAGCCCTTCCAGCGGCTGATCCCGCCCCAGCCCGGGTTCCTCCAGGGCCTGCGCGAGATCACGCGGCGGTACGGCATCCTGCTGGTCTTCGACGAGGTCGTCACCGGCTTCCGCCTGGCCTACGGCGGCGCCCAGCAGTACTACGGCGTGGTCCCGGACATCGCCTGCGTCGGCAAGATCGTGGGCGGTGGCTTCCCGCTCGCCGCGGTCTGCGCCTCGGAAGAGCTGATGCGCCCCTTCGATCCCGGGCAGGACGGCAAGGGCGACTTCATCTCCCAGTCCGGCACGCTCAACGGCAACCCCATCGCGGCCGTCGCGGGCCTGGCCACCCTGGCCGAGCTGCGCAAGCCCGGCGCCTACGAGACCCTGCACGGCACCGGCCGTCGCCTGATGGCCGGCCTCGCCGAGCTGGCCCGGCGCTCGGGCCTCCCCGCCCAGGTGGTGGGCGAGCCCGTGGTCTTCGACATCCTCTTCACCGGCGAGCCCGTCACCGACTACCGGTCGCTGCAGAAGGCCGATGGCGCCCTGGGCCGCGCCTTCACCACCGAGCTGATCAAGCGCGGGGTCGTGAAGACCGCCCAGAAGATGTACATGTCCCTGGCCCACACCGACGCCGACGTGGACCGGACGCTCGAGGCCTGCGAAGACGCCCTGCGGGCGCTCCCGAGGACGAGGCGCCGGGCCAGGTCTTGAAGCGCAGGGCGATGCGGTGAGGGCCCCCGGTCAGGGCAGCGTGGTCGACTGGGACTCGCAGTAGCCAGGCAGCAGACTGCCCCGCCACCAGCCGCCCTCCCGCTCGCAGGCGGCCTGCAGCTCGGCCAGGGTGTAGGCGGATCCGTGCGGCACGGAGCTGCACGCCGCGAAGAGCCCACACGCGCCGGCGCCGAGCAACACCCCGAATAAAATCTTCCTGCCCGTGTTCATGGTTCGCCCATCCGGTAACGGAACTCGCAGGCCGGGGGGCGGGTTCCCCCCGGGCGCCTAGCTCGCCAGCCGGTAGGCCTGGTCGATGAGCCGCACCACGCGCAGGCAGTCGTGCACGCTGATCGGGGGCGCCGCGCCTCGTCGCCACGCGTCCAGGATGTCGCGGATGGCCGGGAAGTAACGCACCTCGTCGTCCGGGCACGGCGTCGTCTCGTCGCCCTGGGCGGTGGCCAGCTTGAGCCCGCCGTCCTTCAGCGTGAGGATGGCGTCGCGGCCGGCGATCTTCCACTCGCCGTCGGTGCCCACGCGCGGGAAGCCGTTGCCGACCTCGACGGTGCCCAGGACCCCGGTGGTCGAGCGCAGCAGGACCGAGGCGTAGTCCTCCACGCGCTGGCCGTGGGCGCGGGTGCTGATCTGGGCGCCGGTCGCCTGCGCGTCCTCGCCGGTCAGGTGCAGGAACATGTCGAGGCCGTGCGGGCCCAGGTTGCGGAGGCAGCCGCCGCCCGCCTCGGCCGGGTCGAGCATCCACGCCGAGTCCCAGGCCGGGTAGCGCGCGGGCGAGGGCCGGTTGAGGCGCACGTAGATGTGGGAGAGGGGGCCGAAGCGGCCCTCGGCCAGGAGCTGCCGGGCGCGGACCGCGAAGGGCTGGTAGCGCTGGAAGAGCGGCACCGCGGCGTAGCCCTTCACGCGCGCGGCCTTCTCCGCGACGGACTGCACCTCCGCGGCGCTGACGCCCATCGGCTTCTCCATCATGAAGGGCAGCCCGCGGTCGAGCAGATCGTGGGCGATCTTCGCCATCTGCCGGTGGCGTCCCAGCCCCAGCACGAAGTCGGGGCGCGTCTCGGTCAGCATCTGGTGGTAGTCGGTGAAGGTCGGCGGGTCGCCCGCCTCCGCCGCGCGCTTCCTCGCCAGCGCCGCGTCGCTGTCCTGCACGCCGACCAGGGCCACGTCGGGCATCGCGGTGAGATGGCGGAGATAGGCGGCGTCGTGCACGGCGTGCCAGTGCCCGACCTCGATGGCGGCGATGCGAATGGTCATGAAATCCTCCGACGGGGACGCAAGATGTGGGGTCGCCCGGGCTGCGCGCCTAGATGTATGGGGGCGGGGATGCCGCGGACGCCATACATGGTACGTGGCGGCGCGCGCGACCGGATGTATGGGGAATTGCCGGCGCGGTGCGGGCGGCGCGATGCTCGCGCCCATGATGACCACCGACGATCTGCACGCGTTCTTCGAGAAGGGCTGGAACCGTCACGACGTGGACCTGCTGATGACCTTCATGGCCGAGGACTGCGTCTTCGAGTCCACCGGGGGCCCCGAGGCCTGCGGCGCGCGCCACGCCGGACGCGAGCGCGTCCGGCAGGCGTTCGCGCGGGTGTTCGAGGTGTTCCCGGACGCGACGTTCGGGGCGGCGCGCCACTTCGTCGCCGGCGACCGCGGCGTGTCGGAGTGGCGCTTCACCGGGACGACCGCGGAGGGCAAGACCGTCGAGGTCGACGGCTGCGATCTCTTCACCTTCGCGGGCGACAAGATCGCGCGCAAGAGCTCGTATTTCAAGACCCGCACCGCCTGACCGGCAACTAGCGCAGGGCGCGGGCGGCGGCGAAGATCTCCTCCTCGGAGGGGAACTTGCCGACGCCCGCCATGCCCTCCGCCGCGCACTCGATGTTCGCCCAGCGCACGATGCCGTCCCGATCGATCAGGAACTGCCCCTTGAGCTGGGGCCACTGGCGCTCCAGGTCGGCCTTGTCGGTGTCGTTCTCGGTGTAGCCGTCCTGCTTGGACAGGACTCCCGCGGCCTCCACGATCGGCAGCGGCTCGGGGAACTCCCCGTAGGGATTGATCCGGATCGTCTCGAATGCCTGCATGAGCTCCGGCGTCGCCGCCGGCTTCGGCAGGCGGTAGGCGCGGTGGGTGGTCATGTCGGGGTCGGCGGCGAGCCGCAGGCGGGCCGGACGGAACTTGAAGTAGAGCCGGGCGTTCTCGGGGGCGGTGGCCACGACCCCGAGCGTGTCCACGCCGAGCGCCTTGAGCTTGCCCTCGGCCTTGCTCAGCTGCACGATCGACCGTCGGCAGAACGGGCACCAGAGCCCGATGAACAGGGCGAGGAAGACGGAACTGCGTCCCCGGTACTCGGCCAGCGAGATGGTCTCGGGCCGGTCCGCGGCGGGGAGGGTGAAGTCGGGTGCGGGCTCGCCCGGAGCGACGGGCGGGCGCGATTCCATTGTCGTCATATCCAGCTCCTTCGTGAGCGAAGCCAGTGTCCGGCTAGCGGTAGGCGCCCAGCACCGCCTGCGCCAGCTCGCGTGTCGTCGCGGTGCCGCCTTGGTCGGGCGTGAGCACCTTCCCGTCGCGGTAGATGCGCCCCACCGCTTCCTCCAGCCGCTGCGCTTCCGCGCTCATCCCCATGTGCTCCAGCATCAGCGCGGCCGACAGGATCGTCGCGGTGGGGTTCGCGATGCCCTTGCCCGCGATGTCGGGCGCCGAGCCGTGGACCGACTCGAAGTAGGCCCAGCCGTCGCCGAAGTTGCCGGACGGGGCCAGCCCGAGGCCGCCCGCCGTCTCCGCGCCCAGGTCGGAGAGGATGTCGCCGTAGAGGTTCATGCACAGCACCACGTCCATCACCCGGGGGAAGCGCACGAGCCGCCGCGCGGCGTCGTCGACGTGGAAGTGCTCGAAGGGGAGCCCGGCCTCGCGCACGACGTTCGCGACGATCTCGTCGTAGAGCCCGTCGGTGCGCGGCAGCACGTTCGACTTGGTCACCAGCGTGATCTTGCCGGGCTTGCCGCGCTTCTGCCGCCGGCGCGCCAGGTCGCAGGCGAAGCTGGCGATGCGCCGGGCCCCCCGCGGGGTGACCACCTTCACCGCGAAGCGCCCTTCGGTGCCGAAGTCCTCGATGGTGCGCCCGGTCCGGTCGGCGAGGTGCGGCATGAGCTTGACCAGCTCGGCCAGCTCCCCCTCGCGCCCCGGGTAGAGGCCCTCGCTGTTCTCGCGCAGCAGCACGTAGTCGATGCCGTCGGGGTCGGCCAGCGGCGAGCGCATCCCCGGGAAGAAGCGGATCGGCCGCACGCCGGCCCACGCGGCCATCTCCCAGCGGAGCCAGGAGACCACGGCCGAGGTGGACGGCCCCGCCGCCCCGAAGAGCACGCCGTCGGCCTCGCGGGCGGCCCGCTTCGTCGCCTCGGGCAGGGGCGAGCCCTGCGGCGGCGTGAGAATCTTGAGCGGCAGCCCCGTGCCCACGAGCAGCTCGCACGTGGCGTCCACCACTTCGAGACCGATCCCTTCACCCGGCAGCGCGACTATCGTCTTCATGGGCGTCTTCATGGCCACCCCCCTCCCGGGGTCAGGTCTTACATTACGACATTCCGGCGCGGTCGTCCCTCCGCCCAGCGCAGGGCGACGGTTTGTGCGAATCTAGCACCGGTCGTGAATGTCGGAATGTAAGACCTGACCCCAGGAGGGCGGCATGGCTGACGGGATGTCCGCGATCCTCGAGACGACCCAGGCCGAGCGCCTGGCGACCGGCTTCGTCTTCACCGAGGGGCCGCTCTGGCACCCCGACGGCTTCTACTACTTCGGGGACGTGCGCGCGAGCATGTTCTACCGGATCACCCCCGGCCGCCCGCACGAGGTCGTACGGGAGAAGACCGGCGGCGGCAACGGCACCACGTTCGATCTGCAGGGGCGCCTGGTGGTCTGCGAGGGCGACAACCGGCGCCTCACGCGCCGGGCCGCCGACGGCCGCTTCGAGGTGCTCGTGGACCGCTTCGAGGGCAAGCGCCTGAACCGGCCCAACGACGTCGTCTGCAAGTCCGACGGGAGCCTCTACTTCACGGACCCGGGCCTGCGCGTGCCGTTCCGGGAGCGTGAGGTGGAGCACGCCGGCGTCTACCGGGTCGGCCCCGACGGGGCGGTGAGCCTCGTGGCCGACTTCGAGTACCCGAACGGGCTCGCGTTCTCGCCCGACGAGCGGCTGCTGTACGTGGCCAACACCCGCTGGGCGCAGTACATCCACGTGCTCGAGCTGGACGCCGCCGGCCGCATGCTGCGCCGCCGCATCTTCGCCGACATGTCCGCCGACGAGACCGACGGCGTGCCGGACGGTATGAAGGTGGACGTCGAGGGGCGCGTCTACTGCACGGGCCCGGGCGGCACCTGGGTCTTCGCGCCCGACGGCACGCGGCTCGGCATCATCCGCACGCCGGAGGTGCCCGCCAACCTGGCCTTCGGCGGCCCCGACCTGCGCACGCTGTTCTTCACCGCGCGCACGTCCGTCTACACGCTGCGCGCGAAGGTGCCCGGGCAGCCGCACCCGTGGTACCGCCCGCGGACCCGCTGACGGAATGCCACCCCGGCGCCGGACGATTCTCGTGGTGGACGACGAGGACGACATCCGCGCGGTGGTGCGCCAGATGCTGACCGCCGACGGCTACCTCGTGCTGGACGCCGAGGATCCCAACCGGGCGCTCCGCATGGCCGGCCAGCAGCACGTGGACCTGCTGCTCACCGACGTGGTGATGCCGCTGATGCGGGGCACGGAGCTGGCCCAGCGCCTGCTCGCGATCGTCCCCTCCGCGAAGGTGCTCCTCATGTCGGCGTACAAGGTGGCCGAGATCGCCGCCTCGGGACATCCCTTCCTCGCCAAGCCCTTCACGCCGGAGGTGCTCCTGGAGCGAGTCCGCGAGATCCTGCGGGACGAGCCTTCCCCGTTCGCCCGCCGCCCCCCCCGCCCGCAATGACCTCCGAGCGCCCCTGGGGCCTCAACCCGGACTACTCATGAACGGGCTCGACCGAGACCGGACGGGTGGCGCCCGCGGCGTCAGGACCCGTCCGCCTCGCGCACCCTGGACCGGTCAGCCTCACCGATTGTCCGTTCATGAGTAGTCCGGCCTAGGCCCCGGGCGCCTCGGGCGCGGTGCTGTCGGCGGGCGAGAAGTCGGAGCGCTCTCGCAGCGTCTGGGTGAGCGGGTGCCCCGGCAGGATCGTGGCCAGATGATCGGCGTCCTTGATGGGACCGTGCTCCGCGCGGAACTTGACGATCGCGGCCGCCTGCGCGGGGCCGAGGCCCGGCAGCTCGAGCAGCTCCTGCTCGTTGGCCAGGTTGACTCTCACCTTGGTTGTCATGGCTCTCTCCTTCCTTGATCCGGATCCGCCGGCATCCCGGACTGCTCGACCACGCCGATGGTGGCGCCGGGCCCGTGGATCGCCTGCGCCCGGGCCACCGCCTCCTCCACGCTGGTCGCCACTTCCCAGCCCAGGTGGCGCGGCACGTGCGCATCGCGGGGGGCCGCCACGATCACGCGGCCCACGTGGCGCAGGCGCTTGAGCGGATGCGTCGCCAGGATCCCGTGAATCGGGTGGAAGGCGAACCGGTGACGGTAGGCGTCGACGTGCGCGGGATGCCGCGCGAACTCGTCCTCGAAGCGCGCGGTGATCTCGTACGGATCGCGCGTGAGCGGCAGGACGCGCTCCCACACCTCCGGGTACGAGGGGTGATGCACGCGGTCCCACGACTCCCGCACCGCCGCCGCCATGACCACCGTGCAGCCCGGCTTGCCCGCCGCCTCGATCATGCCGCCGAGATAGCCGAGCCCCATCGAGATCAGCGTGAGGATCGGGTTGACCTGGGCCCAGATGGCGTAGGGGCTCGAGTCCGGCACGCCGTAGACGAGGATGTCGACCGGCTCGGGCGCGGCGGCCCGCCGGGGCGGGAAGCGCCGCGTCTGCACCTCGAGCGCGGCCCGCCGCGTCTCGTCCACGCCGCCCGCGAAGACCTGCGCGGCGTGAAACGGGTCGGCGAGGAGCGTGTCGATCTTGAAGATGCGCCGGCCGAGACGCCCCTCGAGATGGTGCCCCATCTCGTCGAGCACCGCGTGCATGCGGTTTCGGTCGAGCGACATCGACATCCCGTCCGGGTCGTGCGTCACGCGGATGGACCGCCACGTCGACAGCCCGATGCAGACGGATTTCCACCCGCCGGTGAAACCGCGGATGTAGTTGGTGTTGACGTAGACGGTGAGATCGGCATCGGTGACGTGCCGGCTCACCTCCACCGGGTACCCGCGCTCGGCGGTGACACCCAGATCGACGATCTGCTCGCGGTCCTCCGCGTCGTGACACGTCAGGCGCGGGCCGAACTCGGAGACGAGTGCCGCATCCAGCAGGCGCGTCAGCTCCGCCGGCCGGCACATGCGGTGCAGGGCGTTCGCGCACACCAGCCGCACCTGGGCGCGCGACACGCCGCCGGCGGCCAGCTCGTCGAGCACCGCGCGGATCGCCACCGGGCGGATCGGCCCGAACGAGCCGGTGGTGTGGTCGTCGAAGGCGATCGTGACGCGCGCGCCGGGCTTCGCCAGGTCGCGGAGGCGCGGCAGCCCGAGGGGTGCGGCCAGCGCCTGCCGCACCGCGCCGTCGAGGTCGGCCAGCGGCGGAAGCGCCCCCGCCGGCTCGCTCGACAGGCGCCGGGTGCCGGGGGGCAGCGTGGCGGTGATCGCGCCGTCGGCGTAGGGCAGCTCGATGTTCATGGCACCCGACTCCGGGTCTAGCCGGCCAGGAACGAGAGAGGGCCGACGTGGCCGGCATTGTGGCACGTCGCGCCCGCGCCCGCGAGGGCCTCTCGAAGGGCGCTTCCACGTGGTGGTAGCATGAGACCGCGAGCCAATCCAGCTGGAACAGCCCAGCTGAAGGAGGGTGTCATGACACGGAGACTTCGCAGCCTGTGGATCATTCCGGCATTCCTCATGGTCGTGGCCCTGTCCGCCGGCGTGGCCGGCGCCGCCGACAAGAGCAAGGTGGACCGGGCGACCAGCCGGGTCGAGCAGGGCGCCAAGCAGATCGGCCAGGGCCAGCTCGGCCCCGGCTTCAAGGAGCTCTTCGCCGGCATCGGCCATACGATCGTCGAGGGCGCCAAGTTCAGCGGCGCGACGATCGGGGAGTTCTTCGCCAAGGCCTTCCGGGGCTAGGGAAGTCGGAGGGGGGCTGGGCCCCCCTTCCGAACCTCCCCCCGGAAGATGGGAAGCGCGGGCGAAGCCCGCGCTCGAACGTGGACCACTCCGCTGGCGGCGGATCGTCCGATGTTACCGGGACAGCCTCCTAGGCCGCCGGCGGCGTCTGCCGCGCGGAGGCGCTGGTCTCGAAGGTGTAGAGGAAGTTCGTGAAGCCGACATCGTAGTCGGAGATGCCGGCCTGTCCGGTCATGCGCATGCGCGTGTCGTAGACCCGGCGCATCCCGGCTTCGAGATGCCGCCCGACCGCGCTCGACGGCGGCCGGAGCTCGCCGAGCGCCTGCCGCAGCTCGGGCCGCAGCGCGGCGCCGGTGGTGAGGCGATCGAATGCCCCCGGCTCCTCGCCCGCCAGCACGCGCAGATCACGGTACAGGCGCTCGAGCCGCGCGGCCTGCCGCAGCACCGGCTCTCCGGAGGCGGCCAGGGCGAGGTAGGCGAGCACCTGCGCGTGCAGCTCCTTCCAGTAGCCCTTCCGGTGGCTGAACTCGTGCGCGAGGACGTGCGGCTCGAGCGGTCCCGTGTCCTTGAAGATCGCGATGTCGCCCGAGAGGATGTCGCAGGCCCCGAGCGCGAACGGGAACGCGAGCTTCGCGAGGGTGAAGCCCCGCACACGGGCGCTCGTCCGGACCCGCTGCCCGGTGATGCCCGCGATGTAGCGCGTGAGGTGCCGGTCGACCTCGACCGCCAGCTCACGGCGCCGGCCGCGTCGGGGCACGAACTCGTCGTTCAGGCGCTCGGCCAGGGTCCGGACCTCCGCCGCGCGGGCCTCGCGCGGCATCGGCACGAGGTGACGCAGGTCGGCGCCGAACTCCCGGCGGAAGTCGATCTTCCGGATCCCCCGGCGGTCGTGCCAGTCGCGGAGGGCGCAGCCGAGGTACGCGCCGAGCACCGCCGCCTGCACCACGCGCCCGAGCGGCGTGACGCCCAGGAGGGCGCGGACCACCAGCGGCGCCCCGACCACGAGGTCGATCGGCGCGACGGGCCAGTAGGTCGCCCGGTTGGAGATCCGGACCTCGTCCGGCGTGGGCATCGCCCGCCAGTGTCGCACGTTTCACGCCCGGGGGACGCAGGAGACCAAGGTCCAATTGCCGTTCGAGGGGCAACCGCGCACGATATGCTCGATCGAACAGGAGGGTGCCATGAGCAACGTGTTCTACGTCATCGGCGTCGTGGTGGTCGTGCTGTTCATTATGGGCTATCTCGGCTTCCGTTGAGATTCGCGGCGCGCTGACGCCGGCCTTCGCGGCGGGCGATGGGGGTGCTGTGAAGCCGTCACACGACGGCCGGACCCTGGACCAAGGTCCAATAGGTGGCCGGCCGGATGCCCGCTAGACTGCGGGGATGGTGACTCACAAGTGCGAAGCGTGTCACAAGGACCTGATCGCGGACGTGCTGCGGTTCTGCGGTGACGACTGCCGGCTGAAGTTCGTGGAGGGCCTGAGAAAAGGCACCGCGAGCCATCCCGGCCGGAGAGGCGCCCGGCGACTTCGCCGGCGGGGAGGCTGAGCGGCGCTCCGCGCCATGAGCTTCGCCTGCAACAGCGACGGACGCTGTGATCACCCCCTGAGCGACTGCACCACCGTGACGGGGGAGTACTGCCTCATCTGCCATCACACCTCGACGCTGCCGACGCCCGCGCGCCGGTCCACGTCGGTGGGCTCGAGGACGGAGCGCCGCGGTTCCCCGCGCGCGTCCTGACGGCCCTCGCCGGTCCACGCAGATCGCCCGCCCTTCCACGGCAGCCCCGGATCAGTCCGCGACGGGGGCGGCGATGGCTTCGGCCTGCGCGCGCGTCACGCCCATCACCGCGCCCGCCGTCACCAGCTCCTCCCACGTGTTGGCGTCCAGCGGAATCCCCGCGCGCTGCCGCGCCTCGCGCGCGAGCCGCTCGGGGTCGCCGGGCACCAGCACCGGGCTGGCCGGATCGGCGGGCGGCGAGCCCTTCACGTAGCCCACGAAGCCGTCGATCTCGCGGCGCATCCAGTCCACGCCGGCCAGCCGCGCCGGGTCCACGAGGACGCTGAACATGTTGTTGACGACGCCCCCGCGGCGCGGGTTCTCGGGCTGGATCGTCCCGCCGCCCGACATCGCGCCGGCCAGCAGCTCGGTGAGGACGGCCAGCGCGTACCCCTTGTGCGCGCCGAACGGCAGCAGCGAGCCGCGCGGCTCCTGGAACATCACCTGCGGGTCGTTGGTGGGCGCGCCCTGCGCGTCGATCAGGTTGCCGTCGGGTAGCGGCTTGCCCGCGCGTTTGGCGACGCCCACCTTGCCCATCGCGACGCCGCTGGTCGCCATGTCGAGCAGGAGCGGCGGCTGGACGGCGGTGCCGGGCATGCCGATGCAGACCGGGTTGGTGGAGAAGCGCGAGTCGCTCCCGCGGAAGGGCGCCACCAGTCCCGTATGATCCACCACGTTCACGAAGTGGAGCGAGACGAGCCCGGCCGCGCTGGCCAGCTCGCCGTAGGCGCCGACGCGCCCGACGTGGTGCGAGTTCGCGAGCGTCACGACCGCCACGCCGGTCTCCCGGGCGCGCCCCATCGCGGCGGCCATCGCCTCGCCCGCGACCCGGCGCCCGAACCCGCGCTGGCCGTCGAACATGAGGAAGGCGCCCTCGTCCTTCACCACCTTCACGGAGGTGTTGGGGACGACGAGGCCCTCCTTCAGGTGCCGCACGTAGTGCGGGATCAGGCCGACCCCGTGGCTGTCGTGGCCCGCGAGATTGGCGTCGACGAGGTGAGCGGCGACCAGGTCGGCCTCCGCGGGTTCGCTGCCGCCGCGGGCGAGGATGGTCGCGGTGAGCCGGCACAGACGGTCGGAGGGTATGCGCATGACGCCGAGACTACCGTGCGGGCGGCGCGCGAATCAAGACGGCGCGTCCGGAGCCTCTCGTTCCATGCTACAGTTTGTACACCTCCCGCGGGCTCTCCTGGTTCGACGCGCCCGGCGTTGCGACCCCGTGGAATCTGGGGTTGCTCTTCCTCTCACGGATCGAACGGGGATTCCCATGGCGGGTGGCGTCATCGTCGGCATCCTCCGGGAGCGGCACAAGGACCACATCGTGCTCGAGAACGGCACGAAGATCTTTCTCACGAGCAAGCAGACCGCGGGCGGGCTCAGCCCCGGGTCCAGCTTGACAGTCGCGTACACCGCGAAGCGGGACGGCCGGAAGGTCGCGGACAACATCTGGAGCGGGATCTAGGAGATCGCCCATGTTCAAGTCGAACTTCCTGATCGCCTTCGTCGTTCTCGTCGTCCTGTGGGCCCTCGACCTGTTCGTGCTCGGCCTGACCGGCGGGCTGATCCACGTGGCCCTGGTCGTGGGCGTCATCATGCTGGCCGTTCACTTCCTGCGCGGACGGCCGTAGGCGCGCGACGCTCCCACCCGATGTCCTTCGCCTGCAAGAGCGAGCGACGCTGTGACCACGAGCTGAAGGACTGCTCCGCGGTGCGGGGCGAGTACTGCCTCGTGTGCCACCACAACTCGTCGCTCGCGACCCCCGCCCGCCGCTCGACGGCACTGGGCCCGCGCAAGGACCGGACCGGCCTGTCGGCGGTCCTGCGGGAGATCCGGGAGCGGCGCCGCCGCAAGGCATGACGTGGGCGGCCGGTGTGGGATGGTAGGTGCCGGATGGCGGGTGCAGGATGAGCATCACGGAAGGCGCGTGATGACGCAGAGACTTCGTTGGGCGCTCGTCACGCTGGGATCGATCGCGGTGGTGGCTCTCGGGCTCGGCACGGCCGGGGCGGCCGACAAGGCCAAGGTGGACCAGGCGACTCAGCGGGTCCAGCAGGGCGCCAAGCAGATCGGTCAGGGCAATGTCGGCACCGGTGTGAAGGAGACCGCCAAGGGCATCGGCAACACGGTAGTCGAGGGCGCGAAGTTCAGCGGCCAGACGATCAAGGAGTTCTTCACCGGCAAGTAGGCGGTGGGGAGGGGGCGCGTCAGCGTCGCTCGGCTCCCCACTCCCGTCTGAGCTGCTCGCGGCTGTACCCAGCCTGCTCGAGCTGCTTCATCACCAGCGAGACGCTGGTGGCGCTGAGCGTCTGCGGGCCGTGTCCCAGGACCACGACGTGATGGCCGCGCAGGGTGAAGTGCTTGTGCCCGTCGGCGCGCTTCACCCTGACGGCCCCCTCGCGCAGCAGCCATCGCTCGAGCTCTCGCCGCGTGATCACGTCCGCCCTCCGGCTTCCAGGATACAGGGCGCGGACGCGGGACGGTAGCAGAGCAACCGGGCCCGGCCTCCGTGGACCGGGGCCCGCCTGCTTCGTGAGCCGTCAGTGGCGTGTCAGCTCACGGACGTAGATCGCGCCGGCCACGACCGCGTTGGCGGAGATCTCGTCGGCGTAGATGACGGACGCCACCACCTCGGGGGCCTTGATCTTCCCCTCGCTGTCCTTGACCTTCAGGCCGCGGGTCTGATGGACGGCCCCGCGCACCTCGTCGGCCTCCAGCTTGTTGGCGTACACGATATTCGCGCGTACCACGCCCGCCTCGATCCGCGCGAGGCCGGAAGTTCGCGTGTGGGAGTTCTTGCCCGGTAAGGCATTCCGATCCGGCCGGTCGCAGCCCTCGGAAGACCGCGTCAGGCCTTCCTGGAACGCACCTTGCTCGTGCCGAGGTCAACCAGCGCGAAGGAGGGGCCTATGCCAGACAGACATCGATGGTTGGTCGTCAGTGCGGGGTTCATCGCGGCGGTGGCGCTGACCTGCGGGGCGGCCGGCGCTGCCGACAAGACGAAGGTGGATCAGGCGACCCAGCGCGTCGAGCGGGGCGCCCGGCAGATCGGTCAGGGCAACGTGGGGACGGGCGTGAAGGAGACCGCCAAGGGCATCGGCAACACGGTGGTCGAGGGCGCCAAGTTCAGCGGCCGGACGATCAAGGAGTTCTTCACGAGCCGGTGACGACGGGGCTACCGGAGGGGGCCCGCCGAGGCCCCCTCCGGCCGTTCATCCGTCAGGCGCGAGCTTCGAACACGAGATTGAACGGGGTCTCGGCCGCGCGCCGGAACCGCGTGAAGCCGGCCTGCGTGGCCACCTGCTTGAGGCGCGCCTCGCCGGCCTGCGCCCCGAGGGCCGCGCCGACTTCCTGCGCCAGGGAGTTCGGGGTGCACAGCATCGTGGAGGCCGCGTAGTACATCCGGCCGACCGGGTTCAGGTTCGCCTCGAGCCGGTCGTGCGCGAACGGCTCGACCAGGAGCCAGCTCCCGCCGGCCCCGAGCGACCGGCGCACGTGGCTCCCGATGCCGACGGGGTCGCCCATGTCGTGCAGCGAGTCGAAGAAGGCGACGAGGTCGTAGTCCATGCCGGGATAGTCCCGGGCGCTCGCGACCTCGAAGCGGACGCGGTCGCCGAGGCCCTCACGCTGCGCCCTCTCGCGCGCCGACTCGATCGAGCCGGCGTGGTAGTCGAAGCCCACGAAGCGCGAGGCCGGAAACGCCTTCGCCATCAGGATCGTCGAGGAGCCGTGGCCGCAGCCCACGTCGGCGACCCGGCCGCCCTTCTCGAGCTTGGCCTGCACCCCATCGAGCGCCGGGATCCACGTCGGGACGAGGTTGACGGCATACCCGGGCCGGAAGAATCGCTCGGTGCCCTCGAATAACGCCGGGTCGTGCTCGTGCCAGCCCACGCCCTTGCCGGACCGGAACGCCTCGGTGATCCGCGGCTCGGACTTCACGGTGGCCTGCGCCAGCAGGAACGCGCCCGGCAGGTCGGCGTCCAGGAGGGCCACGGCCTGTTCCTCCGAGAGGGAGAACTCCTCGGCGGCGCTGTCGTAGGTGACGTAGCCGCCGGCCGCCATCGCCGAGAGCCATTCGCGCACGTACCGCTCGTGGGTTCCCGTGTGCTTCGCCAGGTCCGCGGGCGTGGTCGGCCCGAGCTCGCGCAGGGCGCGGAAGAGCCCGAGCTTGTCGCCGGTGACCACGAGCGCGGCATGGAAGTTGGCGCCGATGTCCACCACCGCGCGGCCGAGCAACGCCTGGAGTTTCTCTTGATCGATTGCCATGACGGACCTCCTGTTCTGAGAAGCGGGGGACCGGGATCGTCGAGGCATGGACCGCCGGCCACCCCGTGCGGCCGCGTCCACCGCGCTGCCGTCCCGTCGCGCAGCGCGATTTCGAGACGTCGGCATAGCATCGGGAGTGCCACCGGGCAACTGCGCGAAATATCTGAGCGTTCACCCGCCGGCACCGCAGGCGCGGGCGGCATCGTGCCTGAGGGCGCGGAAGAATGCCCGAACGAGCGCTCCTTCGAGCGCAGGGTATACTGCCGCCCAAGGAGGACACATCATGGCCCCCAGAGGGTTCTCCCACGTCGGCCTCTCGACGCTGGACCTGGACCGGACTCGCGACTTCTACGAGCGCATCCTCGGATTCAAGGCGGTGCGCTGCGACATCCTCAAGGTCAAGGAAGGGGGACAGATCCGTCACATCTTCTTCGATACCGGACGCGATCAGCTCATCGCCTTCATGGAGGCCTCCGGCGTGCCGGGCATCCCGGTGGAGTACGACGCGGGGATCAACCGGGGCCTCGGGGTACCGGGCGTGTTCTATCACTTTGCGTTCGAGGCCGGCTCCGAGGCGGCGCTGAACGAGAAGCGCCACGAGTTGCTCGCCAGGGGCATCGACGTGACGGAGGTGGTGGACCACGACTGGGCCAAGTCCATCTACTTCAAGGACCCGAACGGGATCCAGCTCGAGTTCTGCTGCTTCACCCGCAACCTGAACTCGGACGATGCCCGTATGCAGCACCGGGCCGAGATCTCGGTCCGCCGTCTGGGGCTGGACGACCCCGCGCCCCTGCGCTCGGCGAAGCGGTAGATGGAACGCGTTCTCTACATCGTCGCGCGGGAGCACGCCCTGCTGTCCGGGTATCTGAGGACCACGGTGGGCGCGCGGGCCTCCGGGGAGCAGCGCGTGGAGATCAAGCTGGACGAACGGCGGGCCGAGCGTCGGCTGTCTGGTGAAGCGCGAGACCCCGATCGGCGCCAGGGCGATCGCCGGCTGTGGCCCAGCCTGGACCAGGACCTCCGCTCGTACGGCTTCGCGGTGGTCCGATCCGAGGCCGGCTCATCGCTCGACCCCACGCCGGCGCCGGCGGTCTGGCGGCCCCGGGCGAGCCGGCGGCAGCGCGCGGCCCGCGCGGGGCGGCGGCGCCGCGCGCGGTGGGGGCTCGTCATCGTGCTACTCGCGGCGGTCGGTGTGTCGATCATCGTGGCCCGGTTCATCGACCGGGCGCCCGCTCCGCCGCAGGGCAGTCCGCAGATCGCTGCCCCGATTGCTCTGGGGATCACGCCGCCGAGCGAGCCACCTGCCCCGCCTCCAGCGGCCTCGAGCCGCCGCGAAGCGGGCGCGCCCGCCGCGCCCCCGGCGGCGCCAACGCCAGCGAGGCCCGCCCCGGTCCGGATCGTCAGCATGCGGTCCTCGGGGGTCGTGCTGGCGGTCGATCCGGGCGCGAGCATGCTCGTGCTCGACGAGAGGGGAGTCGGCGGTGAGGCGCGACGCCTTCGGATCGAGCTGGCGCCCGAGGCCCGTGTCGTCCTGTCCGAGCGGGCCGACCGGGCCGAGGACGTCAGCCGTCTGTTCAAGGACACCCCGATCGACCTCTCCGATATCCGGACCGGCGACTACGTGGTCGTGGAGCGGCGAGGTCCGGAGGGGAAGGAGCTGGCGCAGTCGGTCGTGGTGACCTTCCGGCCGATGAAGTAGGGAGGCGTGCGGGCGGACCACCAGGGGTGGTGGTCGGCGGCGTGCGGTTTTTTTCTGCCGCTTCTTCGCGGTCGTGCCCTGAAGATGCTCGGCAAGGCCATGCGCTTCCTCTTGGCGTACCTGCTGGCGGTCGTCGTCTTCGCCTTCGGATTCCTGTGCGCGTCCGCGTTCACGGTCGGGGAGGACTAGGCGGGGGTCGGGCGGACGGCTGAGCGAGGTCGAGGCTACCGCGTGTCGGCGAGGGCGTGTCGAGCGGCCTTCGGGACTGCGCCCGTGCCTGCTCGCTCGCCCATCGTCGAGGCGCCGGTAGACCTTTCTCCGCTCCAGCGACGCGGCATGGCCTCGGGTCTTCACGCGCGCTTCATGCTGAACCCCCTTCGGGTGCCGCGTATTCGGCCAGGCGGCAGAGGGCGTTGACGAGCTGCATCTCCTCGAGAGACTGGCACCGGGCTTCCAGAAGGCGCGGCGAGCAGACGAGGACCGCGAGGCACTGGGCACGGGAGATGGCCACGTTCAGACGGTTGCGGGAGAAGAGGAAGGAGAGGCTGCGCGGCACATCCTCGCCGCTCGAGGTGGCCATCGAGAAGAAGACGATGGGCGCTTCCTGGCCCTGAAACTTGTCGACGGTGCCGACGCGGACGCCGGCCGGCAGGGCCGTCCGCAGGCGCACCACCTGGGCGTTGTAGGGCGCCACGACCATGAAGTCGGCGTCGCGCAAGGGGCGGGTCGTGCCGTCGGCGTCCGTGAACGTGCCCCCGCGCATGTCGGCGATTCTCTTCGCGATCTCCGCGACCTCTTCGTCGGAGGACGACCGGTTGCCGTCGTGGTCGACGGGCGCGAAGCGGATCCCGGTCCCGAAGGACGTGGTCCGGCGCGCGGCCGAGTCGTCGGCGTGCAGACGTCCCGCGTAGACGATCTCCGAGATGAAGTCGGCCACTCCCGGGTGCATGCGGAAGCTGCGCTCGAGGAAGACGCCGCGGTCCTCCGGGATCGTCGTGGCGTCGCCGAGCAGGTGCTCGAGGACGGAGGCGCCCGCCCCCTGCGGGTGCACGCCCTGCGAGACCTGCGCGAGCTGGAGGGGATCGCCCAGAAGGATGAGGTTGCGGGCACACGTGCCCATCGCGACCGCGTCCGCCAGGGCGACCTGGCCGGCCTCGTCGATGACGAGGTCATCCAGGACGCCGTCGAGCTTCTCGCGAGAGAAGAGCCAGGCGGTCCCGGCGAAGAGCCGGATGTCGGGACCGGCGTCCTCGATGGCCGCGTTGTCGTCGGCGTGCTGGATGAACTCGCCGTCGTACTCGGAATCCGGGTTCCCGCTGGACTTCTTGAGGCCCTTGAAGCGCACGCCGGTGGCGCGTGCGACCTTCTCGATCTCGGCGAGCAGGTTGTGGATGGCCTTGTGGCTCTGGGCGGCGATGCCGACGCGACGCCGGTGGGCCAGCAGGTGCGCGACGATCCGGGCGCCCGTCCACGTCTTGCCGGTGCCGGGCGGGCCCTGGAGGAAGAGATAGCTCGCGTCGAGCCCGAGCGCCCGCGCCTTCATCTCTTCCAGGTTGGTGGTCTGCACCCCGGCATCCAGGGCGAGCCCGCGGATGCGGGGTCGCTCCCGGGCGAGGATGGCCCGGAGTGCCGGATATCGACCATCGCCGGCCCGGATCGATGCGGCCACGCGGAGAACGGCGCCGCGCTGGGTCCGGTTCTCGATGGGGCCGCCCGCGACGATCGCCTCGGGCAGGGGACCTGCGCCGACCTTCGCCCCCCGCACCAGCCGCAGGATCCCGACGGGTCCGCTCGTATCGTCGATCTCGAAGATTTCCCCGGCCGGCCTGCCGGTCGCCGGATCCTGCGCCTGGAGACCGGGCCGGAGCTTGTGGTCCTGGAGGGGGAAGGTGAGGGTATGGACCAGCGACCGCTTGAGCGGCCTCGGCGGCGTGCCGCCATCGACGGCGAGGTAGGCGATCGCCTCTGTGTCCTCCAGCAGCTCGTCCGGCGACTTGCCGAGGCGGTCGAAGTAGGCCCACCAGGCGGGGCGGGCCTCGCGCCGGTGGTACTCGAGCAGCTCCCCCGCGAGCCAGGGGGACGACCCGGGCTCGGCCCCGTCGACCAGCTCCTGGCGCAGCCGCTGGCGCGCATCGAGCGCCTCGGTGGCCTCGGGCGCGAGGGGCTTGGCCTCCGGCGGCTCCGGCCAGGGCAGGTCGGTCGGACGGACCCGGTGCAGCCACTCGCGCAGGCCCAGGGTGGCGCGACAATCGTCGCGGTTGTAGGCCGCGATCTCATCCAGCAGCGTCTGGTCCCGCCGGTGCATCCAGCGCTCGTAGTGGAGGATGGCCTGCGTGCCCGATTGGACGGGGCCGCCACGGGTGAAGCCGAAGAGGGCCTCGACGTCCTTGAGCGAGTAGCTGGGCACGCCGGCTCGCAGGGCCCGGCGCAGGATCGTGTGGAGATCCACGAAGACCTCGCGCCGGAGCAGGTCGTCCACCTGCGCTTCGCGCGAGAGGTGCTCGGCCATCAGCCGCTTGAGGGTGCTCGGCTCCGAGCCACTGAAGTGATACACGTGCAGGCCGGGATGCCGGACAAGGCGCGCGTGGACGAGATCGACGAGGTCCTCGAACGCCCGCCGCTCCCCGTCGCGATCGTGCGCCCAGAACGCCTGGTAGCGCGGCTCCGGCCCATCGAGCAGGAGCACGCCGAAGAGATACTCGAGCCCGCGCGCGGGCTCGAAGAACGGGTGGCCCTCGAGGTCGAAGATGACGTCGCCGGGCGACCGCGGCGGGAGCGCGGCGAAGCCACGGCCGGCCTCGACGTCGAGCGCCCGCCATTCGAGCGAGCCCGTGCGCTGCCGGACGAGCTGAAGCGCGGCCTGCTCGCGCAGCCCCTGGAGCGTGGACGCGGCGATCCTGGCCACGGCCGTGCCGGGCACCGTCTCGGCCAGCGCGGCCAGCGTGCCGATGCCGCCGGCGAAGAGCCGCTTGACCTGGGTTCGCTGGATGCCGGCCACGCGCACGACGTGGTCCTCCCGTTCGAGCTGGTCCTCGCACGGCCTCCGGTAGTCGCAGAACGAGCAGTGGTGGCAGGGGTAGGGACCGGTCGCGGGCCGGGCGCCCACCGCCACGCCGAAGCGCTCGCGCACGCGCCGGAAGTAGGCCGTCACGTCGGCCAGCCGGATCGGGACCCGCTCGCGGGTGCCGAGGACGACATAGGCCAGATCGGGCGCGAGCTGCTGGACCTGCTCGAGCGCCTGGCTGTAGAAGGACAGCTGCAGCGCGTGCTCCGGCCGGGGGTGCCGCGCCAGCTTCGTGTCCAGCACCTGGTAGCTCCAGGCGCCCAGCGCGGAGGGCCGCTCGACGCGCTCCAGGAAGTCCGCGATCCCGCGCCAGCCCTGCGAGAGGAAGACCGCCTGGTACACGTAGTCGGCGCCCGCCCGCATGGCCTCCGCGGTGCGCCGCATCCCGGCCTCGAAGTCCCGGGCGGCATCCAGACGCACCTCCACCACCCTGCGGCCGCCTTCACGGAGGGTCGCGAGGAAGGCCTGTTCGTGCTCCTGCCCCTTGGTCCGCAGGAGCTCGGCGTAGGCGTTCTCGTAGCTCGGCCGCCGGCCCTGCCGGAGGGCGACGGCCAGGTCGAGCTGCGTCAGGTGCTCGCAGGCCAGGAAGCCACCCAGGTCCGAGGGGGAGAAGAGGAACTGGTCATTCAGGCGCTGCATGGTTCCGCTAGAGAGCCTTCGGGATGCGACGGTTCCACCGCACGACGTGGATGACCACCGCCACGGCCAGCACGAGGAGCGCCGCCAGCGCGATCCAGCGCTCCACCCGCTGCACATCGGCCAGGATGGCTCCGACCTGATCCGTGAAGAAGTAGGCCAACCCGAAGACGAACGGCACGCTCACCACGGCGGCGCCGGCGTCGGCCAGGATGAACTTCCAGAACGGCACGCGCGCGATGCCCGCGGTCAGGAACGCCGCGGCGCGCAGCCCCGCGACGTGGCGCGCGATGACGATCGTCTTCACGGTGTGGGAGTGGTACGCGGCCTTCAGCCATTCCGCGCGCGGCGTCGTGAGGACCCAGTGCACCGCCCGCCACTTGAGGACGCGCTCCCCCCAGTGCCAGCCGGTCCAGTAGAGCACCACATCGCCCACGAGGGCCCCCAGGACGCACAGCGGCAGCGCCAGCCACCAGCGGACGATCCCTTCCTGGCTCAGGACGCCCGCCGCCACGATCGTCATCTCCTCCGGGATCGGGACGCCGAGGCCGCCGAGCAGCAGGGCGAACAGGATGCCGAGGTAGGTGAACTGCTCGACGAACCCCTGGAGGGTGTCCATGGGCTCGATCGTGAGCCCTCGTCCCCCGTCAGCGCTCCGCGGCCAGCACGGCGGCGAACGTCTCCACCAGGCCCTCCAGCTCGGCGTCGCCCATGGGCGTGGACAGGCAGCCGAGGCCGGTGATCGACATCAGCACGCCGCGCTCCAGCAGCCCGCGGATCAGGCGCAGCAGGCGCGCCTCCTCCTCGGGCGTGGTGCGGGTGCTGCGGTAGTCGATCAGCTCGCGGTCGGTCGGGTGCACGCGGAAGAGCGAGCCGAGACCCGAGACGGCGCCGGGCACCCCCGCGCGCTTGAAGCAGGCTTCGAGGCTGCCGCGCAGCTTGGACCCCAGCTCGTCGAGCTTCGCGAAGGCCTCGGGCGTCAGCAGGCGCATCGCGGCGAGGCCCGCGGCCATGGTGACCGGGTTGGCGTTGAACGTCCCGCCGTGCGGAGCCGCGGGCTTGCCGCCCGTCGGGTCGAAGACCGCCATCACGTCGGCCCGGCCGGCCACCGCGCCCACCGGGAAGCCGCCGCCGATGATCTTGCCCAGCGTGGTGAGATCCGGCGTGATGCCGAAGAGGCCCTGGGCCCCCTGGTAGCCCACGCGGAACGTGATGACCTCGTCGAAGATCAGCGCGATGCCGTGGGCGGCCGTCACCTCGCGCAGGGCGCGCAGGAAGTCGCGCTGCGCGGGGATCAGGCCCACCCGGTTCGGGATCGGGTCCACCAGCACGGCCGCGAGCCGGCCGGCCTCGCGCTCGATGCGGGCCACCGCCAGCTCGGCGTGGTTGAACGGCAGCACCACCACGTCGTCGAGCACCGCCGGCGGCACGCCGCGCGAGTAGGCCGTGCTGGCCGGCGCGGCCAGGGCCCCCCAGTTCTCCGGGGTCGAGCCGAGGCTCACCTCCGCGTAGTCGTAGGAGCCGTGGTAGGCGCCCTCGAACTTGGCGATCCCGGGCCGCCCCGTCCAGGCCCGCGCCCCCTTGATCGCCATCATCACCGCCTCGCTCCCCGAGTTGGCGAAGCGCACGCGCTCGGCCGAGGGCAGGCGCTCGCAGAGCAGCGTGGCCAGCTCCACCTCCTCCGGCGTGGGCAGCGGGAACGACGCGCCCAGGGCGAGCCGCCGCGTGGCCGCCTCGACGATCGCCGGATGCGCGTGCCCGTGGATCAGCGCCGTGTAGTTGTTCAGGCAGTCGAGCCGGCGATCGCCCTCCACGTCGGTGATCCAGCAGCCCGCGCCCGAGGCCGCGTAGGGCGGATAGGGCGCCATGTAGACGGTGGTGCGCGTGTTGCCGCCGGGCATCACGCCCTGGGCCTGCGCGAAGAGCCTGGCCGACTTCGAGCCCGACACGGCCCAGCGTCGGGTTTCCGCCAGCGCCTGCGGGGACTTCACTCCGGGGGTGGTGGCCATGGGATCCTCCCGGGGGGAATTATAGCCATCCCCCCCGCCCGGACGGGATGGAGATAGCCGCTCGGGCTTGACTTCGAGGAAGTCGCCGGTAAGGTTGGGCTGAAATCGAGGGGAAGGGGACACCCCATGGAGACGATGACGATCACCATCGAGTCCGACAGCGGGACGCGCATGAAGTTTCAGGTCGACCACGCCCCGCGGTTCGATCTTCGCTCCGAGGAGGTGGACGGCCTGCGCAGCACGGTGCGGACGGTCGAGAGCACGCTCGGGGAGCAGGACGATGGCCGGATGTGTCTCCTCCTCGCGAAGTTGACGCTCAACAGCATCGTCGAAGCGCTGCCGCCGGACGGAGAGGAAGAGGAGTACATCTGAAGGACCGTCCGGGGCGGCACCGGGCCCGGGGCGGGCTCCGCGGCTACCGGGACGCGCGCCGCCCGGCGGCCGGTGGCGGCGAAGGCGCCCGCGCGTAGCTGACGGTGAGGACCTCCCAGAGGTGCCCGTCCGCGTCCTGCCAGTAGAGGTTCTTGCCGCCGAGCCGCCGGTTGATCTGCATGTCGGTCTCCCCGAGCGGCAAGCTCCGGTACGGGATGCGCGCCGCCTGGATGCGGCCCAGGATCGCGTCGAACTCGGCGTCGCTCACCCGGAAGCAATAGTGATGGTTCTCGAAGTCGCCCCGATCCGCGAAGTCCAGCGTGAGCGCCTCGTTGACATAGACGGGGGTGAACGACCCCTGCGCCTCCTGCCAGGGGACGTCGAGCAGGCCGGCGAGTGCCCGCGCGGCGGCGATCGGATCGCGAGACGGGACGATGACGTGGTCGAGCTGGATCGCCATCACACACCTCTCTAGTCCGGACTATTCACGAACGCGTGCTCCGCGTCCTGCGCACCCCCTCACCCTGTCCCTCTCCCCCTCCGGGGGCGAGGGGATCGAAACGGCCCCCTCTCCCTCGGAGAGGGAGAGGGTCGGGGTGAGGGTGGCGCATGTGTTCACGCATAGTCCGGGCTAGCCGGTCAGGTTGTAGAGCCGCGCGCAGTTGTCCCAGAGGATCTTCGACTTCGACTTGTCGGTGACGCCTTCCAGGTGCACGAACTCCTCGATCGCCTTCGGGAAGAGCCCGTCCGAGTGCGGGTAGTCGGTCGAGACCACGATGTTGTCGTCGCCGATCGCCTCGATGACCTGGCGCAGCGGCTTCTCGTCGGCGTCGGTAGCGATCACGCACTGCCGGAAGAAGTACTGGCTGGGGGTGTGCCCGATCTGGATCTCGGAGCCGGGGCCGAACTTCTCCCAGGCCTCGTCGAGCCGCCACAGGTACCACGGGAGCCAGCCGCACGTGCCTTCGAGAAAGGCGCAGCGCAGGCCCGGATGCCGCTCGAGGACCCCGCCGGCGGCCATGCTGCCGAAGGCCATCATCAGCTCGACGGGGTTGCGGCCGGCCACGCCGATGACGCGGCCGTTCGGGGTGTCGAGGTAGCGGCGCGCGATGTCGTCGCGCAGCGACGACTGCCCGGTCGGATGGAAGCCGACCGGCACCCCGAGCTCCTCGATGGCGGCCCACAGCGGCTCCATCTCCGGGTCGTGGACGTGGCGGCCGTTGACCGGGTTCGGGGTGCCGATGACCGCCACCGCGCCGAGCTGCCGCACCGCGCGCCGGGCCTCCGCGATCGCGCCCGGCACGTCGTGGAACGCCACCTGGGCGGCGAACTTGAGGCGCGCGGGGGCGTGCTGGCAGTAGTCGTACGTCCAGCTGTTGTGCGCGCGGGCCAGCGCGGAGGCGACCGCCGGGTCGAGCTCGTCGTGCATGAGCACCTGGCGCCCGCGCGTGCCGTAGAGGATCGCCACGTCGATGCCCTCGATGTCCATCGCCTGGACGTGCGAGGGGGCGTCGTAGCCGCGCGCGTGGGCGACCTCGTAGTGGGGCGACCGCGCGAAGGCGCGCTGCTGCAGGTCCTTGCCGACGACCGCGGTGCGCGGGCGCTTGGACATCTCCCCGAGCTCGAGATCGCCGATCTTGATGACCGGCTGGTTCGGCGCGTTCGCGGTGCCCCGCAGGAACTGGGGCGCGAACTTCTTGAAGGGGGCGTCGAGGTAGCGCTCCCAGAGGCCGTCGGGCTCCATCGTGTGGAGGTCCGAGTCCATCACCTTGAAGCCGTTCTTCATCGCGCGTCCTCCTCCTCCGGCCCTCGAGCCGGGATCACGGGTGCACCCGGTACCGCTTCAGCGCGTCGGGATCGGGCGTCGCGCCGAGCCCCGGGTGATCCTCGAGCCGCACGGTGCCCGCGTCGAGCCGCACCGGCTCGAGGACGACGTCCCCCGCCATCTTGAGCGGCCCCACCGCTTCGCAGCCGTCAATGATCGCTTCACTCACGGTGGCCACGCTCGCTTCCGCGAGGGTCGAGAGCGTCAGGCCGAAGCCGTGCCCGATGACGACGCGCAGGCCGGCGGCGGCGGCGCACTCGACCATGGCGAGGGTGCGGAGCAGGCCGCCCTGCTTCATGACCTTGACCTTCACCAGGTCCGCCGCCTCGCGCCGGATGATCTCGATGAGCGAGGCGGGGCCGGTCACGCTCTCGTCCGCCATGAGCGGGATGCCGATGGCCCGGCGGATCTCCGCGAGCCCCGCGATGTCGCCGCGCGGGAGCGGCTGCTCGACCAGGGTCAGGTCGTGGGGCTCGAGGCGCCGGATGAAGGGCGCCGCCTCCGCCCGCGTCAGGCTCTCGTTGAAATCGACGCGCAGGGCCATCCGGGAGCCCACCGCCGCCCGCACCGCGGCCACGCGGTCGATCCCCTCGGGCGCGGGGCCGGACAGCTTGATCTTGGCCGAGCGGAAGCCCCGCCCGAGCCATCCCATGGCCTCGCGCGCGGCCTGGTCGGGCGGCACCGTGCCGATCCAGGCGTTGAACGTGACCTCGTCCTTCACGCGCCCGCCCAGCAGGCCGTGCACGGGCAGGCCCAGGGCGCGGGCCTTGAGGTCGACCAGGGCCATCTCGACCGCGGCGATCGCCTCGTAGCGCCCCGGCGCCTCGCGGTCCATCACGGCGAGGGCGCGGCGCAGGTTGAACGCGTCGGCCCCGGCCAGCGCCGGGCCGAGCCGCCGCACGGTGTCGTGGATCTCCGCGGCCGACATGGCCGAGTAGCCGGGCGTGGGATCCACGTTGCCCCAGCCCTCGATCCCGGCGTCGCCCGCGGCGCGCACGAGCACGCTGCGCTGGACGGTGGTGACGCCGTGCACGCCGTGGACGGGCTCGCGCAGCGGCACGTCGACGAGGAGCGGCTCGATGCCGACGATGCGCATGGCGGAGAGGATCTGCCGGGAGCGGCCCGACGTCAAGGGCCATGCCGGCACGGGCCATGCCGGCACGGCGCCGCTCACGTCGACGCCGTGGCCCGGCCCGCATGCATCCGTTGGGAGTCCGGCCGGGTGGGCCGGCTTGCGGTTCAAGCGTCGGGAGACTGTGGGTCTCGATCTAGAAATTGGGTTTGATGTTGCATTCGGCCGCTAGCATCCTGGCCTGGATGGCCCCAAGTATGTCCGGTTTGATGGCCGCCTGATCCAGGCTATCGGCGCCAGGCAGGACCTGGGGGCCTGCCGATCGAGACCGATTGGGATCGGCGGCGCCGTGAGGGCTATGCCCGCTGCAGCACGTCGGGCCGCGGCGCGCCGGGGGTGAGGAGCGTCCGCCAGTCGGTGTCCCGGGGCACCACCGCCTCTCCCGGGTGCAGCGTGTAGTAGGTCGCCTCGACCCCCGGCGGGGTCCCGCCGGCCTCCACCGTCCGCGTCGCCTGCAGGAGCAGCCGGCGCGCCTGGATCACCGCGCGGTCGGCGGGGCCCAGGTGCTCGCGGGTGCGGTCGACGACGGGCCCCATGCTCTCCTGCACCGCGCGGTCCTGGGCGTTGACGCCGTCGATGCCGGTGAAGGTCTCGGTCTTCTGCACGCGCCGGTCCAGCAGGTAGTTGTTCTCCCGGTTGCGCTTGGAGCGGAAGGTCGTCTGGTCGACGTCGAGCGGGCCGTTGCCGAGCCGGCGCTCGAGCCGGTCCTCCTCGGTGAACGGCTCGGTCGTGCTGTGCTCCCAGTTGTAGACCATCGTGGTCTCGTCGTCCATCGGCACCCAGATGTGGCCGGCCGCGCCGGAGTATCCGCGGCTCCCGGCGCCGGTCCGGGCCGGGCGGATCTGGTGGAAGGGCAGGATGAAGTGGTAGGCGCGCACGTGCACCTCGCCGCCCGCGAGCGGCCGCAGGCCGGCGTACCGGTAGCCGTAGTCCGTGAGGTCGAGCTCGAGCGTGGGCGCCCCGCCCTGCACGAACGGGTCCGCCGGCTTGAACCCGGGCCGCGCGGACCCGGTGGCAAGCACCCGGTGCAGGATGGGCACGTGCGAGGTGTCGATGCCGCCCTCGAGCCCCTGGAGCCAGTTGCTCTCCTGGATCACCTTCGAGACGTGGCGGTGCGAGGGCGGCGCCTGGGTCCAGGCGAAGTGCGGCAGCGGCGGCCGCTGCCCCGCGGGGCCGAGGTAGGCCCAGATGATGCCGCCGGCCTCCACGGTCGGATAGGCCCCGGTGCGGATCTTGGCCGCGAAGGCCAGCTCCGGGGGCTCGTTCATCATGTCCACGCACTGGCCGTCCACGTCGAACTTCCAGCCGTGGTAGACGCAGCGGAGCCCGCACTCCTCGTTGCGCCCGAGGAAGAGCGAGGCCTGCCGGTGCGGGCAGCGCTCGTCGAGGAGCCCGACGCGGCCGCGGCTGTCGCGGAAGGCCACGAGCGCCTCGCCCAGCAGCTGCACGCGCACCGGCGGGCAGTCGGGCTCCGGCAGCTCCCACGCGAGCAGCGCGGGGAGCCAGTACCGGCGCATGGTGGCGCCCATCGGGGTGCCGGGGCCGACCCGGGTCACTCGCTCGTTGTCGTCGCGTGCCAGCATGGGGCGCCTCCCTGGAGCGGTTCGGGTTGCCGCGGCGGCAGCCGCATCAGCCGCCGATCAGACGAACGGCACCCACGCGATGGGCACGCCGGCGTCGGACTGGCGCGCCTTCTCGGTCGCGCCGATCCAGCTCGCGCCGTCCGGCAGGACCGCGGAGGCCGGCCGCACCCGGCAGAGGGTCGGGTCGTCCACGTTGGCGGGCAGCACGCCCTGGTCCCGCAGCGCCCGGGCGGCCTCGATGAGCCGGCGCCGCACGAAGATCACCATGGCATCGGTGGTGGCGAGGTGCTCCTGCGTGCGGTCGTAGATCGGCCCCATCGTCTCCGTCATGGCCCGGTCTTGAAGATTGCCGAGGAACGGGATGCCGATGGTCAGCTCCTTCTGCAGCTCGTAGTCGATCCGGTAGTCGTTGTGGAGATTGGCCGCGGTGTAGAAGCGGCGGCGCGGCTCGCCGCCCGACTCGACGTAGCCGCCCCAGGAGGCGAAGGGATCGCGCACCTGCCGCGCTTCCTCCGCGGTCACCGGCCGGTCGAGCCGCGCGCGCATCACGAACTGCAGCGTGTGGTGGTCGTCGAGCGGCACCCAGGCCCGCGCCGAGACGACGTGGGGATCGCTCGCGGCGATCATCGAGTAGAACGGCAGGATGAACTGGGTGATGCGGTGCCAGTACAGGCCCTCGACGTCCGCGCGGCGCCGGGCCGAGTAGCAGGCGCCGTAGTCGGTGGGCAGCACCTCGAGCCGCGGCCGCTTGTCCCGGTGGAACGTGCCGCGCTGCCTGGTGTCGGGTGTGCGCCGGGCGTGCAGGAAGTCGATGTGGGACGAATCGATGTCGCCCTCGAGCGCCTGCACCCAGTTGCACTCCTCCAGCATCATGAGCGGCGGGTAGACCTGCGCGGCCGGCAGCGTGGTGATCTCGAAGGCCGGGAACGGCGGCGCCGTCTCGCGCGGCCCCATGTAGGTCCAGATCACCCCGTTGACATCGTGGCACGGGTACGCGCGGGCGCGCACCTTGTCCTTGAAGGTGCTCTCCTCCGGCTCGTTCGGCATGTCCACGCAGCGCCCGGTCACGTCGTACTTCCAGCCGTGGTACGAGCAGCGGAGCCCGCACTCCTCGTTGCGGCCGAAGAAGAGCGACGCGCCCCGGTGCGGGCAGTTGGCCGCCAGCAGCCCGACCTCGCCCCGCGTGTCGCGGAACGCGACCAGGTCCTCGCCGAGCAGGCGCACCTTCTTCGGCGGGCCGTCGGGCGCCGGCAGCTCGGTCGAGGGCAGGCACGGCATCCAGTAGTGCCGCAGGAGCTCGCCCATGGGCGTGCCGCGTCCGACCCGGCACAGCAGCTCGTTGTCTTCGCTCGAGAGCATCGTCCGCCTCCTATTGCCAGACCGCGAAGGCCATCCCGACGCCGGAGCCGGCCTCGGACCGGTAGCTCGGGACGTAGTCCACGAGGCGCATCGCGAGGTGCTCGGCCGCGCCGGCCGCGGCGATCCAGTTGCGGATCTCGGAGTTGCCGGATTCGAGCTGGGCCGCCGGCAGCGCGCCGAGCGCGTCGCCGTCCTTCTTGGCGAGCAGGTCCAGCACGTGCCGGTCCAGCTCCTCGTCCACGAAGAAGTGGCTGAGCCCGCCCGAGGCCACGACCGCCACGCGCTTGCGGACCGGCCAGCCCTCGATCGCCTGCCGGATGGCCCGCCCGAGCTGGTAGCAGCGCCGGGGCGTCGGCTGGTTCGGCGGATAGTACGTGTTGAGCAGGACCGGCACGATGGGCACCACCCGGTCGCCCATGAGCCGCTGGTGCACGAAGCTCCAGGCGTGGCCGAAGGGGCCGTGTGCGGGCTGCACCCGCAGGTGGGCGGGGTCGAAGTCGAAGTCGCGCGTGAGCGCCTCCACCAGGTGCCGGCCGAGCGCCGCGTCCACGGGGAACGCCCGGTTCGTGCCGTCGCCGTAGAGGCCCCAGTAGGAGAGCCGGCGCAGGGGCGGCACGCTCTCGACCGGCGGCGGCCGGTTCTCGACGGACTCGCCCCAGTAGATGCAGAGCGCCGGCTGGTTGTCCGGGCCGAACCACTCGTGCTGATCGTCGCCGATCACGACAACCACGTCGGGCGCCTCCTCGGCCAGGACGCCGCCCAGGTGCCGGATGGCCGCCTGCGTCGCCTCGTGGCGGGCCCGCGTCACCTCGGCCCGGAGCTCGCGGCCGATCCACGCGCCGCTCTCGCGCGCCTTCACGGCGAACTCCGGCAGGCGCGCCCGGTCCAGCTCGCCGAGCCCCGCGAACGCCTCGTAGGGCGTGCTCAGCATCGGGCTGTGCGAGCTGCCGATGCCGAGAGTGACCTCCGCCATGCCCGCTCCCCTGTCGCCCGCCGCCGTCGCGCGGGAGTCGTTCGATGCGCCCGAGAATCGGCCGCCGGCGACGCCATGTCAACTGCTGTGGTGACACTGTTGGAGACCAGGCCGGGATGGCGTCTTGTAAGTAGCTGATTCTGGGCCCGGTTGTCCTGGCTTGGCTCTTGCTTCCCCTCCCGCTGAGGTCCGGGACGGAGCCCGCGGTCGCCAGGCTGGCGCTCTCCTAAGTCGGCTCCACGTCTTCGCATTGGACGCGGCTCCTCCGTCCCGGGCTAACCACGTGGTACGCGGAGGCGGTCATGATGAGAGGACTTGTCGTCGTGGCCGCGGCGGTGAGCCTCTTCGGTGGATTCACGCTGGCGCCCGAGTACGAGTGGCGGGTGAGAGAGAAGGTCAGCGCCCCGATCGCCGTGGCGACGCAGGAGTGCTGGAGCAAGCTCAAGGGCAAGGCTCAGGTGGAATGGTACGGGCACCTGAGGAAGATCGACGAGACGGGCCACGCGGAGGCGGTCATGACCTCGACGAGGAAGTCGGTCGTCGAGTGCGTCGCCGACGCCCTGGGTTCCCAGGAGCCCGACCCGAGCATCTGGCCGATCGTCGACGCCTTCGTGAAGCAGCGCTTCGCCGTCCCCGAGACACGCGCCGACCGCGGCACGCCACCCCGCTCCGGATAGCCCTCGCGGGCCCCGTGGGGAAGCCCACGCCCGCGCCAGCTTGCGTCTCTGATCTCGCAGCTCCTGCTCGACTCTGTCGGCCACGTCCTCGGCACTGCGTCTTGACAGGTGGATGGCTCACTGGATACATATAGCCATATGAAGACTACCGTAGAGATTCCGGATTCGGTTCTCGAGGAAGCCCGGCGAGTGGCCATCAGGGAGAAGACGACCGTCCGGGCCCTGATCGTCGATGGGCTCCGCCGCGTGCTGGCCGAGCGAAAGCGCAAGGGCAAATTCCAGCTGCGCAAGGCGTCCTTCAAGGGAAGCGGATTGCACCCCGACCTGGCCGGGGCTTCGTGGGAGAAGATCCGGGACACGATCTACGAAGGCCGTGGCGCGTGATCGCGGTCGACACGAACCTCCTGGTCTACGCCCACCGGGAGGACTCGCCCTGGCACGGTGCTGCTGCGGCACGGATCGCGGAGTTGGCCGAGGACCGGACGCCCTGGGCGATTCCCTGGCCGTGCCTGCATGAGTTCGTGGGAGTGGTGACGCATCCTCGGATCTACGTGCCCTCGACCCCGCTTTCCGTCGCCGTCGACCAGATTGAGGCGTGGCTCGAAGCGCCAAGCCTGGTCCTGCTGGCCGAGGGCGAGGGCTACTGGCCGGAGCTGCGTGCCGCCCTCGAGGCGGGGCGCATCCTCGGGGCCCAGGTGCACGATGCGCGGATCGCCGCGCTGTGCCGTCTGCACGGAGTCCGGGAGCTGTGGACGGCAGACCGAGACTTCGGCCGGTTCTCGGGTCTCAAGGTTCGGAATCCGCTCGTGGCCTGAAGCGGGGCCGAGCGGCTTTCGCATCCTCAACGCTCCAGAGATGCTGCCAGGCGCCGCCCGGGGCGCGACTGGTCGACCAGCTCGCGAGCCTCCGGGGCCATGTAGACGGCCTCGCTTCCCAGATCGCCCAGGGCCCGCGCGATGGCGCGGAGGCGATCCACGAGGGGTGCCCGCTGGTCGATCAGCACGAGGTGGGCGCCCCGCACGACGCAGAGCCCGCCGCCCATCGCCGCCGGCGTTTCGAAGGGCTCCGACCGAACCTCGACGCCGAGCCGCCGCGCGGCCTGGACCAGCTCGTCGAGGAGATGCTGGGCGTCCACGGAGGCGATACTACCCGACGCGCTAGAGGAACGCGCGGTCGAGCGGTACGAGAAACTGGATGCCGGGGATGGCGAGGCGGCTCAGGCGATCGTCGTTGGTGATGAAGAGGTCCACTCCGACTTGAGCTGCGCAGGCGAGTTGAATGGCATCGGGCGGCCGGATGCTGCGATTGCGGCGGATTTCCGCGTATCGGCGGGCAGTCTCGCGGTCGAACGTGATGAGGCGCGTCGTCTGGGAGAGGATGTCTTCGTATCGCTGCCGGAGAGCTTCATTCCCTTGTTCGGCCGGCTTCACGAGCACCTCGCCCAACGTCAGCGTCGAGGTGCACAATTCGTCGTCACGCTCCAGCATTCGCTCCCTGACCTCGGTCACTCGGGCCGACTGCGGGCCGATGTCCTCCAGGAGATAGATGAAGAGATTGGTGTCCCAGAAGACACGGCTCACTCCCAGCCCTCGCGCAGGCGGCGTACATACTGGTCGGCATGCTCATCTGCCCAGACCTCCCGGCCGGAGCCTCGCAGGGCGAGGAGAGGATCCTCCGCGGATGTGAGGCCGCGCTTCGGCGCGTACTCTCGCGCATACCAGTCCAGTAGCGGGTGATACCTGGGCGGGATCGCCGAGCGAGCGGGCATCGTCTTCGCTCCCCGCCGGGCTTCATGGGCGGGGTCTCCGGGTCGATAGAGACGCCGTCGGCTCGGTCCCGTCTCGACAAGCATCAGATAGCGGCCCGGGTTCGGGGGACGGTTGGCCACACAGTGCAGGTTGGCGTGAAGGTACACGCCCGGGCGTAGAGCCGGAGTGAGCCCCTCCTTCCGGGCCCGCTCGACGATCTCGGCCACCGTGAAGTCTTCCCGCTCCGGGTGCTCCTGATGGAGGAGGGCGGTTGCCAGCCACACCTCGTCGGCCACCTTGAGCTCGTGTCTGACTTTGCTGTGATTTCTAGGCTCTGATGTGTGTTTCATATGTTCAAAGTGTAATTGAATCTGGATGAGAGTCAAGCCCGACCAAGATGCAGGGACAGACGCGGGTGGGCCTGTGGCAGACTCCACCCCGGACGCGGCGGCCGCGTCCCCCGACAGCGCACGCCTCGCCCACAGGAGCCACCGTCTGCCATGAAGCCCCTCGACCCCACCGCCCAGGCCTCGCGGCCCGAGCTCGACGTGCACCTCGCCGAGAACGTGCCGGTCCCCATGCGCGACGGCATACGCCTGGCGACGGACGTCTACCGCCCGGCCCGCGACGGCCGCCCGCTCAGCGACCGCCGCCCCGTGCTCCTCCACCGCACGCCCTACAACAAGACCGAGACCGAGGCCACGATGGGGCAGTGCCGGTGGTTCGCCGCGCGCGGCTACGTGGTGGTGAACCAGGACTGTCGCGGCTGCTTCGGCTCCGAGGGCGAGGTGAACTTCCTCGTGCCCGAGGCCGAGGACGGCGCCGACACCGTCGCCTGGATCCGCAAGCAGGCCTGGTGCGACGGCACGGTGGGCGCCTTCGGCACCTCGTGGTCCGGCTGGACGCAGACCGCGATGGCCGCGCTGGGCCCCGAGGGACTCGCCACCATCGTGCCGAACATGAGCGGCGCCGACGGCCACGAGAGCAGCGTGCGCCACGGCGGCGCGCTCGAGCTGCGTTTCCTCGCCTGGGCGTTCTGGCACTCCGCGTACAACACCCAGGCTGCCCTCACCGCGCCGCCCCACGTGACCCCCGGCCTCAACCTGGGCGCCCCGCGCTTCTCCGACTGGCTCGAGCGCATGCCCATCCGCCCCGGCCAGACCCAGCTGGCCCTCGTGCCGCCCTACGAGAAGTGGGCGCTCGAGATCCTCACGCGCGCCGACTACGACGACTACTGGAAGCACCCGAGCGTCAACCCGCGCCTGCACTGGGACCGCTTCCCCGACATGACCATCCTCCTGGTCGGCGGCTGGTACGACTCCTACACGCGCGCCACCTTCCAGAACTTCGTCGGCCTGGGCGCCGGCGGGCGGCGGCCGGTGCGCGCCCTGGTCGGCCCGTGGACCCATGGGGGCCGGACGATGGAGGTGTCCTTCGCCGGCGACGTGGAGTTCGGGCGCGAGGCCGCGCTGCCGAGCTTCGACGAGCTGCACCTGCGCTGGTACGACCGGTGGCTGCGCGGCGTGGACAACGGCCTCGACGCCGAGGCCCCCCTGCGCCTCTTCGTGATGGGCGGCGGCTCGGGCCGGCGCTCGGGCGCGGGCCGCCTCGTGCACGGCGGCCGCTGGCGCGACGAGCACGAGTGGCCGCTGGCCCGCGCGCGGTTCACCGACTTCTACCTGCGCGGCGACGGGGCGTTGAACACGGACCCGCCGCTCGAGGAGCGCTCCGCCACCACCTACCGGTTCGACCCGGCCCGCCCCGTGCCGTCCATCGGCGGCAACGTGTCTTCACTGCGCGACGTGCTGCCGCTGCCCCCCGGCCTCGCGGACCCGAGCTACGCCGGCCGCGGCGAGCGCACGGCCGACATCATGCGCCCGGGCGGCTTCGACCAGCGCGAGGCCCCCGGCTTCCACGGCTGCCGCCCGCCGTACCTGCCGCTGGGCTCCCGACCCGACGTGCTGGTGTTCCAGACCGAGCCTCTGCGGGAGCCGACCGAGGTGACCGGCCCCATCGAGGTGCACCTGTGGGTGGCCACCTCGGCGGTGGACACCGACTTCACCGCCAAGCTGATCGACGTCTACCCGCCGAGCGCGTGGTACCCGCAGGGCTATGCCCTGAACCTGACCGACAGCATCGCGCGCCTGCGCTACCGGAACGGCCGCGAGCGGGGCGAGCCCGCCACGCCGGGCGTGCCCGTGCAGGTGACGCTCACGCTCTACCCGACGAGCAACCTGTTCATGCCGGGGCACCGGATCCGGCTGGACGTGTCGAGCTCGAACTTCCCGCGGTTCGACGTCAATCCGAACACGGGGGAGGCGATCGGGCGGGAGCGGCAGCGGGTGGTGGCCGACAACACCGTGTTCCACGAGCGCGGGCGGGAGTCGCGGGTGGTAGTGCCGATCATTCCGCCCCGCTGAAGCCAAAGCGCTCCAGCACGACGTTGCTGCACATTGTATTCGCCTGTCTTACAGGGTAAGCTCTATGAGAGATGGCCGCCAAGCCGCCCCGAGACAGGCAGAACCGCAAGCCCCGTCCCCGGCGCTACCCCGAGGCGACGGTCTCCACCACCATGCGCCTCCGCCAGTCCGTGCGGGAGCATCTCGAGGCCTGGGCCGCGCGCGGCCGCCGGTCGGTGTCCGAAGTAGCCCAGGAGCTGATCGAGGAGGGAATCCGCATGCGCGAGTGCCCCGGGATCTATTTCGCCTCGGAGCCGGCGGGCCGCACGGCGAAGATCGCCGGGACGGGCCTGGCTGTCTGGGAAGTGCTGCGCGACTACGTCCAGGACCAGGACCTCGAGCGCGTCCGCCGGGCCTTCGGCCAGCTCTCCCAGGCCCAGATCACCGCAGCGGTGATGTACTGCAGCCGCTACCCGGAAGAGATCCGCCGAGAGATCGAGGCCAACGCGGCGCTCACCCCGGAGGCGCTCGCGCGCCGCCACCCCGGCCTTGTACGCGTCGTCCCGCTCGGGTGAAGCTCTACCTGGACGAGAACCTCTCGCCCCGGATCGCGGAGCTGCTGCGAGCGCGCGGGCTCGACGCCACCAGCGCTCATGAGGCCGGCAACACGCAGCTGACCGATGCCGCGCAGCTCCGATACGCCACCGATCAGGCACGCGCCATCGTGACCTGCGATGTGGCCGACTTCGTCGCCCTGGCGACCGAGATGATCGCCGCGAACGTCGACCACGCCGGGATCGTGCTCGTCTCGTCCCGGTTCCGGACGGATGACTTCCGCGGCATCGCCGACGCGATCGAGCAAGCCACCCGCCGCTACCCGGAAGGATCGCCCGGCGCGGTGCTCTACCTCGCGCGCCCGGCGTAAGGCCGGCGGGAGCGCGGGGCGGGAGTCGCGGGTGACGCTGCCGATCATTCCGGTGGGCGCCGGCGGCGGGCTAAGAAATGACCTCCCCGCCTAGCCTTGCGGCCGACCCCTTGGGATCCTTTCGGCGGGGAGGTACCTTTTCAGAACCAGCTTACCAAGCTTCGCCTACTTGATCTTGAGGGCGTATCTCGGGCACCGACGACGCGCACCCGGCCAGGACCATGGCCAGCATGAGCAGCAGGGCGATGCAGCGCGGATGCAGGCGTGAGGGCCTCCTGGTCCCAGCATGCCGGGGCGCTGCGACAGGGAAGGCCACCCAGCCTGACCATGAAAATCGAACACGACAGTTTCGAATTTCATGGTACGCCCGGCCCGCCCGTCTGGTCGAGCTGGCCTAAGTCCCGGAAGCGGTACTGGCAACCGACAGCGTCCTGGCCGGCGCGATGGGGTTGGCTCCGGAGCTAGGGCGCCTGTCACGAGATACTCGATGCCCAGCGCTCGGGCGACGGGATCGACCTGCTTCAGAATCTCGATCGCCAGCGGATCGACGGGCCGGTCACGCGCGACGGAGAGCATGCTCGATGTATCGCTCACGGATTCGCTTGGCGACCTCGAGATTGCGCGGGTCGAGCGTGGCCATGAGATCGGCGTAGACAAGCAGGGGCGGTACGAGGTCCCGGGGCGCGCCCTTCTCCGGAAGCTCCGGAAGCTTCCAGAACGCATCAGCGATCTCGACGTTTCCCTGCGGATCGGCCCGCAGGCGGTGCTCTTGCACGAGCGTGGCGAGGGCCTCCCGCGCCGTTTCCGGCTCCAGGTAGATGATGGCGGCGGCCGGCTTGAGATGGTCCGTTAGCTTGGCCGCCGCGACCTCGCCGCCCCAGTGCGCCCCGTCGGGGAGACGGACCTGTTCCCACCAGCCGGGGTCGGGAGCCCGGAACCGGCGCGGATTGAGCTTCGGGCGCAGCCGGATCGGGAAGGTGGCGACCCATTCGTCGAGGAGTCGGGCGGGCTCCAGCAGGCGGCGATTCCGCCTCTGCGCGGCGGCCGCAAGGTAGCCCCGGCGCTCGAGGTCGAAGAAAGCCCAGCCGACCGTCCCGAGCCCGATCCCGGCGGCCTCTGCGATCTCTCGATAGGGCGCATTGAGCAGCGCCGGTTTGCACAGCAGCACGAAGGCAGCACACAGAGTGGTTGCCGTACCGGCGCCCCGAGCGCCCGTTGCCATCGGGGCCGTGGGGCCATGCGGTCGCTCGCCCCGGACGAAGACGTAGAGTCCCTGTGCTTCGTGATGGGCGGCGGCTCTCCGCCGGGCCGCCCCGGCTCCGGGCCGGCACACCCTTGCCTATCCATGCCATGAATGGGCTCGAGTGGCCCGGCCGGCCACCGACGGGAGCGATCTGGTTCGACGCCTACCGGGCCTGGCTCCGCGGCGCATGGTAGCGGGGCCGGTCGTTGCGGACGGAGCCGCCGCGCGAGGAGAGCTCCGCCACCACCCGAGCTACGCCGGCCGCGGCGAGCGCACGGCCGACATCATGCGGCCGGGCGGCTTCGACCAGCGCGAGGCCCCCGGCTTCCACGGCTGCCGCCCGTCGTATCTGCCGCTGGGCTCCCGACCCGACGTGCTGGTGTTCCAGACCGAGCCTCTGCGGGAGCCGACCGAGGTGACCGGCCCCATCGAGGTGCACCTGGGGTGGCCACCTCCACGGTGGACACCGACTTCACCGCCAAGCTGATCGACGTCTACCCGCCGAATGCGTGGTACCCGCAGGGCTATGCCCTGAACCTGACCGACGGCATCGCGCGCCTGCGCTACCGGAACGACCGCAAGCGGGGCGAGCCCGCCACGCCGGGCGTGCCCATGCAGGTGACGCTCACGCTCTATCCGACGAGCAACCTGTTCATGCCGGGGCACCGGATCCGGCTGGACGTGTCGAGCTCGAACTTCCCGCGGTTCGACGTCAATCCGAACACTGGGGAGGCGATCGGGCGGGAGCGGCAGCGGGTGGTGGCGGACAACACCGTGTTCCACGAGCGGGGGCGGGAGTCGCGGGCGGTGTTGCCGATCGTTTGAATGGCGGCGTTCTACGCCCTGCGCGGTGACCAGCCTGGCTGACACACGAGGCACTGGTAGTACACCGACGCCTGGCCCTCGTTCCGCTTCTTCACCGAGGCGCGTTCCTTGCCGCAGTTCGGGCACTTACGAATGTCTTGCTGCATGCTATCACTCATGTCCGGCCGCCGTCACGCCCGACCGATCAGCGGACTCGCCAACCGCGACGAGGTCGCGCCACACCCTCGACTCCTGCCGCCACGGCCTGTAGCACTCCTCATGAGCGGTCAGGGCGACGCCTGAGCCACCTGTTACTTCGCGCTCGGCCTCGACGGGTTCTACCGCACGGCGGCAGACGATGCAGGGTCGGCCGGTCCCTCGATGGGACCGTGACACCCCGTCGGCAGAGGGGAGGCGGCCCTCGGCGAGCCGAACGCGTATCTGCTCCCTCAGCTCATCGTTCGCTGGTCGGGTGGGCTTGCCACGCCGGACGGTTGCTTGGGCTTTGTCGCGTGCGGACTCCAGAAGCGTCTCATCGAACATTGGGCTTCCTCCTCACGGTTCCCCGCTCCCACTACAGTCTCCCAGCGAGCCCAGCGCGGCCTAGTGGACCTTGGTCGCAGTCGCTTTACTGGTCGGAAAGCAGCTCCTTCATGGCCCTTTGGTCTACTGGGCCGCGTTTATGCGGAGGCGTAGCGTGACTTCCAGGGACGCCGTCAGGCGGACCACCGACCAAATGTGTTGTGGCCGTTCACCGGCCGAGGAGAGGATCAATGAAGACCCGCGATGTCATAGTGCTCTGCGCCGCCATGGTGACAGGGGCAGCGTCCATCACCGCAGCGGAGCCAGTTGCCGCGAAGCTTTCGGCGCCGACCATGATGCTGGCCCAGGCGACCCCAGCCCCGGCGGCGGGCAAGCAGGCGATGGCGCACACTCCGAAGGGCAAGGCCGTTGACGCCGACGAGGCGCGAATCACCAAACTTCACGCCAAGCTCAAGATCTCCCCGGCGCAGGAGGAGCTGTGGACTGGCGTGACGACGGTGATGCGGGCCAGCGCGAAGACGATGGAGCCCCTCAAGCAGGCACGGTACGACCCGGCGCTCTACGACAGCATGTCGGATGCGCAGAAGAAGACGACCGATACCCTCTTCCGCCGAGGCGAAGGGCCGAGGCGCTCGATGTCAAAAGGCGCGAAGTGACCACTTCGATGGCCGGCAAGATGCTGCCGACGATCGCGATCGGCGCCACGAGCACGAGAATCGCGCCTGGCACCGAGAGCAACAGCGGCGCGCCTGGCAGCAGCAACAGGCGCGTGCCCAATACGAGCGCGACCGACGTGACTACCACCGCCGGCAGACGTTCCGGCCGGTCTACGTGCCTGCGCCGGTTATCGTTGCCCCCGCTCCATCGCCCGGGATCAGCATCTTTTCCCCGGTGTTTCGCTAGGAGCCTGTGGGAGTCTCTCGAGGCGCCCCCGGCTTGGCCGGGGGCGTGACGAGCGTCCGGGAAGTGGCGGCGCGGAAGGCGGTCTCTTATCCCTTACGTCTTGACCCGCCCCTGTGACTGGGAGGCGCTGGAAGCGTTCGCCGTCGAGGTCGTGCGCCCGGGCTGACGTCAGAGGAGGCGATCGGGCGGGACCGGCCACTCGGCGCCACGTTACTGTGCCGTGTAGCCCCCGTCCACCGGCAGGCATGCGCCCGTGACGAACGAGGCGTCGTCTGACGCCAGGAACAGCGCCGCGCGTGCGATCTCGTCGGCTTGGCCGAGCCGGCCCATCGGATGCCTCTCTTCCAGGAACTTCCGGCTCTCAGCGTTGTCGGTCAGTGCCTTCGTGAGGTTGGTGTAGACGAACCCGGGGCACAGGGCGTTCACCCGCACGCCCTCCCGGGCGAAGTGCACGGCCATGTCCCGGGTGAGCTGGACCACCCCGCCCTTGCTATGCGTGTACGGGTCCAGCCCGGACCCGATCTCTCGCGGCCTGCCCACGAGGCCGTAGATCGAGGACAGGTTCACGATCGAGCCGCCACCCTGCTTCACCATCTGGTCCGCAACCGCCCTGGACATGAGAAACGTGCCCTTCATGTTGACGGCCATGACGAAGTCCCAGACCTTCTCCCAGTCCCAGTCGGCCGGCGCGTTCCGGGGGGCCACCCCGGCGCTGTTCACGAGCACGTCGGCCCGGCCAAAGCGCTTGACCGTCTCCTCGACGAGCCGTTGCGAGTCGGGCCGGCTCGTCACGTCGCCCACCATCACCAGCGCCTCGCCGCCGGCGCTCCTGACCTGGGCCGCCACGGTCTCCAGGTCTGACGGCCGCAGGTCGTTGAGCGCCATCTTCGCGCCCTCTTGCGCGAACACCACGGCCGTCGCCGCGCCGATGCCCGATGCCGCACCCGTGATCAGCGCCACCTTGTCTCGAAGCCGGCCCGCCATCTGGAGACCTCCTTGGATGTTCACGCTCAAAGGTGCTTCACCGTACCCAAGCCCGCACCCCCGGTCAATGTCAACACGGCGATGGGGCTGGTCGTGACGCCGCGCGCTCGGCGTCGACGGCGTGCGGGTAAAGCGGCAGCAGCTTCTCGTCCCTCTCACACGGCAGGCAGATCGTGTCAGTGTCGAAGCGGGACATGATCGAGGCCCGGAGCAGATCGCCGCAGCGCTCGCATGAGCGCCCTATGACCGAGAACGCGGGGCTCGCCGCGCTGCGGCGAATGGGCTACACGAAGGAAGTAATGACAGGTCACGGGTTTCGCAGCATGGACTCGACGTTGCTGCACGAACTTGGCTGGAACCATCAGGTGATCGAGCGCCAGCTTGTCCACGCAGAACGCAACGCCGTCAGCGTTGCGTACGCCCGGCCAGGTCCGGCGCGAGGAGGCCCCCATGAGTAACATCGATGCCAGCGAGCAGCACGACGCGAAGGCCCCTGACCGGGAGGCGCTCGAAAGCGAGCGGTACGAGCTGCTCCAACGCCTGGAGGACTGGCTGGAAACGCCGATGCTGATACTCGCCTTCGTCTGGCTGGCGCTGCTGGCAGGTGAACTGATCTGGGGCGAGAACCTTTCGTTTGAGGTCATCGGGACGATCATCTGGGTCGTCTTCATCCTCGATTTTGCGGTGGAAATCGTCCTGGCCCCCCACAAGGTTGCATACATCAAAAGAAACTGGCTGCTGACGATCTCGCTCGCCATACCGGCGCTGCGCATCTTCCGCGTCTTCCGCGTGTTTCGGCTGCTCCGCCTGGCTCGCGTGGGGCGGGGGATGCGTCTGTTCCGCATCGTCAGTTCGCTGAACCGCAGTATGCGCGCGCTGGGCGCGACCCTGCGGCGCCGGGCCTTCGGCTACGTGGTCGCCCTCACGATGCTGGTCGTCGTCGCGGGCGCGGCCGGGATGTATGCGTTCGAAAACGGCGCTCCCGGCGGTCTGGACAGCTACGGCGAAGCCTTGTGGTGGACCGCCATGGTCATGACGACGATGGGTTCGCAGTACTGGCCACGGACGTTGGAGGGCCGCGTGCTGTGCGTCTTGCTGGCGCTGTACGCCTTCGGCGTCTTTGGCTACGTAACCGCGACGCTCGCTAGCTTCTTCATTGGTCGCGACGCGGAGCACGGCGAAGCCGAGCTGGCGGGGAGCAAGGATCTTGCCGCACTCCGGGTCGAGCTGAGCGCGTTGCGCGACGACATCCGCGCGCTGTCACGACGGGCTCCGGAGTGATCACGGAGAACGCGAGAAGGACAACGTCGGCCGCCATCTGCGCCGGCCGAGCGCCATGCTACCCTTCCCGAGAAAGGGAGGTAAAGCATGGCACAGCCGAAGACGGACGACTTCGTCGGGCGTCACCTGATCGTTGACGCCTCAACGTACAACAAGCGTAATCTCACATCGACGGACAACATACTGGGCCTCTTCGAAGCACTGGCCCGCAACCTGGACATGACCCTGGTCCTTCCTCCGATTGTCTGCCGGTATCCGTTCGCGCACGACGAGATGACCGCTTTCTGCGACGACATCGAAGTCGAGCTCGAAAAGAAGGCCAAGGCTATTGCCGCGGCCGCCAACGCACCGATAGACCTCAGCCTGGCTCCCGTCCAGGTCATGAGGGACTTCCTGCGCCGACGCCAGGCGGAGGAGAGCGGAGTGACCGGCGTGAGCATCTGGGCGGAATCGCACGCCGCCATTCACACCTGGGATGAGGATAACTACTATGCATTCGACGCCTTCAGCTGCAAGGATTTCCGGCCGCGAGACGCCCTGCGCTTGCTACTGAGCCACTTCGACATCGAGATCCTCAACTGCGTCAACCTGCTCCGATTCCAGCGCTCGATGCCCAAGGTCTCGAACTTCCAGATCAACGACAACTGGGAGGTTCTCGTCGATGGGCGCACGATCGGCGAGCTGGACTCGGTCAACTTCGACGAGCTCTGAGTCGGCGAGGGGGCTGGTCGTGACGCGGCCGCGTGGGCTATTGTGGGTCCCGGAGGGCTCGATGGACTTCCGCACCATCCGCTACGAGAAGCTCGGCGCCGTGCTGCGCATCACGGCGAACCGGCCCGAGGTGCTCAACGCCCAGAGCCGCGTGATGATCCTCGAGCTGGACGAGGCCTTCCGCGCGGCGTCGGACGACGACGCGACGCGCGTCATCATCGTGGCGGGCGCCGGGGCGCACTTCTCGGCGGGCCACGACCTCGGCAGCCCGGACGAGCTCGAGGACCAGAAGGCCCACCCGGTCGGCCCGGGCCTGCCCGAGAACCTCAAGCGGCTGTCCGAGCTGTACCTCGAGACCTGCCTGCGCTGGCGCGAGGTGCCCAAGCCGACCATCGCCCAGGTGCAGGGTTACTGCATCATGGGCGGGCTGATGCTGGCCTCGTGCTGCGACCTGATCATCGCCGCCGACGACGCGCTGTTCGCCGACCGGATGGTGCGCTGGGGCGGCGCGCACGTGCAGTACTTCAGCATGCCGTGGGATCTGGGGCCGCGAAAGGCCAAGGAGTACCTCTTCACCGGCGACTACATCGACGCGGCCACGGCGCTCGAGCTCGGCCTCGTCAACCGGGTGGTGCCACGCGCCGCGCTGGCCGACGCCACGCTCGAGCTGGCGGGCCGCATCGCGCTGCAGGATCCCTTCGCCCTCAAGCTCGCCAAGGCGTCGGTGAACGAGACGATGGACATCCAGGGCCAGCGCCGCGCCCTCGAGGCGGCGTTCAAGAACTACATGCTGACCATCCCGCACCGGCAGGCGCTCGGCACCTACGGCGCGGCGGCGCGGGCCAAGGGCGTGAAGGACCGGATCAAGACGCGGGACGCGAAGTTCGGGGACGCCGCAGGCGGGTCATGAGACCAACCTCCACCGGACGAGCGAAATCCGCGTCACCAGACTGTGGGTGGCCACCTCCGCGGTGGACACCGGCTTCACGGCGAAGCTGATCGACGCCCCGCCCGCGTGGCATGTCACAGCCATCCTTCTCCGTCCGGGGCATGGTGGGCAACAACCTCCGTGCCATCGAGCCGGGCGCCCTCAGACGTCGAAGAGGTTCAAGCGGGCAACGGCGTGATCGAGTCCTAAGACCTATGAGGGAATGACCTGCCGGGAGCGGGGACGGATGGAGCAAGGAGAACACGCATGAGTGAAGCGTTCTGGGGCGGACTCCTGCTCGGCCTCATGACTCTCCTGTCCCTGGTCATCTGGTCGATCCGACGCCACAAGGACCCTGACCTGCATATCGAGTGCGACTGGCCCATCGACGAGCTGATGCCCACGCTCGCGGGGTTGACGCTGGGCACGGCGGTGGCCGGCAACAAGGCGGAGGTGCATGAGAACGGTGCATTCTTCGATGTGTTGATCGGCCGCATCCGGGCGGCGCGCGAATCCGTGCACTTCGAAACCTTCTTGTGGAAGGAGGGCGCGCTGGGACGGCGTCTGGCCGATGCGCTGATCGATCGGGCGCGGGCGGGCGTGCAGGTGCGGGTATTGCTGGACGCCGAAGGCGCCAAGGAGGCGGGCAAGGCCGTCGTGCAGCAGATGCGCGACGCGGGCTGCCGCGTGGTGTTCTTTCACGAGCGGAGACTGCGCAACATCGGCGTGTTCAACGACCGCGACCATCGCAAGCTGGTGGTGATCGACGGGCGCGAGGCCTTTGTGGGCGGTCACTGCATCGTGGACCAGTGGCTGGGCAATGCGGAGGACGGAAAGCATTACGCCGACGTCAGCCTGCACTTGCACGGGCCCATCGTGCACAGCGTGCAAGGGGCCTTCAGCGAGAACTGGGCGGGCGAGACCGGCGAGCTGTTCGTGGGCAAGGACGTGTTCCCTGCGCTGGAACCGGCGGGCGACATCCTGATGCACGCCGTCTTCGCCAAACCCGAGAACTCGGCGCCTGCCGTGAAGATCCTCCACCACACCGCCATCTGCCTGGCGCGCACGCGTATCTGGATCCAGAACCCCTATTTCATCCCCGAGCCCGATGCCATCGATGCCTTCGGCGCGGCGGTGAAGCGCGGCGTGGACGTGCGGGTGCTGATGCCGTCGACCAGCGGCTCGGACAACCCCATGGTGCAGCACGCCGGGCACCGCAACTTCGAGAAGCTGTTGAGGTGCGGCGTTCGCCTGTTCGAGTACCCGCACACGCTGCTGCACCAGAAGATCATGACTGTCGACGGAGTCTGGAGCGCCATTGGCTCGAGCAACTTCGACGACCGCTCGTTCGAGACAAACGACGAGATCACCCTGTCGATCAGGGACGAGGCGCTCGCGCAGCGGCTTGACGCGGTCTTCGAGAAGTACGTCCCACGCGCGACAGAGGTGCAACTCGAGCGCTGGCGCAGGCGCCCGCTGACGCACAAGCTGAAGGACAACTTCTTCTATATGCTGAACGAGCTGCTCTGACAGACAGTGGCGGGATCATAGGACAGCGAGGGTGGCCCCCTAACCACCACCCCCCTGGCACTACTTCGACGACCTGGGTCGCGTCGCCTCGCCGCGGCGGTCGGCAGCGCGTATAGTTTGCTCCGATGGCCTAGAGAAAGCCATCAAGGAGGAACCCATGAATCTGAAAGGCAAACGCATCGCGATCCTGGCCGAGAACCTCTACCAGGAGATGGAGCTGTGGGTGCCGTACTACCGCATGAAGGAGGAGGGGGCGGACGTGAAGGTGGTCGGGGCCGGCGGGGCCAAATCCTACGCTTCCAAGCACGGCTACCCGGTCACGGTCGACGTCCAGGCCGACGCGGTGGCTGCCGTGGAGCTCGACGCGGTCATCGTGCCGGGCGGTTACGCGCCGGACATGATGCGCCGGCACGACTCCATGGTGAAGCTGGTGCGGGAGGCGGCCCAGCAGGGCAAGGTGGTCGCCGCCATCTGCCATGCCGGGTGGATGCTGGCGAGCGCCGGCGTCGTCAAGGGCAAGAAGGTCACGTCCTTCTTCTCGATCAAGGACGACATGGTGAATGCCGGAGGCGAGTGGTTCGACAGAGAGGTAGTGATGGACGGCAACCTGATCACCTCGCGTAAGCCCGACGACCTCCCGGCGTTCTGCCGCGAGATCGTCCGGGCCCTCAGCAAGACCGGCTAGCCGCCATGGGCGACGGCAGGGGCCCGGCGCCGGAGCGCGCGCAGCTCGATGCATTGCTGAGGTGGCGGGAGGAGAACGTCAGGCAGAGCGCGGCGCGTCGCCGCCGCTGGGCTCGCCGCGGCACCATGGCGTCGCTCGCGGTCATCGTCGTTGCGCTCGTGGCCTGGGTCGCAGCGGCGGCGCGCGATACACGAGAACGAGTTACCGAGCAGGGCCACGCGCCAGCGGAGAGTGTGGCCGCCGCATTGCCGGCGCCGGCGCGTCCCAGCGCTCCGCCCGACGATCCGGCGCCCGCCAAGCCGTTGCCCGCCGAGCCGCAGATCGCCCCAGGGGCCGAGGAACGTCAAGAGGTGACGGCACCGCCGACGCTGCCGGCACGGCAGCCGTCACCGCCTCGGTCGCCGGTGGCGAAGGCTCGCGCCCGGACGTCCGACGCTGCCGTCAGCGTACCCACGGCGTCACTTAGAACCGGCGACGAAGCCATCCCCCCACCCGCCTGGATCTCGCCCACAACTCCGGGGGCCGGCGACTCGACGGCGCCACTGCCCGAGGAGCCGGTCGCCGGGCGTTCCACGCCGGGGGCCCCCGAAGCCCGGCCGCATCCCACAGCCGAGGACGCGCCGATCGCGGCCCGGCCGCCCTCGCAGCCGGAGACCGCGGAGACGACGGCCGCCTCGACGGGTGCTCCCGACGCGAAAGTGGAAAGTGGGCCGTCGAGTGTCGAGGCGGCCCCGCCAGTGACCGGCCAGCGGCAGCCGAGGAGCCGGGTGATCGGCGACAAGGTCGTGAGCTGGCTCGAGGGAGAGGTGCAGGAGGTCCGCGATACCGCGAGGCGCGAGATCGGCGAGTTCCGGGCAGGGGTCGACAAGGTGCTGTCGTGCCTCGCGTGGATTCGCGCGGACAGCTCAGCGGGCTGCAAGAGCCCAGCGCCCCGGCAACACTAGGGAGCAGGGAGGCCGGCGGTCCGGCGATGGCGCCGGCCTCCCTAAGTGCCTTACTGCAGCCGCATGAAGCTCCGCCAGCCGCCCCCCAGGGGCCTGCCGAGAAGGCTTGGTCGCCCACTCCGTTGAGTCAGCTGTGCAAGCCACCCGCTCCGCCGGCGCTCGGCCCGCGCGCCCAGGGCCATGCTGAGACCGGCGATGAGGCCGATGCCGGCCGCCGCCATCAACGCGCGCACCGGCTGCCTCCGGGTGTAGGCGATGACCTCGTCCCGTCGGTCCTTTACCTCGTGGCCGATCATCACCGCGCCCTGCTTGACCGCGCACTGAAGCGCCCGGGCGCCTTCCGCCAAGTCTTCGCCAATGGTTGCGGCCCTCCCCTCGCTCGCGCTCCTGCCGGGGGAAACCACGTCGCCCTGACTCCACTCAGTCCCGACTCGCTGTCCCACGTCCGTGAACGTCCTTTCCATCGCTGCCTCCTCTTCTCCTAGATTCCGACGCTTCGCGTCGGGCGCGTTGAACAGAACAGAGAGATCGGGCAAGAGACGTGCCAGATGAACTAAAGGCGTTCGGGGCCCACCACGGCCGGCTTTAGACGACGTCACGCGACCGGGACGGAAGAGAGTGCCGGGTGGTGTTACCGGTCATGCAAATCAGGAGGAAACCGACCTGCCGAACGTGATCCGGCGTCCGCTCACCCGCTAGCGGCGTGCCCGGCATCAGATGCTTCCCCATGGCGAGCCCGCCGATCAGCACGGGCTCGTAGCCGATCTCGCGGATCAGCGCGACAAGGCCTGGGCGGAGGTCGGCGAGGTGCGCTTCCTTCGCGAGGGTGGGTGCTGCCGTTTGTCCTGGGAGGTGCCCACCGCCAAGCAGGCAGCGGTTGAATAGCGCGGTGACCGGGCAAAGAATGTCGCGCCGATCACGACGGTGGCGACATGTTCGGTGCTGATTGCTGATTATCCCTTCCGCTTTGACCTGCCCGTGGTGTTGCTAGGCCGCGGTTGAGCCTTCTGGCCAGCCCGCTGAGACGTATCCGCTGCCGCCTTCACCTTGAGGAGATCAGAAACAACGTCGTCAAAGGCCAGGCGGTAGAGAGGCGGCGCTGTACTGGGTCGGACGGTGCTTGTCTTCATGGGCCCAGTCTAACCGCGATCCTCTCGGATCTCGCATCTCTAGGTCTTAAGTCCAATGGGCCGGCGATGGGCGCCCATCACGCCTCCCCGCTTGAGGAGCGCTCCGCGACCGCCTAAGATCCACGGTATGTTCCCGGCTCGGCCCGTCCACGTGACCCACCGGCAAGGGAGGCAGACATGAAGTTCGGCATCCACATCGGGCACATGGGTGGGCCGCTCGGCGAGATGCGCAAGCTGTGGAAGTTCGCCGACGCCCAGGGCTTCGACTGGTTCTCGGTGTCCGACCACTTCCAGGAATCGCCCCCGCGCGGCGGCGACATGCCCTGCTACGAGGCGATCGCGACCCTGACCGCGGCCGCCATGGACACGGAGCGCATCCGGCTGGGCAGCGGCGTCTACTGCGTCGCCTACCGCAATCCCGGGCTGCTCGCCAAGTCGCTCACCACCATCGACCACCTGTCGAACGGCCGCGTCGACTGCGGGCTCGGCGCCGGCTGGCACGACGTCGAGGCGAAGGCCTACGGCTTCGCGTTTCCGTCCATCGGCCCCCGCGAGGACATGCTCGAGGAGTACGCGCAGATCATGCGCCTCCTGCTGGATCCGGAGCAGCCGCGCGCGAGCTTCGAGGGGAAGCACTTCCGCGTGGCGGACGCCCCGAACAATCCCAAGCCGCTGCAGCCCCGGATCCCCATCTGGATCGGCGGGCGCGGCGAGAAGCGCACGCTCCGGGCGGCCGCGCGGTACGCCGACGGCTGGAACGGGGCCTACATCGGCCCGGACGACTGGAAGCACAAGAGCCAGGTCCTCGACCAGTGGTGCGAGAAGGAGGGGCGCGACCCGAAGACGATCATGCGCACCGTGAATCTCGGCTTCTATCTCGGGGCCGACGCGAAGGGCGCGGCACGCGCCGACGAGGTGTTCCGCGGGCACTGGGGCGGCAGCCCCGACCGCTCCGACCGCACCGGCTACCTGCGGGGCACGGTGGCGGAGGCGCGGGGCATGGTGGAGGAGTTCCGGGCGCTCGGCTGCACGCGGCTCTGCATCGCGCTCCGTGAGGGGCCCTACGACTGGGAGGCGCTGGAGGCGTTCGCCGCCGAGATCGTACGCCCGAGGTGAAGAGGATCGAGACGCGCCTCCGCACCGGCATCCCGGTTGATTCTCCTCGATGCAGCCGCTACACTCCGGCCCGATGAAGATCGGGTTCCACCTCACGCCATTCTGGAGCCCCACCGACCGCGGGGCCACCCGCATCCTCGACGAGGCCGTGCAGGTGGTGGCCGCCGCCTCCCGCATGGGCTTCGCGTGGGTGTCCATCGGCCAGCACTTCGTCTCGCACCCGACGGTATGGCCCCAGCCGTTCCCGATGCTCGCCCGGCTCGCGCCCGAGACCGGCCGGATGCGCCTGAAGACCTCGGTGCTCCTGCTGCCGATGCTCAACGCGATCGAGGTCGCCGAGAACGTCGCCACACTCGACCACCTCTGCCACGGCCGTCTCGACGTGGGCGTGGCCATCGGCTACCGCGAGAAGGAGCTCGAGCTGGTCGGGCTCCGCCGGAAGGACCGCGTGCCCAAGCTCGAGGAGTCGCTCGCGCTCATGAAGCGCCTCTGGGCGGGCGAGGAGGTCACCTTCGAGGGAACGTACGCCGCGGTCACCAGGGGGCGCATGGGCTTCACGCCCTACCAGACCCCCCACCCGCCGCTCGAGATGGGGGCGCAGAGCGAGGGCGCCACCCGCCGCGCCGCCCGCCTGACCGACGGGGTCTTCTTCGGGCCGCAGGTGGCCTGGCGCGACATCGCGGGGCTGGGGCGCGTCTTCCGCGAGGAGCGCGGCACGCTCGGCGCCGCCACGCCGGGCCACGTCGGGGCCTCCCGCAGCCTCATCGTGGGGGCCAGCAAGGAGGCCGCCCGCACGGCCGCGCGCGAGTACCTCGAGCGGACCTTCACGATGTACCGCACCTGGGAGATGCAGGAATCGAGCATGGTGGAGCTGCAGCTGAGCCTCGAGACCGCGCTCGACGACTGGACGGTCAACGGCACGCCGGACGACTGCGTCGCGACCATCGCCCGCGCCCGCGAGATGGGCCTGGAGCGGATCGGCTTCACCATCTACAGCCTGCCGCGCGACGTCCAGGCCCGGATCGACTACATGCAGATGATCGCGGAGCGCATCCTGAAGCCGGCCGGCGTCCTCGAGTGATCGACCCCGCGCGTCCGTCTCCGGCGTGCTCGAAGCCCACCCGTGCACCTCGCGCATGAAGTCCTGATCGAGGCGGCGCCGGAGGCGCTCTGGCGTCTGCTCTGGGACGTGCCCCGCATGGCGGCCTGCGTACCGGGCTGCGGCGAGGCCGAGGAAGTGACGCGGCACCAGATCTACCGCGCTCGCATGACCCAGAAGGTCGGCCCGATCAGTCTCTCCGTGCCCCTCGTCGTGGAGATCCTGGCCGCCGAGCCGCCGGCCCGCCTCGTCCTCAGCGCAAGCGGCCGTGATCCGGTCGTGGGCGCCGACATCGCGATGCGCGTGACCCTCGACTGTGCGCCGGACGGCGCGGGCACGCGCCTGCATATCGGGGCCGAGGGCCAGGTGCTGGGCAAGCTCGGCGCCCTCGGGCACTCGGTCATCCAGCGCAA
>DATLFG010000101.1:0-56526 GCA_035524955.1 Candidatus Limnocylindria bacterium | reverse complement strand
GTCCTGGAAGATGACCTGGATCCGCCGCCGGACGCGCCGCAGCTCGGCGGGCCCGAGCGTCGTCAGGTCCTGCCCCTCGAAGATCACCTGCCCGCTCGTCGGGCGCTCGAGCTGCAGGATGCATCGTCCCGTCGTGGTCTTGCCACAGCCTGATTCGCCGACCAGTCCGAGCGTCTCGCCGCGGCGGATCGAGAAGCTCACCCCGTCGACGGCCTTCACGATCCCCGGACGTCCGCCGAAGAACCCGCCGCCCACCTGGAAGTGCTTGACCAGGTTCCGGACTATTAAGATTGGTTCTTCGATCTTTGGAATTGCTTCTTCGATTTTTGAGATTGCTTCTTCGCCCTTTGGGCTCATCGCGCGTCCTGGCTACCCGGGCTCATCGGGCGTTCACTTCGGCGGCCAGGGTCGGGAGGTCCTTGGCGAACCAGCAGGCCGAGACGTGCTCCCCGCTGACCTCGTCCAGCGGCGGGACCTGCTCGCGACAGCGGTCCGCGACGTACGCGCAGCGGGGAGCGAAGGAGCAACCCGCGGGCAGGTGCGAGAGGTCGGGAGGCTGGCCGGGGATCGGCTGCAGCTTGGCCCGCCGCGGCTCGTCCAGCCGCGGCACCGAGCGGAGCAGCCCCAGCGTGTAGGGATGTCGCGGATCGCCGTAGATCTCTCGCGCGGTCCCGCGCTCCACGATCTTGCCCGCGTACATCACGTTCACCCGGTCGGCGTAACGGGCGACCACACCGAGATTGTGGGTGATCATCAGGATCGCGACCCCCAGCCGCCGCGAGACGCTCTTCATGAGCTCGAGGATCTGGGCCTGGATGGTCACGTCGAGCGCGGTGGTCGGCTCGTCGGCGAGGATGAGGGCCGGATCGCAGGCGAGCGCCATCGCGATCATGATCCGCTGCCGCATCCCGCCGCTGTACTGGTGCGGGAACTGGCGGAGCCGCCGCGCCCCGTCCGGAATGCCCACCAGGGAGAGCAGCTCGACCGCCCGCGCCTCGGACTGGGCGCGGGTCATGCCGAGGTGGACCTCGAGGGTCTCGGTGAGCTGGCGCCCGATGGTGAGCACCGGGTTCAGCGAGGTCATGGGCTCCTGGAAGATCATGCCGATCTCCCGCCCGCGGACCTTGCGCATCTCCTCTTCCGACAGGGCGAGGAGGTTCCGCCCGTTGAAGAGGATCTCGCCCTCCACGATGCGACCGGCCGGCGCCGCCACGAGCCGCATCACGGAGAGCGCGCTCACGGATTTGCCGCAGCCCGACTCGCCCACGAGCGCCACCGTCTCGCCCTTGTGAACGTTCCACGACACGCCGTCCACCGCGCGCACGACTCCCGCCTGGGTGTGGAACTGGGTGCGGAGACCACGGACGTCGAGGAGGACCTCCATCAGGCGGCGAGTCTACCATACCGACCGCGAAGCGCAGCGGGAGGGCCGCCCCCGGCCGCGCGGCATCGCGTCCCGGGTGGCCCGCGTGGTCGCCAGCGGGCCCGGGGTCAGCGGGAACGCCGCGCGCGGGGTCGCGTCCATGACCTTCGGTCTTTCGCCTCAGCTCCTCACGCGCAAGGCACGGGGCTCGTAGGGCGCGGCGAGGCCCGCCCGCGCGGGGACCCGGTCCCCCGCGATGTCGAGCTCGAAGCGACCGTCCGCGATGAACCTACGATGACGGCGCGCGCGCTGAGGGTCATTCGGCGGACATCCGTCTACTGCGCGTGATTCAGGGCGAGGTCGAAGATGTCGAAGTTGCGGAGGCGGCGGTCGCCGGGGATGCCCTGCGTGGGCCGGTTCAGCAGCAGGGGCACGACCTGCTCGCTGATGCCTCCGTGCGAGCGGAGCGGCGCATCGAGACCCGAGAGATCGTGGCGGGCCAGGCTGGTGCCGAGCACCACGTGGCGCTCGGACACCGCGACCACCTCCCCCACGCGATCGGGCGGCAGCTCGAACCGGCGGCAGGCGGCGGCCCGATCCAGCACGACCTCCATCCCGGCCAGCCCGGCGAGGCGCCGGCGGACATCATCCGTGTCGGCGCCCTCGGGCAGGTAGACGGTGGCGAACGAGCCGAGCGCCCCGTGATGGACCACGTAGGGATCGGTGATGGGCAGGATGACCCGCGCGCGCCCGGCGCCCAGCCACTGATCCAGGTGATCCTGGAGGTAGATGACCCGCGGCCGGCCCGCCGCGTCGGTCTTGGCGTTCATGCCGTGGTCGGCGGTGATGGCGAGCGTGGCGCCGAGACCGGCCAGCTTCGCGTAGTAGCCGTCCATCATGCCGTAGAACTCGTTGGCGTCCGCCGAGCCCGGCGGGTGCTTGTGCTGCACGTAGTCGGTGGTGGAGAGGTACACGATGTCGGGGCGCGCCGACTCCATCAGCTTCACCCCCGCCGCGAACACGAACTCGGAGAGACCAGCGCTGTACACCGAGGGCAGCGGTAGGCCCACCAGCCCGAGCCCGTCCGCCACCCCGTGCTCGGCCTCCGTGGTCTCGTCGGCCTTCTCGGCCGAGAAGCACACGCCGCGCATCTCGTGGCCCAGCAGGCGCCGCAGCTTGTCCTTGGCCGTCACCACCGCCAGCCGCGCGCCGGCCCGGGCGAACGCGGCCAGGACGGTCCCGCAGCGCAGGTAGCGGGGGTCGTTCATCATGACCTCCGCGCCGGCCTCCCGGTCGAAGAAGTAGTTGCCGCAGATCCCGTGCGCCGAGGGCGGCACGCCGGTCACGATCGACAGGTTGTTGGGATTCGTGAAGCTCGGCACCACGCTGTCGGCCAGGCGGTCGGTCCCGCCCGGCAGCGCGGCGGCCAGATACGGCATCGCCCCCGCCGCGATGGCCCGCCGGATGTAGTCCGGCTCGCTGCCGTCCACGCACACCACGACGAGGGGGCGGTCCGGCCAGGCGTAGCGCCGGCCGTTCACCGTGATGGGCTCGCCACCGCGAGTCGTCATAGCCAGCTCCGGCAGGGGGCGTGAGGGAGATGCTTCCGCGCGGCGGGGCGCAACTCGGAGTAGAGCCGACAGACCGCCTCCGCCACGCACGGCCAGCGGTGCTCGGCGGCCCAGCGGATGGCCTGCTGGCCGAGTCGCCGGCCCTCCGCGCTGCCGAGCAAGGGGGTGATGGCGGCGGCCAGCGCGGCCGGATCGCCCTCCGGGACGAGGCGCCCGGTCACCCCGTCCTGGACCGTGGTGGTCAGCCCGCCGACGCGCGAGGCGACCACCGGGCTGCCGCAGGCCATGGCCTCGAGCGCCACCATGCCGAAGGACTCGTAGTGGGACGGCATCACGGTGACGTCGGCGGCGGCGTAGAGGAGGCGGAGCCGCCGCTGGGGCTGCGCGCGCAGGAAGCGCACGCGCCGGCCCAGGCCGAGGCCGGCCACCCGCGCCCGCAGCGCGGTGCCGTGCCCCCCGTCGCGCTCGTCCTGCTCGCCCCCGACGACCAGGAGGTCGGCGGGCTCGGGCACCGCGACCATGGCTTCCAGCAGCGTGTCGAGGCCCTTGATGGGGGTGAGCCGCCCCACGTAGAGCAGCAGCGGATCCGGCGGCAGCTCGAGCAGGTCCTTGGCCTTGGCCGGGTCCATGGGCTGGAACAGCTCGGTGTCCACGCCGCACGGGATCACCGCGACCCGCTCGCTGCGGGCGCCGTAGTACCAGACGAGGTGCGCCCGCTCCACCACGTTCGCGGCCACGAGGCGATCGGCCTGCGCCACGATGCGGGTCTCCTCGTCGATGCGCCGTGCGGGCTCCAGCTCGTCGGGGGTCTGCGCCACCTCGTTCTTGAGGCGGCCGAGCGTGTGGAACATGTGCACGAGGGGCGCGCCCCAGCGCCCGCGCAGCCGCAGCCCCGCCACGCCCGACAGCCAGTAGTGCGAGTGGATGAGGTCGTAGCGGAGCCCCTGCTCCCGCGCGAACCCCTCCACGCCCGCCGCGAACTCGTCGAGATGCCGATGCAGCGCCTCGCGGGGCATCGGCGCCTCGGGCCCCGCGGGCAGGTGGATCACCCGGGCCCCCGGGCCCAGCTCGACGATCCGGGGAATCGTGGCGTTCTGCGAGCGCGTGAAGACGTCCACGCGCACGCCCATGAGGCCCAGCTCGCGCGCGGTCTGCCGCACGTAGACGTTCATGCCGCCCGTCTCCTTGCCGCCGAGGGCCGCGAGGGGGCAGGTGTGCACCGAGAGGATCGCGATGGAGAGGTTCACGGGGTGATCCGCCCGGTGATCCGAATGTTGAAGACGTCCTCGGGCGACGGGCCGAAGCCGTACTTGTACGGCTCCTCCCCGCGCAGGAAGTCGAAGGTGGGGACGCCGCGCTCGATGGCGTCCCGTATGACGTGGGCGAGCAGCACGATGCCGGGCGCGAGCTGGGCCCGCGCCGGGTCGAAGCCCGAGTTGTAGAGGCCGACGCGGCCTGCGTGCTCGAGGCAGATGAACGCGGCCACCGCCGCGCCCTCGTACTCGAGGAACCAGAGTCGCGCCCAGCCCTTCGCGGCCAGGAAGGCGGTGACAGAGCGGAAGAAGCGCTCCATGCGCTCGTCCATGAACCGCGCCTTGCCGACCTTGGACAGGCGGTGGAGCGTGAGGAAGCGCGTCATGGCCTCGTCCCAGCCGGCGGGACCGGCGTGCGCGCGCGCGGTCGCCCCGGGCAGCTCCCGCTCGAGGCGGCGCATCTTGCGGCGGAGCTCGTGCCGGTCCTTGCCGGAGAGCTTCGCGAGATACTCGTCCCACGTCTTGGGCAGCGCCAGCACCGGGCAGCGGTCCTGCCGCTCCACGGTGGCCCGCAGCCCGTGAGCCGGCGCGAGCGCGGGCAGCACGGTGGCGGTGGCCGAGGCCGCGCGGATACCGTGCAGGTCCCACTCCCCGGGCTGGCCGGCGCGGTGGTGCAGCAGCGCCTGCCAGACCTCCTCTTCGCGTCCGGCCACCGCGATCAGGTCGAGGTAGTCCGAGACGTCCACCCCGCCGATGATGCGCTGCCGCCCCGGCCCGTCCTCGTAGAGCGGCAGCACGCCGACCAGGCTGCCGTCGGCGTCCGTCGCGGTCAGGATCTGCTGGGGGCGGTCCGCTGCGAAGGCCCGGCTCCACTCGGTCTGCCACGTCCAGGTCAGAAAGAGCGAGGGCAGGCGCGCGCGGTCGAGCAGGCCGTTCCAGCGCCTCTCGTCCAGGGTCGCGGGGCCGGGCAGCGCGTCGATCTTCACGCCGACAGATCTCCCGCGTCATCCCCGCCCCCGCCCGGGTCCATCAGCGCGCCGTCGTCGCCACCGGGAGCCTCTCCCTCCCCCATCGCCTCGTCCATGGCAGCGTCGAGGTCCTCACCGAGATCCTCTCCCATCTCGTGGCCCATCTTCTTCACGAAGCGGGCCACGCTCTGCGGATCGTTCTCGTCGAGGTCGCCGAAGCTGGAGGGATCGGAGAGGGCGTCGAGGCGGGCGTCTTCAGACTTGACGGTGGCGAAGCGGGACATCAGGCGGGACAGCGCGGCACTGCCGCAGCGCGGACATCGCGGCGCCTCGGCGGGGGACAGGGTGCGGATCAGGAGGCTGACCCGCCGGTGACACCCCTGGCACTCGTACTCGTAAATCGGCACGCGCCTGCCCTCCCGCTCCGTTTGGATGCGCCATTCTATCACGCGGATTCCGGGGCAGATCCGGGCCTTCCGCGGCGGGTCGGGGCGCTGCGGCGGCGGCTCCGCCATTCCTGGAGGACGGCCGCGCGATCGGCGGTCTCGAGCCCCAGCAGCTCCTTGATGTCCAGGCCGTTGATGGCGGGCGCGTCGCCGACGTTGTTGTTGAGCTTGAAGTAGACGCGGCGGGCCCGCCCCTCCAGCGCGCGCCCGCGGGCCACGATCCCGGCCAGCTCGCCGTGGTCGTAGAGGTAGCCGTACTTCTCGGCCACGCTGGGGGCCCGCCCCTGGAGCTGCCGCATGAAGCCCTCCCGGTTGCGCCCGTGCAGCCGGATGACCGCGGTGGCCGCGGTGAGCGCCACCGTGGTGTCCACGGAGGCGGGCGTCCGGGGCGCGTCCACCGAGACGTAGGCCAGCCCGCGCTCGCTCAGCACCGTCAGCGTGTCCTCCGTGTGCCGCGGCAGCCAGGAGGCGTCGCGAAACTCCACCCCGATCGTCGTCCCGGGCAGGCGCCCGGGCAGCCCCGCGAGATACTCGAGGGCACGCGCCCCGTACTTCACCCACGGCGCCATCTGGAAGAGCACGTAGCCGAGCTTGCCCGCGTCGGCCAGCGGCTGCAGTCCCTCCCGGAAGGCGGCGAAGGCCCACTCGCGCGCGTCCTCGCCGAAGACGCCGTTCTCGATCTGGCCCCGCGGATTGGGCCGGGCCGAGGCGGGCAGCCGCGCGGCGAGCGGCGGCGGCAGCCGGGCCGCGTCCAGGTGATGCCCGGTGAGCAGCGCGTAGGCCTTCACGCTGAAGAGGAACCCGGGCGGCGTCCGCTTCGCCCACAGCACCGCGTTCTGGGCGGAGAGCGGCGCGTAGAACGTGGAGTTGACCTCGACGGCGTCGAAGAAGCGGCTGTACCACCAGAGCCGCTCCTCCGCCTTCATGCTCTTGATCGGGTAGAACGAGCCCTCCTCCACCATGCTCCGGTCCTGCCACGCGCAGAGGCCGACCCGGTACTCCGTCTTGACAGGGCCGTCGGGCCGGTACCGGATCAGCGGAGGGGAAGCCGGGGGACTAGGAGTCTGTCCCGCTGACACCGGACGATCCGCGGGCGGCGGCCTGGTCCACGCTCGAGCGCGGGCTCCGCCCGCGCGTCCCGTCTTCGGGGGGCGGCTCGGACGGGGGGCGGAGCCCCCCTCCGAGTTGTTCGGTATCGGCGCTGCGCTCGGCCAAGCCCAGCCGGCGATGGAGCGAGAGCAGCGGCGCGGGCGCCCACCAGTTCCACCGCCCCATGAGCCGCATCGTGGCCGGGACCAGCAGCGCCCGCACGATGGTGGCGTCGATCACCACCGCGATCCCGATGCCGACGCCCACCGCCTGGATGATCACGGAGCCCGCGGTGGCGAAGCCGAAGAAGACGGCGGCCATGATCGCGGCCGCGCCGGTGATGAGCCGCCCGGTGGACTCGAGCGCCTCCGCCACCGCCTGGGTGGTGTTGCCGGTGCGCTCGTACTCCTCGCTCACCCGGCTCAGCAACAGCACTTCGTAGTCCATGGACAGCCCGAACACGAAGCAGAACATGATGAGCGGCGTGGCAGTCTGGATCGGACCCGGCGTGAAGTGCAGCCACCCGGAGAGATGCCCGTCCTGGAAGATCCACACCAGCGCCCCATAGGAGGCGCTGATGGACAGCAGGTTCATGATCACGGCCTTCAACGGCAGCAGCACGGAACCGAGGAGCAGGAAGAGCACCACGTACGTGGCGAGCATGACCAGCCCGATGGTCAGCGGGGCGTGTCGCGTCACCAGGTCGATGATGTCGAGGTCGAAGGCGGTCTGGCCCGTCACCAGGACCTCCCCTTCGCGCTTCGGATGCGAGGTGCGGATCTCCTCCACCAGGGCGCGCGCCTCGACGCTCGAGGGCTTGAGCGGCGTCGAGACCATGAGCAGGGCCAGGCGTCCCCCAACGGTCTGTCGCAGCACCTGGGCCACGCCGGGCGGGCGCATCTCCGCGGGCGCGGTGGCGAGCTGCTGGTACTGCTCGCGGGTGACGCTCGGATCGAGATCCACCAGGCTCTCCACCCGCGCCACGCTGGACCGCCCCGCGAGCCAGCGGCTCAGGTCGTAGAGCTCGCCCATCCGCTCCGCGGTGAGCGGCGAGCCGTCCGGGTAGCGGACCACGACGAGGATGCGGTTGCTGTCGGCGCCGGGGAAATGCTCGCGCAGGGTCGCGTCGCCGCGGCGCGAGGCCGCCTGCGGGGGCAGGGCGTTGACGTCGCCCGAACCCACCTTCAGATGCAGGAACGGCACGCCCAGGAGCAGCAGCAGCGCGGAGACCGAGACGAAGACCGGCCACGGATAGGCCATGACCGTGACGGCCAGCCGGTGCCAGAGCCCGCGCCCGGTGACGCGGCGCTCGGGATGGATGAAGGGCAGCCGGAGCGCGTTGACCCGCGGCCCCAGGACGGCGAGCAGCGCGGGCAGGAGCGTCAGCGCATAGAGCACGGCCAGCGAGACGACCACGGTGCCCGCCCACCCGATCGAGCCGATATTGCCGAGCCCGAGGAAGACCATGCCGAGCAGCCCGATGGCGACGGTGAGCCCGGAGAACAGGATGGCCCGCCCGGCGGTGGCCATCGTGCGCTCGAGCGCCTCCGGCCCGGGACGCTCACGGATCTCCTGGCGGAAGCGGCTCACGATGAAGAGCGAGTAGTCGATGGCCACCCCGAGGCCGATCATGGTCACGATGTTGGGGGCGTAGACCGAGACCGAGGTGTAGCGGGCCATGAACAGCGTGGCCGCGATGGCGCCCGCCATCGAGAGCGCCCCCACCGCCAGCGGCAGGAGCGCGGCCACCACCGAGCCGAACACCAGCAGGAGCAGCAGCACGACCACGGGCAGGATCACGAGCTCGGCCCGTCTGAGATCGGTGCGGGTCACCTCGGTGAAGTCGTGGTTGAGCGGGATGTTGCCGACCGGCAGCACCTCGAGGGTCTCGGTCTTCACCAGGGCCCGCAGCGAAGGGTACACGTCGGGGGGCAGCACCGAGAATTCGAGCGAGGAGAACGCGGCGGCCTCGCCCTTCAGCTCCACCACCACGAGCACCCGCCGGCCGTCGCGCGACACGAGCTGCGCGGCGGGCACCGAGATATCGTGGACCGGCGGGTCGTAGGCGGTCAGCACGCGGGCCACGCGCGCGTCGCGGCGGAGCGGCGCCACCGCCCGCTCGACTTCCTCCCGGAAGGCCGGATCACGCGCGGCGCGCGTGGGGCTGCTGAAGATGAGGCTGAACGAGGGCGGCCGGCCGGGCAGCTCGCGCCCGATCAGGTCGAGCGCGCGGCCGGACTCGGTGGTCGTCGGGATGTCGGTGGTGGCGAGGCGACCGCCGTGGGAGATCAGCCACAGCGAGAGGACCAGGCTCAGGAGGGACAGGGCGATGATGGCCAGCCGGAAGCGATGAACCAGGCGACCCCATCCCGCGAGCATAGAAGCCCATCGTACCGCGAACCCACCAGCGACCCGGCGCTTTACGCTCCGGGTGCCGCGGCGGGGACCGGCGCCTCGCGCGCGGCCACCGCCACCACCACGCCGACAACATGGAGCTCGGCAACGAGGAAGCGATCAAGAAGCTGGTGGGCGCGGGCCGGGGCGTCTCGGTGAGCCTGGCCATGGCGGTGCGGGACGAGGTGCGCTCGCGGCCCTCGCGGGCCTCTCTAGTGAAAGTCGTGAGACGGGACGCTCGCCAGCCGATGGCGCAGCGGGGCGAGCCGCTCGGCGCGCACCGAGGTGACGTTGTCCTGGCGCTGCAACGTGCCCTCGATCACGAGGAAGGGCTCGTTGACCAGCGCCAGCCGGTGGCGATGGAAGAGCGCCGGCCGCACGATGACGTTGACCAGGCCGGTCTCGTCCTCGAGGTTCAGGAACACGAATCCCTTGGCGGTGCCGGGCCGCTGGCGCACCACCACCGCTCCCGCCACCGTCACCCACGCCCCGTGACGGAACGCGGCCAGGTCGGCGGCGCGCGACACCCCCATCCGCCCGAGCGTCCCGCGCCGGAAGGCCATCGGATGCGGGCCGAGGGTGAGGCCGGTGCCCTCGTAGTCGGCGATCAGCCGCTCCTCGGCGCTCATCGGCCGTAACGGCGAGGGGTCCCGCGACGGAGGCAGATCCTCGTAGAGCGCCCCCGCGGGACGCCCCGCGCGCTCGGCCTCCCACAGCGCGGCCCGCCGCTCCGGCTCGAGGCTCGCGAGCGCGCCCACCCGCGCGAGCTGGGCCAGCTCGTCGCGGCGCAACTCTCCGCGCTTCACGACGTCCTCCACCGAGGCGAAGGGCCGCCGCCGGCGCTCCGACTCCAGACACAGGCCCGCCTCTTCCCGCAGCCCGCGGACATACCGCAGCCCCAGCCGCACCGCGCCGTCGGCCTCGATCGCGCAGAGCCAGCCCGAGAAGTTCACGTCCGCGGGCCGGATCCTCTGCCCGTGCCGCCCCGCGTCGCCCACGATGGTGGCCGGATCGTAGAAGCCCATCGGCTGGTTGTTGAGCAGCGCCGCGTAGAAGGCGGCCGTATGATGCGCCTTGAGATACGCGCTCGCGTACGCCAGCAGCGCGAAGCTCGCCGCGTGGGAGTTGTGGACGATCAGGTCATTGGCGACGAAATTGTGGTCACCCTCCACGGTGAGGTCGTACGTCTCACGCATCCCGACCGGCTCCACGCTCACCACCTGGTCCCAGTCGACGTCGGACATCTCCGGCCTCCGGGGCGCCGCGATGTGAGCGCCGGGGCGCAGGCTCCCGAGCGGCTGCCAGCCGTCCACGGTGAGCAAGGGATGCTCCGGGGTGGCCAGCAGCTCCCGGCCCAGCGCGGTGCGAAGGCGATGGACCATCCGGGGGCCGCTCGCGGTGGCCGCCAGCACCCGGCGATTCCGGATCTTGAGATCTGCATCGCACGCGAAGGTGTGTTCGAGCGGCACTCTCGCTTGCACCACGTCCTCGATCTTCACCCGCCGGCCGGTCTCCGCGTCGATGACGAGGGTCTCCCCCGCCACGCACTCCGGGAAGCCGTAGAGCGCGAAGGCGGTGATAGAGTGGATGATGGCCTCGGCGGCGGCGCCCGAGATGCCCTGGCGCGCCATCCCCGCGCGGAGCTTCACCTCCACCTCCCGCATGGCCCGCTCCGAGCGCTTGAAGCCGAAGGCGCGGCGCAGCTCCTCCGCTTCGCCGCCGGTGAAGCCGGCGGTGGCCATCGCCATGCGGAGCAATTGCTCCTGGAAGAGCGGCACCCCCAGGGTGCGCTCCAGGATCGGCTCGAGCGCGGGATGCGGGACCGTGACCGGCTCGCGGCCCGCGCGGCGGCGCAGGTAGGGGTGCACCATGTCGCCCACGATGGGGCCGGGGCGGATGATCGCCACCTGCACCACCAGATCGTAGAAGCGCTCGGGGCGCAGGCGCGGCAGGGTCGCCATCTGGGCGCGGCTCTCTACCTGGAAGACGCCGATGGTGTCGGCCTGCTGGAGCATGGCGTAGACTTCGGGATCGTTCTGGGGGAGATGGGCCAGGTCCACCGCGCCGCCGCGGCGCCGGATCATCTCGAGCGCGTCCTGCAAGAGCGACATCATGCCGAGCCCCAGGAGATCCACCTTGACGATGCCGAGCGCCGCGCAGTCGTCCTTGTCCCACTGCACCACGCTCCGGCCGGGCATGGTGGCGGGCTCGAGCGGCACCACGCCGTCGAGGCGCCCCTGGGCGATCACCATGCCGCCCGAGTGCTGGCCCAGGTGCCGCGGCAGATCCTGGATGCCGCTCCAGAGCCGGGCGAAGTGCTGGATGCGCGGCTCCGCGGGATCGCAGCCGGCCTCGCCCAGGTGCGCGAGCAGGCTGTCGCCGGGATCCGTATACTCCCAGCTGCTCACGAGCTGCGACAGCCGCTCGATCGTGTCGGCGGGCAGGCCCAGGGTCTTGCCGACTTCCCGCGCCGCGCTGCGGCCGCGATAGGTGATGACGTTGGCGGTCATGGCCGCGCCCAGACGGCCGTAGCGCTCGTAGACGTACTGGATCACCGTCTCGCGACGGTCGCCGCTCGGCAGATCGAGATCGATGTCGGGCCACTCGCCGCGCTCCTCGGAGAGGAAGCGCTCGAAGAGCAGCTCCATGCCCACCGGGTCCACCGCGGTGAGGCCGAGCGCGTAGCACACCGCGCTGTTGGCCGCCGAGCCGCGCCCCTGCACCAGCACGTCGTGGGCGCGACAGTACTGCACGAGATCCCAGACGATGAGGAAGTACCCCGCGAGGTCGAGCCGCCCGATCAGGGCCAGCTCGTGCTCGATCTGCCGCCGCGCCTTCCGGGCGAGCGGCCCCGACCCGTACCGGTCGCGGGCCCCGGCGTGGGCCAACGCGCGGAGGAACCCGAGCGGCGTCTCGCCGCGGGGCAGCGGGTAGTCGGGGAAGCGGTAGCCCAGGTCCTTCAAGGTGAAGCCGAGCCGCAACGCCAGCTCACCGGTATTGGCCACCGCCTCGGGGCAGTCCGCGAAGAGCCGCTCCATCACCCGGCCGCTCTTCAGGAAGTGCTCGCTGTTGCGCGCGAGCCGCCGGCCCGCGGCCTCCAGCGTGGTGTGCTCGCGGATGCACGTGAGCACGTCGAGCAGCGGGCGATCGTTGCGGGCGACGAGCCGGGGCTCGTTGGTGGCGAGCGGGGCCAGCCCGAGGTGCGCGGCCTCCGCGCGCAGCCACTCGTTGCGCGCCTCCTCCGGGGGGCTCAGGTGGCGCTGCAGCTCGGCGAAGACGTCGTAGCGGCCGAAGATCCCGACGAGCCGCTCGAGGCACTCGCGGCCGGCGGGAGCCCCCGCGCGCGCGAGCGCGACCGCCACCGGGCCGCGGCCACCGCCGGTCAGGCAGACGAGGCCGGCCGCGAACTCGGCCAGCTCGTCATAGCTGGCGGCGCCGGCCCCCTTGGGCGCGCGCATCTTCACGCGGGTCAGCAGGCGGCAGAGGTTCTGGTACCCCTCGCGATCCTTCACCAGCAGCGGCAGCCGGCTGCCGTCGGCCAGCGTGATCTCCGCACCTACCAGCGCGGAGAGGCCGAGGCGGTTGCAGGCGCGATAGAAACGGGGCGCGCCGTAGACGCCGTCGGCGTCCAGCAGCGCGATGGCGGGCTGCTCGAGCCGGGCCGCGCGCTCGGCCAGCGCCTCGGGCAGCGCGGCCGCCTCGAGAAAGCTGAAGGCGCTCCGGGCATGCAGCTCGACGTACATGTTGGCTCTCCCTCTCCCCTCAGGGGAGCCCACCGCCAACCCTCAGGGGAGAGGGCAGGGTGAGGGGGTCTAGAGCTGAGGCGGCGCGCTAGTCGTAGATGCCTTCGAGGCGCCAGGCGGAGCCGTCATGCGCCAGGCGGCACAGGGTGCCGTCGGCCAGCTCCACGTCCCACTCGTCCAGCAGCCATGGGCGCGGGCCCCACCATTCCCCCGAGACGCGCCAGGGCCCCACGCCGGCGACGATGCGGCCCGTGAGGCGGCCCGAGCGCACCGCCACCGGGCGGCCGGAGGCCAGCGTCACCGACGCGGGCACAGGCGGGCGGAGGCGGCGGAGGGCGAGGGTGGGGCTCGCGTCTCTCGTGTCTCTCCTGTCACCACCCCTCACCCTGCCCTCTCCCCTGAGGGGAGAGGGATAGGGGGCGAGGGCGATGGCGTCGGGGCGGTGGGTGTCGAGCAGCGCGGGAGCGCCGATGGCGTCGGCGCCCACCAGCGCCACCAGGCGATTCAAGGTGGCGGTGAGCCGGCGCGGCGCCGGGCGCGAGCGATCGGTGAGCGACTCCTGCGCCGGCGCGACCCGCACCGGGCGGGCGCGAAACGTGAGGGCTTGGACCACGCCGCGCGGCGGGCGCGCTTCGAGCGCCAGGCGGAGCAACCCGCCGACCGAGTCGGCATCGGTGATGGGCACCGCGGGCGTGAGCGCACCCTCGTGGACACGGCCGTCGCCAAGCCGACAGGTCCACTCGAAGCAGTCGGCCGCGAGCCCGGCGGCGCCGAGGCGCGCGCAGACGCGGGCGGCCAGCTCGCGCAGGCGCTCCACCACCGGCTCGAGCGTCTCGAGGCCCCACTCGCACGCCGCCGACTCCTCGAAGAGCGGCGCCGGCCGCCACGAGACGAGCGGGCGCGGATCTTCCCCGCGGGCCAGACGCTGGAGCCGGACACCGTCGCCGCCGAGCCGCTCGAACAGCCCGGCGGTGGGCAGCGCCGCCAGCTCGCCGAGCGTGCGGAGCCCCCATCGCGACAGGCGCGTGGCCGTCGCCTCCGGCAGGTCGAGCAGCGAGAGCGGCGCCGGGGCCAGATAGGCGGCGTCGCCGCCGGGCTCGACGACCAGCACCCCCGGACCCAGTCGCGCGGCGGCAAGCGCGGCGATGCGGCTCTCCGCGATGCCCACAGAGCTCTCCACTCCCGCCGCCGCGGCGGCGGCGCGGAGCCGCGCGGCCAGGCGCGGCTCGTCACCGAAGAGCCCCTCGAGCCCGGACGCGTCGAGATAGACCCGGCCGGCGCCGGCGTCCTCCACGCGGGGGGAATGCGCGAGTGCCACGCGCAGCAGTGTGGGCCGCGCCGGGTCGCTCGGAGTGAGCAGGCAGGCGATGCGGGTCATAGCGTCCAGTCGAGCGTCCAGCGCCGCCCCTCTCCTTTCAGCCCCTCTCCCTTCAGCCCCTCTCCCTTCAGCCCCTCTCCCTGCCCTCTCCCCCGGGGGGAGAGGGTATGAGGGCGGGCGCGGAAGATGGAGATCTCGGAGCGGAGGCCGGCGAGGCGGGTGAGTGGGCGCAGCCCCATCCAGCGCGGCGCCAGCCGCCGCGCGGCCAGGACCAGCGAGGCGGGGCTGCCCTCGCGGTGGCGGGCGCTCCGGGCGATCAGGATGGTGTCGCCACCTTCCACCGCGCGCTGAAGCCGCACATGGGCCGAGGGGGGCATGGGCCCGAGCTCGTCCAGGTCCAGCACGACCAGGGCGAATCCGGGGCAGCGGACGAGGAGATCGGCGGCGCTGAGCGCCACCCGGAGCCGGCCCCCGCATTTCACCCACAGCAGCGCGGAGAGATCAGCCCCGGCCGCCGCGGCGGAAGCCGGGTCGAGCGCGTCCATCCCGTCCACGAAGGCCACCTGGCCGCCTGAAGCCGTGATCCGGGCGATGAGGGCCAGGAGCAGGCTGCTGCCTCCGGAGGATCGGGGGCCGACGATCTCGCTGAGCCGGCCCGGCGGGAACAGGCCGAGCAGGCCGTCGATCCCCTCGCGCTCCCACCCTGGCGGAGGTGAGGACTCGATCGGGATAGCCATGCCGTATGACCAGGAGCGTATTACACATCGCCTGTTTAGTATACGCAACCAGAAAAAAAGGCTACGTCGCCCGCGCCCGGCCGAGCCCCCCGCGGACCAGCGCCACGTAGGCCACCGCGTACACGAGCACGCCCCAGAGATAGACCGCCCAGGTCACCATCCAGATCGGCGAGCCCGCGGCGTATCGTGCGAAGCCCTCGTAGGCGAAGATGCTCAGCGAGACGCCGGCGGGCCCCATCAGCAGCGCGGCGATGATCCGCGACGTCAGCCCTCGCGTGGTGGCCCACGGCGCCAGCAGCAGGCCCGCCTGCGAGGCCAGCCCCATCGCCCCGAAGATCGCCAGGCTGATCAGGTCGGTGCGCTCCGGCTCCACGCTGCGGCCGAAGCCGTAGGCGGCGGCGGCGAAGGCGGTCGCGAGCGACAGCCCGGTGAGCCAGGTCGCCGCGAAGAAGGCGACGAACACGCCGGCGCGCTCAGCCAAGCCAGGGCATCTCGTCGCGGCGGCGCGCCTCGAACGCCTCGATGGCGGGCAGCCAGGCGAGCGTCATCTCGACCTCGTCCTGCCCGGTGAGCAGCCCGTGCCTGCGAAACGCGTCGATCTCGAAGCGGATCGCTTCCCCGGCGGTCCCGGTGATCGTCTGGCTCTCGAGGTCCACCGTCAGGGTGGTCCCGGGCCGCTCCTCGAGGACCCGGCGCAGCCCCGCCGCGACGCCCGCCGGCAGCACCACCGCGAGCGCCCCGTTCTTGAAGCAGTTCTCGAGGAAGATGTCGCCGAAGCTCGGCCCGATCACCACGCGGATGCCGTAGTCCATGAGGGCCCACACCGCCATCTCGCGCGAGGAGCCGCAGCCGAAGTTCTCGGCGGTGACCAGGATCTTCGCGTCCCGGTACGCGGGATGGTTCAGCACGAAGTCGGGCTTCGGGGCCCCGCCCGCGTCGAAGCGCACGTCGTGGAAGAGGAGCGGCCCGAAGCCCGCCTCGCGCGGCTGGCGGAGGAAGCGCGCGGGGATCACGCGATCGGTGTCGATGTTCGGCAGGTCCATCGGCGCCGCCACCGCGGTGAGGCGGGTGAAGGGCTCCACGGCGGCGCTACCGTCCGAGGGTGCGCACGTCGGTGAGGCACCCGGTGATCGCGGCGGCCGCGGCCATGGCCGGGCTCATGAGATGGGTGCGCGCGCCCCGGCCCTGCCGTCCCTCGAAGTTGCGGTTGGACGTGCTGGCCACGCGCTCGCCCGCGGCCGCCGTGTCGCCGTTCATGCCGACGCACATCGAGCAGCCCGGCTCGCGCCACTCGAACCCGGCCTCCGTGAAGACGCGGGCGAGCCCCTCGGCCTCCGCCGCGCGCTTGATCTGCCCGGAGCCCGGCACCACCCACGCGGGCACCGCCGCCCGGCGTCCCTTTGCCACCGCCGCGGCCGCGCGCAGGTCCTCGAGGCGGCTATTGGTGCAGGAGCCGATGAAGACGCGGCTCACCGGCGTGCCCGCCAGCGGCGCGCCGGGCGTGAGCGCCATGTACGCGAGCGCGCGCTCCATGCTGGCGCGGCGCGCGGGGTCGCCGACCGTGCTCGGGTCGGGCACGTGCCCGGTGATGGGCAGCGCGTCCTGCGGGCTCGTGCCCCACGTCACGGTGGGCGCGAGCGCCGCCGCATCCAGCGTGACGTCACGGTCGAAGACGGCGTCCGCATCGGACGGCACCGTCCTCCAGAAGGCGACGGCGCGCGGCCACATCTCGCCCCGGGGCGCGAGGGGGCGGCCCTCGAGGTAGGCGAAGGTCGTCTCGTCGGGCGCCACCATGCCCGCGCGGGCCCCCGCCTCGATGGACATGTTGCAGACCGTCATGCGCTCGTCCATGGACATGGCGCGGATGACCGGCCCCGCGTACTCGATGGCGTGGCCGACCCCGCCCCCCGCCCCGAGCCGGGCGATGATGGCGAGGATCACGTCCTTGGCCATGACCCCGAACGGGCGCGCGCCGGTCACCGTGATGCGCATCACCTTCGGCCGGCGCTGCCAGAGGCACTGCGTGGCCAGCACGTGCTCCACCTCGGTGGAGCCGATGCCGCACGCCAGCGCCCCGAAGGCCCCGTGGGTCGCGGTGTGCGAGTCGCCGCACACGAGCGTGATGCCGGGCTGGGTCGCCCCCTGCTCGGGGCCGATGACGTGCACGATCCCCTGGCGCGGCTCCCCGCGGCCGAAGAAGGTGATGCCGAGACGCCGGCTGTGGCGGCCGAGATCCGCCACCATGGCGCGAATCTCGGGGTCGGCGATCGGGCTCGCGCCCGGCTCCGTGGGCACAACCGCCCCCGGTTCGGTCGACACATAGTGATCGGCGGTGGCGAGGCAGGCCTCCGGCCGGCGCACCGGGCGGCCCTTGCGCTCGAGACGCGCCAGCGCATGGGTGGACCCCTCGTGCAGGAGGTGGCGGTCCACGTACAGCAGCGCCTGGCCGCCGGGCCCCTCCGCCACCACGTGGCGGCGCCAGATCTTCTCGAACATGGTCAGGGGTTGCGACACCATCACCGCCCCGCGAACTTCTCCTCGACGCCGTGCCACCAGTCGAAGCCCACCCGACGGAAGATGTCCATCGGACCCAGCACCGGGCCGGGCTGCCAGTCGGTACCGTGCTCCTTCAGGAACGCGAGCGACTTCTCCATCGCGGGCACCGCGGCGGCCATGCACACCGCCGGGAAGATCACCATCTTGAAGCCCAGGCGCTCGAGCTCGGAGACCTTGATCGCGGGCGTCTTGCCGCCGATGACCATGTTGGCGAGCAGCGGCGCCTTGATCTCCTTCGCCACCCGGCGGATCTCGTCCTCGGTCTGCGGGGCCTCGAAGAAGATCAGGTCGGCGCCCGCCCGCGCGTAACGGTTGCCGCGATCGATCGCGTCCTCGAGCGAGGTGACCGCGCGGGCGTCGGTGCGGGCGATGATGACGAAGTCGGGATCGGTCCGGTACTCGGAGGCGGCCCGGATCTTGTCGCAGAACTCCTCGGTCGGGATCACCTGCTTGCCCGCGATGTGCCCGCACTTCTTGGGCGCCACCTGGTCCTCGATGTGGAGCCCGGCCACGCCTGCCTTCTCGTACTCGCGCACCGTGCGCACCACGTTGAGCACGTTGCCGTAGCCGGTGTCGGCATCCGCGACCACCGGCAGCGAGACACACGACGCCAGATGCCCGGCGTGGTTGGCCATCTCGGTGAGCGTGGCCAGACCCAGGTCGGGCTGGCCCAGGTGCGAGGCGGCGGTGCCCGCGCCGGTCATGTACACCGCCGGGAACCCGGCCGCCTCGATCAGGCGCGCGGAGAAACCGTCGTAGGCGCCGGGCGCGACGATGATCCCGGGGGCGTTGAGCATCTGGCGAAGGCGCGTCGTGGCTCGCATGACGGAAAGCCTTTCCCGGGCGCGGGGCCCGACGGGGACGACGTGGCGATCGGAGGCTCGGCGGCGATGACGATTGTCGGCCAGGGGGCTCGCGCTTGTCAAATGTGGCCGGGCCCCCTTGCCAGCTGGGCAACAATGGTCGAAGCGACGTCACCCCGATGCCAAGAGAGGATCCGGTCCATGCGGTCGACGCTGGCGTTCGTTCCGATGTTGATCCTCGCACTCTCGCCGGTCGGCCCGGCCCGGGGGGACGAGGTGCTCTTCCTCAATGGCGACCGTCTGTCCGGCAAGATCCTCAAGGCGGCCGGCGGCAAGCTCACGATCAAGACCGAGGGCGCGGGGGACGTCGTCGTGGACATGTCGAAGGTGAAGACCTTCTCCACCGACGCGCCGGTCGCGGTCGGCGTCAAGGAGCAGCCGCCGGTAAGCGCGGACGTGGGCGCGGGGCCCGATCGCCACGTACAGACCGCGCCCGCGCCGGGGGCGCCGCCGCAGCCGGTGGCCATCGCCGACATCAGCGCGATCAACCCCACCCCGCCGGCTTGGACGGGATCGCTCACCCTGAACGGCCTGCGCACCACCGGGAACTCGGAGACCGACCAGCTCGGCTTCCGCGGCGCCCTGTCCAAACGCTGGCCCCACGACCGCCTCACCTTCGAGGCCCAGTACTCCTTCGGCCGGCAGGAGGACCCGAGCACCGGCGAGAAGTCCACCACGATCGACTACGCGATGGGACTGGGCAAGTACGACCACTTCTTCACCAGGAGGTTCTACGGCTACCTCGGCACGAAGGCGGAGCGCGACGGCGTGGCGGAGCTGGAGCTGCGGCTGGCCCCGGGTGCCGGGGCCGGCTATCAGTGGTTCGAGCGGCCCACCTTCAACCTCGCCACCGAGGCGGGCCTCGTGTGGGTGTACGAGAACTACAAGCGGACCGGGTCGAGCGAGTTCTTCGGTCCACGCCTGGCCTACTCGGTGGACTGGACCCCCATCCAGCCCTTCAAGCTCTACCACAAGCTCGAGTACATCCCGAGCTTCGAGGATCTCGGCGGCGACTACCTGCTCAACATCGACGCGGGCGCCCGTCTGGCCATGTGGAAGGGGGCCTTCGCGGAGCTGCGCTACGAGTTCCGCTACGACGCGACCCCGGCCTCCGGCCGCGGCCGGACGGACCAGCGCTACATCCTGGGCGCGGGCTGGGCCTTCTGACCCGCGCCTTCCCCGCGGCTATTCGGGCAACCCCTGCACCGCGTACATCCCGATCGTGAGCGGGCTCGGGTCGCCCCACTGGCCGAACCATCGGCGGTAGATGTCGAGCACCCGGCCCGACCGGTAGAGCCGGGCCAGCGTCCGGTTGACCGCGAGCCGGAACTCGGGATCGCCGCGCCGGAGCATGAGCGCGTACGGCTCGTAGGAGAGATAGCGGTCGAGCAGCGCGAACTGCCTCGGGTTGCTCGAGCTCGTCACCAGGCCCATCAGGATCGCGCGGTCGGTGGCGTAGACGTCGGCGCGCCGGTCCACCACCGCGGCCAGCCCGTCGGCGTGATCCTGCACCGGGACCACCCTGGCGTCGGCAGCGGTGGCGCCCATGCTCGTCATCGCGTGCTTGACCACCTGCTCGGTGGTGGTCCCCGGGATCACCGCGATCCGGACCGCGCCGAGCTGGTCGCCCACGCCCGACCCGGCGAGGGCGAGCAGGCTCGCGCCGGTGATGAAGGTCGTCAGGCTGAAGTCCACGCGCTCCTGGCGCGACAGGGTATTCGTCGTGGATCCGCACTCGAGATCGATCGTCCCGTCGACGAGGGCGCGCATCCGTGTCTCGACGCCGACCGGCACCCATCGGGGCTGGAGGTCCGGCAGCTCGAGCTCGCGCCGGAGATCGTCGACCACCCGCCGGCAGAGGTCGACCGAGTAGCCCAGCGGCTCCTTGGTGGGGCCGGCGTAGGAGAACGGAACCGACGAGTCGCGATAGCCCAGCGCGATCGTCTTCGTGGCCTTGATCTTCTCGAGGGTCCCGGACGCCGGGGCGGCCGGCCCCACCGACGCGCAACCCACCGTCGCCACCAGGCCGCCCAGCGCGAGCGCCGCCAGCCGTCTTCTCACGAGGGGAGCATCGGCCCGAACCCGCACCGCCGTCAAGAGGCCGGCGCCGAATTCGACCCCGGCACGCGATCGGGCCCCTGTTGTACAATCCGCACGGGCCGTTACCCGGATCGGAGCCGAGCCATGCCGTTCGCCGACGTCGGCGGAGTCAAGCTGTTCTACGAGGAGACGGGACAGGGCACGCCCCTGATCTTCGTCCACGAGTTCGCGGGCGACCACCAGAGCTGGCACCTCCAGGTGCGGTTCTTCGCCCGGCGCTACCGCACCATCGCCTACAACGCGCGCGGCTACCCGCCCTCCGACGTGCCCGACAAGCCGGAGGCGTACTCCCAGGCCCGGGCCGCCGACGACATCGTGGGAGTCCTGGATCACCTCGAGATCCCGAAGGCCCACATCTGCGGGCTCTCCATGGGCGGCTACGCGGTGCTCCACTTCGGCCTCCGTCATCCCGGGCGCGCGCTCTCCCTGACGGTGGCCGGCGCGGGCTACGGCAGCGTGCCGGGCGAGCGCGAGCGCTTCCGGAAAGACGTGGAGGAGACCGCGCGGCGGTTCGACACCGAGGGCATGGCGGGCGTGGCCTCCTTCTACACCAAGGGCCCGACCCGCGTGCAGTTCATGGACAAGGACCCGACGGGCTGGCAGGAGTTCCACGATCAGTTCGTCGCGCAGTCCGCGAAGGGCCACGCGCTCACCATGCGCGGGGTGCAGATGTCGCGGCCGTCGGTCTTCGAGCTGGAGGCCGCGATGGAGCGCCTCGAGGTGCCGACCCTGATCATGACCGGCGACGAGGACGATCCGTGCCTCGAGCCCGGCATCTTCATGAAGCGCAAGATCCGCTCGTCGGGCCTCGTGGTGATCCCCAAGGCCGGGCACACCATCAACCTCGAGGACCCGGAGCTCTTCAACCGGGCGCTGCTCGACTTCCTCACCGTGGTGGACGCCGGGCGCTGGCCGCTCCGGAACCCGCAATCGCAGACCGGCTCGGCGATCATGCCGGCCCCGGCCGCCAGAGGCCAGACGATCAAGCCCAAGTGACCCCGGCCAAGTGACCCCGTGACCTCAGGAGGATCGCGATGACGCTGCCGCTGTCGCCGTACACGGTGATCGATCTGACCCGAGCCCGCTCCGGGCCGACCTGCGTCCGCCAGCTCGCGGACATGGGGGCGAGCGTCGTCCAGATCTCCGCGCGCGAGGACGCGGAGGGCGACTTTCCCCGCCGCGGCTTCGACTCGCAGAACCTCCATCGCAACAAGCGCTCGCTCACGCTCGACCTCAAGTCGCCGCGCGGCATCGAGATCATCCACAAGCTCGTGCCGAAGGCCGACGTGGTGGTCGAGAACTTCCGGCCCGACGTCAAGACCCGCCTCGGCATCGACTACGAGACCCTCGCCCGCATCAACCCGCGGCTCGTCTACGGCAGCATCTCCGGCTTCGGCCAGGACGGGCCCTATCGCGAGCGGCCCGGCTACGACCAGATCGCCCAGGGCATGGGCGGGCTCATGTCCATCACCGGCCTGCCCGGGCAGGGTCCGGTGCGCGTGGGCATCCCGGTGGCCGACCTCACCGCGGGCATCTTCCTGGCCCAGGGCATCCTGGTGGCGCTGCTCGAGCGCGAGCGCTCGGGCCGCGGGCAGTGGGTGCACACCTCGCTGCTCCAGGCGATGGTGACCATGCTCGACTTCCAGGCCGCACGCTGGCTCATCGGCAAGGAGATCCCGCCGCAGGCCGGCAACGATCACCCGACCGCGATTCCCACCGGGGTCTTCAGGACCGCGGACGGCCATCTCAACATCGCGGCTTCGGGCCAGCACATGTTCCGGCGGCTCTGCGAGACGCTCGGCACCGAGCCCTTGCTCGAGGATCCGCGCTTCCGCACCGCGCCGGAGCGCTCCCGGAACCGCAAGGCGCTCGCGGTGGAGCTCGAGAAGGCGTTCGCCCGGCGCACCACCCAGGAGTGGGTCGAGCTCCTCAACGCCAAGGGCGTGCCCTCCGGCCCCATCCTCGACGTCAAGCAGGTCTACGAGAACGAGCAGATCCGGCACCTCAAGATGGCGGTCCCGGTGAAGCACCCGGCGCTCGGCGAGCTCTTCGTGCAGGCCCCGCCGGTCACGCTCTCCCGCACCCCGGGCGGCGTCCGCATGCACGCCCCCGACACCGGCGAGCACAGCGACGAGATCCTGGCCGAGCTCGGCTACTCCGCGGCCGACATCGCCTCCCTCCGCACCGACAAGGTCATCTGACAGGAGCACGACGTGAGAGAGAACGCGCTGAAGAAGATCTGGGCCCGCGGCGAGGCGGTCGTGAACGGGTGGCTGTCCATCCCGAGCGGCTTCTCGGCCGAGGTGATGGCCCACCAGGGCTTCGACTCGCTGACCATCGACATGCAGCACGGCGTGGTGGACTACCAGGTGGCGGTGGGCATGCTGCAGGGCATCTCCACCCTGGGCGTGGTGCCGCTGGCCCGCGTGCCGTGGAACGATCCGGCCCGGCTGATGAAGATCCTCGACGCGGGCGCCTACGGCGTCATCTGTCCGATGATCAACACCGCGCCGGAGGCCGAGGCGATGGTGCGCGCGTGCAAGTACCCGCCGCGGGGCTACCGGAGCTGGGGCCCGGTGCGCGCCTCGCTCTACGCAGGGTCCGACTACGGCGACCACGCCAACGTCGAGACCATCGTGATGCCGATGATCGAAACCGCGGAGGCGCTCAGGAATCTCGACGAGATCCTGAGCGTGGACGGCGTGGACGCCATCTACGTGGGCCCATCCGACCTGAGCCTGGCCATGGGCCTCAAACCCCGGCTCGACCAGACCGATCCGCCGGTGGTGGAGGCCCAGAAGAAGATCGCGGCGGCCTGCAAGCGGCACAACGTCGTCGCGGGCATCCACAACGCCACCGCGACCTACGCGCTCAAGATGATCGCGGAGGGCTACCAGTTCGTCACCCTCGCGAGCGACAGCCGCTTCATGGCCGCCAAGGCCGCCGAGGAAGTCGGCATCGTGCGGAAGACCGGCACTAAGGCCGGGAAGCTGCCGGCCTACTAGACGAGTGCGTGTCCGCTGTTCGAGCGCCGGCTCCGCCGGCGCAACCGGCTATGAGGGAGGTTCGGAGGGGGCCGTCTAGGCCCTCTCCGATGACCTAGTGCCGGCCCGGCTGGACGGCGCGCTGCTCGACCGGGCCCGCGCCAATCTGTCGTCGTTCGAGCGGCAGGCCCTGCCGGACGACGGGCGCGGGCGGGCGGCGGTGGCCCAGGTGCTCCTGCCCGACGCGGCCGGCCGCCCGTGCTTTCTGATCACGCGGCGGGCCGCGACCCTCCGCAAGCACGGTGGTCAATGGGCGCTGCCGGGCGGCCGCCTGGACGCGGGCGAGACCGTGCAGCGCGCGGCGCTGCGCGAGTTGCAGGAGGAGGTGGGCCTGACGCTCGACGAGAGCACGGTGCTGGGTGTGCTGGACGACTACGGCACCCGATCGGGCTTCATCATCACCCCGGTGGTGGTGTGGGCCGAGCCCGCCCACGAGCTCGTGCCGAACCCGGCGGAGGTGGCGAAGATCTTCCGGGTGCCGCTCGACGCCCTGGAGGGGCCCGACGTACCGCGGCTCATCAGCATCCCGGAGAGCGACCGCCCGGTGATCCAGCTTCCCCTGCTCGGCACCTTGATCCACGCGCCCACCGCGGCCGTGCTCTACCAGATGCGCGAGGTGGTCGTCCACGGACGGCCCACGCGCGTGAACCACTTCGAACAGCCCGTCTGGGCCTGGCGCTGAGCGCGCGGGCCCGCGGACCGGAGGACACGCCATGGGGGTGCTGGACGGACAGGTCGCGATCATGACGGGAGGCGGCACCGGCATCGGCCGCGCGGCGGCGCTGATGCTGGCCGCCGAGGGCGCGCAGGTGGTGGTGGCGGGGCGGCGCAAGCCGCCGCTCGAGGCGGTGGCCGGCCTGATCGCCAAGGCGGGCGGCCGCGCGGTGGCGCGCGCCTGCGACGTGGCGAAGCCGGCGGAGGCCCGCGCGCTCGCCGAGTGGACGGTGGCCCAGTACGGCCGGGTGGACGTGCTCGTCAACAACGCGGGCCACTCGAGCAAGGCGCGCAACGTGCGCTGGGTCGGCCAGGAGGAGTGGGACAGCGTGCTCGCGGTGAACCTCACCGGCGTCTACGCGCTCACCCAGGCGGTGCTGCCCGGCATGATCGAGCGGGGCGGGGGCACCATCATCACGGTGAGCTCGCTGGCCGCGCTCAAGCCCGGGCTGATCGGCGGGGCGCCCTACGGCGCGGCCAAGGCCGGCGTCCGGAATCTGATGGGCCACGTCCACACCGTGCTGCGGGAGAAGGGCATCCGCGCCACCACCATCATGCCCGCCGAGGTGGACACCCCGATCCTCGACAACCGCCCGCTGCCGCCGGACACGGCGGCGCGCGCCACCATGATGCAGGCCGAGGACGTGGCCCGCGCGATCATGCTCTGCGTGACGCTGCCCGCACGCACCGTGATCGAGGAGATGGTGATGAGCCCGACGATCCTGCGCGACCAGAGCGCCGATCTCAGGACCGCGCGCGACCTCGGGGCGCCTCCCGGCGCCCTCTAGCGCTCAGGCTCCGGTCGGGCCCGCGCCCAGCGACGCCTGCTGGACGTGGTTGCGGAAGCCGATCGGATCGCGCACGCGCCGGAACACCTCGCGGGCGCCGCCGGTGCCGGTGACGGTCAGATCGCCGTAGTTGAGCACGCGCCCCACGAGCCCCTGCTGCACGCCGATCGACTCCACCTTGGAGAGCAGCAGCTCGGTGGTGTAGCGGGAGATCAGCCCTACCTTGAAGATCAGGCGCGAGGTGGTCACTGCGAACTCGGAGGTCATCACCTCGACGTAGTGGACGAAGCTCCAGATGAGCCCGACCAGCGCCAGGGCCCCGCCGATCATCCAGAGCCACGGGGGATCCTGGACCTGGCGGAGCAGCACCGCCAGGATCGCCCCCGCCAGCACCACCAGCACCGGCTTGGCGAACAGCACCCAGTGCAGGCGCGTCTTGTACAGCACGCGCTCTCCCGGCAGCAGATGCCGCTCCACATATCCCACGGCCCAAGCCTAGCGCGGGGTCAGGTCTTACATTCCGACATTTCGCGCGGCCCGGCCATCCCGGATGTCGGAATGTAAGACCTGACCCCGTCTAGCGGTAGTCGCGGTGCCAGAGCTCGACGTAGTCCGTCGCGTTGCGCAGGATGTCGTCCAGCTCCTCCCGGCTCATCCGGCGCACCGGCTTGGCCGGCACGCCCATGACGAGCCAGCCCGCCGGCACCACCTTCCCGGGCGGCACCAGCGCGCCCGCGCCCACCTGCGCGCCCTCCTCCACCACCGCGCCGTCGAGCACGACCGCGCCGATCCCGATGCGCGAGTTGTTCATCACGGTGCAGGCGTGGACCACCGCGCGGTGACCGATCGTCACGTTGTCGCCCACGATGCACGGGAACTGCGGGGTGACGTGGAGCACCGAGTTGTCCTGCACGTTGGAGTTGCGGCCGAGCTTGACGTAGTTGTCCTGGTCGCCGCGCAGCACCGTGCCGGGCCACACGCTGGCCCCCGCTTCGATGGTCACGTCACCGATCACCTGGGCCGCCGGGTCCACGTAGGCCTCCGGGTCCACCCGCGGCGCGCGGCCGGGCACCTCGCGGATCACCTCCCGCTCCACCGGGGCTTGCGCTTGTCGAGGAAGGCGCGCACCCCCTCGCGGAAGTCGGCGCTCGTGTAGGTGGCGGCGATCAGGTCCAGGTCGTCCGGCAGGGTCCGGCTCGCGGCCAGCCGGCGGAGCGACTCCTTGGTGACCCGGAGCGTGATCGGCGCGTGCTCGGCGATCTGATGGGCGAGCGCGGTCACCCGCCCCGCGATCTCCTCCGGGGAGACGATCTCCTGCACGTAGCCCGCCGCGTGCGCCTCCGGGGCGGTGAGCAGCCGCGCGGTGAAGATCAGCTCCTTCAGCCGCGAGGGCCCGAACGCGTCCACGAGGCTCGCGTAGGCCGCCATCGAGAGGCAGTTGCCGAGCGTGCGCGCGATGGGCGCGCCGAAGCGAGCGTCCGGGGTGGCGATGCGCAGGTCGCACGCGGTGGCGATGCGGAAGCCGCCTCCCACCGCGAAGCCCTCGACCTGGGCGATGACCGGCTTGCGCACGGATTCGAGCCGCGCCATGCGTCGGTCGCCGTCCCGCTCGTAGGCGATGCCGTCCTCGGCCCGGTCGAAGACCTTGAACTGGCTGATGTCGGTGCCGGCCACGAAGGCCTTGCCCCCGGCGCCGCGCAGCACGAGCACCCGCACCGAGTCGTCGGCGTCCACCTCCTCGCAGACCTGATAGAGGCGGTCGTACATCCCCCAGGTCATGGCGTTGCGCGCCTCGGGACGGTTGAAGGTCAGGGTCACCACCGGTCCCTCGCGGGTCACCAGCGTCTCGTCCGGCGTCGGCACGGCGCGCGCCTCCCTCTCTCCCGGCGTGATGAATCGCCGCATCGTAACATGGCCACTTCGCTTTGTCGGAGCGCCCGGCTCGCGTAGCATCGAGCGCATGGCCCGACCCGCCGGTCTCATCCTCGACTACGGCAACGTGCTCACCCACCCGCAGGACCAGGCGTGGATGGGCGGGGCCGCGCGCCGGCTCGACGCCGACGTCGCCGCCTTCCGGGCCGCCTACTGGCAGCACCGGCATGCCTACGACGCCGATCTCACCGCCGCGGAGTACTGGGGCCGCGTGCTGGCCGCATCCCGTCCCGGCGCCGGCGCGCTGGACGCGGGGGATCTCACGTGGCTGATCGAGGCCGACATCGCCTCGTGGAGCGTCGACCACGACGAGGTGTGGGCGCTCGCCGCGGCGTTTCGCCGGAGGGGTGGCCGCACCGCCTTCCTGTCGAACAGCGGCCCCGAGGTGATGGCCCGGGTCCGCGCGCGCCGGCCCCTCGAGGCGCGCTTCGACGCGGTGGTCATCTCGTGCGAGGTCGGGCTCTCCAAGCCCGATCCGCGCATCTATCGGCTCTGCCTGGACCGGCTCGGGCTGTCCGCGCCCGAGACCCTCTTCGTGGACGATCGCGCCGACAACATCGAGGGCGCGGCGCGGGTGGGGCTGCGGACCTTCCAGTTCGACGGCCCCGACGCGCTCGATCGGCTGCGGGTCCTGGTCGGCTGAGCGGCCCTGTCCACACGGGTGGCCAACCTGGGAACTTCCCTTCTGGGCATGGAGGAAATCCTCTGGACGCAAACCTTGCGGAGTCCACCTAACATCGCGATTCGCCGATGCGGGAACCGTGGCGTGGCTCTTGCGTCGGGGTCGGCAGGGCATGCGAACCCGACAGGAGAGACACATGAAGCGATTGGCGATGGCGGTTGCACTCGGCACGGGTCTCCTCTTGCTCGCCGGACCGGCGGACGCGCAGTGGCGCTACACCGACGGCAAGGGCGTGAGCCGAGTCACGCAGTACAAGCTCGATGTGCCCGCGCCGTACCGCGATGCGGCCGAGTGGATCGGGCCGGTCGGGATCGGCAAACCCGCCCTGAGCGCCGACCAGATCCTGGTCGCCCAGCTCTGGGACGCCGTCCAGCGGATCATCGCCGCGGAAGCCGCGCTCCTGCAGTTCCGGAACGTGGCAGCCCCCGCGCCGCCGCGCCTGGATGCCGGCACGTCCGGCAAGCCCATGGCGAGCATGTGTGTCGCGGGCGAGCAGCGGATCATGACCTCACCGGGCATCTGGAAGGTCGTGGGCGGGTGCGCCACCGGCCCGTCCGGCTTCTCGACGGGCTACGAGACGGACGGCTATGGGTCCTTCGGCGGCATCACGATCAGGTGACGTCAGCGCGAGGCGGCGCTAGAGCCGGAAGCGGGCGCGGATCTCGTCGGGCCGCTCGGAATAGGGGGGGATCGCCTCGTCCGGATCGAAGGCGACGGCGACCACGATCAGGGCCGGCACGCCCGCCGCTCGTGCGCGCGTGAACGCCTCGCGCAGCCCCGCCACGTCGCCGACCGAGGCCACGTGGCCGACGCCGGCGGCGCGGCCCAGCGCGGCCCAGTCCACCGCCGCCGCGGGCAGCGCCTGGCCGCCGGAAGACTCGTAGCGGCCGTTCACCCAGAGCAGCATGGTGAGGTTGGGCGGCGCCGCCGCGGCGACGGTGGCCAGCACGTTGGGGCTCATGAGGAGCGAGCCGTCGCCCTCGAGCGCGACCACGTGGCGATCGGGCCGCTGGAGCGCGATGCCGAGCCCCAGTGGGATGGTCGCGCCCATCGCGTCGCACAGGGCGAAGACCGGGCAGGGCACCGTCATGTGCGGCAGGTACCGAGCATTGGCCCCCAGACAGGACACGAGCGCGTCGCGCGGCGTCAGCATCGCGACCAGCGCGTCCAGCAGCGGCTTGCGCGCGGTCACGCGAGATCCTCCTCGCTGATCAGCAGCACGAAGGGCCCGCGCGACTCCACGCAGAAGTCGACGCCCTGCTTCACCTGGGCAGCCAGGTCGCCCCGGCGGTCGGCACGCGCGTGGGGCAGCCGCCAGGCGCGCAGCGTCTCCTCCGTCACCCGGCCCTTGGGCGCGTGGTAGTAGACCGGGTCGCGGTGGTCCCCGCGCAGCGACACGATGAAGAAGCACGGCAGGCGGTAGAGCTCCACCAGCCCGGCCAGCACGCCTCCGCAGTTGAGGAGCCCCGCGTTCTGGACCAGCACCGCGCCGCGCCCGCCCGCCAGGTTCGCGCCACAGGCCACCGCGACCGCCTCCTCCTCGCGGGCCACGTCCACCGCGCGGAGCCGCGGTGAGCCGCGCACCCCCGCCATCAGCCGGCCGATCCAGGTGTCCGGCACCGAGGCCACGATCGAGACCTGGGCGGCCTCGAGCCCCGCGACGATCTGCTCGAGCCCGGTCACCGAGCGCCCTCGTCGCCCGCGGGCCCGAGGCGCGTGAACGCGCCCGGCGGCAGGTGCAGGCGCAGCGCCTGGGCCGGCGCGAGCCCGGCCGGGGCGGGCTCGGCCACGAAGACGAGCAGGCGCTGACCGCGGCAGATCCCAGGCACGCCTAGGGAGTGCGGGTGTGAGGCGGCTCAAGCGCCCGAGCGGCCGCCTCGATGGCCTCGACGATGAAGTGGTAGCCGGTGCAGCGGCAGAGGTGCCCGGCCAGCATCTCGCGGATCTCCTCGCGCGAGGGCGCGGGCCGCTCGCGGAGAAACGCGCAGGCGCTCATGATGATACCCGGAGTGCAGTAGCCGCATTGCAGCCCGTGCCGGGCCCAGAACGCATCCTGGATCGGATGGAGCCCGTCGGCGGGCGCCACCCCTTCGATGGTCGAGACGCGCTGACCCTCGGCCTGCACCGCCAGCATGAGACAGGCGCGGACCGGCTCGCCGTCGAGCAGCACCGTGCACGCTCCGCACACCCCGTGCTCGCAGCCCACGTGGGTGCCGGTGAGATCGAGATCCTCCCTCAGGAAATCGGCGAGGGTGGCGCGCACCTCGACCGCGCGCTCGTGCTCCCGGCCGTTCACGGTGACCCGGATCGTCTTGATCACGACGCGCCCCCTCCGCACCGCGCGAGCGCGGTGGTCAGCGTGCGCTCGGCCAGGGTGCCTGCCACCTGCCGCCGGTAGGCCGCAGTGGCGTGGATGTCGCCATCGGGCGAGAGCCCCGCCGCCGCAGCGCGCGCGGCCTCGCCGATCAGCGCCGACGTCGGCGCGCCACCCTCCAGCGCCCGCTCGGCGGCCGCGCCGCGCACGGGCGTCCCGCCCGCTCCGAAGAAGGCGAGTCGGGCCCGCGCCACGGTGCCGTCGGGCGCACGCATCAGGACGGCCACCGCCCCCACGAGGGCGAAGTCGCCGTGGCGACGCGAGACCTCGGCGAACCCCCAGCCTGCTCCGGCCGGCGGCAGCGTGAAGCGCACCGCGGTGGCCAGCTCCTGGGCGTCGAGCGCGGTGGTCAGCGGGGCGCGATAGAACCGGTCCGCCGGGATCATGCGCTCGCCCCGGGGCCCGCGCGCAACGACCACGCCCTCGAGGCAGAGCAGCAGAGCGGGCAGCTCCGAGGCGGGATCGGCGTGGACGATGTTGCCCACGACCGTGCCGCGATTGCGGATCGGCGGGTGCGCCACCGCCCGGAGCACCTCGGTGAAGAGCGGCGCGCGGCCGGCCGCCCAGCGCTCGAGCGCGCGCTGGCGGACCAGGGCGCCGATCTCGAGGATGCCGGAGGCCTCGCGGAACCCGTCCAGCCCCCGGAGCCGGTTGATGTCCACCAGCACCGACGGCCGCGCCAGCCGCAGGGCCATCATCGGGATCAGGCTCTGGCCGCCGGCCAGGACCTTGGCGTCGTCGCCCGCGGCGGCCAGGGCGCCGAGGGCGTCGTCGAGGGTGGCCGGCGCCACGTAGTCGAACGGAGCGGGCTTCATGCTGGCGTCGCCCGTCGGCCCGCCGCCTGGTCGAGCAGATCCAGCACCACCGACGGGCCGAGCGGGGTGCGGGTCACGCGCACGCCGAACGGCGCGAGCGCGTCCTCCACCGCGTTGGCGATGGCCGCGGGCGGCGAGATCGCCCCGCCCTCGCCGATGCCCTTCATCCCGAGCGGGTTCCGCGGCGACGGGTACTCGAGGTGCACGGTCTCGATGGGCGGCAGCTCCATCGCGGTCGGCACCAGGTAGTCCATGAAGGTGCCGGTCAGGAGCTGGGCCTGCTCGTCGTAGACCATCTCCTCCAGCAGCCCGCCCCCCACGCCCTGGGCGACACCGCCGTGGATCTGGCCTTCCACGATCACCGGGTTGATGATCGTCCCGCAGTCGTGCGCCACCAGGTAGCGGAGCAGCTTCACGCTGCCCGTGCCGGCGTCCACGTCCACCACCGCGACGTGCGTGGCGCTCGTGTAGGTCACGGTGGGCTGGTGATGGTAGACCGTCGCCTCGAAGTCGGGCGAGGCCACGCCCGGCCGGGCGAACGTCGGGATCGCGGCCTGGATCACCTTCGCGATCGGGATCGCGGAGGTCGGGGCGCCGCGCACCGTGACCATGCCGTCCGCCACCAGGACGTCGGCGGGCGCCGCCTCGAGCAGCGCGGCCGCCGCCGCGATCAGCTTGTCCTTGACGCGGCCCGAGGCCTCGTGGATCGAGCTCCCCGCGTTGACCGCGCTGCGCGAGGCGAAGGTCCCGACCCCGAACGGGATCGCGGCGGTGTCCCCGCCCACGATGCTGACCGCCTCGAGCGGGATGCCGAGCGCGTCGGCCGCGATCTGGGCGAACGAGGTCTCGTGCCCCTGCCCCTGGCAGCAGGCCCCGGTGGCGACCACTGCGTGGCCCGAGGCGTCGAGCCGGACCGTCGCGCCTTCGTAGGGGCCGATCGCGGTGCCCTCCACGTAGCTCGAGATCCCGATGCCGCGATGGATCCCCCGCTCGCGCAGCCGCGCCTGCTCCGCGCGCAGGGCGTCGTAGTCGACGGCCCGCAGGGCCGCCTCGAGGCCGGCCTTGAAGTCGCCGCTGTCGTAGACCAGCGGGTTACCGTCGCGGTACGGGATCCCGAGCTCGTAGGGCAGATCCGCCGCCGACAGGAAGTTGCGCCGGCGCAGCTCGGCCGGGTCCATGGCGAGCTCGCGCGCCAGGCAGTCCACGATACGGTCCATCGCGAACACGGTCTCCGGGCGGCCCGCGCCGCGATAGGGGGCGTTCGGCGTCTTGGTGGTCACCACCCCGAGGCACTCGACGTCGAGGTTCGGCACGCGGTGCGGACCCAGCAGGTGGGCCACCGTGTTGTAGGGCAGCACGATGCCCCAGGAGTTGTAGGCGCCCAGGTCCACCCAGATGCGGTCGCGCACCGCCAGCATGGTCCCGTCCCGCCGAGCCGCGATCTCGATGTCGTGCACCTGGGCGCGCGCGTGGGCCGAGCCCATCATGTGCTCGCGGCGGTCCTCGATCCACTTCACCGGCCGGCGGGCCGCGATGGCCGCGGCCGGGATCAGCAGGTCCTCCGGGTAGCCGTTGGCCTTGGTGCCGAAGCCGCCACCCACGTCGGGAGCGATGACGCGGATCTTGTGCAGCGGCAGCCCGAGGGCGGCCGCCAGGCCCTGCTGCACGAAGTGGACGACCTGGGTGCCGTTCCAGGTCGTGACGGCGCCGTCGCGCGGATCCCACCGGGCGACCACCCCGCGGGTCTCGATCGGCATGCCCACGTAGCGCGGGATCACGAAGCGCTCCCGCACCCGCGCGTCGGCCTCGCGGAAGGCGGTCTCGACGTCGCCGAAGCCGGCCTTGAACGAGAGCGCGACGTTGTCGCCCCAGGCGGGATAGAGCACGGGCGCGCCGGGCCGCGCCGCCGCCTCCGCGTCGGCCAGCACCGGGAGCGGCTCGTAGTCCACCTCCACCAGCTCGCAGCCGTCCTCGGCCACCGCGCGGCTTCCGGCCAGGACCATCGCCACGATCTCGCCCACGTGACGGATCTCGTCCCGGCACATCGCGAGCTGGTGGGGCTGCTTCATGGTGACGACCACGCGCGCGGCCAGACCGGGCGGGATCGCGCCGAAGAGCGGCAGCGGCTTCATCCACCGCTCGAGGTCGGCGAACGTGAAGACGTGGGCCACGCCGGGGAGTCGCGTGGCCGCGTCGGTGCGGATGGCCGCGATGCGCGCGTGCGCGTGCGGGCTGCGGACGAACGCGACGTGGAGCATCCCGGGCAGCTTGATGTCGTCCACGAAACGGCCCTCGCCACGGAGGTAGCGCGGATCCTCCTTGCGTCTGACCGATGCGCCGAAATACTTTGCGCCCATGTCTCTCTGGCGTCTCCTGCGGACAGCCGTTTACTTCAAGCCCTTCAGCTGCGGGGGGCCCCGACATGGCCCCCGCACTCCCCCCGGCCGCGGACATTCGCTTACTTCTTCAAGCCCTCCAGCTGCGGGGGCCCCGATATGGCCCCCGCACTCCCCCCGGCCAGCGGACGACCGTTTAGCCGCCCAAGTATGCCTTCTTCACGTGGTCGTCTTGCATGAGGTCTCGCGCTGCTCCTTCCAGGGTGATGCGGCCGGTCTCCATGACGTAGGCGCGGCTCGCGAGCTGCAGCGCCATGTAGGCGTTCTGCTCCACCATCAGCACCGTGGTGCCCTCGCGCTGGATGCCCGCGATGATCTGGAACACGGTCTCCGTGACCGTGGGGGCCAGGCCGAGCGAGGGCTCGTCGAAGAGGATGAGCCGTGGGCGGGCCATGAGGCAGCGGCCGATGGCGAGCATCTGCTGCTCGCCGCCCGACAGCGTGCCCGCCGACTGCCGGCGCCGCTCGGCCAGGATCGGGAAGTGCCCGAAGACCCGGTCCCGGTCCGCGGTCACCGCGGCGGTGTCGGTGCGGACGTAGGCGCCCATCCGGAGGTTCTCCTCCACGGTCATGTGCGGGAACACGCGCCGGCCCTCCGGGCAGTGCGCGATCCCGCGGCGCAGGATCTCCTGCGGGGCCAGGTGCTGGATCTCCTGACCGTCGAACACGATCCGGCCGGCGGCGGCCCGCACGAGCCCCGAGATGGTCTTGAGCGTGGTCGTCTTGCCCGCGCCGTTGGCGCCGATGAGGCAGACGAACTCGGCGGCGCCCACCGTGAGCGACACCGAGTCGAGCGCGGCGATGCGCCCGTACCGCGCGGAGAGCCGCTCAAGGCTGAGCACGGGCACCCGCTCCCAGGTAGGCGCGGATCACCTCGGGGGCGCGCTGCACCGCGGCCGGATCGCCGTCGGCGATGAGCCGACCGTAGTTCAGCACCAGCACGCGGTCCGAGATGCCCATGACCAGCCGCATGTCGTGCTCCACCAGGAACACCGTGATGCCCTGGTCGCGGATGCGGCCGATCAGCGCCGCCACCGCCACCTTCTCGGAGGCGGTCATGCCGGAGGCCGGCTCGTCCAGCAGCAGCAGGCGGGGCCGCGCGGCCAGCCCCACCGCCAGCTCGAGCAGCCGCTGCTCGCCGTAGGACAGCGCGGCGGCCGCTTCGTGCCCGCGCGCCCCCAGCCCCACGAAGTCGATCACCCGGTCCGCCTCCGCGCCGAGCTGCCGCTCCTCCTCCCGCACCCGGCCGCGGGCCAGCAGGGCGGCCGTCACGCCCACCCGCCCGCGCAGGTGCAGGCCCGTGAGCACGTTCTCCCGCACGGTCAGCCGGGGAAAGAGGCTCGTCTTCTGGAAGGTGCGCACGAGGCCCCGCGCCGCGATGCGGTGGGGGCGCCAGCCGGTGATCGGCTCGCCGTCGTGATGCACGGTGCCCTGGGTCGGGCGCTGGAAGCCGGTGATCACGTTGAAGGCGGTGGTCTTGCCCGCGCCGTTGGGGCCGATCAGGCTCGTCACCGTGCCGGGGGCGACCGCGAAGCTCACGCCGGTCAGGGCGGCCACGCCGCCGAAGCGCACCGTGAGCTCCCGGGCCTCGAGCGTCACGACGTCCTCCAGCGCCGGCGCAGGGCGGGCCCGGCCGCCCGCAGTGCCGGCCAGATCCCCTCCGGCATGAAGAAGAGCACCGCGACCAGCAGCACCCCGTAGAGCAGCATCTGCCACTGGTACGAGGTCAGCTCCCGCAGGGCCTCCGGCAATACCGTGAAGAGCACGGCGCCCACCACGGGCCCGGCCAGCGTGCCCTTCCCGCCTGCCACCACCATGATCACCATCGTGACCGTGTAGGTGAACAGGAAGACCTCCGGGCTCACGAAGCGCGTGTAGTGCGCGTAGAGCCCGCCCGCGAAGCCGGCCATCGCGGCGCTGAGCACCGCGGCCAGGACGAGGTAGTGGGTGGCGTCGATGCCCACCGAGGCGGCGAGGGTCTCGTTCTCCCGGAGCGCCACCAGGGCGCGGCCGACCCGTGACCGGATGACGGCCAGGCAGAGGAGATAGGCCAGTACCACCGCGGCGAGCACCAGGTAGTAGTAGGCGCTCTTGCTGCGCAGCGACAGGGCGGGAAGCCAGGGCAGCGCGATCTCCACCGGGGGCACGCCCGGGATGCCGAGGGGGCCGTTGGTCAGGTCCATCCAGTTCACGCTGACCAGCGAGACGCAGCCCGCGAACGAGATCGTCAACAGCACGAAGTAGGCGCCGCGCAGCTTCAGTGCGAGCCGTCCGATCACGAAGCCGGCCAGGCCCGGCAGCACGATGGCGGCCAGCAGACCGAGCCAGGGCGACCACTCGAGCTTGACGCTCAGCAGGGCGGACGCGTACGCCCCGATGCCGAAGAAGGCGGCGTGGCCGAGCGAGAGCTGCCCGGTGTAGCCCAGCAGGAGGTTCAGGCTCAGGGCCAGCACCGCGAAGATACCGGCCATGATCAGCGTGTGGAGATGATAGGGGTTCCACACCCAGGCGGGCGCGGTCAGGGCGATGACCATGCCGATCGGGAGCGCGAGGCGTCTCATCCCACGCGCTCGGCGCGGGCGAAGAGGCCCGAGGGGCGCAGCAACAGCACCGCGACGATGATCAGGAAGCCGACCGCGTCGCGGTAGCCGGAGGAGACGTAGCCGGCGCCCAGCTCTTCCGCGATGCCCAGCACCAGGCCGCCCAGCGCCGCGCCGCCGAAGTTGCCCAGGCCGCCCAGGATGACCACCGAGAACGCCTTGAGCGAGGCGAGGTCGCCCATGGACGGGTAGAGCAGGAAGACCGGCCCCAGGAGCGCTCCCGCGGCCGCGGCCAGCCCGGCCCCGAACGCGAAGGTGATGGTGTGGATGCGCTCGATGCTCACCCCCATGAGCGCGGCGGTCTCCCGATCCTGGAACGTGGCGCGCATGGCGCGGCCGAGCTTGGTGCGGCTCAGCAGGAGATGGGCCCCCAGGATCAGGAAGCCCGAGACCACGAAGACGAAGATGCGGAGCGGCGCCACCGACACCGCGCCCAGCACCATCGGCTGGGTGGGGAAGGGTGTGGGCACGCTCTTGGCCACGCCGCCCCAGCCGAGCAGCTCCGCATTCTGCATGGCGATCCAGAGGCCGATCATGACGAGCATGACCGTGTCGATCGATTGCCCGCGCAGGGGTCGCAGGAGCACCCGCTCGCAGACGGCGCCCGCGAGGGCGCCGGCCACGATGGCGAGCGGGATGGCCACGAAGAAGTGCACCGACGCGAGCGTGAGCGTCGCGAAGGCGGCGTAGGCTCCGAGCGTGTAGAATTCGCCGTGGGCGAAGTTCACCACGTTCATCAGCCCGAAGACCAGCGTGAGGCCGATCCCGAGCAGGCTGTAGGTGGCGCCCAGCAGCAGCCCGTTCAGCAGGTGCTGGAGAAGCTGGTCCAAGCGCCCGCGATCGCCGGTCGCGCTACTTCTTGGCCGCGAACGCGGGCAGCGCGATCTTGCCGTCCTTCACCTGGACGATGAAGATGCTGGGCTTGCTCTGCCCGCTCTCCTTGCCCGCCGGGCCGTCCTTCTCGAACTTGATGGGCCCGTTGACGCCCATCACGTTGACCTTCCAGAGCGCCTCGCGCACCGCCTTGGGGTCGGGCTTGCCCGCGATGCGCACGGCCTCCACCGCGGTGAGCACGCCGTCGTGGCCGCGGAAGCCCTCGGTCAGCCCCTCGAAGGGGTGGCCGCGCTTGGCCCACTCGTCCACGAAGGCCTTCGCCAGCTTGCCGTCGGGCATCGCCTCCGGGAACCACGGCAGGAAGAACAGGATGTGGTACGTCCCCTCCGCGGCCGGGCCCGCCTGCTTGATGAGCTGCGAGGGCGACGAGCTGCCGCCGGTGGTGATGACCTTCCTGACCAGCCGCTGCTCCTGCGCCTGCTTCAAGACCAGGGTGATCTGCTCGACGCTGGTGGTGAGGAAGAGCGTGTCGGCCCCGCCCGCCTTCACCTTGGTGATCTGCGCGTTCATGTCGGTGGCCGCCTGCTCCATGAACTCGGCGGTGCCCACCTGCGCGCCCGAGCGCTTGAGCAGGTCGCCGAAGGCCCCGACCGCGCCGCGGCCCCAGTCCGTGTTCACCGCGAGGAAATCGGCCCGCTTGATCCCCAGGTCCTTCATGTACTTCCCGAGCCCGAGCGCTTCCATCTCGCTGGGTGGGCTGATACGGAAGACCCACGGGTTGCCGCGCTTGGTGATGGTGGCCGCGCTGGACGTCTCCACCACCATCGGCACGCCGTACTCCTCGAGCTTCGGCATCGCCGCGAGCGTCATCGAGCTGCCCCAGGCGCCCACGATCACCGGCACCTTGTCGCGCACGATCAGCTTCTCGGCCGCGGTGGCGGCCTCCTTCGGATCGGACTTGTTGTCCTCGATCAGCAGCTCGACCTTGCGGCCCAGCACCCCGCCCTTGGCGTTGATCCAGTCCCGCCCGATCTCCGCGCCCATCCGGACATAGTTGCCGGACGCGGCGACCGAGCCCGACAGCGGCTGGATCACGCCCACCTTCACGGCCTCCTGGGCGGGCGCCGGGGCGACGAGCGCAGCCACGGCGGTCAGCGCGACGAAAAGGGCTCGCATTGCCTGCTTCATGAACGACCTCCTCTGACCCTGCTCCTGGTTGGGGGTTCGTCCGCCACGCTGCGGGTTCCGAATCGCGTTTCTGGTATCCGCTCGGTTCGCCTGCGGCTGCGCCTCGCCAAGCACGTATCCTACATTTCATGTCACGTGTCAAATGAAACGCGATTGACATTCCCCCGAGCCGCCCCAAGAATACGACACCATGTCACCCGCGAGATCCTCCACACCCCGCGCTCCGATTGCGCCCCTGCTGCACGAAAGCCTCGGCGAGCGAGTCTACCGGACCGTCCGCGACCTGATCCTGAGCCAGGTCTTTCCGCCCGGCTCCAAGCTCAACGTCGAGCAACTGTGCCGTGACCTGGGCGTGAGCCGGACCCCGGTCTGGGACACCATGCGGCGACTCGAGAGCGAGGGCCTGGTCAACACGGTGCCGCGCCACGGCGTCTTCGTGCTGAACTACGGCGCCGACCGGATCCGCGATCTCTTCGCGGTGCGCGGCGCGCTGGAGGCGCTCGCGGTCCGCCAGGCGGCCCAGCATCTCGACGACGACACGCGCGGCTCGCTCGAGGCGGCCGTGAAGGAGATGGAGCGCGCGGCCGGCGCGGCCGAGATCGAGCAGTACTCGCGGGCGGCGATCGAGTTCCACGACCGGGTGCTGGTGGCGGCGCGGAACCCGGTGCTGAGCCGACTGCTCGAGAACGTCTACGCCCAGATCCTCGTCCTGCGTCTGCGGTCCCTCCACCTGCCCGAACGGGTCGAGTCGAGCGTGGCCGAGCACCGCGAGATCTTCGGGGCGGTCCTGGCCGGGGACGCCGAGCGCGGCGAGCGCCTGGCCCGGGCCCACGCGGAACACGTGCTGCAGGACGCCCTCGAGTTCACCCGCCGGAGCGAGCCGGGCCCCTGACTCCATGCTCGCCAGCGTCCCGGTCATCGATCTCACGCCGCTCACCGACGGCACGCCCGGCGGGCCCGGCAGGGTGGCGCGCGCGGTGAACGCGGCGTGCGCCGACATCGGCTTCTTCACGATCGCGGGCCACGGCGTGCCCGCGACCCTCGTCCGGCGCATGCTGGCGACCTCGCTCGCCTTCTTCGACCTGCCCGCGGCGGAGAAGCAGGCGGTGCGGCGCCCGTGGCCGGAGCAGAGCCGCGGCTACCTCGCGCCGGGCGACGAGAACCTCTCGTACAGCCGCGACGACGCCACCACCACCGATCTCAAGGAGTTCTTCGCGATCGGGCCGGTGGACGTGCCCGACGAGGAGTACTACCGACGGCCGGAGGCCTACCCGGCGTTCGCGCCGAATCTCTGGCCGGTCCGGCCGCCCGCGCTCCGCGCGGTGTGGACCGAGTACTATCGCGCCCTGGAGGCGCTGGCCGCGCGGGTCATGCGCACCTTCGCGATCGCTCTCGACCTGCCCGAGGGCTTCTTCCGCGACAAGACCGACCGCCACATCAGCGGCCTTCGCGCGAACCACTACCCCGAGCAGGTCGAGCCCCCGCGGCCGGGCCAGATCCGCGCAGGCGCCCACACCGACTACGGCGCGGTCACCATCCTGCTACCCGACGGCGGGCCCGGTCTCGAGGTGCTGAACCGCCGGGGCGAGTGGGTCGCGGTCCTCCCGCCCCCCGGCACCTTCGTCTGCAATATCGGCGATCTCATGCAACGCTGGACCAACGACCGCTGGATCTCGACCATGCACCGCGTGGTGAACCCACCGCGCGACGCCGCCGGGACGCGCCGGCTCTCGATCCCGTTCTTCCATCAGCCGAACCACGACGCGCTGATCGAGTGTCTGCCGAGCTGCTGCGGGCCCGACGAGCCGCCACGCTACGAGCCGGTCACGTCCGGCCATCACCGCCTCACCAAGTTCCTGCGGGGCGTCGGCGTCTCTCACCCTGCTTCCCCTCACCCTGCTTCCCCTCACCCTGCCCTCTCCCCAGAGGGGAGAGGGTTCATGGGTTCGTCCGAGCCATGAGCGCGGAGCCGCGGACTCCCTGGGAGCGGTACGCGGGGGCGCTGCCGACCATCGCCGCCGCGGTGGGCCGCACCCCGCTGGTGCGCCTGAACCGCATCACCCGCGACGTGACCCCGCCCATCTACGTGAAGGTCGAGTGGTACGGGGCGACCGGCAGCCTCAAGGACCGCATCTATCTCCACATGTTCGAGCGGGCGGAAGCCCGCGGCGATCTCGAGCCGGGCATGCAGGTGCTCGAGTGCTCGACGGGCAACGCGGGCATCGCCTGCGCCTGGGTCTCGGCGGTCAAGGGCTACCCCTGCACCATCGTGATGCCGGAGGGCATGAGCGAGGAGCGCAAGAAGATCATGCGCGCCTACGGCGCCGAGCTGGTCTTCACGCCAGGCGGGGAGAGCGACGTGGATCTCTCGCTCGAGCGCCTGCGCCTCATCCGCGACGCCGCGCCAGGGCGCTACTGGGTGCCCGGGCAGTTCGACAACCCGGACAACGTCGAGGCCCACGTCCTCACGACCGGCCCCGAGGTGTGGGAGCAATCGGGCGGCCGCATCGGGGCCTTCGTGGATTCGCAGGGCTCGGGCGGCCTGCTCACCGGGGTCGGCCGCTACCTCCGGAGCCGTGATCCCCACGTGAAGCTCTACGCGGTCGAGCCCGCCGAGTGCGCGCTGCTCTCGCGCCGGGCGTGGGGTCACCACGGCATCGAGGGCATCGGCGACGGGTTCGTTCCCCGCAACCTGGACGTCTCGCTGCTCACCGGGGTGATCACCACCACCACCGCGGAGAGCGTGGACATCGCCCGGCGGCTGGCGCGCGAGGAGGGTCTCTTCTGCGGCATCTCGAGCGGCTGCAACGTGGCCGCCGCGCTGAAGCTCGCCCGCCGGCACCCCGAGCTGGCATCGGTGGTGACGATCCTCAACGACACCGGCCAGCGCTACTTCACGACCCCGCTCTGCGGGGAGGCCAAGCACGTGGACATCCCGGAGCGGGAACATCCGCTGGACGCCTACACCGTCGAGCAGCTCGACCGGTACCAGAAGACCTGGGAGGTGCTCGCGTGACCATCGCGCCGCGCGAGTACGACTTCGTCCAGGCGCGCGAGCGCCTGGAGGCCAAGTCCAAGTCCGCGGGGCCCAAGCTCGGCACGCTCGAGGACGCGGTCGCGCGCATCGACGACGGTGATCACCTCGCGATCGGCGGCTGCCTCTACTCGCGCACCCCGCTGGCGCTGGTCTGGGCGCTGCTCCGGCGCCGCCCGAAAGGCCTGACCTTCTCGCGCAACCTCATGTGCTACGAGGGCGAGTGGGGCATGGTCTCGGGCGCGGTCAGCAAGGTCGTGACGTCCTGGATGGGCATCGGCCTGCCCTGGGGCCTCTCGCGGATCCAGCGGGAGTTCGTCGAGGCCGGGCGGGTGGAGTTCGAGGAGTGGAGCCATCTCGGCCTCGGCCTGCGCTACCGCGCCGCCGCGATGGGAGTGCCCTTCCTGCCCTCGCTCACCATGCTGGGCTCGGACCTGATGGGCGTGGGCGGCTCGAAGACACTGGAGTGCCCCTACACCGGCCGCACCCTCCATGCCGTGCCCGCGCTCTTTCCGGAGGTGGCGCTGATCCACGTGCAGCAGGCCGATCGGCTCGGCAACTGCCGGATCGACGGGTACCCGCACATGGACGCGGATATCGCCCGCGCCGCCGCCACCGTCCTGGTGACCGCGGAGGAGATCGTCTCCGAGGACGAGATCCGTCGCCTCCCGGATCGGACGGTGCTGCCGGGCTTCCTGGTGGACGCCCTCGCCCACGTCCCGTACGGCTCCTACCCGCACGAGTGCTACGGCGTCTACGACGCCGAGCCCGACCACTTCACGATCTACGTGGACGCGATCCTCGCGCGCGGCGCCGCCGGGGTGGCCGACTACCTCGAGCGCTACGTCTACGCCCCGTCGAGCCACGCGGACTACCTCGCCCTCTTCGGCGAGGCGCGCCGGGCGGCCGCGGCCACCCGCGCCCGGATGCTGACGACGTGAGCGTCACCGCGAACGAGCTGCTGGCCGTGATGGGCGCCCGCGAGCTCCGGAACGACACCACCGTGTTCACCGGCGTCGGCGCGCCCATGATGGCCTCGGTGCTGGCCCAGCGCACCCACGCCCCGCGGCTGACCATGATGGTGGAGGGCGGCGTCATCGGGCCCACCTGGAAGCCGGGCGAGCTGCCCATCTCCACCAACGAGATGCGCGCCGCCTACCGCGCCCAGATGCTGCTCGCCATCACCGACGCGTTCCTGCTGGCCCAGCGCGGCTTCTTCGACGTGGGCTTCATCGGGGGCGCCCAGATCGACCGGCACGGCAACCTCAACACCACCGCCATCGGCAGCTACGCGCGCCCCACGGTGCGGCTGCCGGGCAGCGGAGGGGCCAACGACATCATCTCGCTCTGCCGCGAGGTGATGATCCTCACCGTCCACGAGAAGCGGCGCTTCACCGAGCGCGTGGACTTCGTCACGAGCCCGGGCTACCTCCAGGGCGGCGACTCGCGGCGGCGCGCCGGCCTGCTGTGGGGCGGCGTCTCCCGCGTGGTCACCACGCTCGGCGTCTTCGGCTTCCATCCCGAGAGCCGCCGCATGCAGCTCCTGGCCCTGCACGCGGGCGCGACGGTGGAGCAGGTGCGCGAGAGCACCGGCTTCGAGGTCCTGGTGAGCCCGACGCTCACCACGACGAAGCCGCCCACCGACGAGGAGCTGTCGATCCTCCGCATGCTCGACCCCAAGCGCCAGTTCATCGGCTAGTAGATGGGCGCCGTCGTCCGGACCGGTTGTCCGCCAGTGGGGAGTGCGGGGGCCATGTCTGGGCCCCCGCAGATGAAGAGGGGGCACGATTGAAAGGAGGGAACCGTTGACCGACTTTGGCCTGGCCATCCGCAACTTCGTCGGACCCGGCGAGGTGCCGGACATCCAGGGCCTGTACGCCTACGCGGAGCGGGCCGAGGCGCTCGGCTTCGAGTCGCTCTGGGCGTGGGACCACGTGCTGCTGGGGGTCGAACCGTCGTTCCCCATCGTGGACTCGATCACCATGCTCGGCGCCGTCGCCGCCCGCACCAAGCGCATCAGGCTCGGCACCGGGGTGCTGGTGCTGCCACTGCGCAACCCGGTGGTGGCGGCCAAGGTCCTCGGTAGCCTCGACGTGATCTCGGGCGGCCGCCTGATCCTGGGCGTGGCCGCGGGGTGGTACGCGCGCGAGTTCGACGCGGTGGGCGTGCCCTTCAAGCAGCGCGGCCGGCAGTTCGAGCGCAACCTCGACATCCTGACGCGCCTCTGGACCCAGGACCGCGTGACCCTGAAGGTGGACGAGTTCAACCTGCGCGAGGCGGTGATGGTTCCCCGCACCGTGCAGCGCCCCCGGCCGCCCGTGCTCATCGGGGGCTACGTGGACGCGGTCTTGAAGCGCGCGGGCACGGTGGGCGACGGCTGGCTCACCTACTTCTACACCCCCGAGAGCTTCATCAGGTCGTGGGAGAAGGTGAAGGCCTTCGCCCGCGAGGCCGGCCGTGACCCCGCCAAGCTCACCGCCACCAATCAGCTCGCCGTCTACGTGGGCGGATCTCGAGAAGAGACCACCGCGGCCATGCGCCAGTGGCTCGCCACCGAGTGGGACACCGCGGCCTGGAGCGAATCCACGATCGATCACGCCGTCCACGGCTCGGTCTCGGAGTGCGTCGAGCAGCTCCGCGCCCACGTGCGGACGGGCGTCCACCGGATTATCCTGATCCCGTACCGCTATCAGCCCGAGCAGGTCGAGCGCATCGCCAAGGAGGTCTTGCCCAAGCTATGAGCCAGCCCGTCCACATCGACATCAACTGCGACATGGGGGAGAGCTACGGCCGCTGGACGCTCGGCCACGACGAGGAGGTGATGCCCAATATCACCTCGGCCAACATCGCCTGCGGCTTTCACGGCGGCGACCCGCACGTGATGCGCCGAACCGTGGAGCTGGCCGTCCAGCACGGCGTCGCGGTCGGGGCGCACCCGGGGCTGCCCGACCTCATGGGCTTCGGCCGGCGCCGCATGGACGTCTCGCCGGCCGAGCTGAAGGACTACCACCGCTACCAGATCGGGGCCCTGGCCGCCTTTGCCCAGGCCGCGGGCACCGGGATCCAGCACGTCAAGCCGCACGGCATCCAGTACCACATGTTCGAGGAGAACCTCCCGCTCGGGCGCGCGACCGCCGAGCAGCTCCTCGAGCTCGATCCCCAGCTCATCCTGATGACCATGGCCATGACCCGGTACGACGCGGAGGCGCGCAGGGTGGCCGGCGTGCGCATCGCCGCCGAGGGCTTCGCGGACCGGGTCTACGCCGACGACGGCCAGCTCGTCACCCGCAAGCTCGGCAAGGACGCGCTGATCACCGATCCGGCCCGGGCCGCGGACCAGGCGGTCCGCATGGCCATGGAGGGCAAGGTGCGCACGATCACCGGGAGGGTGATCGACGCCAAGGTCGAGACGATCTGCATCCACGGCGACAGCCCCGGCTCGGATAAGATCGTGGCCGCGGTCCGCGAGGGCCTGGTGAAGGCCGGTGCCGTCGTGAAGCCGCTCAGAGACTGGCTGCCCCGCTAGCGTTTCACGACGCAGATCCTGCGGGGCGCGGTCGGACCGTCCGAAATCGGTACACTGTATTCCGCTGCTCGTCACCCCCTCCGGCGAGCCTGGTAGGGGGGGTGTGCGGTAACTTCCCATCGCCATGATCCTTTCCTCCTTCCGGGGAATGGCACCGAGTTTGCCCTATTGTCGGTCGGCGCTACCATGGCGGACTACGCGGACGGCAGCAGCGTGAAGGGCGTGAGACCCGGCGGATGCCGGCCCGGCGAGATGAGGTCGGGTGCGGGTTCCCGCGGCGGGCATCGCCTCTCGGACCCGCACGGCCCCCGCGGAGCCTTCAGGGAGCGCCACGTCGGCCAGATCGCGCGGGCTCACCGGCTCCCGCATCACCAGCGCGGTCCAGGCCGATGAGTCGGGCGGAAGCCGGGAACGCCACAGGGGAGGAAATCATGTCCACCACCACACTGAGACTGCTGACCGGATCGGGTTACCGACGCGAGCCGGGTGCGATGCCTTCGGATTCGCAGATCGCGCATGCGCTGTACGACGCGCAGAGCGCCCAGGCGCAGCGAAGCCTCGACGAGATCCTGGTCATGGCTCAGCAGAGCACCGGCTGGACGCAGGTCTTCAAGCAGCTGAAGACGGAAGGGCTGATCGAGGAGCAGACGCTCGGCCACGTGGTGGCCCGCTGGACGAATCGCACGATCCGTACCCGGCGGCCGTCGCTGGCGCCGGTCGAGAACATCTCCGCCTGAGCGTCCCCGCACCAGGCGCTACCGCGCGGCCAGGAGCAGCTCCAGCCGCGCGGTAGCGCGATCCCAGTCGAACTGAGTCCCCACGAAGTTCTGCCCCTGCCGCGCGATCCGATTCCGGAGGTCCGGATCCTCCACCAGGCGGGCCAGCCCCCAGGCCAGCGCGTCCAGATCGCGGCGCGGCGCCACCACCGCGGTGCGGCCGTCGATGGCGTAGTCCCGACATCCTCCGTTGTCGTAGGTGCACAGGGCCGCCCCGCACGCCATCGCCTCCATCGCGGGCATACCGAGCCCCTCGTCCCAGGACGGGCACAGGTAGATCGGGCAGCGGCTATAGAGCCACGCCAGCCGCTCCTGCGGCAGGTTCTCGTGAAACTCGACGAAGGGCAGCTTGCGCGGCGGCGGCTTCACGCCGAAGCCGACCAGGCTGAGCTCGGGATGGCGCGCCCGCACGCGGCCGAAGGCCTCGAGGCCGTCGGCCACGCCCTTCCACGGATACTCGTGAAAGAGCATCAGCACCCGGAGGCGCCCGTCGTCCTCCACGGGCACCGGGCGGAAGAGCGCATCATCCACCGGCGTGACCACCACCGCGGCCGGGGTATCGAAGCGCTCGGCCATGATGTCGGCGAGCCACGTCGAGATCACGATCTTCCGCAGCGGGACGCGGTAGGTGGCGTCCACCCGCGCGGCCTCGCCGTGGTAGAGGCTCTCGTAGTGCTGGATGAAGTAGAACTTCCGACCGCACCGGGTCGGCGCCGCCGCCACCGGCTCCACCGACTGCCACGAGGTGGCGATCACCGCGTCGCCCTCGGGCAGTCCCGCCGCGCTCCACTCCGGGACCCACTGCACCCGGGCCCCGAGCGTCGGCATCCACTCGGGCGCGCGCCGGAGGCGGTTGCGCCACCAGGCGGTCAGCGCCCGGCGGGCCGGGACGACCAGGGTCACGTCGTGGCCGCGGCGGGCCAGCCGGTCGGCGTGGATCAGGATCGCCCGCACCCCGCCCGCGATTCGCAGATGCGGACAGAGGAACGTGATCCTCACAAGCCCTCCCTCATATCGCCATCGACACCTGGCCGGTGCGCCGGTACGCGGCCGGGTCCAGCACCACGTTGACGCAGTAGACCTCCCCCGAGCCCAGCGCGTGCTCCAGCGCCGGCCGGAGCCGGCCCGGCTCGGTCACATGGACCCCCTTCCCGCCCAGCGCCTCCACCATGCGCTCGAAGCGCGTGAACGGCAGCGAGGTGCCCACCGCCCGCTCCGCGCCGAAGAACGAGAGCTGCGGGTTGCGGATCTGGCCCCAGCCCCCGTCGTTGCCGATCACCACCGTCATGGGCAGGCCGAAGCGCACCGCGGTCTCCACCTCCATGCCGTTGAGCCCGAAGGCGCCGTCGCCCGCGATCAGCAGCACGCGCCGGGACGGGCGCAGCAGCTTGGCCGCGATCGCGAACGAGGGCCCGACGCCGAGGCAGCCGAACGGCCCGGGATCGAGCCACTGGCCCGGGCGCGAGAGCGGCACGATCTTCGACGCGCAGCCCACCACGTCGCCGCCGTCGCCCACCACCGTGGTCTCGGCGTCCACCACCGCGGCGATCTCGTGACCCAGGCGGTAGTGGCTGATCGGCGTGTCGTCCGAGAGGCGCTCGGTCATGAGCCGGGCCTGCGAGTCGGTCTCCTTCCGCCGCACCGCGGCCTGCCAGGGCTGCACGCGCGCGGCCAGGTCGCGCGGCAGCGCGTCGGCGAGCGCCCGCAGCGTGAGCCCGATGTGGCTGGCGAGGCCCACCGCCAGCGGACGGTTGCGGCCCAGCTCGACCGGGTCGCAGTCCACCATGGCCACCTGGACGTGCTCGGCGAAGGACGGCGGACGGCCGTAGCCCAGCCGGAAGTCGAGCGGCGTGCCCAGCACGAGCACGACATCGGCCTGGCCCAGGGCGAAGCCGCGGGCCTGCGCGAAGGCCTGCGGGTGATCGTGCGGGAGGCTGCCGCGCCCCGCCCCGTTCATGAACACGGGCACGCCCGCCCGCTCGGCCAGCGCCCCGAGCTCCGCCGCCGCGTCGTCCCAGTACACGCCGCCGCCCGCCACGATCACGGGCCGCTCCGCGCGGGCCAGCAGCGCGGCCAGCTCCTCGACGGATCCGGCATCGGGCGCGGTCGGGCGCCGGTGCGCGTAGGCGGTGGGGATCGGGGCGAGGCGGTCCTCGACCACCGTCATCAGCAGGTCCACCGGGATCTCGACGAAGACCGGGCCCGGCCGCCCGGTGAGCGCGTGCCGGATCGCGGTGGTCAGCACCTCCGGGATCTGGCGGGTCTCGCTCACCGTCCACGAGCCCTTGGTGATGGGCCGCAGCAGATCCACCTGCTCCACCTCCTGCAGCGCGCCCAGCCCGCGCAGCCCGAGCGGTGCGGCCCCGCCGATCAGCAGCACCGGGCTGCGCGCGGAGTGGGCGTTGGCGATGCCGGTGATCGCGTCGGTGACGCCCGGTCCCGCGGTCACCACCGCCACGCCGATATTGCGGGTGAGCCGCGCGTAGGCGTCGGCGGCGTGCGCGCAGGCCTGCTCGTGGCGCATGTCCACGACCCGGACGCCTTCCGTGAGGCAGCCGTCGTAGATCGGCAGGATGTGGCCACCGCACAGCGTGAAGACGTGGCCGACGCCCGCCTGCTTGAGCGTGCGCGCGACGAGGTGCCCCCCGTTGAGATCGGCCATGCTAGGCCGGCGGCGCGGTCGGGATGTGGACGATCTCGAACTTCAGCCGGTCCGGGTCCTCGAAGAACACCGCGTAGTAACCCGGCCGGTACTCGGGGAACTCGCGCGGGGTGCCGTAGAGCGGGGCGAGCTTGCGCGGGGCCATGAACTCGGCCTGGAAGCGATCCACGTCCTCGCGGCGGTCCACGCGGAAGGCCAGGTGGTTGAGGCCGGCCCGCTTGCGGTGAAAGCCCGGCCCGGTGTGCCCCGGGGCCGCCGCGCCCACCCAGACGTCGCTCCCGCGGCCGGAGAAGCCGGCCATCGTGTCGGTCTCGTAGACGGTTCGGTACTCGAGATAGCCGAGGAGGGCCTTGTAGAACGGCAGCGAGCGCGCCGCCTCCCGCACGTTGATCTGGAGGTGATAGAGCCGGGCCTTCACCAGAACTTCTCCCACTTGACGCTCTTGCGGTCCATGCCCTTCCGGACCAGGGCGTCGCGGACCTTGTTGATCGTTTCCCCGCCCCCGCACACGTAGACCACCAACCTGTCCACGCCGTACACCAGCCGATCCACGGCCTCCGCGGGCTCGCCCTTCTCGCCGCGCCAAGCCGCGGGCGGCTCGCGCAGCACCGGCAGGTACGAGAAGCCCGGGTAGCGGCGCGCGAGCGAGCGGAAGTCGGCGTCGTAGACGAGCCAGCCGGGGTTGCGCGCCCAGTAGATCAGCGCGGTGGGCCGCCCGTAGCCCGTCTCGTAGAGGTGGGTCAGCATGGAGCGGATCGGCACGATCCCGATCTCCTCGGCCACGAAGACGGCGCGGCGCGGGTCGGCGCGGTTGAAGACGAAGCCGCCGGTCGGCCCCTTGAACTGCACCGGATCGCCCGGTTTGAGCGCGCGCGCCCACTGCGAGCCGATCCCGCCCGGAGCCACGTCGATCGAGAGCGTGAAGCCGCCCCGGCGGGTGGGCGGCGACAGCATGCTCCACGCGCGCACGATCTTGGGGCCGAAGGGCACCGAGATCCACTGCCCCGCCTCGAAGATGAAGTCGGCGGGCTCGAGTACCCGCAGGTCCACCTCCATGATCTCGGGCGTCACCGCGCGCACTGCGGTGACCTCGGCCTTGCCCTCCCTCGGCTTCATGCCGCCGTCCGCGCGCGCGGGATGACCTCGCTCGCGATCGCCTCGAGCTGCGCCCGCTCGTCCTCGGGATCGCAGATCGGGTTCATCACGAAGTAGTGGCAGCCGGCACGCGTGAAGCGGTCCATCTGCTCGGCGCACTGCTCGGGCGTGCCGATCACCCCGTACTTGCGGGCGAGCGGCCCGAAGTCCTGCGCGTAACGTCGCGAGAGGATCCGCACCCAGGTCCGCTCGGCAGCCTCGTAGTCGCGGCCCACCGTGATGAACGTGAGGTGGGCGGCCACGAAGCCGTCGAGGCGGCGCCCCGCCTGCCGGGCGGCCTCGCGGATCTTGGTCAGGCTCTGGGCATAGCGCTCGGGGTGGACGACGTAGGACACCCAGCCGTCGCCCTGGCGCCCGGCCCGCCGGAGCGCCGCGTCGGACCGGCCGCCCACCCAGATCGGCGGCCCCGGCTTCTGGACCGGCCGGGGCTCGATGCTCACGTTCTCGAACCGGGTGAACCGTCCGGTGAACGACGCCGCCGGGTCCCGCCAGAGCGTCCGGACCACGTCGATGCCCTCGGTGACGCGGGCCCCGCGCTCGTTGTGCGGAATCCCACTCGCCTCGAACTCCTTCGGGTTCTCGCCGCCCACCCCGACCCCGAAGATGAGCCGGCCGCGGGAGAGCGCGTCGAGCGTGGACGTGACCTTGGCCGCGATCGTCGGATGGCGCAGCGCCAGCAGGTACACGCCGCTCCCCAGCTTGATGCGCGTGGTGATCCCGGCGTAGGAGGCCAGCAGCGTCAGCGACTCGTAGATCGGGCCGTGGAAGGACACGTGGTCGCCCGTCCACAGCGAATCGAGCCCCAGTTCCTCGCAGCGCCGGGCCAGGGCAAACTGCTCTTCGGGAGGATGGAGCGAGAGAAACGCGCCAAACTGCACCTCAGCGGGGGAAGGCATCCTTCACGCCGCCGTCCACCGTGATCGTGCAGCCCGTGGTCTTGGCCGAGCGGTCCGAGGCCAGGAAGAGGACCGCCTCCGCGACGTCCTCCGGCAGGATCGGCCGGGCGAGGATATTGCGCTTGCGGTAGAAGTCCTCGAGGTCGTCCACCGAGATGCCCTGCGCCCGCGCGCGCTCGCGGCGGACGTCCTCCGACCAGAGCCTGGAGTCGCGGAACACCGCGTCCGGGTTCACGATGTTGGACCGGATGCCGTGGGGGCCGCCCTCGAGCGCCAGCACCTTCGCGAGCTGGGCCTCGGCGGCCTTGGAGGCGGAGTAGGCGCCAAAGTCCTTGCCCGGCGACATCACGTTCTTGGTGGCCACGAAGACGAAGGCGCCGCCCAGGCCCTGAGCCTTCAGCGCCCGCAGGCCTTCCCGTGCCACCAGGAAGTGGCCGGTGGAGTTCACCGCGAACGAGCGCTCCCAGTCGGCGAGCTCCATGCGGTCCACCGGCGCCGAGTGCGCGATCCCCGCGTTGGACACCACGATGTCCACGCCACCGTAGGTCAGCACCGCCGCCTCGAAGCCGGCGCGCACCGAGGCCTCGCTGGTCACGTCCATGCCGAGCCCCATCGCCCGGCCCGCGCCCACGGCGCCCACGATCTCCTCGGCCGCCTTGCGCGCGCCCGCGGCGTCCAGATCGGCCACCACCACGTGCGCGCCCTCGGCGCCGAGCCGCTGGGCCGCCGCGCGCCCGATGCCGCTGGCGCCCCCGGTGACCAGCGCGATGCATCGGGCCAGCTCCTTCTCGGGCGGGGCGAGCGAGAGCTTGTAGAGCTCGAGAGGCCAGTACTCGACGTCGAAGGCCTCCCTGGCCGTCAGCGAGACGTAGTCGCCGAACGTGGTCGCCGCGCCCAGGACCGAGATCGTGTGGTGGTAGATGTCGTTCACGATCCCGGCGGTGCGCCGGTCCTTGCCGATGGCGAAGAGGCCGAACCCGCCCACTACGATGATCCGAGGAAACGGATCCGCAAGTCGGGCGCCCGCCGTGTTGTGAGCCTCGAAGTACGCGGTGTAGTCGACCACGAAGCGCTCCACCGCCCGGGTGACTCCGGCGCGCACCGATTCCGGATCCGCCGGGTTCTCGACCGGCGCGAAGCACGGCAGCCGCTTGGTGAAGATCGTGTGGTCCGGCGTGGCGGGGCCGATCCGGCAGAGGGCCTCGGCCTCGCGCGAGCCCGCGAACTCCAGCACGTCCGGCGCGTCGTCGAAGAACAGCACCTGGCGCCGGTCGCGCCCCACCAGCCCGCGCAGGTGCGGCGCCACCGCGAGGGCCACCCGCCGCCGCTCTTCCGGGGGCGGACTCGCGACCGCGACACCGCCGAACCGCGCCCGGCCTCGGGCGCGATGGGCGATCGCTTCCTCGGCGCGGCTGATGAGCTCGATCGTGGCGAGGTAGGCCTCCTTCACGGTGGCCCCCCAGCAGATCGTCCCGTGCTTCTCGAGCAGCAGGGCGCGCGCCGTTGGATGGGTCTCGAAGGTCTGCGCGACCTCGCGCGAGATGAGGAACCCGGGGCGCCGGTAGGCGAGCGGGATGACGTCCTCTCCGTAGACTTCTCGGAGCACATCACGGCTGCGGTCGTTGTTGGTGAGCGACACCACCGCGTCCGCGTGGGTGTGGATCACCGCCGTCGCGGGCAGGAAGCCGTGCAGCAGGGTCTCGATGGACGGGCGCGGGCTCGCCGGCTCCTGGAGCGCGTGGGCGAGGTAGTCCACCATCTCCTGGTCGCCCATGTCCCGGCGCTCGAGCAGCGCGAGCACGTCGTCCATGCGCACGCCGGGAAAGTCCTTCGGCTGGATGCTCTTGAGGTCGGAGCCGCTGCCCTTCACGCGCAGCACGCGCGTCGGCCGGTTCCGGTGATCGCGCTCGTCGCGCTTCACCGAGGTGTTGCCGCCGCCCCACACCACCAGGGTGGTCTCGGCGCCGATGAGCCGGGACGCGTAGACGAGAAGATCGAGATCGTTCTTCCCCTGCGCGTCGGCGTCGCTCCATCGGGAGTTCATGGCGCCATCACCATACCCGAATCTTCCCGCCAAATCACCTGGCGCCGTTGACACCGTTCGGCGGGGCTTCTATCGTATGCGCGTGACCGCGTGGACGCGGCGGGGCCTCGCGCTTGGCGCCGCGCTGACCCTTGGCTGCCTGGCCGATCCCGGGCCGCGCGCCGCCCGCGCCGACGGGATCATGCTCATCCAGGCCGGCGCGTTCTGGATGGGCAGCGACGACGACGCCCCCGACGAGCGGCCGCTGCATCGCGTCTTCGTCCGCGACTTCTGGCTGGACCGCCACAAGGTCACCAACCGCGAGGTCGCGCGCTTCCTCGAGGCGCGCGGGCTCCGGAGCGCCGAGGGGATGGACTACTACGACGTCGACGATCCCGACGCGCGCATCCACCGACGCGACGGCCGGTTCATGGCCGCCCCGGGCTTCGAGGATCACCCGGCGGTGGAGGTCTCCTGGTACGGCGCCCGCGACTACTGCCTCTGGCAGGGCAAGCGGCTGCCCACCGAGGCCGAGTGGGAGAAGGCCGCGCGGGGCCCGGACCGGCGGCGCTACCCTTGGGGCGACGCGCCTCCCGATCCCGAGCGCGGGGTGTTCGGCCGTCCCTACAACGCGACGGACCGGGGAGACCTGCGCCCCGCCGGCGCGGGCCCGACCGGGGTGGAGGACCTGCTCGGCAACCTGCGCGAGTGGACCGCTTCCGAGTACCGCCCGTACCCCTACCACCGGGACGACGAGCGCGAGGCGGCGGGACCCCGCGTTCCCCGCGTGGTCCGGGGCGCCAGCCACGACGACCCCCCGGAGACGTTGCGGGTGACGATCCGGCGCTTCTACTCGTATGATGGTGCCCAGCGTGGGCTGGCGCGCGGGCATCACCACGTCGGGTTTCGCTGCGCGACCTCGGAGGACCTGGGAGGATATTGACGCGATGAAAGGCCTGATGATGGACTACCCGCTCACCCTCACCCAGTTCTTCGAGCGCGCGCGCCGCCTCTTCCACCGGAAGACCATGGCGACGCGGGTGCCCGGGGTGGGACTCCAGCGCTACACCTACGGCGACTACGCGGACCGCGTCTGCCGCCTGGCCGGCGCACTGCGGGAGCTCGGCCTGGGCCAGGGCGCGCGGGTGGGCACCTTCGCGTGGAACTCGCACCGGCACATGGAGGTCTACTTCGCGGCGCCGCTGATGGGCATGGTGCTCCACACCGTGAACATCCGGCTCTCCGCCCAGGACATCACCTACATCGTCAACCACGCGGGCGACGAGGTGCTGATCGTCGACGCGAGCCTCTGGCACCTCCTCGAGCCGATCCGCAAGGATCTCACCACCGTCAAGCACGTGATCATCATGAAGGATACCCCGGCGGCGGAGCTGCCCGCGGGCGCGCTCGACTACGAGCAGCTCGTGATGGGGACCGCGCCGGTCGCCGAGTGGCCGCGCGTGGAGGAGACGGACGCGGCCGGCATCTGCTACACCTCCGGGACCACCGGGCACCCGAAGGGCGTGCTCTACACCCACCGCGCGATCTACCTGCACTGCTTCGCCTCGTCCACGGTGGACGTGCTCGGCATCTGCGAGCGCGACGTGATCCTCCACATCGTGCCGATGTTCCACGCCAACGCCTGGTGCGTGCCGTTCGCGGGGGTCATGAACGGGTCCACCCAGATCTTCGGCGGGCCCAACCCGCAGCCGCGCGACATCATCGAGATCGTGCACCACGAGAAGGTCACGCTGGTCGGCGCGGTGCCGACGGTGTGGATCGCCATCCAGGGCATCCTCGAGAAGGAGCCGCAGTGGGACATCTCCTCGATCCGCTGCATCCCCATCGGGGGCTCGGCGGCGCCCCGGAGCCTGATCGAGCTGTTCGACAAGAAGTACGGGGTGTACATGCTGCACGCCTGGGGCATGACCGAGATGACGCCGCTCGGCAGCGTGTGCCGGCCGCGCTCCTACATGGATGCGCTGCCCGAGGACGAGCGCTACGCGGTGCGGGCCAAGCAGGGCGCGCCCGTCGCGGGCGTGGACATGAGGATCGTGGACGATGCCGGCACGGTGCTCCCATGGGACGGCAAGAGCGCGGGCGAGATCCAGGTGCGCGGGCCGTGGGTCACCAGCGGCTACTACAACAACGCCGAGGGGGCCGCGCAGTTCACCGAGGACGGCTGGTTCCGCACCGGCGACGTGGCCTCGCTCGATCCGGACGGCTACATCCAGATCACCGACCGCACCAAGGACCTCATCAAGTCGGGCGGCGAGTGGATCTCGAGCGTGGACATGGAGACCACCATCATGGGCCACCCCAAGGTGCTGGAGGCCGCGGTCATCGCGGTGCCGCACGCGCGCTGGGTGGAGCGGCCGCTGGCCTGCATCGTGCCCAAGCCCGAGTTCAAGGACCGCCTCACCGCCGCCGAGATCATGGCGTACCTGAAGCCGCGGGTGGCCAAGTGGTGGCTCCCCGACGCGGTCGTCTTCATCGACGCGGTCCCCAAGACCAGCGTCGGCAAGTTCGACAAGAAACTCCTCCGCGAGCGCTTCAAGAGCTGGACGCCTGGCTAGCAGCGCTTCGTCAGGGCCGGCCAGTCCGAGCCGGGCAAGAGCGGCTCGAACGCGCCGGTCCCGGTGGCGGCCAGGGAGCGAAGGCGGGTGACGCGCTCGGCGGGCATCGGGTGCGAGGAGAGGTAGGCGAGGGCCTTGGGCTGGGCGCCCTCTTCCTTCTGGATCGTCTCGAAGAAGGCGATCATGCCGGCGGGGTCCACGCGCGCGGCCAGCAGCATCTTCATCCCCTCGACGTCGGCTTCCTCCTCGGCGCGCCGCGAGTAGCGCAGGTTGCCCAGCGCCCGGGCGGTCTGGAGCCCGTACGCGAGCGGGCCCGTCATGTCCCCGGTCAGCGCCATGAGCAGGAGGCCGGTGCCCACGTCCTGGATCACCGCGCGCGTCGTGTGGCGGCGCAGGATGTGCTGCAGCTCGTGCGCCATCACGCCCGCCAGCTCCTCCGGCGTGCCGGTTTGCTCGAGCAGGCCGTGGAAGATCACCACGTGGCCGCCCGGCGCGGCCAGCGCGTTGACCACCGGCCGGTTCACCACGTAGACCCGCATCGTGTAGGGTGACGGGGGGCCCGCGGCCAGGAGCCGCGCCACGATCGCGTCCATCGCCGCGCTCAGGGCCGGGTCGCCGCAGCGCCGCTCGGGCGGCGCCAGGACGGATACCGCGGAGCGGCCCACGCTCTCCTCCCAGGCCACCGGCACGCGCGGCGTGACGAGCGCGGCCAGCAACGGGATGCCCCAGAGATAGATCGCGACGGTGGCCGCGAGCACGCCGCCCGCCGCCACGATGGTCCACCGCAGGCGTGCGGAGCGCCGCCGCGGGTCGTGGAAGCGTGGGCCCACGTGGGGCGCGGCCTCGTGCAGGCTCTCGAGGAACGCGGCGTCCGGGATCAGGACGGCCTCGGGCAGCTCCCCGCCCCGCTCGAGCCGCACCTCCTCTCCCGCGTAGGCGCCTTGCGTCTGGCGCAGCTCCCGGTAGGGCCAGAAACGCGTCCTCCCCGCCGTGGTGATCTCGAGGCCTTCCCGCATGAGGCGGACGGTGGCCGGCTGGCGCGCCGCGGTGCGCCCGTCCAGATAGCTGCCCGGCCAGTCGGTGCGCATCAGGACGGACGCGGCCCGTGGGTCAGGCGAGATCGAAGCCAGAGTCGAAGAAGCCGGACAGCCCCTCGCCGATGGCCGAGACGCGCTGCGCCTCCTGCTGGATGCGCGCGAGATCCAGCGGGCCCAGCAGGGCCAGGTTGCGGAAGGCGAAGTGGATGTTCCGCACGCGCACCCAGGGCCAGGCGAGGCCGAGCGTGCACACGAGCAGCAGCACGTTCAGCGCCCAGAGGCCCAGCAGGGCGGCCCCGGTCACCGTGCAGGAGAAGCGCGCGGCGCCGAAGGCGGTGTGGTTCCAGAAGTAGCGTCGCTTGCGCGCGATGTACCACACCCAGCACAGGCCGGCGGTCGGCAGCGTCAGCAGGATCGAGATCACGTACGGCCCGAAGAGGTCCTGCCCGCGGCCGTCGAAGCCGAAGCGCTCGCTGCCGAAGTAGGAATGCGACACCATGAACGTCTGCCGCGTCACCAGGAAGAACGGGTAGTAGAGCCCGAACGTGACCCCGGTGAAGAAGGTGCCCACGATGAAGATCTTGATCATCTCCCACACGCGGCCGCGGAACGAGAACCGGATGCCGCGCCATGAGGTCCGGCCGAGCCGGTACCGCCGGGCGCCGACCATCGCGATCGGGAAGAACACGAAGAGCAGGATGGCCGAGAGCAGCCCCGCCCCGAACTTGAGGAGCAACGGCACGTCCAGCACGTCGCGGATGACGTTCAGCCCGACGATCGGCAGGCCGAAGACGAGCACCGCCTTGAGCGTGCCCAGGAGCAGCTCCCGGCCCGTGCCGTGATAGGCGAAGCGGTCGCCCTCGATCTCGCTCTGGCTGAAGAGGTACTGGCGCAGGCGCGTCTTGGCCCAGAAGTAGTAGACGCCGAGGGTCACCAGGGTCAGCAGGGTGTTGACGACGTGGATGCCGAAGAGGGTCCCGCCCCGGCCGTGGAAGACCGGGTGCCGCGGCGCGCCCGAGCTCGGGGTTCCCGGGGGCGGGCCGGGCGGCGGCGCGGGCAGGCGCTCGGGAGGCC
>DATLFG010000036.1:0-22319 GCA_035524955.1 Candidatus Limnocylindria bacterium | reverse complement strand
CGGGCGCGTGGGTCAGGACGGCGTCGGCGTCGGCCGCGCCCTCGGCGTGATGGGCGAGGCGCGTGGGGTCGGGCACGCCCGCCGGGGGCGCGCCGAGCGCCCGCAGCGCGAGAGCGTGAAGCGCCCGGCGGCGGGGCGGGGCGATCGTGTCCAGGATCGCCTGGCGGGCCAGCTCGTGGCGGAAGGCCAGCAGATCGCCCTGGGCGCGGAGCATCCCGAGGGCGACGCACTCCTCCGCGGCGGGGGCCGCGTCGTCCACCAGCTCGGCCAGCAGCCACGGGTCCACCTGGGCGCCGACGAGCGCGGCCGCATCGAGCGCAGCGCGGCCGGCGAGCGACAGGCGCGCCGCGCGGGCCAGCACCGCGTCGCGCACGGTGGGCGGGATGCCGGCCTCGCGGCTGGCCAGGGCCTCGGTGACGAAGAACGGGTTGCCGCCGGTCTGCCGGTGGAGCGCGCCGGCGTCGAGGCGCTGTCCCGCGGCCAGCGCCTGCACCGCCGCGATCGAGAGCGGCGCCAGCGGGACGCGCCGCACCGCCGGCGATGTCGCCAGATCGCCGAGGACGATGCGCAGCGGGTGGCGCGGGCCGAGCTCGTCGTCGCGGTAGGTCAGCACGAGCAGCGCCGGGACCTGGCGGATGCGGCGCCCCAGGAACTTGACCAGGTCGAGCGTGGCCGCGTCGGCCCAGTGCAGGTCCTCGAGCACGACGACGACGGGCGGGCGGCGGCCGAGCTCCCCCAGCACCGCGGAGAAGATCGCGCGCGGCGGAGCGCCGGCGTCGAGGCGCTCGCGCAGCGCCGGGCCGGCCTGCGGGGCGATGTCGTACACGGGCCCGAGCGGCCGCGGGGTGTGCAGGGAATCGCAGGCGCCCCACAGCGTGCGGGCGGGCGCGGCGCCCGCGTGCGCCCGCGTGAAGTGATCCACCAGCGAGGTCTTGCCGATGCCCGCCTCGCCGTATACCAGCGCGACGCGCCCCTCGCCGGCGGCGGCCTCGCCCAGCGCGGCGGCGAGGGCCTCCAGCGCGGGTTCCCGCTCCAGCAGCGTCATGGGACGCGCCTCCGCGATCATCACCCGGGAGCCTATCAGATGTGCCCCTCACCCTGCCCGCTCCCCTGAGGGGAGGGGGGGTGAGGGGTGAGGGGAGAGGAGGATGACGCACTTGTGGTAGGTTCGATGCTCATGAACGGCATCGTCGCCTACGGCGCCTACCTCCCCTATTTCCGCCTCGACCGGAAGGCGATCGGCGAGGCCCTGGGGAGCGGGGGCGGGAAGGGGACCCGGGTCGTCGCCTCCTACGACGAGGACACGACCTCCATGGGCGTGGAGGCGGCGCGCGCGGCGCTGCGGGGGGCGCCGCGCCTGGCGCCGGCCGCGGTCTACTTCGCCACCGCCGATCCGGCTTATCTCGACAAGACCAACGCCACCGCCATCCATGCCGCGCTCGCCCTGGACGAGTCGGTCATGGCCTTCGACATGCTGGGCTCGATCCGCTCGGCCGCGGGGGCGCTGCGCGCCGCGCTGGACGCGGGGCGGCCGACCCTGGCCGTGCTGTCCGATATCCGGACCGGGCTGCCGGGCGGCGCGGACGAGCGCGACGGGGGCGACGCGGCGGCGGCCTTCCTGCTGGCATCGGGCGACGGCGATGCGCCGGTGCTCGCCGAGCCGGTGGCGGCGGCGTCGGTCACGGCCGAGTTCCTCGAGCGCTGGCGGATACCGGGCGATCCAGCGTCGCGGCAGTGGGAGGAGCGCTTCGGCGAGCACGCCTACGGGCCGCTGGCGGAGGCCGCCATCGCAAGCGCGCTGAAGCAGGCCGGCGTCACCGGCTCCGAGCTGGCGTCCGTGCTGGTGGCGGGGTCCCACGGGCGCGCGAACAAGCGCGCGGCCGCCGCGGTGGGGGCGAAGCCCGCGGCGCTCGGCGACGACCTGACCGGCTCGGTGGGCAATACCGGCGCGGCCCACGCGGGGCTGCTCCTGGCGGATGCCCTCGACCGGGCGCAGGCCGACGACCTCATCATGGTGGTGTCGCTGGCCGACGGCTGCGACGTGACGATCTGGCGCGCAACCGCGGCGCTGGCGCGGGGCCGCCAGCCGGTGCCGGTGGCAGACCAGATCAAGGCAGGCGGCCGGGTGTCCTACCCGACGTTCCTCACCTGGCGCGGCTTCCTCAGGCGCGAGCCGCCGCGCCGGCCGGACCCGCAGGCGCCCGCCGCGCCGCCGTCCTTGCGCGCGGAGGCGTGGAAGTTCGGCTTCACGGGGAGCCGGTGCCAGGCGTGCGGGACGCGGCACCTGCCGCCCACGCGCGTGTGCCTCAAGTGCCACGCGGTGGATCGCATGACGCCCGAGCGCATGGCGGACGTGCCCGCGACGATCGCGACCTGCACGGTGGACCGGCTCGCCTACTCGCTCTCGCCGCCGGTGGTGGTGGGCGTGCTCGACTTCGAGGGCGGCGGCCGCTTCACCTGCGAGCTGACCGACGTGGATCCCGCCGCGGTGGCCATCGGCAACCGGGTCGAGATGACGTTTCGCCGGCTCATGACCGCTCACGACGTGCACAACTACTTCTGGAAGGCGCGGCCCCTCCGGGGCGCGTGAGATCGAGTCGAGAGGAGGCCTCACCATGGCCAGCAACGGGATCCGGGACCGCGTGGCGATCGTCGGCATGGGCTGCACCACCTTCGGCGAGCGCTGGGACAAGAGCGTGAGCGACCTGCTCGTGGAATCGTCCCAGGACGCGCTCAACTCGGCCGGCGTGCCGATCGACGCGGTGGACGCCTTCTGGCTCGGCACGCTCTTCTCGGGGCAGAGCGGGCTCACGCTCTCGCGCCCGCTCAAGCTCGACTACAAGCCGGTGAGCCGGCTCGAGAACTACTGCGCCACCGGCTCCGAGGCGTTCCGCAACGCCTGCTACGCGGTGGCCTGCGGCGCCTACGACATGGCGATGGCCATCGGGGTCGAGAAGCTGAAGGACTCGGGCATCTCCGGCCTGCCGAGCATCGGCGCGCCGGAGGACGGCACCCGCGCGGGCCTCACCGCGCCCGCGACGTTCAGCCTGCTCGCGCCCGCCTACGCCAGGAAGTACGGGGTGGACGACGCCACCTTCAAGGAGGCGATGACGCGCATCGCCTGGAAGAACCACAAGAACGGCGCGCTGAACCCGCGCGCGCAGTTCCGCAAGGAAGTCGCGAAGGACGTCATCGCCTGCTCGCCCCAGGTGGCCGGCGCCCTCGGCATCTTCGACTGCTCGGGCGTGTCCGACGGCTCGGCCGCCGCGATCATCGTGCGGGCCGAGGACGCCTACAAGTACACCGACAAGCCGCTCTTCGTGAAGGCGCTCTCGTTCATCGCGGGCCCGGCCACCGGGCCGATCGATCCCGATTACGATTACACGACCTTCCCCGAGGTCGTGGCCTCCGCCGCCGACGCCTACGCCCAGGCCGGGATCAAGGACCCGCGCGCCGAGCTGGCGATGGCCGAGGTGCACGACTGCTTCACGCCCACCGAGCTGGTGCTGATGGAGGACCTGGGCTTCGCGGCGCGGGGCACCGCGTGGAAGGAGGTGCTCAACGGCACCTTCGATCTGGAGGGCGAGCTGGCGGTGAACCCGGACGGCGGGCTCAAGTCCTTCGGCCACCCGATCGGGGCGTCCGGGCTGCGCATGGTATTCGAGGCGTGGCTGCAGCTGCGCGGGGAGGCGGGGAAGCGGCAGATCGCCAGCGTGACGCGCGGCCGGAAGCTGGCGCTCACGCACAACCTCGGCGGGGCGCCGGGGGAGTGCGTGTCGTTCGTGTCGGTGGTGGGGTCCGAGCGCAGCTAGCGCGGGGGAGACCACCCCTCACCCTGCCCTCTCCCCTGAGGGGAGAGGGTGACTATTGACCGAGGCCTCTGGCCCGGCTATCCGGGTGCGGACGGCGGCGCGCCGCCGTCGCCCGGCGCTCCGGCCGACTTGCGGATGTCGAGCATCTCGGGCAGCCCGCGGCCGGCGTGCTCGAAGAGCTGGACGCGCGTGAGGCGGTTCATGTCCACGACGATCTCCCGGATGCGCTCGGCGGCGGCGTGGATCTGGGTGACGCGCGCCCGGACCTCCGGCGCCAGTTTCGGATCGTCCTGGAGGATGGACAGGCGTCCCAGGATCAGCGTCAGCGGGTTGTTGATCTCGTGGGCGGCCGCGTTGGCGAGCCGGGCCATGGTGCGCAGCTCATCGGCGGCCTTCTGCTCGGTGATGTCGATGAGGGTCGCCTCGAAGTCGGCACGGGGAGGACCCGACCCGCGAATCACGTTCGCGAGCACCCAGATGAGCCGCCCGTCGCGCCGACGCAGCTGGAGCTGGGCGTTGACGGCGGTCCCCACGGCCTTGATTCGCTCGAGGAGCTGCTCGCGCTCCTTCGGCTTGGCGTAGAAGTCGCCGACGTTCGCGGCCAGCACGTCGGCCGGGCGCTCGAAGCCGAGCATCCGGGCAAAGGCCTCGTTGCAGTCCACGATGCGTCCGTCCGTGAAGCTCAGGCACATCCCGGCCGGGTTGCGCTCGAACATCCTGCGGTAGCGCTGCTCCGACTCCCGCAGCTCCGCCGTCCGGGTCTGCAGGAGCGCCATGGCGTTGCCGAGGGCTCCGCTCACCCTCTTGAGCTCGACGAGCGTGAACTCCGGCAGCTCCGGTATCGTCTCGCCGCGGCCGAAGGCGTCGAACGCGCTCGCCAGCCGGCGCAGACGGCCGGCGAACCGTCGCCCCCCCAGAGAGGCGAGACCGAGTGACAGCGCGAGGGCGCCGACGGCGGCCCCGGACAGCAGCCAGAGCGACCGGCGGAGCGGCCCCTCGAGCTGCTCGCTGGGGACCGCGATCCCCACCGTGAACGGAGATCGCGGGGCGCGGCTGAAGGCGGTGTAGGCGGTCGATCCCTCGGGCGTGGGACCGGTGAACACCGCCTCCTCCTGCTCGCGGGCGCGCGCGGCGAAGCCGGCGGTCGCGGGAGTGCCCACCCGGTGCTCCTGCCCCGGGGTCGTGGCCACCACGATGCCGTTGCGATCCACGATGGTCCCGACCGTCTCCTCGGCGATGTCGGCCGCGGCCAGCACCGGCGCGAAGCTCTCCGGCGTCATGACCGCGACCAGGACGCGGTGGGCCCGTCCATCACGGAGCAACGGCAGCGTGACCGCGATCACCGGGCGGCCGGTGATCGGGTCCAGGACCAGATCCGAGACCTGCGGCTCGCCGGTCTGTAGCGTTCGCTGGACCGTCTCCGGACCGGCCACGCCCGGCAGCGGGCTCCCGAGCGGGCGCAGGAGGTTCAGCACCTGCCGGCCCGCGGCATCCACGAGAGCCACCGTCAGCCACCGCTGATAGGCCTCCCGCGTCAGCCGCGCCTGCTCGTAGAACTTCCGCAGGTCGACCTGGTCGAGATCGTCGGAGGTCGCGAGCCCCTTCAGGCCTGCGAGGGACGTCTCGACCTCGCGATCCACCGCGACGGTCAGGGAGCGGGCGTGATACAGCAGGGCCTGCTCGACGTTGCGCCGCTCGTCCTGATGGGCCCACCAGATCGCGATGCCGGCGACCCCCAGCAGGGGGACCAGCGTCAGACCGACGACCGCGAGGAGAAACGTGCGCAGCTTCATGGCAACCTGCTGAGAATAGGCAAAGCGCGCCCCATCGGCAAGCTTTGCTATGCTCCCCGACGGGAGGCGAGTCATGTCAGCGACATCCAGCTACGACGCCATCGTCATCGGCGCCGGGATTTCCGGGATGTACCAGCTCCACCGCCTCCGCGGGCTCGGCCTGCGCGCGCGGGTGTTCGAGGCCGGCGACGGCGTCGGCGGCACCTGGTACTGGAACCGCTACCCCGGGGCGCGGTTCGACTCCGAGAGCTGGACCTACGGCTACTCCTTCTCCGAGGAGATCCTGCGCGAGTGGGAGTGGAGCGAGCACTTCGCGGCGCAGCCGGAGACGCTGCGCTACTGCAACTTCGTCGCCGACAAGCTCGACCTGCGCCGCGACATCGAGCTCAACTGCCGGATCACGGCCGCGGTCCACGACGAGGCCGCCGGCGAGTGGGAGATCGAGAGCGAGGACGGCCGGCGCGTGCGGGCCCGGTTCCTGATCACCGCGATCGGGCCGCTCTCGACGCCGACCATGCCGACCATCCCGGGCGTCGAGACCTTCCGCGGCGAGGCCTACCACACCGGCCGGTGGCCGCACGAGCCGGTGACCTTCGCGGGCAAGCGCGTCGCGGTGATCGGCACCGGCGCCACCGCGGTGCAGGCGATCACCGAGATCGCCAAGACGGTCGGGCACCTCACCGTGTTCCAGCGCACGCCGAACTGGTGCGCGCCGCTGCACAACAGCCCGATCGACACGGCCACCCAGGCCCGCATCAAGGCGACCTATCCCGAGATCTTCGCGCTCTGCCGGGACTCCTTCGGCTGCTTCATCCACCAGGCGGATCCGCGCAAGGCCCTCGAGGTGAGCCCGGAGGAGCGCGAGGCGTTCTACGAGAAGCTCTACCGCGAGCCCGGCTTCGGCATCTGGATGGGCAACTTCCGCGACGTGCTGGTCAACGCGGAGGCCAACGCCACCATCACCGAGTTCATGCGCCGCAAGATCCGCGCGCGGGTGAAGGACCCGAAGCTGGCCGAGAAGCTCATCCCGACGAACCACGGCTTCGGCACCCGGCGGGTGCCGCTCGAGAGCGGCTACTACGAGGTCTACAGCCAGCCGAACGTGCGCCTCGTGGACATCCGCGAGACGCCGATCGAGCGCATCACGCCGATCGGCATCGAGACCAGCCACGCCGAGTACGCGGTGGACATGATCATCTACGCCACCGGCTTCGACGCCGTCACCGGGGCGTTCGACCGGATCGACATCCGCGGCGTGGGCGGCCGGCGGCTCCGGGACAGGTGGGCGGAGGGGCCGCGCACGTATCTCGGCCTGCAGATCGTGGGCTTCCCCAACCTGTTCACGCTGGTCGGGCCGCACAACGCCGCGACCTTCTGCAACATCCCGCGCTGCATCGAGCAGAACGTGGACTGGGTGACCGCGCTGCTCGCGCACATGCGCGCGCGGGGCCACACGCGCGTCGAGGCGACGTCCGCGGCCGAGCGCGAGTGGACCGAGCACGTGCACGAGACCGGGCAGCGCATGCTGTTCACCCAGGTGGACTCCTGGATGATGGGCATCAACTCCAACGTGGCGGGCAAGCAGAAGCGCACGTTCATCGTCTACGCGGGCGGCGCGCCGAAGTACCGGGAGAAGTGCGACGAGGTGGCGGCCGGCGGCTACGCCGGGTTCACGTTCCGGTAGACGATCGGAGGCGCGTCATGGCGGGCGAGCGGGACTACGACGTGGTGGTGGTCGGGGCGGGCAACGCGGCGCTGGCGGCGGCGGTCTCCGCGCGAGAGCAGGGCGCAAGTCGGGTGATAGCGCTCGAGAAGGCGCCGCGCGAGCTGCGGGGCGGCAACACCCACTACAGCGGCGGCCTCCTGCGCTTCGCCTATGACAACCCCGAGGACCTGCTGCCGCTCGTGCCCGAGACGCGCGCCGAGGTCCCGGACTTTCCCGCCGGCGTCGAGCCCTACCCGGCCAAGCGGTTCCGCGCCGATCTCGACCGCGTCACCGAGGGGCGGAGCGATCCGGAGCTGTCCGAGATCCTGATCGGCCGGTCGTTCGACACGGTGCGCTGGATGGTGGGGCAGGGGATCGTGATGGAGCCCGCGCTCTCGCTCAGCGGCGTCCGGGTCGGGAACACGATCAAGTGGTCGCCGGGCGCCATCATCCGGGCGCGCCACGAGGGCGTGGGCCTCTCGGCGATGTGGTTCAAGGCCGCGCAGGCGCGCGAGGTGGAGATCCGCTACGACACGTGCGCGGTCCGGCTCCTCCAGGACGCCCGCGGGCGGGTGACCGGGGTGGCGGTGCGCGATGCCGACGGCTTTCGCGAGATCGGCGCCCGCGCCGTCGTGCTCGGCTGCGGCGGCTTCGAGGCGAACCCCGAGTGGCGGGCGCGCTATCTCGGGCGCCCGTGGGACCACGCCAAGGTGCGCGGGACCCGCTACAACACCGGCGACGGGCTCCGCATGGCGCTCGAGATCGGCGCGCTGCCGTGCGGGCAGTGGACGGGCTGCCACTCGACGCCGATCGACGCCCTGGCTCCGCCCCACGGCGACCGCAAGCTGACCGACAAGACCAATCGCCTGTCCTACCCGTACGGCGTGCTCGTGGACGTGAACGGGTGGCGCTTCTTCGACGAGGGCGAGGACTTCCAGTTCTACACGTACGCCAAGCTCGGCGGGATCATCCTCAACCAGTCCCGGGGCGTCGCCTACCAGATCTTCGACGACAAGGTCTCGGGCCTGCTGGAGGGGCGCTACCGGACCGGCCAGCCGGTCGTCGCCGACTCGCTCGCCGCGCTGGTCGCGCAGCTCCCGGTGGATCAGGCCCGCTGCCTCGAGACGCTCGAGGCGTACAACGCCGCGGTGGCGCCGGGCTCGTTCGATCCCACCGTCCGCGACGGGCTCGCGACCAAGGGCCTCGCCCTGCCGAAATCGAACTGGGCGCAGCGCCTGGACACCCCGCCCTTCACCGCGTGGCCGGTCACCGGCGGGATCACCTTCACCTTCGGCGGCGTGCGGGTGAACGAGCACGCGCAGGTGCAGAGCACGAGCTGGACGTCGATCCCCGGCCTCTTCGCGTGCGGTGAGATGGTCGGCGGGCTCTTCCACGGCAACTACCCGGGCGGGACCGGCCTGATGTCGGGCGCCGTGTTCGGCCGCATCGCCGGGGCCGGAGCCGCGGGAGCCTGAGCGGCCCCCGACGACCCCGCCGCCGCGTCCCGGGCTAGCCCGCCCTATTCACGAACGCTGCTCCGCGTCCCAAGCACCACCCTCACCCCGACCCCTCCCTCGGAGAGGGAGCCGCTTCGATCCCCTCGCCCCCGGAGGGGGAGAGGGACAGGGTGAGGGGGCGCATGTCTTCACACAATCCGGACTGGCGCGTCGTCAGCGAGTCACGCGGGGCACGCTCTTCGCCGCCAGCTCGCCGATCTTCTTGCCCATCGCGGCGCCCACCTCCGTCGAGGTGCGGTAGTGCACGCCGTCGTAGATGCGCGCCTGCGAGACCTCCTTCGTGAAGTCGCCGACGCTCGGCCAGGTGCGGACGGCGCCGCCCGCGGTCGGGCTGGCGGAGCTGAGCCTGGGCGTGGGTCCGGAGCCGATCTCGGCCTCGAGCACGGCGCCCAGCGCCCCGCCCACGATGCAGTGGGCGCACGGATACTCGGGATGCATCGGCGTCGTGATGAACGGCGACCAGCCCGGGTCCCGCTCGGTGGCGTCGTTGCCGTCGAGATCGCCGTTGCGGATGGCGGTGACCGGGCGCCAGAGATTGTAGGCGTACTTGGCGTCGAACACGGCGATCAGCGCGTCGTCCATGGCCATCGCGGCCAGCGCGAACAGGCGCGCGTTGTCGGTGACGTCGCGGCCGGGCATGCCGGCGACCGAACGGGCGATCGGCCAGTAGATGACCGGCGCCGTCGCTTCCCAGAATTTCGCCACCGCGGTCTGCTCCGGTGTGCGCCGGGTGCTGTTCCGGCCCCCGACCGCCTTGATCTCGTTGTAGTCGCGCGCCCAGGTGTCGCTGGTGAGGGCGGGCGGCGGGCCCGGGCGGAAGTGGTCGCCGCGGGACATCACCCAGGGGCGCCGCTTGCCCCAGTGGGGCACCGCCGGCCCCATCGTGGGCACGTAGACGCCCGGAGCGGCGTGGGGGCGATAGACGTCGGGAGCGACCATCCCGTCGTCGGCGCAGATCGCCACGATGGCGGCCGCCGCCTGCTCGCCCAGCGCGATGCCGGCGGTCTTCGCCGGGCCGTCGGGGACCGAGGCCAGCAGGGCCTGGTAGTCGGCGTCGATGACCGCCTGCTGGGCCGGCATGAGCTTCGAGAGCGCGGTGCGCGTCGCCGCCGCCACCGCCGCCTCCACCGACGCCCCCGGGGCCGGCGCGAGCTTCGCGCGCTGCGGAGGATAGCGGCCGGTGATCGCGTTGACCGCCTCGAAGACCGAGACCTGGGTGATCGCCATCATGCGCACCGTGATGGGCGGGGCCGGGATGCGCGACACGAGGTCGGCGGCCCGGGCGTTCGCATCCGTGACGATGTCCGCGTGGGCGCCCGGAGCGCCGGCGAGGATCGCCACGGCCAGGAGCCCGATGCCTGCGCTGATGAGCCCGCGTATGGTCTTCATGTTCCCTGCTCCTTTCGAGCGTCTCCGGTGGGGTTCGACCCGTTCACGTCCAGACCGAGGGCCATGCGCCCGGCGTAGATGACCTGGGCGCTCTCGCGAAGGTGGTGGTAGCGGGCGCCCTGGACGTCGCGGAAGAGCCGCTCGAGGCCCAGGTCCCGGTAGAAGCCGGCGCCCGAGGCGAGCTCCATGGCCACCTCGACGGTCCGGATCGCCGCCCGGCCGGCCACCGTCCGGCCGATCATCACCTCGTTGGTCGTCTCGCTGTCCGGGCGCCCGGGCGCCGCCGCGTCGATCATCTGGCGCAGGGCCATCCGCGCGGTGGCCAGCTCGTTCTCCATGCGGCCCGCCAGCTCCTGGGTGGCGGCGTCGTGGCGGCGCGCCGCGGCCTGGCGGAGCGCCAGCGCGCGGGCCGCCTCCGCGATGCCGACGTAGACCGAGTAGATCAGGGGCTCGACGTGCATGGCGACCACGTGCCACGGACCCCAGCGGCCCGGCGGGCGGCGGAGGCCGATCGCGGCGTCGGGAACGAAGACCCCGTCCAGGACGATGTCGTGCGAGCCGGTGCCGCGCATGCCGAGCGTGCGCCAGGTGTCCTGGATCTCGAGGCCGGGGGCGTCGAAAGGGATCGCGAAGTGCAGCACCGTCGGGCCGTGCTCGGGATCGTCGTGGATCGCCATCGTCATGAACAGGTCCCCGGCGGGCGCGCCGCTGGCGAAGATCTTGCGCCCGGTGATCCGGTAGCCGCCGTCCACCTTCTCGGCGCGGCCGGACCCGGCGATCCAGTCGGAGCCGCCGCTGGTCACGAGGACCGCTTCCTGATTCGCCACCCGGTGCAGAAGAAGCTCCATGGCGCCCCCCTCGTGGCGCCAGCGCCAGGCCGCGATCGCGACCTGGTGCGTGTGCATCGCCAGCGCCAGCGCGGTCGAGCCGCAGTGCTGGCCGAGCACCCGCAGCATCGCGCAGAGCTCGGCGTGCGTGGCGCCGCCGCCCCCGAGCTCGGCGGGCACGCCGGCCGAGAAGACCCGGCGCTCGCGGAGGTCGCGGTAGTTGTCGGCGACGAAGGAATCCGTCGCGTCGTGGGCGGCCGCCCGCGCCGCGAAGCGCGGTCCCAGCTCGCGCGCGAGCGCGGCCCAGTCGGTGCACACCCGGTCATCGGTCGGCACGGCCTGCGTCGTCATCTTCCACCTCCGTCATCGTGGGGACCCGTCTCGGACGCCCACACGATGGCAGGTCGTCGGAGTGGCGCCAAGACCATAAAATGGACTTGCCCGCCCGGCGGGGGGCGCCTACAGTCGGACCAGCATGAAGGGCTACGGTCAGTTCTGCCCGATCGCGATGGCGTGCGAGACCTTCGCGGAGCGCTGGACGCCCCTGATCCTGAGAGAGCTGTTATTCGGAGCGCGGCGGTTCAGCGAGATCCGGCAGGGCATGCCCCTGATCTCGCGGACATTGCTGGGTCAGCGGCTGCGGGAGCTGGAGGCCGCGGGTGTCGTCCAGAGCCAGCCCCTCGCCCGTGGCCGGGGGCGGGAGTACCGGCCGACGCCGGCGGCCGAGGAGCTCCGCGAGGTCCTGGAGCGGCTCGGGGAGTGGGGGCAGCGGTGGGCCACGACCCAGTTCGACCCCGACAACCTCGACCTGACGCTGCTCATGTGGAACGTGCGGCGGCGGATCGCCTTCACGCGTCTACCTGACCGTCGAATAGTCGTCCGCTTCGACTTTCGCGCGTTCCCGCCGCGGTGCCGGGCCTTGCGGACGTGCTGGCTGGTCCTCGAGCGCGGCGGCTCGGACGTCTGCCTGAAGGATCCCGGGTACGAGGTCGATCTCGTGGTCTCGGCCGACGCGGGGGCCATGGCCCGGGTGTGGACGGGAGCCCTCACGTTCGCGCAGGCGGTCCGGGAGGGCGGCCTGCGGGTGGAGGGTCCGCGCGACCTCGTCCGCGCGTTTCCGACCTGGCTCCTCCTGAGCCACTTCGCCCAGGTGGAGCGGCCCGCCCGCGCCGGCGCCGGCCGGTAGCGTCGGACCCGCCGGGGAAGGGGCATCCATGCGCTTTCGATCGCCGCCGACCGGCGGCTATGTCATCCACGCCGTCAGCGGCATCAACACGATCTCGTTCGCCATCGATGCGACCCATGCGGATACCGGCGGCCTGCTGGGGTTCGCGGTCGAGCGCGTCGATCCCCAGGCCGACGAACGGTACTTCATGTACGGCTTCAAGGTGTTCAAGTCCGTCGTTCCCGCGCCGACCCCGGGACTGGTCGTGAGCACCCGGGATCATCCCGTCCAGAGCTTCGTCTGGGACGACTTCACCGCCAAGGCCGGCCATCGGTACACCTACCGGTTCCATCCGCTGAAGGGCAGGCCCAGGAACATCGATCGCCGCGCGGCGCCGATCTCGATCGAGGTGCGCACCGAGCCGCTCTTCACGAAGGGCCCCCACGACGTGTTCTTCAATCGCGGCGTCGCGAGCAGCCAGGCGTACGAGCGGCGCTTCGGCAACGCGCGGCCGGATGCGCTGGTGCCGGCGTCGAAGCGTCAGGAGGCGCTCGACTGGTTGAGTCGCGACCTGGACGACGCCCTGCTGAAGTTCATCGCCGGCGCCAAGGCGGGCGACGCGCTCCTGTGCTGCTTCTACGAGTTCCGCTACGAACCGGTCGCCGCCGCGCTCCGGAAGGCGATCGACGCGGGGGTGGACGTTCAGCTCGTCCTCGATGCCAAGGTGAACGAGCACACCGACGGCAAGGGCAAGTTCCACGAGAGCTTCCCGCGGGTGGAGAACCGCAAGGCGGTCCGGAGGGCCCGCATCCCCGCGGCCCGCGTCCACCTGCGCGAGGCGAAGCGCCACGACATCCAGCACAACAAGTTCATGGTCTTGCTCAAGGGCGCGGCGCGCACGCCCGCGGAGGTCTGGACCGGGTCGACCAACATCTCCACGGGTGGCATTCACGGCCAGACGAACGTCGGCCACTGGCTGCGTGACGCGGCGGCCGCCGAGCGGTTCGCGGCCTACTGGGAGCTGCTCAAGCAAGACCCCGGCGGCCGGGCCGGGGACAGCCCGGCGGCGGTCCGCAAGAAGAACGACGAGCTCAAGAAGGCGGTCGAGGCGCTGCGCGCCGTGCCGGCGACCCTGGCGGAGATCCCGCAGGGGACCACGCCGATCTTCAGCCCGCGGCGCGGCCGGAGCATCCTCGAGCTCTACTTCCGGCTGGTCGATGAGGCCGAGCGCCTGGCGTGCATCACGCTCGCCTTCGGCATCAACAAGGACTTCAAGGCGCGGCTCGCGGACAACACCGCGGACAATGCCATCGCGTTCTTTCTCCTGGAGAAGAAGGACAAGCCGACCAAGGCCAATCAGCACACCTTCGTCTTCGTCGGCGCGAAGCAGAACATCTACAAGGCCTGGGGCTCGTTCCTGCGCGAGCCGCTGCACCAGTGGGCCAAGGAGACCAGCGCGATGGGCCTGGGGTTGAACCAGCACGTCAGCTTCGTCCACTCCAAGTTCCTGCTCCGCGATCCACTCGGGGCGGATCCGGTGGTCATCACCGGCTCGGCGAACTTCAGCGACGCCTCGACCAACAGCAACGACGAGAACATGCTCGCCATCCGCGGGGACCGGCGGGTCGCGGACATCTACTTCACGGAGTTCAATCGCCTCTTCAACCACTACTACTTCCGCTCGGTCGTCGAGTCGCTGAAGGACCGCGATGCGGACGCGAACCGGGATGCGAGCCTGTTCCTGGCCGAGAAGGACCAGTGGCTGCAGAAGTACAAGCCGGGAGCGCTGCGCGCCAAGCGCGTGGCGATGTTCAGGGACATGGCGGTGAGCTGAGATCGGAGATCGGCCCGCGGGCGCGCCGGGGGGCTCGGCCGCCGCCGACCGGCGAGATCCTCACCCCGCGCCTCCCCGCACCACCTGCCACACCATGAGGCCGAGAGCGCCGGCGACCAGCACCACGATCGGCTCGGGCACCCGGAACCGCCAGAGCACGCCGAGGCCGACCAGCGCGATCAGCGCGGTCGGGACGTCGTAGACGGCGCGCTGGGCCAGCACGACGACCGCGCCGGTGATCGCCCCCGTCGCCGCCGCGGTGGCGCCCTGGACGAAGGCCTTGAGCTGCGCATTGTCGCGGTTGCGCTTGAACCAGGGGGCGGGGACGACGGTGAAGACGTAGACCGGCAGGAAGATCCCGACCGCGGCGAGCAGCGCGCCCCAGAACGAGGCGACCAGGTAGCCGATGAAGGCGACGGTGATGACGACCGGCCCCGGCGTGATCATGGCCACCGCCACCGCGTCGAGGAACTCCTGCTCGGTCAGCCAGCCGAACTGCTGCACGACTCCCTGGTGGAGGAAGGGCACGATCGCCAGGCCGCTGCCGAAGACGAAGGCGCCGGCCTTGGTGAAGAACACGAAGATCTGGCCGAGAACTCCGGCGCCGCCGGGCTCGACGCCGACGAACCAGCGCTCGATGGCCCAGATGAGCAGACCGACGGCGCCCGCGCCGGTGACGGCGAGCAGCGCGCGCCGCCAGCCCGCCCACGCGCGCACGAGCAGCACGAGCAGCCCGGCCAGGATGAAGAACTCGGCCAGCTCGGCCTCCGCCCACACCGTCACCACGGCGAGCACGGCGAAGATGCCCCACAGCAGCGGGTCGCGACGGTTGGTGGCGCGCGCCAGCTTGTAGGCGGCGATGGTGATGATGGCGATGACGGCGGCGCCGATACCGTAGAAGAGCGCCTGCATCCACCAGAGCCCGCCGTAGGCCAGGTACGCGAGCGAGATGCCGATCACCATGAGGAAGGAGGGCAGGATGAACGCGAGCCCCACCGCGGTGGCGCCGAGCACGCCGTGCTGGAAGTAGCCGAGCGCGATCGCCAGCTGCGCGGCCAGCGGGCCCGGCATGATCTGGGCGAGGGCGAGCCCGAGCCGGTACTCGTCCTCGTCGATCCACCGCCGCTCCTCGACGAGATCGCGGTGCATGAAGCCGGCGAGGGCGACGGGACCCCCGAAGCCGAGGGTGCCGAGCCGGAGGAAGTACCGGACGAGGGGCCAGAAGCCGGCGGCGATCGACTCGCGCCCGACCGGGGCGCGCGCGTCGCGCGAGGCCTCGTGCGGCATGGGGCTCTCCTCGCGGACGGTCAGCTCGTCAGACGACGCCGCGGGCGCGAAGCCCGGCGATGTCCGGGGCGCGGTAGCCCAGCTCGGCGAGGATGGCCTCGGTGTGCTCGCCGAGCTGCGGCGCCCGGTGGCGGAAGCGTCCCGGGGTCTCGGAGAGATCGACGGGCGTGGGCGCCAGCGGCGCCGGCCGCGGCAGCCCCGGATAGTCGGTGTCGGCCAGCAGCCCGGCGGCCCGGATGTGTGCGTCCTCGAGCGCCTGCTGCGGCGAGTACAGCGGCCCGGCCGGAACCCTGGCCTGCTCCAGCTCGCCCAGCGCCTCCGCGGTCGTGCGCTCGGCGGTCCACTCCGCCATCCGCTTGGAGATGACCTCGCCGTTGTCGCCCCGGGCCAGGTCGTCCTTGAAGCGCGGCTCGGTCAGCCAGTGCGCCTCGCCCATCAGCTTCGCCCAGCGCGCGAACATGGGGCCGCCGATCGCGTAGGCGATGATCCAGCCGTCCTTCGTCCGGAACAGATCGGACGGCGCCGAGGTCTGCCCCCGGTTGACCGTGGCCACCCGGTTCGGTTGCACGACCTGCTGCTCGACGAGCGTGGGGTTGTTGAAGGCGACCGCGGTGCGGAGCAGGGCGGCCTCGACCTTCTGGCCACGGCCCGTCTTGTCGCGCGCCATGAGCGCCGCCAGCGTGCCGAACGCCGAGACCGACGCCGTCCCGAAGTCGACCCAGGCCACCGAGGCGCGCAGCGGCTGCTCCGGGGTGCCGGTCAGGTACGCGCCGCCGGCCATCACCTGGCCGATGCCGTCGAAGCCGTGCTTGTGGCTCCAGGGGCCCCCGGCGCCGAACGCCGTCACGGTGGTGAGGATGATGTCGGGCTTGACCGCGCGGAGGCTGTCGAGGTCGAGCCCCAGCGCCCGCAGCACCTCGGGCGGCAGGTTGGCGACGACCACGTCGGCGGTGGCCACCAGCTTGCGGACGATCTCGCGTCCCTCGGGACAGGCGGGATCGAGGGTCATCGCCCGCTTGTTGCGGTTCATCACCAGGTACATGGCCCCCACGCCGTCCGCGCCCACCGGCGCCACCCAGCGATCCTCGCCCCCGCCGATCCGCTCGATCCGGATGACGTCGGCTCCGAGATCGGCCAGCAGCGCCGCGCAGTAGGGCCCGGCGATGTAGCGTCCGAAGTCGAGGACCCGGACCCCGCTGAGAACACCGTCCAGCGCTCCGTCACGCTCGCTCATGTCGAGGCTCCCCAGGGTCAGGAGGCGGGGCAGTTCAGGACGGCGGCGGCCGCCGCCGTGCGCGTCTCGACGCCGAGCTTCCTGAAGATGCGCTCGAGGTGCTTGGCCACGGTCCGGGTCTCGCTGCCCGGGAAGCGATCGGCCCCCACCGGGGGGACCAGGGGCCGGTTGCGGCCGGTCCGGGGGTCGACCTCGTCGAAGGAAGCCATGTCGGTAGGGATCAGGCGCGGGAGCGACTCGACCACCCGGGCGGCGAAGCTGTCCACGTCCTGCTGGGCGTAGATGCCCTGCAGGAAGTCCAGCACGGCCGGTATGCTGCTTCTGCTCGATCGCCCCACCAGGGATCCAGTCCGAGGGTTGTCCGTACGTCAGGCGGCGTATTGTGTCGCGCCATTCTGCCAGGCTATTGACTGGTGTCAATACTCCACGTGCCCTGGTCAGGGCCTGCACCTCGGCATCGCTCGTCGATGCGGATCGCTCCGCCTCGTCCGCCGGGTGAGGGGTCCCGTCCGCCACCAGTCCACCAGGAGGTCGGATCCGATGGCCATCAGCATCCGCATCGTCGGCGGCGACCCGGCTCCGCCCCGCGTCTTCGAGGGGCCGATCGTGCGGAATGTTCGCGAGCACGACAACGACCCCGGCAACCCTCCGCTCGTACAGCGGGCGCACTGGACCCCCGTGTACCGGCCGGCGACGGTGGAGCTCGGGACCCGGCTCCGCGGCAGGCCGCCGAAGACCCAGATCACGAAGACGATGGTCTACTGCGAGCCGTACATCCGCTGGAGAGGCGCCGACGGCAAGGGCCCGGGCCAGCCACTGGTGGGGAGTTACGAAGGTCCCGACGGCCTGATCGCCAAGGGATGGGTCCGGAAGCAGGGCGAGGAAGGGCCGCCTCGAGAGCTGCAGCGGGAAGCCGGCGCGCCTGCCCCCAGGGGGACCCTGATGGCGGCCAGCCGGTTCGAGTTCCGCGAGACCACGAACGTCCAGGTGGTCTGGCGCCTCTCGCTCTGAATCGACGAGGCGCTCGGTGCGCGTCCACGAGCTGCAGGGGGCGGTGGTGCTGGCCGTGGCCACGAGCGCGCCGACCCGACCATGGCCCAGACGCCGGGCATTCAGCAGTCGAGGCGCGGCTCGAGCGGCATGCGCGTCTCGTGGCAGCCGTACGCGTGCGGCGTCAGCTCGATCACGGTGTGCAGCGGGATGGCCAGGTACGGGCAGCGCTCGCGCGGAACACCCTGGAAATACGCATAGAGCGCGCGCAGCACCGCATTGTGGGCGATGACCAACACCGGCTTGCGCGTACGCTCGAGCTCGATGATGACCGGGTCGAGGCGCAGGATGATGTCCTGGTACGACTCGCCGCGCGGATAGCGGTAGGTGAACTTGTCACGTTTGCGCGCCGCGTACTCTTCCGGCAAGCGCTCCTGGATCTGCGCGTGGCTCATGCTGTCGCAGATGCCGCCGTCGATCTCGTCGAGCGCGCGCCACGGCCAGGGCGTGCGCCCGAGCGGCCCGGCGGTCTGTACCGCGCGGCGGAGCGAGCTTGTCCAGATCACCACGCCGTTGCGATCCGGGTCGCGCGCGTCGAGGAACTCGGCGAGTGACCGGGCGTAGCGGTGGCCGTCGGGGGTCAAGTCGGGATCGCCGCCGAGGATACCGGCGGCATTGTATACGCTCTCGCCGTGGCGGGTGAGCCAGATCGGCCGCGCGGTCAGGTGCAGGTTCATCACGAAGAACACGAGGCGCGCGGCCAGGTAGCCGTTGACGTTGCTCACGGTCACGCCGCGTCCGGGGCCGGTGACGCTGAGGTACGCTCCGTCGTCGTCGTCGAGCGGCTGGTACACGCGCTGGTAGTGCGCGATGCGTGCCCGGAAGTCGGTCACGGCCACGTCGGGATCGGTGCCCTCGTAGTCGGGCGACGACAGCTTGGTGCTGCGGATGTTGGCCTCGATGATGTGCGGGTCATCACACCGGATCTCGATGAACAACACCTGGAAGCCGGCGCGCTCGCAGCGCGCGCGGACCATCGTGCGGCGCGCGCGCGTGGTGTTGGTGGCGTCGTAGATCGCGACCTGCCCGTCGTCCGTGAGCCACGCCACCATGTCTTCGAGCGCCGCCATCGCGGCCGACCGGCGTGCCTCTTCGCCCCGCGGGTTGTCGGGATCGAAGAAGCTGTGCGGCACGTGGGCGCCGACACGCGCGCGCCGGTACTCGCCGACGTTGAAGACACCGGTGCGGTAGCCGAGCCACGACAAGTAGCGCTCGATGCGGCGCGCGGTGTAGCTCTTTCCGCGTGCCGGCAGCCCGACCATCACCACCGCGAGCTTGGGGCTGTCAGGTGCGATTTGCACCGAGGCGACCGTCCTCGTTGCACGACCCCGACCGAAGGCCACCCTGAGCGGCGAGGCCGACGTCTTCGGGAGTAGGATCATCCGCGGTCACTGCCACACCCTCCCCATCCGCTTCTGTACGTCCGCGATCTCCTCGGGACTGCCCCCCATGCAGGCCAGGATGATTTGCCATTCAAACGTGCCGATGTCTTGCGGGTCGGGCTGATCATCCCGGTACAGGTCGCTCAGCACTTCCGCGAACCGGCCCGCGTCGTGCTGTTTGAGCTTGTCGAAGATGAACAGGCCGCGCAGGCGGAAGGTGTTGCAGGTGTTGTACTCGGGCTCGTCCCACCAGGCATCGAGGCCGAGGCCCATCACGGCCGCCTCGGCCCACGTTGGCCCCGCCGAACCAGGTTGAAGGGCCGGTTGCATCCACGCCAATGCCACGGCGTGCCAACCGGCGCGCCAAGGTGGTCGTCAGTCGGATGACCCTCTACCTCGCCAATCCCTGCCACATCTCGGGAAGCACGGTCGCTCCTCGACAACGCCGCGATCAGGGGCGGGAATCCGATGTGGTCCTCCGGGTTCGGATCGGCGCCGATCTCGAGCAAGGTGCGGATGAAAGAGAGGGGGCTATGGTAGATGGCGTACTCGAGGCACGGCCCGATCGCGAGCGGCATCGGCCCGTTCGGCACCGCGTCGGGATCCTCGACCGCCGCCCGCAGCGCGGCGAGGGCGCCGGCTCTGAAGGCGGCGTCGATCCTCTTGAATCGCTCGTGCTCGGCGCACCGTTCCTCGTCGGAGGTCATGTTTTGCCGAATCGCGCTCGCAAGACGACGCGGAAGCTGCTCCCGTCTCCTCAGACTAGAATGACTTCGCTGCCGATGTCGAGTCGATCAGGAGCCTCCGGAGCTCGCGGTGGCCCGCGTGCGGGTGGCCGTCGATGGCGGGGTGGACCGGGCCCCGGTTGCTGCTCGCGGTCCGCCGGTGGGTGCCGGCACGTCGGTCGTCTAGCGGGTATCTGGACTCCATCTGATCAGCTTCGGGTCTTCCTGGGCAGGCTCGGGGGCCCTGCAATCGACGAGGACGATCAAGCGCTGGGCGCTCACGACGGCTGGCCTGATTGCACGGATGCCGGGTGTGCAGCCGTCGGGGAGATCGAGGCGGGCTCGACGACCTTCGTTGGACAGATGGTTGGCCGGACAAGGATGAGCAACTGCGCTCCGACAAGGGAGGATCTGCCATGTAGCGTCGCGCGACGAGAACCCCGCCCTCGGATTCATCTGGCGGAGTGCGTGCAAGCCCTTCGGGCACCCGTGTGTCCGGACCCCATTGCCATGGCCACGCCGATCGCCTATACTGCCGCCGCATCACGCCCTCTGAGGAGAAGCAGGTGGGCCACTCGGAGGGAACCATGCGCCCGCTGATGCTGACCCTCGTACCAGCCCTTGGCGCGCCCACCCTGATCGCGCTGGATCCCGTCCTCCAACCGGCCCAAGCGCAATCTCAAGAGCTGGAGCGCTGGATCGCCGCGACGGGGCTGGACACCGTCACGCTTCTGTTTGGGCTGGCCGCCGTCGTTCTCGTCGCGGCTGCCCTCGGTGTACTGCTGGCCACGCGGGCGCGTCGGCGGCGGGAGCGCCAGAGTCAAGAGAGCCGTAGGACCCCGGAGAACGCCCACGAGGTCGCCATCGCCCGGTGGATCGAGGAAGGTCGGCAGCTCTTCAACCTCTGGCAGGAACGGGTCGAGCGCCTGGACGAGCTACAAGGCCGCCTCGCCGCGATGGCACAGGAGATCGATCAGCTCAGACAAGAAGGTGAGGCCCTCTTGTTGGAGCGGGACCAGCTGCGATCCACCCTCGCTCGCATCGGCGAGCTGATCCAGCAGGCGAGCGAGGTACGACCACGACCAGGAGCCACTGGAGGGGCGGCTCCCGGGGTTGGGCCGTGACGCCCGAGAGCGCGCAGGCGGAGACCGCGGCTCGTGTGCTCGATATCGTGGCCCGCGATCAACCTGAGTTGTTTGCGTTTCTGCGCCAGGGCTTTGCTGTGGAGGAAGCCGAGAGGGACCGTCTCGGCCACTCAGGACCTCCCCCTCACCCTGCCCTCTCCCCCTCCGGGGGAGAAGGTGTCCAGCCGGGCGAAGAGCATCACCGCCGCCGGGTCGACGAAGATCGGCCACGCCAGGGAGAGGATGCCGCGCGTGATCGCCGGGTCGATCAGGCGCCCGGACTCCGCCGGATCCTACCGAATCAGCTCGCCCGCCCGGTCGGCCGCCTCGCCGTCCGACGTCGCGAGGGTCCGCAGCGGCGGAAAGCGGACCAGCAGGTCTGGAGCCGCGACCTGGAAGATCGTCTGAGGCTCGCGCAACCCGCGGAATCCATGGGATCCAAGGCTCCGGAAGCGTAGACCGGCCGGCCGCGACCGGCCCACGGCATCCCGAGCCGCGCCCGAGAGCAGGATCTGGCCGCCGTGTGCCGCCGAGCAGATCCGCGCGACGGTATGCACGGCCAGGCCGACGTAGCCGCTATCGGTCAGCGTGGGCCGGCCGCTATGGAGACCGATACGGACCCGGACCTCGACCCCATCGGGCCAGGCGCGTTCCCGTACGGTCCGCTCGATGGCGAGGGCGGCCTCCAGTGCGGCCGGCGCCCGAACGAAGACGCCCAAGAACTCATCCGCGCGCGCGTCGACCTCGCGGCCGCCGACCCGGTGCGCGCAGCCCCGGATGATGGCGCGCACGTCGGCCAGGAGGGCGGCGTAGCGATCGCCGAGCCGATCGAGGAGGCTCGTCGAGCCTTCGATATCGGTCAGGAGGAAGGTCACGCTCCCGGTCGGCAGGGTCCGCGCCTCGCTGGCCCGGGCTTCGACCTGGCCTCGCAGCCGCTCGTTCTCGACCGTCAGTCTGACTGCCGCGGTCACCGTCTTCACGAGGTCCGGATTCTTCAAGACGGCCGGATCGTGTACGAGCGCGGTCATGGGCCGGCCCTGGCGCTCGAGTAGCGTCACCGACCGGCCCGTTCCCGCGGTGGGCAGCACGGCCGGCTGACCGGCGCCATCGAGGTACCCACCGGCCGAATCGGACCAGTGCAGGACCGAGAGCGTGGGATCACGCAGGGCGGTGCGCAGCCGCCGCTCGAACTCGGCCGGGGTGCCGACCTGCCCGAGATCGATCACCAACCGGCCTGCCGTCGCCTCGCTCATCCGGGACTCGAGCTGACCGGTGATGAATCCGACGGGCACGATCCCGTACTTCTTGGCCGCGTTGAGGAGCTTCTTGCGCGCCTGCTCCCGGGCCGCCTCGTCCTCGAACACCACCTGGCCGAAGCGCGCCAGGGCATTTCGCACGTGGGACTCGTCGTTGATCGGCAAGCGCCTTCGGCCTCGCGAATCCACGTACGCAAACGCGCTCTTGGGCAGCTTCGC
>DATLFG010000077.1:0-36035 GCA_035524955.1 Candidatus Limnocylindria bacterium | reverse complement strand
GGGGGCCTCGACGGCCCCCTCCGATGCCTCCCCCCAGGAGTGCGCCGGCGGAGCCGGCGCTCGGAGCGGCGAGGACACGAAGGGCGCGGTGATGAACACACCGCGCCCTTCGTCGTTTAGTCCCTTCGACTAGAGGATCTTCTCGTAGCGCCCGTGGTCGTGGGCCGCGTCCATGAACCACCGGACGATCTCCGGATTCGAGCGCGGCGGGATCTCGCAGGACGTGGACAGGATGAATCCCGAATGCTTCGCGGCGGTGTCGATGCACCGGCGCACCTCCGCCTCCATCTGTGGGCGCGTGGCCTTCTCGAACATGGTGGCGTCCACGTTGCCGATGGCCACCGCGCGGCCCTTCGCCACCTGCATGAACCGCTCGAGCTGGTCCACGTGCAGGCTCGGGTCCGACTGCTGGTCCAGGTCGAAGGAGACGGTGGTGAAGCCGCAGCCGATCAGGTCCTCGAAGATCGGATAGGTGGTGCCGCAGATGTGGGTGGTGATGCCCACCTTCTTGGCCTTGAAGTGATCCACCAGCTCCTTGTGGTAGGGCGCGATGAACTCGCGGTAGTTGTCCGGCGAGACCAGGCTGATCGACGCGGTGGGCTCGGAGAACGAGAGCCCGATCCGGGTCTTCACGATCGCATCGCCCCAGACCTTGCAGAAGTCCGTCGAGATCCGCATGAGGTCGTGGATGAACTGCGGGTCCTCGAAGGTGTCGAGCAGCATCATCTCCGGATTGCGGAGGAGCATCGCGATCGTCCACGGTCCGACCGCGACCGCCCCGGTGGCCGCGGGGGGAGCCGCCTTCACGAGCGCCTCGCACTGCTCGAGAAAGCCGGGCAGCCGCGCGGTCTTGTAGGGATCGGGCATCTGGAGCTTGGCCAGCGCTGTCTTGTCTTCCAGCACGTGAGTCTCGATGGACGGGACCACGTAGTCGGAGAACTTCACGCCGCAGCCGAACGCCTCCGCCTCCTTGGCAAGGTCGTTGTAGGCGAGCACCACATCCGGCTGGTAGCGCTCGTAGTAGTTCATCATGGCGGTGATGGCCCGGACGGGGTTGGTGCAGTACTCCTCGATGCTGAGCCCGTCCAGGGTGCCCGCGAACGAGGCCACGATCGGGTAGACCGGCACGCGGTCCGAGAACGATCGCTTGTAGGCCGCCACTACCCGGTCGCGGTTGGTGAGGAGGCTCTTGCCCGCCGCGGCGTCCCAGAGCTTGTTCACTTCCATGTAGCGCGGCGGCAGCTTGGCCTCGTACTCCATGAATTGGGTGATGGGGTACCGGATCCCGCCGTCGTGGGTGCCGCGGAGGCCCTCGACGATCTCGTCCATGCGGCTCCAGGGAATGGAGAACGCCATCTCGTGGTCCTGGGTCTGGCCGAAGATGCGGTCGCCCGAGCAGGGGAGGATCACCTGCGGCTCGCCGGTCTGCATGGTGGTCACGATGATGTCGGCGCACACCGCGCGGCCCTCGAACGAGGAGGTGAGGCGCCCGCCCCGCTTCCAGAGCGCGGCCTGGGTCAGCCGCATCACCTGGGCCGGGTTGGCGTAGACGCAGACCACGTGCGGCTCGAAGGCGGCGCGGTCGAGGGGAGCCACCAGCAGGCAGTGGTACTCGCCGGGCGCGAACTTGTCGATGGCGGCCTCGGAGCGCTGGCCCGCGGCCTTCGTCTCGGTGTACATGCCCTCGCACAGCGTCCCTACGTTGTAGATGGGCAGCGGCCTGTCGAAGCCGATCGCGGTGATGCCGAGCGAGCAGATGTGGTCCTCGCGGGTCAGGGCGATGGTCCAGCCGTAGCGGCGGGCCATGTCGATGACCTGGCAGCTCATGGAGAGCTTCTTGAAGTCGCGGGCGGGCCGGCGCGCGCGCTCCGGGATCTCCTCGCCCGCCTTGAGCATCCGGATCGCCACCGGGAACGTCTGCGGGCGCAGATACGTCTGCAGCTCCCGGTCCGCCGTCTTCACGTCGATCATGGGCGTCTCCTTGTGACGGAGGCTACGGGGGGCCTTGGAGGTTGTCAAGGGAACGGGGCCCCGCTTCCGCTACAATGACGCGGCGATGGCGCGATACCGGATCATCCAGTGGCGCGACCTGCCCTCGCTGGTGGAGGCGATGGATGGTGAGCACACCGTCCGGGTCCCGCTCTCCCAGCGCTTCCAGGATCTGATCGACGCCCTGGCCATGCGAGAAGGCGCCTCGGAGAGCGAGGCCTACCTGGAGGGCTGGGCCCCGGGCCCCGAGACCGAGCGCGAGGGCGACGCGGAGACCGTCGCCCGCCAGATCGCCGCCGAGCTCGAGGAGGGCTTCCAGGACCTCGTCACTCGCCGCATGCTCGGTCCCCCCCGCTAGTTCCGCGCTTCGAGCGCCGGCTCCGCCGGTGCAATCCCCGTTCTGGGGGAGGCTCGGAGGGGGCCGTCGAGGCCCCCTTCGATGTATACTCCCCCAAGCCAATGAAGGCCGCGGAGCTGCTGGTCGCGTGCTTCCTGCTGTTCGGGGCGTGCCTGGTCTGGCCGCTGCTCGCCATCGCCAACCACCCGGTCCTGATCCTGGGCGTGCCCGCGCTGGTGCTCTACCTCTTCGCGGTCTGGGCCGCCATGGTCACGGTCCTCATCGCCCTGGCCCGGCGCCTCCGCGCGCCCGAGGATGAGCCGTGAGCGGGCTCAGCCCCACCGTGCTCCTCTCCATCGTCCTGGGCTACCTGGCCTTCCTGTTCCTGGTCGCGTCGGTGGCGGAGGCCTTCGCGCCGCGGCTCGGCCGGGGGCGCCCGCGGACGCTGATCTACGTGCTCGCGGCCTCGGTGTACTGCACCGCGTGGACCTTCTACGGCAGCGTGGGCCTGGCCGCCAACCGCGGGCTCGAGTTCCTGACCATCTACCTGGGGCCGGCGTGCGTGGCGCTCCTGTGGCCGGTCCTGCTGCGCAAGCTCGTGCGGGTATCCAAGGAGCAGCGCATCACCTCGGTCTCGGACTTCATCTCGAGCCGCTACGGCAAGTCGGCGCCGCTGGGCACGCTGGTGGCCGCGCTGGTGGTCTGCGGCATGATCCCGTACATCGCGCTGCAGCTGAAGGCGGTGTCGGCCTCCTTCAAGATGATCCTGCGCGAGGAGGCGGTCCTCGAGGTCTTCGACCCGACGCTGGTGGTGGCGGTGATCCTCGCCCTCTTCGGCATCCTCTTCGGCGCCCGCAACCTCGACTTCACCAAGCGGCAGACCGGTCTCATGACCGCGGTGGCGGTGGAGTCGGTGGTGAAGCTGCTCGCCTTCCTGCTGGTGGGCGTCTACGTCACGTGGGGGCTCTTCGGCGGGTTCGCCGATCTCTTCGGCCAGGTGGCCCGGAGCCCCGAGCTGTCGCGCCTGCTCACCCTCGACCAGGTGGGCACCGCGTCCTACGCGCGGTGGACCGCCATGCTCGTGATCTCGATGCTGGCCGTGATGTTCCTGCCGCGCCAGTTCCACGTGCTGGTGGTCCAGAACCAGCGCGAGCGCGACGTCAACGCGGTCTCCTGGTCGTTCCCGCTCTACCTGCTAATGATCAACATCTTCGTGCTGCCCATCGCCTTCGCGGGTCTCCTCGTCTTCCCGGAAGCGGGCGCCCAGGCCGACGGCTTCATCCTCCGCCTGCCGCTGTTCTTCGGCAACCAGCTGATCTCGGTCCTCGTGTTCCTGGGGGGGTTCTCGGCGGCCACCGCCATGATCGTGGTGGACTCCCTCGCCCTGTCCAAGATGATCACCAACGACATCATCCTGCCCATGCTGCTGCGGCGCCGGCGCATGGAGGACATCTACTCGATCACCCTCTTCTACACCCGGCTGGCCATGCTGGCGGTGGTGGCGCTGGGCTTCGCGTGGGCGCGCATGGAGCACGGCCAGCTCCTGCTGGTGGAGATGGGGCTGCTGTCCTTCATCGCGGTGGCCCAGTGCGCGCCCGCCATCCTGCTCGGCCTCTACTGGCGGCGCGGCAATCGCAAGGGCGCCTACGCGGGAATCTCCGCCGGCTTCTTCGTCTGGTTCTACGCGCTGATCATCCCCGCCCTCGGCAAGGAGGAGGTCCTCGGCGCCTCGTTCCTGGAGAACGGGCCGTTCGGCCTCTGGCTGCTGCGCCCCACCGCGTTCCTCGGGCTGGAAGGGCTCGACACCATCAGCCACGGGGTCTTCTGGTCCTTCTTCTTCAACGTGGGGCTCTTCGTGGTGGTGTCGCTGCTCACCGAGCAGGACGCCGACGATCGGGCCCAGGCCGCCGCCTTCGTGGGGGTGGCGGCCGAGGACAAGCCGGCCCCGGGGGCGCCCGCGATCCTCTCCGCGCCCGAGATCGAGCGGCTCGTCCATCATTATGTCGGCGACGAGGACGCGGAGGCCATCGTCCGCGAGCTGTTCGGCGCCAAGGCCCCCGCCGACCTGTCGGTGCCCGAGCTGCTCGAGATGCGCATCCGCTTCGAGCGGCTGCTCGCCGCCTCCCTGGGGGCGGCGGCCGCCCGCATCATCGTGGAGGACCATTTCACGATCTCCAAGGAGGAAGCCCAGCAGCTCGTCACCTCGTTCCAGCGCATGCAGCAGTCCCTGCGGGTCACCGAGGAGGAGGTCAAGCGCGGCGAGCGGCTGCTCGCCTCGGTGGTGGAGAGTGTGGACGACTGCATCTTCACCGCGGACACCAACGGCCGGCTCGTGACCATGAACCCGGCGGGACGCCGGCTGCTCGGCTGCGAGCTCGTCGAGGTGAGCCGACTCCGGTACCCGGATCTGCTCGCCGCCGACGAACGGGGGGGCGCGGGCGGGATCGTGGCCGCCCTCGAGGTGGGGCGCGGCTGGAGCGGGCAGGTCATGGGCCGCCGGGGGCGGGGCGACGTCTTCCCGGCCCACCTGGCCCTGACCGCGCTGTTCGACGACCGCGGCCAGCGCATGGGCACGGTGGGCGTGCTGCACGATCTGACCGAGCAGGTGGAGACGCAGCGGCGGCTCATCCACCGAGAGAAGCTGGCCTCCCTCGGCGAGATGGCCGCGGGGGTGGCCCACGAGATCCGCAACCCGCTGGGCGGGATCAAGATGGCCACCAACCTGCTGTCGACCCCGGAGGTGGACGGGAGCCCCTTGTCCCAGGAGATGGCCCGGTCCATCCTGTCCGGCATCGGCGAGATCGAGGGCATCATCAACAACCTCCTCGACTGGACGCGCGACGCGCGGCTCGAGCGTAACGAGTACGAGCTGGCGCGCATCCTGGACCCGGTGGTGGAGGCGGCGGCGGGCGAGGGGCGGGCCCGCGGCGTCCAGGTCGGTTACGGGCGCCTCGAGCGGCAGGTGATCGCGGCGGTGGACGGCCAGAAGCTCCGGCAGGTCTTCAGCAACGTCGTGAAGAACGCGGTCGAGGCCATCGAGCCGCGTCGCGGCGGGCGCGTCACCGTCGATCTCTTCCTGGAGGGGGACCGGGCGGTGGTCGAGGTCGTCGACGACGGGGTCGGGATCTCGCCGGAGGACCGCGACCGGATCTTCCTGCCCTTCTTCACCACCAAGCCCTCGGGCACGGGCCTCGGCATGTCGATCGTCAAGAAGATCGTGGACCTCCACGCGGGGGACATCGCGATCGAGAGCGCGCCGGGCCGCGGCACGCGGGTTCGCATCTCATTCCCGGCGGTGGGCGCGGCCCAGCCGGTGGCCGGAGGCACGCCATGAAGCGACGACTCCTGCTCGTCGAGGACGATGAGGTCTTTCTCCGCCCGCTCCACCGCACGCTGGAGCTGAAGGGGTACGAGGTGGTGCCGGTGCACAGCGCGGAGGAGGCGCTCGAGTCGCTCAAGGCCGAGGACGTGGACGCGGTGCTCACCGACCGCCGCCTGCCCGGGATGGACGGGGTCGAGCTGGTGCGCCAGATCAAGGCGGAGCATCCCGACCTCGCGGTGGTGGTCATGACCGCCTACGGCACGATCGAGTCGGCGGTCGAGGCGATGCGGCTCGGGGCCGAGGACTACCTGGTGAAGCCGTTCGAGGCGGCCGAGCTGCTCCTCGTGATCCGGCGGGCGATCGAGTTCCAGGAGCTGAAGTCGGCGAACCGCCGGACCATCCGGCGCAACCAGGAGCGCTTCACCTTCGGCAACATCGTGGCGGCCAGCGCGGGTATGCGGGCGGTGTTCGACCTGCTGCGCTCGGTGGTGGATCTGGAGACCACCGTGCTCATCCACGGGGAGACCGGGGTCGGCAAGGAGCTGCTCGCGCGCTCCATCCATTTCTCGGGATCCCGACGCGACCGGCCCTTCGTGGCGGTCAACTGCGCGGCGATCCCCGCGGAGCTGTTCGAGTCCGAGCTGTTCGGCTCCCGCCGGGGCGCCTTCACCGGCGCCACCGAGCACCGGCGCGGCCACTTCCAGATGGCCCACGGCGGCACCCTGCTCCTCGACGAGATCGGCGAGATGCCGCTGCATCTGCAGAGCAAGCTCCTGCGCGCGATCGAGGAGAAGAAGGTGACGTCGGTCGGGGCCGACCGCCCGGTGGACGTGGACGTGCGCTTCATCGCCACCACCAACAAGGACTTGCAGGTGGAGGTAGAGCACGGGACCTTCCGGCGCGACCTGTTCTATCGGCTCTCGGTCATGCCGGTGCGGGTGCCCGCGCTGCGCGAGCGGCCGGAGGACATCCCCCTGCTGGCGCGTCACTTCGTGGAGCAGGCGGGCCGCCGCAACAAGCGGACGGCGCGCGACATCTCGCCCGAGAGCCTGGGGGCGCTGATGCGGTACCCGTGGCCCGGCAACGTGCGCGAGCTCGAGAACGTCATCGAGCGGGCGGTGATCGTGTCCACCGGCCCCACCCTCGCGGACCTGGAGCGCTTTCTCGCGCCGACCGGCGCGCACGCGGCGGTCGATCTGTCGCTGCCCTTCCGGGACGCCAAGGCCCGGGTGGTGGAAGACTTCGAGCGAGCTTACATCGACGGGCTGCTCCGGAGCCACGGGGGCAAGCTCACCGCTGCGGCCAAGCACGCGGACATGGACCCCAAGAACTTCTCCGACAAGATCCAGCGCTATGGCCTGCGCCGCTCCGCACCCCCCGATCCGCCTCCCGCCTAGGGGACTCGGAGGGGGGCTACGCCCCCCTTCCGTACCTCCCCCGGGAGATCGGAAGCGCGGGCAGAGCCCGCGCTCGAACGTGGACCACTCCGCTGGCGGCGGATCGTGCGATGTTACCGGGACAGACTCCTAGGCCGGCGTCGCCGCGATCTTACTCCCTTGAAGTTGTCGGGCGGATGGTTTAGAAGGGGAGCGGCGCGCCGAGGCGCCGATCCTCACCCGAGAACGAGGTCCCCCCAATGGCCAGCGAGACCAAAGGCACCAGCGCCGTCGAGAACCTCCTGAAGGAGAAGCGGCGGTTCCCGCCGTCGAAGGAGCTCGTGAAGCGCGCCGCCGTCAAGAGCCCGTCGGTGTACAAGGAAGCGGCCAAGAACCCGGCCCGCTTCTGGGAGCGCTTCGCCAAGGAGCTCGACTGGTTCAAGCCCTGGACGACGGTGGTGCAGTGGAAGGCGCCCCACGCCAAGTGGTTCGTGGGCGGCAAGCTGAACGTGGCCTACAACTGCCTCGATCGGCACGTGGCCACGTCCCGCAAGACCAAGGCCGCCATCATCTGGGAGGGCGAGCCGGGTGACGCGCGGGTGCTCACCTACTGGGACCTCTACCGCGAGGTCAACCGTTTCGCGGCCGCGCTCAAGCGGCGCGGGGTCAGGAAGGGCGACCGGGTCACCATCTACATGCCGATGGTGCCGGAGCTCCCCATCGCCATGCTGGCCTGCGCCCGCATCGGGGCCCCGCACAGCGTGATCTTCGCGGGCTTCGCGCCCGAGGCCGTGCGCGACCGCATCCACGACGCGGAGTCCACCGTGCTCATCACCGCCGACGGCGGCTTCCGCCGCGGCGGCATCGTGCCGCTCAAGAAGAACGTGGACGAGGCGCTCCGAGAGTGCCCGGACGTGAGCACGGTGGTCGTGCTCAAGCGCACCCGCCAGGACATCACCATGCAGGCGGGGCGCGACATCTGGTGGGACGACTTCGTCAAGGATGCGCCCGCCTACTGCGCGCCCGAGAAGATGGACTCCGAGGACATGCTGTACCTGCTCTACACCTCGGGCTCCACCGGTAAGCCGAAGGGGATCGTGCACACCACCGGCGACTACCTCACCGGGGTCTACGCCACCACCAAGTGGATCTTCGACCTGCGCGATACCGACGTCTTCTGGTGCACCGCCGACATCGGCTGGGTCACCGGCCACTCCTACATCGTCTACGGGCCCCTCGCCAACGGCACCACCGCCGTGATGTACGAGGGCACGCCGGACTACCCCGACAAGGATCGCTTCTGGCGGATCGTCGAGAAGTACGGCGTCACCATCTGCTACACCGCGCCCACCGCCATCCGCACCTTCATGCGCTGGGGCGAGGAGTATCCCCGGCGCTGCGACCTCTCGAGCCTCCGCCTGCTCGGATCGGTCGGGGAGCCGATCAATCCCGAGGCCTGGGTCTGGTACTGGAAGGTCATCGGGGGCGGCCGCTGCCCGGTGGTGGACACCTGGTGGCAGACCGAGACCGGCCACATCCTGATCACCCCGCTGCCGGGGATCACCACGCTCAAGCCGGGCTCCGCTACGCGCCCCTTCCCGGGGATCGAGGCCGATATCCTGAACGAGAAGGGCGAATCGGTGAAGGCGGGCTACCTGGTCCTCAAGAAGCCGTGGCCGGGGATGCTGCGCGGGATCTACCGCGACCCGCAGCGCTTCGTGGCCCAGTACTGGAGCAAGTACCCGGGCATCTATTTCACCGGCGACGGCGCCAAGATCGACGAGGACGGCTACTTCTGGCTGCTCGGGCGCGTGGACGACGTCATGAACATCTCGGGCCACCGCGTGTCCACCATGGAGGTGGAGTCGGCACTGGTGGATCACCCGCACGTCGCGGAAGCCGCGGTGATCGGGCGGCCGCACGAGATCAAGGGGCAGGCCATCGCGGCCTTTGTGACGATCAAGGACGGCACCCAGCCCAGCCGAGAGCTGATGGAGGAGATCAAGGGACACGTGGCCAAGAAGATCGGCGCCCTGGCCCGGCCCGATGATCTGATCTTCTCGGCGGACCTGCCCAAGACGCGCTCCGGCAAGATCATGCGCCGCCTGCTGCGTGACATCGCGGAGGGCAAGGCCCTCGGCGACACCACGACCCTGGCCGACCCGAGCGTGGTGGCCGCGCTCAAGGACAAGTACGGCGAGGAGGAGTAGCAACCGGGCGCGCCCGCCCAGGCCCGCCTTGGTATCGCCGCCCGGCCGGCTTGGTCTCGATGCCAAGGCCCAGGTCGGCTGGGCGCGTCGGCGGTCAATGAAAACGACCACTTGTACTGGCCGTCGCCTGGCATTCTTCGTGCTGCTGGCCGCCACGACGATATGTGCACGCGACGGCTGGTTCTCGTGATCGCGATCTACGTCGGTTTCGACCTCGTGAACCCGCTCATGCCGGGCGCGTTCATCTTCGACCCCGGGCCGTCCGTGGAGGGCGTGCCGGGCGAGCGGGGCCGCCAGCAGCCCCTCGGGCCGGCCACCCCGGCTGCGCCGCGAGTCCAGACGGACGGGACTCCGGCCCCGCTCCCCCGCCTCGCGACGACGACGCGCAAGTGGCTCGGAGAGCCGAGGCCGGCGCACGTGCCGGCCTCGGACCCACCCCCGCTCTCCGAGGACCACTAGCCCTCGCTCGCCCGTCCACGCTCGCCGGCCGGCGGGCGTGCCCGACTCCGACAATGACCGTCACAGCGCGCCGGGACCATGGAGTCCACGGCGGGGGAGGGAAGGCATGGCGTCGTTCAGAGACATCGACAAGGGCAAGCGGGAGGACTACTGGCGGGAGACCTCCAGGTTCACCTGGCTCATTCTCGTCCTGTGGTTCATCTCGTGGGTGGGACCGCTCGTGTTCCATTACCCGCTCAACCGGATCGTCATCTTCGGGTTCCCGCTGTCCCTCTGGTTCGCCGGGCAGGGCTCGCTCGCCATCTTCATCGTGCTGATCGTGTGGTACGCGATGAAGATGAACGCGCTCGACCGGAAGTACGGCGTCGAGGAGGCCTAGGCCCATGTCCTGGGGAAAGATCTTCGGACTCTACACCGGCGCGTTCGTCCTCTTCACGATCCTGCTGTCGCTCCTCGAGTACGCGGGCCTCATCCCGAACCGGGCCATCGCGTATACCTACCTGGTCGTGACCATCGGCGTCTACGCGCTGATCGGCATCCTCTCCCGCACCGCCCGACCCGACCAGTACTACGTGGCGGGCCGCGGCGTGCCCTCCTTCTTCAACGGCATGGCCACCGGCGCCGACTGGATGAGCGCCGCGTCCTTCATCTCGATGGCCGGGGCCCTCTATGCCACCGGCTACGACGGGCTGGCCTACGTCTCGGGCTGGACCGGCGGCTACGTGCTGCTGGCCATCTACCTGGCCCCCTACCTCCGCAAGTTCGGCGCCTACACGATCCCGGACTTCCTGGCCCTGCGCTACGGCGGCAACGCAGCGCGGGTGGTCGGCCTCCTCATGGCCATCGGGGCCTCCTTCACGTACCTGATCGCGCAGATCACCGGCGTCGGCATCATCATGGGCCGCTTCCTGGGCCTGGACTTCAACGTGGGCGCCTTCGTCGGCCTCGCCGGCATCCTGGTCTGCTCCATGCTGGGCGGGATGCGGGCGGTGACCTGGACCCAGGTGGCCCAGTACATCATCCTGATCCTCGCCTACATCACCCCGGTGGCGATGCTGTCGTACAAGCACTTCGGGGTCCCGCTGCCCGAGTTCACCTACGGCCAGGTCCTCCAGGACATCACCCGGATCGAGGTGCAGGAAGGCGTCACGAAGCTCTGGGTGGACCTGGCCCCGGGCGGCATGCTCAACTGGTTCGCGCTCTGCTTCTGCATGATGGTGGGCACCGCGGGGCTGCCCCACATCCTGATGCGCTACTACACCACGCCCTCCGTGAAGGAAGCACGCTCCTCGGTGGGCTGGTCGTTGTTCTTCATCTTCCTCCTCTACTTCACCGCGCCCGCCTACGGCGCCTTCGCCCGGTGGACGGTGCTCACCGACGTGATCGGCAAGAAGGTCACGGAGCTTCCCGCCTGGGTGTTCCGCTGGGGCGACACCATCCTCGGCACGCCGACCAATTCCCTGGGCCTCTTCGACATCGTGGACAAGAACGGAGACGGGATCCTGCAGCTCACCGATTTCGTGATCAAGTCCACCGACTTCGTCGTGCTGGCCACGCCCGAGATCGCGGGCCTGCCGTTCGTGATCACCGGCCTCGTGATGGCCGGCGGCCTCGCGGCGGCGCTCTCCACGGCCGACGGGCTGCTCCTCACCATCTCCAACGCGCTGTCGCACGACCTCTACTACAAGATCATCAACCCCCAGGCCTCCATCGTGAAGCGGCTCACCACCGCCCGCGTCCTGCTGGTGGTGGCGGCGGTGGCCGGGGCCTACGTGGCCACGTTCCGGATCAACATCATCGTGGCGGTGGTGGCCTATGCCTTCGCGCTCGCGGGCTCGGGCTTCTTCCCCGCGCTGGTCATGGGGATCTTCTGGAAGCGGGCCAACAAGCAGGGGGCCATCGCCGGCATGGTGGTGGGCTTCCTCACCGCGCTGATCCTGATCATAATCGGTCGGAACTGGGGCATCTACCTCCTCGGGGTCAAGGAGATCGGTGCGGGCGTCTTCGGCGTGCCGATCGGCTTCCTCGTCATCTGGGCGGTGTCCCTGATGTATCCGCCGCCCGACCAGCAGACCCAGGACCTGGTCGAGGAGGTGCGGTACCCGCGCGGTACCACCATGAAGCTGCAGGGTATCGAGTAGGTCGACTTCTCCAGCGAGCACGACGGACGTCGCGGGGGGTGGCGAGGCCGCTCCCCGCGGCGCATCGTCGTGTCCGGAGCCCTCGTGGACTTCGCCTTCCAGGTCGTGAACTACCTGCTCGCCACGGCCCAGTGGCTCATCGTCGGCCGTCTCGTCATGGGGCTCTTCGTCCGCAACCCGGCCAACGCGGTGTGGCAGGTGTTCCTCATCGCGACCGAGCCGCCGTACCGGGTGACCCGCATGCTGACGGGCGGGCGGGTGCCGGAGCGCTGGCTCTGGCTGGCCTCCCTCGTCTGGCTGATGGTCGCGCGCATCGTGGTGATCAAGCTCCGGGATCCGATCTGACCTCCCCGCACAGGGTCGGCCGGCTGGCGGTCGCGGCGGTCCTCCTGCTGGGCCTGGACATCGTCGTGGCCTGGATCGTGATCCAGGGTGCCTATGTCTATCTCGGGATGATCTGGCACGGGCTGGCCGGTGAGTCGCTCACGCCCGGCGCCATCGAAGCCCACGGCCGGCAGTTCCTCACGCTCCGGTGGATCCAGGGCGCGGCGTGGATCGCCACGGTCGCCGTCTTCCTGGCCTGGCTCCGCCGGGCGCACGAGACCGCGGGGGCGCTGGGCGACTCCGCGGCCGGCGCGGTCCGCTGGGGGCCGCTCGGGGTGTTCGTGCTCCCGGGCCTGACCCTCGTGGCCGCGCTGGCTCAGGGGCTCGCGGCGGGCCTCGCCGCCGACGGGTGGAAACCACTCGACCTCGGCGGCCCGATGCAGCTGCTGCTGCTCGCCGAGGTCTCCGAGATCGCGGCGGCCGCTCTGGCGATCTTCCTGGTCAGACGGATCACCGCCCGCCTGGATGATCGGCGGCGGGCGCTCACGTGAGGGCCGCCGCGCACTTGGTCTTGACCTCCGCGATCGACCGACACTCCTTCACGTAGTTGACGAAGGCGCCCAGCGGGGTGGCATCTGCCGTGCCCGGCGCGGCGCTCCGGGTCAGGCGCGACAGGACGTCCTTGCCCCGGGGACTATCGAGATCGCATCTGAACAGCAGCTCGCCGCTCCCGAGCCCCATCCACTTGACCTCCTCGATGGTGAGCGGTCCGCCTTTGAAGCCGCCCTCGGCGTGATTGATGATGATCTTCTGGCCGCTGTCGAGCGTGACCCGGCAATAGCCGCCGGCCTTGGGGTCCGTCACGAACGTGCCGATCTTGGTCATGGCATCCTCCCGTGGTCCGCTGGGCGATGGTCCATTGGCGATGGTGCAGGGGCGGCCCGCCGACCCGCGGGGACGGCGTCCGCCATCGAGGAGGCGTGGAGGGTGAGGCTAGTCGTCGTCGGGCGAGGGAGCCGGTGCCGGTGTGATCGAGAAGACGCGCCCGGCGGGAATCCACCAGCGCCGCCGGCGTTCTCCGGCCGGCGACGGCCGCGCCGCCGGTCGGGCCACCGTCAGCTCACCGCGCGAGAGCCCGGCGCCGTCCAGTACCGGCAGGTGGATTCCCACCGGCCGGCCTGCATCGATCACCTCGAGGTGCCCGTCGACGAGGCTCACCGCGCCCGGCATGAACGGGTTTCCCAGATCGAGGCTCAGATAGGCAAGCAGGAAGAGGGCCAGGGTCCGCCCCTTCATGGGCGGATTCTAGCCCATCTCGGCCGGGTGTGCCCCGTCGGCGCGTTGCGGTATCATCGCGGCCAGCGAGGCCAATCGGCGTGACCGGCGACTCGATCCCGGCGCCGCGCGCCGAGCGCGACGCCGATCCCATCACCAGCCCACGGGGCGATCTGACGCTATTCGTCCGGCGCGTCCGGGAGCTCGTCAAGGGCCCGCCGGTCACGTGCCCGCCGTCGGCCCCGGTGGCCGAGGTCGCGCGATTGATGAGCGAGCGTGCCGTGGGCTCGATCATCGTGGCCGGCCCGACCAGCGAGCCCGCCGGCATCGTCACGGACCGCGATCTGCGCAACCGGGTGCTCGCGCCCGGGCTCCAGCCGAGCACTCCGGTCGCGCGCATCATGTCGGCGCCGCTCGTGTCCGTCGAGAGCGAGGCCTTGGCGTTCGACGCGCTGCTGGAGATGACGCGCCGGAGCATCCATCACCTCGGCGTGCTGACCGAAGGCCGGCTCACCGGCGTCCTCTCGAGCCATGATCTCCTCGGGCTCCAGGCGGCGCGTCCGGTGGCCACTGCGCGGCTGATCGAGGCGGCTCCCGACGTCGATGCGCTCGCGCGGGCGGCCGCGCGGGTGGAGGGGGTCGTCCGGTGGCTCGCGGGAGACGGGGCCGAGGCCACCGACATCGGACGCATCGTGGCCGAGCTCAACGATCGGTCGGTCCGCCGGGCCCTCGCCCTGGTGCAGGCCGGCCTGGAGGCCGGTGGGCAGGGACGGCCTCCCGTCGCCTTCTCCTGGCTCGTCGCCGGCAGTGAAGGACGGCGCGAGCAGACGCTCCAGACCGACCAGGACAACGGCCTCGTCTACCGGGATCCCCCGCCGGGTGCCGAGGCGGTCGTCGCCGCCTACTTCGAGCGCCTGGCGACCGGCATGAGCGAGACGCTCACTCGCCTGGGATTTCCGCGCTGCCCCGGCGACTTCATGGCTACCAATCCGCGATGGCGCCAGCCGGAGAGCGTCTGGAGGCGACACTTCAGCTCCTGGATGGAGACGCCGCAGCCGGAGCCGGTTCTCCAGGCCTCGCTGTTCTTCGATCTGCGCCCGGTCGGCGGCGAGGAGGAGATCGGACGCGGGCTCTGGGAGTGGGTATGCGAGACGGCGCCGTCCAGGATCCTGTTCCTGAGACACATGGCCGGCGCCGCCATGGACCGACCGCGCCCGCTGGGGTTCTTCGGGGGCTTCGCGGTGGAGCGGGCCGGGCCGCACAAGGATCGCCTCGACCTCAAGGCGCGCGCGGTGTTCCCGGTGACGCACGCCATGCGCGTCTACGCGCTGTCGCTCGGGATCCGCCACACCAATACGCTGGACCGGCTTCGCGCGATCGGCGAGCGGGGCATCCTCGCCTCGACCGAGGTGAGCGAGCTGCAGGCCGCCTATCGGCTCGTCGCCCGGCTGCGGCTCACGCACCAGCTGGCATGCCTCGACGCGGGCCTCCCGCCGGACAACTTCATCCGCCCGCGCGCGCTCGGAAAGGCGGACCGGCTGCTGCTCAAGGAAGCGTTCAAGACCATCGCCTGGCTCGAGCGCGGTGTCGAGGAGCGATTCCAGACCGGGCTGGTGGGCCGGTGAGGCTCGGGCGCAAGCTGACGCTGGGTGTGCTCGCGCTGGTCCTGCCTCCCGCCGCCGTGGCCGCCCTGGTGATCGTCGTTCTCCATCAGCGAGGGCTCCGGGAGTCGGCGGCCCTGCTGGTCATCGGGCTGATCGGGCTGGCCGCCACGCTGCTCTACGTGACCCTGGTGGCGCACCGGCTCGGTGGCTCGCTGGTTCGCACCATCGAGACGCTCCAGCGCGGCGCGGAGCTGATGAGCACGGTCCATCCGGACCATCGCCTCGACGTCCGGACCGGCGACGAGCTGCAGGCGCTCGCGCACGAGATCAACCGCCTGGCCGAGCATCTGCGCGCGGCCCGCGGCGGCCTCGACGAGCAGGTGACCGCGGCCACCCGCGAGCTCGACAGCGAGCGCCGCCGCCTGGCCGGCGTGCTCGCCGAGCTCGCCGAGGGAGTCGTCGTCACCAGCGCCGATGGGCGCGTCACCCTGGCCAACCGCGGCGCCGCCGGCCTCCTGGCCGACGGCCACGCGCTGCTCGGCCGGCAGCTCGGGGAGCTGGTGGACCGCCCGACGATCGATCGGTATCTCGATGCGCTTCGAGCGGGGGACGGGGGCCCGGAGCGGTTCACGCTCCCGACCACTCGCGGCGCGGTCTTCGAGGTCGCGATGACGGCCCTCCGCGACGAGGGCGGGCAGACGGGCGGCTGCATTCTGGTGCTCCGAGATCCGTCTCATCCACGCCTGGACAGCCGGGTAGCCCCCGAGGGTGGCCCGCCCGATCGGCTCCTCGGCGCCGGCCTCCATTCGGGCACGGCGACCGCGGTGCCCGGGCCCGTCCGGCCCGAGCTCTACGACTTCTCGCTCTTCGACGAGGTGGACCTCCGGGCCACCCCGGCCGACCGCGATCGGCGGCTCGACGACCTCACCTTCGTGGTCTTCGACACCGAGACGACCGGACTGCGTCCCGAGTCGGGCGACCGCGTCATCTCCCTGGCGGGGGTCCGCGTCCGTGGGGGCCAGGTCAAGCGCAGAGAGACCTTCGATGCGCTGGTCCACCCCGGCCGCACGATTCCTCCGGCGAGCGTGACGTTTCACGGCATCACGGATGCCATGGTCGCGGGGGCGCCCGCCATCGATCTGGTTCTGCCGGCCTTCCTGCGGTTCGCGCGAGAGGCGGTGCTGGTCGGCCACGAGGCCTCATTCGACCTGCGATTCATCGAGCCCGAGGCGCGCCGGCTCGGCCTGCCGTCTCTGACCGCGACCCGCCCCATCCTGGATACGCGGCTCCTGTCGCGGAGCCTCCATGGCCCCGGGGAGTCGCACACCCTCGAGGCCGTCGCGCTGCGATTGGGTGTGCCCGTGACCGGCCGGCATTCCGCCCTCGGTGATGCGCTGACCACGGCCGAGCTCCTGGTGCGCCTGCTCGCGCTCGTCCAGAAGCGCGGTGTCCTTACCCTGGGGCAGGCCCTGGACCTGGTCCGAGACGCTCGGCGGGTCACGATCTAGCCCGAATGCCACCGCCACGAACTGACACACCCGGTGACGATTTTTCCCAGTCGGTGCCGGGCGTTTTGCCCCGGGGAATGCATCGTCCCCCCTGATGTTCTCGAATATCGCAGGGTTTCAGCCGTCTCTCCGATGCATTGCTCAGGCACAGGCTTTGCAGCTAGCTGCGCCAACCGGGCCGTCCCGGGTCAGAACGATCCGGAGCCCACGGAGGAGACGATGGACGAGATCAAGAAGCGCCTGGAGCGGGAACTCAGCCACACCATGCAGCGCATCCGGCACATGGGTGGGGTCAATACGATGGAAGAGCTCGGCGGCGGTCGAGGGGACAACACGTCGCTGGCCGACGAGGTGGACGTGATCCGGCTGAACGAGGACCGCGAGATGAACTTCGCCACGCGGAGCCTGCTGGTGGAGCGCGCCAACAAGCTGGCCGAGGCGCTGGAGCGGCTGCGGGGGGGGGAGTACGGCGTGTGTGAGGAGTGCGGTGAGGCGATCGCGCCCGCCCGGCTCCGCGCCATGCCGGAGGTGACCACCTGCGTGCGCTGCCAGGACCGGCTCGAGCGGATGCTGCCGCGCCTGGAAGCGGTGGGCGCCGCGGTGGATGTCGACGAGCCCGAGGAGGACTAGCCGCCGATCCCTACGACCGGCCGAGCCGGGCCCGCAGCAGGCCCGGCCGGTCGGTGATGATTCCGCTCACACCCCACGCGACGAGCCGGTCCATCTGGGCCGGCTCGTTGACCGTCCAGACATAGCAGTCCAGCCCGGCCCGGCGGATGTCCGCGAGCAGCTCCGCGGTGAGGACGTGCGCGCCCGGGCAGATCGCGCTGACCGCCTCGGCCCGTAGCAGGGCCGGGTCGAGCGGTGCCTGGGTCAGCAGCGCGCCCACCGGGATCTCGCGGTTGAGCATTCGCACCCGGGTGATGGCCGCGTGGTCGACGGACTGCACGAGGACCCGGTCCACCACGTCGTAGATCTCGACCATCGATATCACGCGCTCCTCGATGCCGGGGTAGAGGGCCGAGCCGCCCTTCAGCTCGATCCAGAAGCGCGCGCGGTCCCGGAAGCGCTCCAGGACCTCCTGGAGTGTCTGCACGCGCTGGCCGCGGAACCGCCGGTCCCGCCAGCCGCCCGCGTCCAAGCGCTTGAGCTCGCGCACGCGGTGCCCGCCCACCGGTCCGGCGCCGTCGGTGGTGCGCTCCAGCGTGAAATCGTGGATGACCACCGGCTGCCCGTCGGCCGAGAGGTGCACGTCCAGCTCGATCCCGTCGGCCCCCTGCTCGAGCGCGAGCTCGAAGGCGGCGATGGTGTTCTCGGGCGCGTCCGCCGAGGCGCCGCGGTGGGCGATGACGACGGGACGCGGGTCGGCCGCGGACATTGTCGGTCTCAGGCGGAGCGTGGCACTATCGAGCCGTGCGCACGCCCGTCATCGACGTCGCAAGGCCGGTCATCCGGCTCGGAGCGCGTATCTACTTCCGCATCCGCTTCGAAGGCGTCCACCACATTCCCCGCTCGGGTCCTCTCCTCATCGTGCCGAACCACGTCACGTTTGCCGACCCGGTCCTCGCCACCATCCCGGTACGCCGGCCCGTCCACTACATGGCGTGGAACGCCCTGTTCCGCGTGCGCGGCCTCGCGTGGCTGATCCGTCGCCTGCGGGCTTTTCCGGTGGACATCGACGGCGCCGACTCGGGCGCCACCCGGGCCGCGGTGCGCCTCCTCCGCGCGGGCGCGGCTGTCATGATCTTCCCCGAGGCCGGCCGGAGCCTCGACGGGCGGGTCCAGCGCTTCCGCCTCGGTGCCTTCCGGCTGGCCTGCTCGCTCGGCGTGCCCATCATGCCCGTGACCATCATCGGCGCGCACGAGTCCTGGCCTCCCGGTCGCCGCCTGCCGCGGCCGGGCCGCCTCACCGTCGTCTATCACGCGGTGATCGTGCCCCCGGAAGGTGCCGACGTGAAGGGGGCCGCGCGGGACCTCGCCCACCGCGTGCACGCGGTGGTCGCATCCGCGCTGCCCGCGCACCAGCGCCCGGACGGTGCGCGAGACGCGCCCGCCTGAGGCGCAAGCATTATACGGGCGTCCAGTGTATTCTCTCCCTTCAATGGCACGTCGCGTCGCGTCCGCCATCCTCGTCCTCCACGGCCCGAATCTCAACCTCCTCGGCACCCGCGAGCCGGCGGTGTACGGCCGCGTCACGCTCGCGGAGGTGAATCGAGCGGTGCAGCGGCACGCGGAGAGCCGCGGGGCGCGGGTGGTCTGCCGGCAGTCCAACCACGAGGGCGAGCTGGTGGACTGGATCCAGGGGGCGGCGCGTGAAGGCTTCCGGGGCATCGTCTTCAACCCGGGCGCGCTGTCGCACTACTCGGTCGCGCTGCGCGACGCGGTGGCCTCGGTGCGCGTGCCGGTGGTGGAGGTGCACCTCTCCAATATCCACGCCCGCGAGGAGTTCCGGCATCATTCGGTGGTCGCGGCGGCCGCGGTCGGGCAGATCTCCGGTTTCGGGCCCGGTAGCTACCTGCTCGGCGTGGATGCCCTCCTGGGCCTCTCCCCCGCGCTCGGCGGCCGGCGGGCGGCTGCGCGGCGCCGGCCGTGAATGCGGGCGCCCTTCCTGCCGTCCTACCTGCGATCGCATAAGGGGCGCAAGGGCCACGGCCGGGTCCGGCCGTGACGTCGTCCGACACCCCATCCAGCGAAGGCGGTCCCGCCGGGCTCCCGGAGTCCCCCGGACTCGACGAGCGCGCGCTCATCCAGCAGTGCATCGCGGGAGACGCCGCCGCCTTCGAGCCGCTGGTCGAGAAGTACCGTCACCGGGTGTGGCGTCTGGCCTACCAGGTGTTGCACGACCGCGAGGAGGCGTGGGACGTGGCTCAGGAGGCGTTCGTGCGGGCGTTTCACTCGCTGCCATCGTTCCGCGGACAGTCGGCCTTCTACACCTGGCTCTTCCGCATCACCGTCAACGTGGCCACCGATCGGCACCGGCAGCGCGGCGCTCAGGCGCGCGCCTTCGGCCCGGAGCGGGTGACCGAGGAGGAATGGGCCCGCAGCATGCCCGATCCGGGCCGTGGGCCGGATCAGGAAGCGACACGGGCGGAGCAGCGCGAGCGGATCCGCCGGGCGCTCGATGCCTTGCCGCCCAGGGCCCGAACCATTATCATGCTCAGTGACGTCGAAGGTCTCTCGTACCGCGAGATCGCCGAGGTGCTGAACTGCCCGATCGGGACCGTGATGTCGAGGCTGCATAACGCGCGGAAGCGGCTCAAGGGGCTCCTGGGGCCGATGCTCGTCCTGATCGTCTGGCTCGGCCTGACCCTGGCCTGGGCCGGAACGGCCCAGGCCCAGCAGATCATCCGCTTCGGGATCCGCATCATGGAGGCCTCCGGCCCCCGCGCGGTCGAGGGGGCGGGCGCGCTGAAGAATCCCGCGCCGCCCGAGGCCGAGACCGACGAGCGCATGAAGCGCATTCTCCCGCGGCTGCGGACGCTCTTCCGCTACACCGACTACACCACGCTCGACCGCCAGCGGGTCGAGGGGCCGCTCGGCACCCAGCAGCGGTTCGCGGTGCCGGGCGAGCGGTGGCTCGAGGTCACGCCCGACCAGCTCCTCGGCGACCACGTGCGCATGCGGGTGCGGCTCCTGCGGGGCGTGCATCCCGACATCAACGCGACGATCCAGGCCGCGCCGGGCGCCCCCGCGGTGCTCGGGGGGCCGCCGTACGGCAACGGCGTGCTGATCATCATCCTCTGGGCCAATCCCAACCCCGCTCGCTAGAACCCGCGTGAGCGAGCAGCGCTACCGGCAGGAGCGGGCCCGCATCGAGCAGGGCCACGTCAAGTACCGCGAGAAGCTCAAGGAAGAAGGCAAGCTCTTCGTCCGCGACCGCCTGAAGCTGCTCCTGGACCCCGGCACCGAGTTCCAGGAGGACTTCCTCTTCGCGCGCAACCAGGAGCCGGACACCCCGGCCGACGGCGTGGTGACCGGCGTCGGGACGGTGGGCGGCCGCACCGTGTGCGTCATGGCCAACGACTACACGGTGAAGGCGGGGTCGTGGGGCGAGAAGACCATCCAGAAGATCATCCGCATCCAGGAGCGCGCCCAGCGGCTGCAGGTGCCGCTGATCTACCTGGTGGACGCGGCGGGTGGGCGCATCTCGGAGCAGATCAAGATCTTCCCGGGGCGCTTTCACGCCGGCCGCATCTTCTACAACGAGGTCCAGCTCTCCGGCGTGGTGCCGCAGGTCTGCGTGCTCTTCGGCCCGTCGCCGGCCGGCTCCGCTTACCTGCCCGCCCTCACCGACTGCGTGATCATGGTGGACGGCAAGGCGAGCCTGTACGTGGGGTCTCCGCGAATGGTCGAGATGGCCATCGGAGAGAAGACCACGCTCGAGGAGCTGGGCGGGGCCCGGATGCACTGCACGGTGTCGGGATGCGGGGACGTGCTCGCGGTCTCCGACGAGGAGGCCATCGAGCTCTGCCGGCGGTACCTGAGCTACCTGCCCGGCTCCTTCCGCGAGCGGCCCGCGCCGGTGGAGGTGGCCGGCCCGAAGCCGGGGCGGTCCATCGAGGAGATCGTCCCCTACGACCAGCGTAAGTGGTTCGACATGTACGAGGTGATCGATCGCGTGATCGACGCCGGCTCCTTCTTCGAGATCAAGCGGCTCTTCGCCCCCGAGATCATCGTGGGCCTGGCCCGCCTCGGCGGGCGCGCGGTGGGTGTGGTGGCCAACCAGCCCAAGGTCAAGGGCGGCGTGCTCATGGTGGATTCTTCCGACAAGGCGGCGCGGTTCATCTCCCTCTGCAACGCCTTCAACGTCCCGCTCCTGTATCTGGCCGACGTGTCGGGCTTCATGGTGGGCACCAAGGTGGAGCAGGCCGGGATCATTCGCCACGGCGCTAAGATGGTCTTCGCGACCGCGCAGGCCACCGTGCCCAAGATCTGCGTGGTCGTGCGCAAGTGCTACGGCGCGGGGCTCTACGCGATGTGCGGCCCGGCCTTCGAGCCGGACGCCGCCCTCGTACTGCCGCAGGGGCAGGTGGCCATCATGGGGCCGGAGCCGGCGGTCAACGCGGTCTACTACAACAAGATCATGGACCTGCCCGAGGCGGCGCGGCCGGCCTACGTCCAGCAGAAGCGCGACGAGTACGTCCGCGACGTGGACATCTACAAGCTCGCGTCCGAGATGCTGGTGGACGGCATCGTCGGGGGCTCCGAGCTGCGCGAGGAGCTGATCCGGCGCCTGGGCTTCGCGGAGACGAAGCAGGTCGAGTTCCCCCCGCGCCGCAATCCGGTCCCACCCGTCTGAGCGTGTCCTCCGCGGCCCGCGCATGGGCTCGCTGATCCTGGCGCTCCGCTTCCTCACCGTGGTGCCGCTTCCCGGCCGGGAAGCCGAAGGCCCGTCGGCTCTGGGCCGGGCCGCGTGGTGGTTCCCCGTCGTGGGTCTGATGCTGGGGAGCGCGCTGGCCCTCGCCGGGCTCGCGGCGGACGCCCTGTTCCCTCCGCTGGTCGCCGCGGCCCTCCTCGTCACGGCGTGGAAGGGGGCCACCGGCGGCGTCCATCTGGACGGCCTCGCGGACTGCCTGGACGGCCTCGCGGGCCGCGACGCCGCGCGGCGCCTCGCCATCATGCGAGACAGCCGCATCGGCGTGTTCGGGGCCGCCGGGCTGATCCTGTGCTGCCTCCTCGCGGTCACCGCGCTCGGCGCGCTCACCCCATCGCTGCGCCTCCGCGTCCTGGTGCTGGCCCCGATGATCGGCCGGGTGACGCCGCTGCTCGTGGGCGCCTGGCTGGCGCCCGCCACGCCGGGGCAGGGGCTGGGCGCCGCGTTCATCACCGGCCTCTCGCGCTGGGCGGGCCTCGCGCACGTGGGCGCCGGGTGCGCGCTGGCCGCGTGGCTGCTGGGAGCCGGGGGCGTGGCGGTCGCGGCCGCGGCGTGGGGCGCGGCCCTGCTCGCGGGCGCCTTCGTGGCACGGCGGCTCGGCGGGCTGACCGGGGACGTGCTCGGCGCCGTCGTCGAGGTGGCGGAGCTCGGGGTCCTGCTCGGCGCGGCGGCGACCGCGCATCGGGGATGGCTCTGAGGGCCACCACCGTTTACCTTGTCCGCCACGGCAGCGTGGTCGGCGCGGAGACCCGGCGATTCATCGGCCACCTCGACGTGCCGCTGTCCCCACTCGGGATCGCCCAGCTCGATGGCCTGGCGCGCCGGCTGAAGGATGTCGCCTTCGACGCGATCTACTGCAGCGATCTCCAGCGGACCCGGCAGAGCGCCGAGATCCTGGCCGCGCCTCACGAGCTCACCCCGGTCCGGGATCCGGCCCTCCGCGAGTTCGCGATGGGCGAGTGGGATGGGCTGACCGCGGAGCAGATCCGCGCGCACGATCGGCGGGCGTTCGAGGCGTGGATGGGTGATGTGAGCCGGTTCCAGTTCCCGGGGGGTGAGAGCCTGCCGGATCTGATCGCGCGCGCGGTGCCGGCCTTCGAGGCGGTGGTGGCGCGGCACGCAGGCGGGACGGTCGCGGTGGTGGCCCACGGCGGGAGCAATCGCGCCATCCTCTGCCATGCCCTCGGGCTCGGCCCCGAGCGGTTGCTCGCGCTGGGCCAGGACTACGCGGCCCTCTCCGTGCTCGAGCGGACCGGCGGGCGCTGGACCTTGCGCCTGCTGAACCACTGCGAGCCACCGCCATGACCGCCGGCGCGACCGGGCGGCCGAGGGGCCTATCCCGGGACCGTTCAGCGGCTGACGCTTCCTGCTGACGCTTCCTGTAGGCCCTCTGTCACAAGTTGTAGACCCCCGCCGGCCCCGCAGGAAGTTCGCCCGCGTCGAGGACTGGAGAGTCCCACTGCTTCAACTACTTACCGCCAGGAATGTCTGGCGGTCGGCCGCGCCGGCCACTGGCACCCCTCTTGCTCTGTACCCCGCCCGAGACGTGGAGGCCAAGCCAATGCATGCGCCGAACCGATTGAAGTCTTGCGCGGGACAGGCCGGGTTCACCCTGGCCGAGATCCTGGTGGCCTGCGCCATCATCTCCGTGGGACTGGTCGCGGTGTCCATGGGGTTCGGCTACGGGGTGGACGGCGTGGAAGCCGGGCGGCAGCAGAGCACGGCCGTGTTCCTGGCCGAGCAGCGCATCGAGCTGGCGAAGGAGCTGGCGGCGCGGAACCCCAACCTGGCGGATCTGACGACCGCCAACTTGCCGGCCGAGGCGTACGGGGCCATCGCCAACGCGCCCCGTTATCGCCGGACCACGGCGATCACGATCGACCCAGGCGGCGCTACCGGCGCCCGCGTGGACGTGGACGTCTTCTACCGGCCCGTGACGGGCCGGGGCGTGCTCACGACCGAGCGCTCGGTCCGGCTGTCCATCTTCCTGGCAAACCGATGAGGCGAGGCGAGACCATGAACAACGAGCGTGGCTTCACCCTGGCGGAGATGCTGGTGGTCTGCGCCATCGTCGGCCTCGTGATGGCGGGCCTGCTCGGGCTGGTGATGGCGGGGCAGCAGGCGTACTGGTTCGGCACCACCCAGGTGGACGCGCAGCAGACCGTCCGGGTGGCAATCGAGCGGATGGTCAAGGAGATCCGCGAGGCGGGCTACCACCCCCGGGTGCCCGACACGAGTCCCGCCACCTGCGCGACGCCTCCCTGCTACAGCTTCGACGCGATCGGGGCGGGAACGTCCTCGTCTCTGACGCTGCAATACGACTGGAGCGGCGACGGCATCAGCGCGGCCTCCGGCACCGTGACCGACCCGATCCTGAACGCGGCCCGGGGTGAGCGCGTGACCTATGCGTTCTCGAGCGGGAGCCTGACGCGCCAGGAGACCGGGATCGACGGCACCCCGGTTCCCATCGCGACCGGCATCACCGGGCTGGCCTTCTCGTACTTCGCGGAGGACGGCACCGCGACGACGACGCCCGCGGACATCCGCACCGTCGCGGTCACGGTCACCGCCCAGACCGCCAACCAGGGCGCCTACGTCACCATGTCGGACCGGGTCCGTCTCCGGAATCGATGATCCAAGTCTCCGAGGGGGAGGTTCGTATGAACGCCATGTGGAGTCTCATGCGGAACGAGCGCGGGGTGGCCTTGCCCCTCGCGATGATCCTGCTGATGGTCCTGACGATGCTCACCATCACCTTCATGTCGCTCGGATCGGTGGAGCCGCAGATCTCCCGCAACCTCTCCGACGGCGCCCGGGCGCGCCAGCTCGCCGAGTCCGGTCTCGAGTGGGCGATGAGCACCCAGATCGGCAGCAACGATCTGAATAGCGGGACCCTGCTCGGCGGGACGATGACGACCAACGGGGCGTGTGGCTCGGGCTACACCTGCCGCGTTCTGGCCTCGGCCCAGACCCTGCCGGGCCTGACGGCCGCCCAGGGCACCTTCGGCGTCACGCTGCGGAACGATCGCGACACCATCCCGGGTGATCTGGCGCTGATCGGCACCAACAACACCCGTGACAGCACCTGGACGTCGGACGTCAACGGGATCGTGATCCTGACCGCGACCGGCTCCTTCAACGGGGCCACCCGGAGCGTCACCGCGGTCATCCAGCGCGGCAATCTCGGCATCAACGCGGCGCTGAGCCTGCCGGGCGTGCAGACGGACACGTACTCCAACAACCCTCCGTGCTCGGACTGCTACGCCATCGACGGCCGGGACTGGAAGATGACCGACAGCAGCTCGCCCACCGGGACCGCCGCGCTCAAGTACGGGATCTCCACCTACACCGGGATCCAGGCGAACACAGGCAACAGCTACGAGGACCAGGCGGAGGCGGGCTTCAATACCTCGGCCAAGCGGGGCTACGTCCAGGGCAAGAACAACTCCGGGACGCTCACGACCGGCCTCAGCACCATCGAGGAGGACTCGTCCCTCAACCCGACGGTGATCCAGTCGTTCCTCAGCAATCTGGCCGGGAACCCGATGACCCAGATTCTCGACAGCTCCCAGGCCTGCCAGTATTCGAGTGGGTCGTCCAGCAAGCCCGAGGGTCTGCGGATGACCTCGACCGGCACCCCGAACCAGGTCAACATCACGAACAACTGCACGGGCGCCAGCCAGATCAACCAGACCGTGAACCTGGGTAGCGCCGCGTCGCCGGCCATGGTGTACGTCAAGGGCGAGTTCGATCCGAACTCGAACTTCATCGGACTGGCCGTGAGCGGCAGCCAGCCGATCACGGGCCACGGCATCCTGGTCATGGAGGAGGCGGACCTCTCGTTCTTCCAGTCGGGCCAGTTCAAGTGGAACGGCATCGTGATCGTCACGGGACGCAATGTCGGTGTCGGCTTCCGCTCGGGCAGCAACACCGAGATCCGCGGGGCCCTCATCGGGAACGAGACCAACGCCTCCGAGGTCGGTGGCTACTTCGAGTTCCTGAACCAGGGCGCGACGGCGAAGATCCGCTATGGCAAGGAGGGTATCGACCTGGCGCTGCGCGGTCTCTACAACACCCGCGTCTCCCTGTACCGCGAGAACTAGCCATGGGGCGGGTCCTCGTCCTTGCCGCGGCGCTCCTGCTCGCGGCCTGTCAAGAAGCCCCGGTGGCCCAGGCGCCGGCCCCCGTCGCACCGGCCAGCCGGGCCATGGCCGAGGGCGACGCGCTCATGGCCAGGGGCGACTACGCCGGCGCCGTCGAGAAGTATCGGCAGGCGGCGGACCTCGATCCCGACAAGGTCCGTCCCCGGTTCGCGCTCGGCACGGCCTACTCGTTCCTCGACAAGCGGCCGGAGGCTATCGCCCAGTTCCGCTGGGTCCTGGCGCATGCGGCCGCCGGCTCCACCGAGTACACCGAGGCGCATCGCTGGTTGGCCCGGGTGGGCGCGCTGCCGGTCTCCCCGGCGGTGGCCGACACCACGCGGCCGAGCGCGCCCTTCGCTCCCGACCCGTCGAGCCTCGGCCGGCTCGTCGGCAAGACCGAATGGCCCGAGGTGACTCCGCAGCGCCGGCTGATCACGGGGAGCCTCTCCCTCATGGGGGATGAGCCGGTCACCCACGACGTCAAGCGCACCCGCGCCTTTCGCCTCGGCGATGGATACGAGTTCCGCGACGTTCCCGCCGGGCGCTACCGGGTCGTGGCGGTGATCGACGAGACGACCGTCTGGGACGAGAAGGTCACGGTCGAAGCCGGCAAGGATACGAACTTCGTGCTGAGCCAGTCCACCAGCCCGGTCCCGGCGGAGAAGTTCAGACCGTCGGCCACGCCGGCCGCCGACGGCGACGCGACGGGTCCCCGCCCGCGGTAGAGGCTCGCCGCTACCGGCGGAGGCTCAGCGCGCCGCCGCCGATCATGGCCGCCGCCACCGTGGCCACCAGCAGCACGAGCACGTACTCGTAGCCGCCGTCGGTGACCCAGAATCCCTTGTTGCCGTGGACGAAGATGATCGCGCCCAGCATGGCGGGCACGTTCGCCAGGGCCGCCCAGCGCGTGAAGATCCCGAGCACGAGGAAGATCCCGCCGAGCCCGTGGGCCAGGATCAGGTACCACGTGGCGATCTCGGGGAAGAGGATTCCCGCCTTCGCCTGGTAGGCGATCATCGCCGCCGGGCCGAGCTTCACCAGCGCCAGGTAGGCGTGCATGACGTAGACGATACCCAGGATCAGCCGGAGCAGCAGTGCGCCGTAGGATGCCATTGCGCCTCCTTTCCTGGCCCTCAGGGCTTCCGGAGCAGAATCTCGCCGAAGTAGCTCTCGGCGGAGGAGCGCGTGTCGTTGGAGTCGATGGAGACCGAGATCGCCCCCACCTCTTCCCCCGGCGCCTCCCCGTAGATCTTCCTGTAGTCCTCCAGCACGTTGCGGCTCTCGGTCAGCCACTTGCCGAGGTCGGCGGGCCCCGAGCGGACCACCACGTAGGTCACGAGGCCCGTCTTCTCGCTCTTGAACACCGCGCCCGCGGGCGCGGTGGTGTCCCAGATGTAGGAGATGATGCGGGAGCGGACCTGGGACGGGAATCGCGGGAAGGTGACGTAGAGCTGCGCCGCCTGATCGTCGGTCGCCGACTTGCGGGCGTCGCCGCCCTTGGGGAGCGTGACCGCCTGCCAACTCCACTGCAAGATCGGGTGGCTCTTGACGTCCACCTTGATCTCCCTGGAGATCGTCGAGCTATCGTTGTTGCTCTTGAGATGGAGGACCTTGCGGCCGGCCTGGGTGGCGATGCGGAACTCGTATTTGGGGCTGCCCCAGCTCTGCCCCTTCCAGCCGTCGGGGATGCCGGTCTTGCCCTCCGGCTGCTTGGACCAGTCCTCGACGGGCACGGTGGCCGGGTCGGCCGCGGCGAGCGGCTCGCCGGCGACGAGCGTCGTCGCCACCAGCGTCATCCCCGTCACGAGCCGGATCGTCGCGCGGAGCATGGCCGATCCAGTGTCTCACGGGGTCCGCATGCTACGGTAAGAACCAGATGTCGGACGTGCGGATCGACAAGTGGCTCTGGGCGGCGCGCTTCTTCAGGAGCCGCACGCTCGCGGCGGCCGCCTGCAACGGCGGCAAGGTCCACGTCAACGGCGACGCGGCGAAGCCCTCGAAGACCGTGCGGTCGGGCGACATGCTGCGCGTCACCTTGCCGCGGATCCGCCGCGTCGTGCGCGTGACTGCGCTGGCGGAGCGGCGGGGCGGTGCCAGCGCGGCCGTGGCGCTCTACGAGGACCTCACGCCGCCCGCGCCGCCGCGCGAGACCCGGCCGGCTCCGCCGGCCTACCGCCCACCGGGCGCGGGTCGTCCCACCAAGCGCGAGCGACGCCGGATCGACCGGCTGGCCGGCTGGTAGGGGCGTCGCCGGGCAGGTTGCGCCGCCCCCGCCCCTCTGCTAGGGTCTGGCCGTCCACGGTGTCCGGGCGGCCCGCCGGGTGCGGGCCCCAGGGAAGGCGGTGTGAATCCGCCGCGACCCCGTCACTGTAATCGGGGACGAAACCCGCGATCGGCCACTGATCCGGCCCGAGCCGGATCGGGAAGGTGCGGGGAGTAGGACGATCCGAGAGCCAGGAGACCTGCCCGAACGCCGCCACCCACGCCGGCCCTCGAGGGAGGGCCGAGGTGACGGCCCTGTCTTCCTCGCATCTCGTGCTGGGCGGTGCCCGCAGCGGCAAGAGCCGCTACGCGGTCGAGCAGGCCGAGCAGTCCGATCGTCGCGTGGCCTTCCTCGCGACCGCGCGCGCGCTGGACGGCGACATGGCGGCGCGCATCGCGCGCCACCAGGCCGAGCGTCCCGCCCGCTGGACCACGCTGGAGGAGCCGCGGGATCTCGTGGCCACCTGCCGTCGCGCCGCGACCGCCCATGACCTGATCCTCGTGGACTGTGCCACCGTCTGGGTCGCCAACCTCATGGAGCGCGGCGACGACGACGCGGCGGTGCTGGCCGCCGCCGACGCCCTGGCCCAGCTCCAGCGGGAGCGCGTGGTCTCGCTCCTCGTCGTCTCGAACGAGGTGGGCGAGGGTGTGCATCCATCCACCGCGCTCGGCCGGCGCTTTCGCGACCTCCTCGGCTCCGTCAACCAGCGGCTGGCCGCCGCCGCCGATCGGGTGACCCTGATGGTGGCGGGACTTCCCATGACGGTCAAGGACGTGGCGCCGCCTCCGGCCCGCCGCGAGCCGACACATGAAGCTCCCTGACATCGGCCCGCTGCCGGACCCGGGGGCGGAGCGCGACGCGCGCCGCCGGCTCGATCAGCTCACCAAGCCTCCCGGAAGCCTGGGGCGGCTCGAAGAGCTGGTGGTGCGGCTCTCGGGCATCTCGGGCGTCTGTCCGCCGCCGCTTCGCGATCCGGTGATCTTCACGCTGGCGGGCGACCACGGCGTGGTCGCGCAGGGGGTCAGCGCCTATCCGCAGATCGTCACCGCGCAGATGGTGGAGAATTTCCTCCGCGGCGGCGCGGCGGTCAATGCGCTCGCGCGCCACGCGGGCGCGCGCGTCGTGGTGGCGGACCTGGGCGTGGCGGTGCCCCTGCCGCCGCATCCCGATCTGCGGGACCGCAAGGTGGCGCTCGGGACCGGGGACATGACCCGCGGCCCTGCGATGACCGCCGCGCAATGCGCCCGGGCGATCGAGGTCGGGGTCGCGCTGGTGGAAGCCGAGCGCGCCCGGGGCGCGGACCTGATCGCCACCGGGGAGATGGGGATCGGCAATACCACCGCCGCGAGCGCGATCGTGGCCGCCCTCACCGGCGCCTCGCCGGAGAGCGTCACCGGCCCGGGCACGGGCGTGGACGCGGCGGGCCGTCGACGCAAGGTCGAGGCCATCCGGCGCGCGCTCGCGGTCAACCAGCCCGACCCGGCCGACGCGCTCGACACGCTCGCCAAGGTCGGCGGCTTCGAGATCGCCGGCCTCGTCGGCGTCATCCTGGCCGGTGCCGCCTCCCGCCTGCCCGTCGTGCTCGACGGCTTCATCGCGGGCGCCGCGGCGCTCGCGGCCGTCCGGCTCAGGCCGCAAGCGCGCGGGGCTCTCCTCGCCGCGCATCGCTCGGCCGAGCCGGGTCACGGGCGCGTCCTCGAGGCCCTGGGTCTCGAGCCCTATCTCGATCTCGGCCTGCGCCTGGGCGAGGGGACGGGTGCGGCGCTCTGCGTCGGGCTGGCCCGCGCGGCGGTGGCGGTGCTGGCCGAGATGGCGACCTTCAAGTCCGCCGGCGTCTCGGATCGCCCGGATGTCCCGGCGGCGGAATGATGCCCCGACTCCTCGCCGCGCTCGCCCTGGCCTCCCTCCTCCTGCCCGGGGCGGCCTGCGGCTTGACGGTCACGGACCAGACCGGGCGGCGCGTCATCCTGCCGGGGCCGCCCGCGCGGATCATCTCGCTCGTGCCCAGCGTCACCGAGACCGTGTTCACGATCGGGGCCCAGGATCGGCTCGTCGGCGTCACCGACTTCTGCGACTACCCGGCCGAGGCCCGGCGGAAGCCCCGCGTCGGCAGCATGATCTCGCCGAGCCTCGAGGGCATCGTGGCGCTCAAGCCCGATCTCGTCGTCGCCACCACGGCGGGCAATCGACATGAGACGTTCGATCAACTGGTCAGGCTCAAGATACCGATTTACCTAGTAAATCCAGTTTCGGTGAGCGACGTGCTGGACCTGATCGGCCGGCTCGGTCGCCTGACCGACCGCCCGGAGCCGGCGGGCCGCCTGGTGGTCGCACTGCGCGAGCGCATCCAGGCCGTCGTGGCCCGCGTGGCCGGGCGCCCCCGCCCCCGGGTGCTCTACGTGCTCTGGCCCGACCCGCTCATCGTGCCCGCGCGGGGCGCCCTCGTGTCCGAGCTGCTCGGCCTGGCCGGGGGCGACTCGGTGACCGCCGACGGGGGCCCGGGCTATCCGCGCTATAGCATGGAGGCGGCGCTGGCGCGGAACCCCGAGGTCATCCTGGTCGCGCGCCACGACCCGACGGGGAGCCCGCTGGCCCGGTCCACGTGGGAGCGCTTCACGCAGGTCCCCGCGGTCAGCGCCGGGCGCCTCCACACAGTAGATGGCGACCTGATGCATCGCTACGGCCCGCGCGTCGTGGACGGCCTGGAGGTGTTGGCGCGCCTGATTCACCCCGGGGCCTTCGAGAAGGCGGCCCGGCGATGACCGGGCGGCCGGCCTCCGCCTCCGGCGCTCGGCTCGCGGCCCTGCTGGTCGGGCTCGGCCTCGTGGTGGCCCTCGTCGCGGTCGGGGCGCTCTTCCTCGGCAGCGCGCGCGTGCCGCCCGGCGACGTGCTGGCGGTGCTCACCGGCCGGGTCAAGGGCGTGGACCAGGTGGTGGTGCTGAGCCTGCGGCTGCCGCGCATCCTGGCCGCCCTGCTCGCGGGCGGGGCGCTCGCGGTGGCGGGCGCGGGCTTCCAGGCCCTCACGCGCAACCCCCTGGCCGAGCCATCGGTCCTCGGGGTCTCGAGCGGGGCCGCGTTCGGGGTGATCGTCGCGCAGGTCTTCGGTCTGGGCACCGGACTCGTGCAGGCGGTGGGCATCGCGGCCTGCGCCTTCGCGGGGGCGCTGGTGGCGGGCGTGACGGTCTACGTGATCGCCTCGCGGGGCGGTGGCCTGCCGGTGCACACCCTGCTGCTGGCGGGGGTGATCGTCGGCATCTTCTTCTCTTCCGCGATCACGGTGTTGATCTCGGTCCTGGACTTCGACCGGCTGGGCGGCGTGGTCCACTGGTTGCTCGGCAACCTCGGGCCAATCGCGCCGGCCAGCCTGGCTGTCTTCGCGGCCTTGACCGCGCTGGGGCTCTGGCTGGTCGTGGGGCAGGCGCGCCCGCTCAACCTGCTGGCGCTGGGCGAGGAGAGCGCCCAGCAGCTCGGGGTGGACGCGGAGCGGCTCAAGCGCCGTGTCTTCGCGGGCGCCGCGCTTCTGACCTCGGCGGTGGTGGCGTTCGTCGGCCCCATCGGCTTCGTCGGGCTGATCGTGCCGCAGGTTCTCCGGATGCTGCTCGGGTCCGACAACCGCGTGGTGATCCCGACGGCCGTGCTGGGCGGCGGGGCCTTCCTCCTGCTGGCCGACACGCTCGCGCGCAACGTGATCGCGCCCGCCGAGCTCTCGGTGGGGGTCATCACCGCGTTCTGCGGGGCGCCGTTCTTCGTCTACCTCCTCCGCGCGCGCGCGCCCCAGGCCGCGCCATGACCGCGCCGCTCGTGGCGGCCGAGCGGCTCGGCTTCACCTACGCCTCCGGCGCGACGGAGGCCTTCGCCATCCGTGACCTGTCGTTCGAGGTGAAGCCGGGGGAGACCTTCGGCGTCATCGGTCCCAACGCGTCGGGAAAGACGACCCTGGTCCGCCTGCTGTCGAAGGTGGTGGAGCCCTCGGCCGGGCGGATCCGCCTCGACGGCGCGGACGTGGCGCGGCTCTCGCGCGCCCAGGTGGCGCGGCAGGTGGCGGTGGTGCCGCAGGACGTGCCGCGCGGCGTTCCGCACACGGTCGAGGAGCTGGTGCTGATGGGCCGCTACCCGCGCGCGCCATACCGCTTCTTCGAGAGCCCCGACGATCGCGCTGCCGCCCGGCGCGCCATGGAGGCGGTGGGCGTGCTCGCGCTCCGCGAGACCCTGCTCGACCGCCTGAGCGGAGGCGAGCGTCAGCGCGTCATGCTGGCCCGGGCCCTGGCCCAGGAGCCGCGCCTGCTCGTCCTGGACGAGCCCACCGCACATCTCGACCTGCGCTACCAGGCCGAGTGCGCGGGACTCCTGCGGCGGCTCGGGCGCGAGACCGGGCTGACCATCGTGCTCGTCTCGCACGACCTGGGCTTCGCCGCCGAGCTCTGCGACCGCCTGCTGCTGATGGCGGCCGGCGCGGCGGTGCGGGTGGGCCCACCCGAGTCCGTCATCGACGAGGGGGTGCTCGAGTCGGCCTACGGCTGCCGCGTGCTGGTCGACAAGCACCCCCTCAGCCGCCGCCCCACCGTCCACCTGGTATACCCAACGGCATGAGACCCCGCGCCGGAACGAGTGTCCGCCGACTGGGGGAGTGCGGGGGCCATGTCTGGGCCCCCGCATATGAAGAGCTTGAGGAAGTAGACGAGTGTCCGGCGCCGAGCCCCACGGATGTCCGCGGACTGGGGGAGTGCGGGGGCCATATCTGGGCCCCCGCATATGGAGAGCCTAAAGAACTAAGCGAGTGTCCGCAGCGCCCCCGAAGCTGAAACCAAGACGGGAGGTGATAAGAGCTAAGCACGTATAAACACAGCAAACAGATCGCAGATCAAGGGAAGCCGGTCCCGGCCTGATGTCCGGGCCGAAGCCGGCACGGTCCCGCCACTGTGAGTGGGGAGTCTTGCCCGATCCCGCGATGGGAGCCACTGGGCCGCCGAAGGGCGCCTGGGAAGGCCGGGCCACGACGCCGATCCACGAGTCAGGAGACCTGGCTGCGATCACCGATGCCAACCCTTTCGAGGCAAAAGGAGCGGTCGATGCGACAGCGTGGCGTGTGTCTTCTGGTCCTCACCCTGATGGCGCCGCTGGCGGCGCACGCGCAGGAGCCGAAAAGTGTGGATCCGGTGGTGGTGACGGCGACCCCGGTGGCGACCCCGGCCGAGCAGCTCGGAGCGTCGGTCAGCGTGGTCGACGGCGAGGACTTCCAGACCTATCACTACCCGACGGTGGACGAGGCGCTCCGCAACGTGCCGGGCGTCGAGATCCGGCGCTCCGGCTCCTACGGCAAGACCTCGAGCGTCAGCATCCGCGGAGCCAACGCCAACCAGGTGCAGGTGCTGGTGGACGGCCTGCGGGTGAAGAGCCCGACGCTCGGCCAGGTGGACCTGTCCGACATCTCGCCGGACCTGATCGAGCGCATCGAGGTGATCCGGGGCGCCCAGTCCACCCTCTACGGCGCCGACGCCATCGGCGGCGTGGTCAACATCATCACCCGGAAGGGCAAGGGCGGGCCCATCCAGGCCTCGGTGCAGCAGGAGGTCGGCAACTACGACACCCTGGTCTCGCGCGCCACCGTCCACGGCGCGTGGAAGATCCTGCACTACGCCCTGTCCGCCTCGCACGTCGAGAGCAACGGGCAGTTCCAGAACGACGAGACCGACGCCAACGCGGTCAGCGCGCGCGTGGGCGCCATGCTGCCCTGGGACTCGACGCTCGACTTCATCTTCCGCTACAACAAGAACGACATCGGGGTGCCGGTGAAAGGGGTGTTCCCCGGCCCCCAGCCGATCAACCCCATCATCAACCGCAACGCCCGCCAGCAGTCGGAGACCACGATCTTCAGCCTCGAGGGCAAGACGCGGCCCGTGTCCTGGTGGGAAAGCCGCGGCCGTCTCTCCCGCTACGAGAACAGTGCGGGTTTCCAGGACCCGGTGGATCCAGGGGTGACCTTCGACTTCCCGGTCTTCTCCCAGGTCAACGCGGAGCGGCGGGAAGCGGAGTGGGTGAACTCGTTCTTCATCGGCAAGTGGAGCACGAGCAGCGTCGGGCTCGAGCATCGCCGCGAGATCGGGGAGAACCGGAACACCTTCCGCGCGGCCAGCGAGACCCAGTCGGTGTTCTTCGAGCAGCAGCTCCGCTTCTTCGAGCGGCTGTTCGTGACCGGCGGCTTCCGGGTGGAAGACAACAGCGTCTGGGGGACCACCACCACCGAGCGCGGCTCGCTGGCCTTCCTGATCAAGGAGACCGGCACCCGCCTCCGGGGCAGCGCCGGGACCGGCTTCCGCGCCCCGACGTTCAACGATCTCTTCTTCCCGGGCTTCGGCAACCCGAACCTGCAGCCGGAGGACAGCCTGTCCTACGACTTCGGCGTCGATCAGAAGCTCTGGAACAACCGGATCCGGCTCGGGCTCACCTACTTCCAGACCGAGTTCAAGAACCTGATCACCTGCTGCACGCCGATCCCCACCGCGCCGTTCGGCGGCCCCTTCAACGTGGGCCGCGCCCGGAGCGCGGGCATCGAGTTCACCTCCGAGATGGACGTACGGCCAAACCTGGTCGCCTCGCTCAACTACACCTACACGGACTCGGAGAACCTGGCCACGGATCGGCCGCTGCCGCGGGAGCCGCGGCACCGCTGGAACATCGGGCTCACCTGGGAGCCGATCACGAAGCTCTCGCTCTTCGCGCAGGTCCACGTGGTGACCGAGCAGTTCGAGCCGTTCGGCGAGGTCTACAACAGCGGCCACACGCGGGTGGACATCGGCGGAACCTGGCGCATCCTGGAGCGGATGGGCTGGCTCCGGAAGCTCGAGCTGACCGCACGCATCCAGAACCTGCTCGACGAGGGTTACGCGGAGGTGCGCGGGTTCCCCGCGCTCGGCATCAACGCCCTGGTCGGCCTGCGGGCCTCGTTCTAGGAGCCCACGCATGATCGCCGGGGTGTCCGTCGAGGTCGGGAGCGAGGCGGTGATGGTGACGAGCCACGCGCCGCTCCGCGTCCTGTCCTCGGCGGTGTACCACGGCGGCTTCGTGGAGGCCCGCGCGGTCGTCAACCTGCACGTGCGCAAGAACGATCCCTGCGCGGACCCGGCGGGCGTGATCGAGGCGTTCGCCCGGCGGGCCGGGGTGCCGGCGCCATGGGTGGGCCTGCTGACCAGCGCCCGGACCGACCGCGCGGTGCAGGCGGAGGAGGCCGCCGGCGGCTTCCACGCGCTGGCGGTCGTCACGGTGGGGCTCAGCAACCCGGTGGCCGCGGGCCGCTCGCCGGTGGCGACCTGGGCGGCGTCCACCATCAACACCATCGTGGTCGTGGACGCCGATCCGGAGCCGGCCGCGCTCGTCAACGCAGTGATCACCGCGACCGAGGTCAAGGGGCTTGCGCTGCGCGAGGCCGGCCTGCTGGCCGACGGCGGCGCGGCCGCAAGCGGGACGTCCACCGACGCGGTGGCGGTCGCGGCGACCGGGCGCGGGCCCGCGGCGCGCTTCGGGGGGCCCGCCAGCGAGATGGGCTGGGTCGTGGCGCGCGCGGCGCGCGTGGCGCTCGGCCGCGCCATCGCGGAGTGGCAGGAGCGCCACCGGTGATCGCGCGCGTCGGAGGCGTGATGCTGTCGGTGCTCCTGCATGCGGGGCTCATCGCCCTGCTGCTGGCGTGGTCCACCCCGGAGTGGGCGCGTCCACT
>DATLFG010000069.1:0-51859 GCA_035524955.1 Candidatus Limnocylindria bacterium | reverse complement strand
GCCCAGCTCGGCCAGTGGGTCTGCCAGCACTACCAGTACGTCTCGCAGTTCGCGCGCTGGTGCGCGCTGGTCTACGGGGGCTGCCCGGATTCGGACGCCCGCGACTTCCTGCTCGAGAACATCATCGAGGAGGAGTCCGGCACCAAGCACGTGGACCTGCTCATCCGCTTCGGCGAGGCCTGCGGGGTGAGCCGCGCGGAGGTCGAGGGCGCGCGGCAGCTGCCGAGCACCCGGGGCCTCACCGCCTGGTGCTACGAGACGGCGCGCCAGCCCTTCCACGTGGCGGCGGCCGGGCTACTGGTGGGTCTCGAATCGCAGGTGCCCGGCATCTACAAGCGCAATCTCCCCCCGCTCAAGACCCACTACGGCTTCACCGACCACGAGGTGGAGTTCTTCGCGATCCACATCGAGGCCGACGAGATCCACGGCGAGCGGGGCTACCAGATCGTGGAGCGCCACAGCACCACCCCCGAGAAGCAGCGCGAGGCCGCCCTGGCGGTGCGCGAGGCCACCGAGATGCGCTGGCAGTACATGACGGGCCTCCACCGCGCCTTCGTCCTCAAGGAAGACGTGTGAGCGGCACCCGGCGGGTCGCCTCGCTGGAGGAGGTGCCGGCCGGGCAGCCCAAGCTGGTCGACCTGGACGGCACGCGGATCGTCCTCGCCCGCGTCGGCGATGTGGTCTACGCCTTGGGCGACGTCTGCTCGCACCGGGGCGGCCCGTTGAGCCAGGGCAAGCTCACCGGGAGCCGGCTCGCCTGCCCGTGGCACGGCTGGATGTACGACGTACGCACTGGCCAGTGCCTCTTCCCGGGCCGGGGCGCGGGCGTGCCGATCTATCCGGTGCGGGTGGACGCGGGCGCGATCTTCGTGGAGCTGCCGTGATCACGGTCAAGCGGCTCACCCTGGAGGACGCGCTCGTGCTGCTGGCCGCCGCCGAGGCGAAGGCGCGCGAGATCGGGGTCGCCGAGACCATCTGCGTCTGCGACGACGGCGGCCACCCGATCGCGCTCCACCGGATGACCGGGGCGCGCATCACCGGGGTGGAGATCGCCATCGCCAAGGCCTTCACCGCCGCCGGGCACCGCCGGGCCACCCACAAGTTCAACCAGCCGCCGAGCGGACCCGCCCTGCCCGGCAACGAGGCCTTCGGCATCCACGCCATGCATCCTGGTCGGTTCGCGGTCTTCGTCGGCGGGTTCCCGATCGAGGCGGGCGGCGACGTGGTCGGCGGCATTGGAATCAGCGGCGGCAACGGCGAGCAGGACACCGCGGTGGGGACCGCGGCGCTCGAGGCGTGGGAGCAGCATCTGAGATCGACGGGCGGCTAGCCGCGGTGTGACGCCGCCCTGATGTCCCGCTCCCGCACCACCGCCTGGGCCGTCCCGCTCGGGATCGCGCTCGCCACCGCCGTGGTCTTCCTGCCCGCCCTCCGGGCGGGCTTCGTGAACTGGGACGACCCCGTCAACCTCCTGGAGAACCCGGACTACCGGGGCCTCGGATGGCGGCAGCTCCGCTGGATGCTGACCGCGACCGTGATGGGGCACTGGATCCCGGTGACGTGGCTGACGCTCGGCGCCGACTTCGCGGTGTGGGGCATGAACCCGTTCGGCTACCACCTCACGAACCTCCTGCTCCACTCCGTCAGCGCGGCCCTCTTCTACCTCGTTGCGCGGCGCCTGCTCGGGCTCGCGATGCCGGCCGCCCCTCGCGGGGCCCTGACCCTCGGGGCCGCCGCCGCCGCGCTCGCGTTCGCGGTGCACCCGCTGCGCGTCGAGTCGGTCGCGTGGATCACCGAGCGGCGTGACCTCACGTCGGGCCTCTTCTTCCTGCTGACGATCCTCGCGTACCTCAAGGCGCACGAGCGGCCCCCGGCGGTGCGGGCCGGCTTTCGCCTGGCCGCGCTGGGCGCGGCCGCGCTCGCGCTCGCCTCCAAGTCCATCGTGATGGGCCTGCCCCTCGTCCTGCTCATCCTCGACGCGTACCCGCTGCGACGGTTGGGACCCCGCGCCCGGGACTGGTGGAGCGCGCAGGCCTGGCCGGTGTGGCGAGAGAAGATCCCGTTCGCGCTCCTCGCGCTCGGCGCCGCCGCCGTCGCCTACCTGGCCCAGCGGAACGCCGGGCATCTCACCCCGGTCGACGCGGCGGGCCGGATCGGCATGGTCGCCTACAACGTCTGGTTCCACATGTGGAAGACGGTGGCCCCCTTGAACCTGGGCCCGATCTACGAGCTGCCCCCGCGGGTGCATCCGCTCGAGCTGCCCTACCTGCTGAGCGCGGCCGGGGCCCTGGGCATCACCGCCGCGGTCTGGCTCCTGCGCCGGCACTGGCCCGCGGGCCTCGCCGTCTGGGCCTTCTACCTCGTGATGCTCGCCCCGGTGGCCGGCATCGTCCACACCGGCAATCACCTGGGAGCGGACCGCAATACCTACGTGCCGTGCATGGGCTTCGCGCTGCTGTTCGGCGCTCTCGCGGCGACCGTGGTGCGGGCCTGGCGGCGTGGCGCGCTGCGCACACCGATCGTGGCGGTGTCCGTGGGCATCGGGGCGCTCTGGATCGGCGGCCTCGCACTGGGCGCGCGGGCGCAGTCTTCCGTCTGGCGCGACTCTGAAACGCTCTGGCGCTACGCCATCACGGTCGATCCCGGCTGCGCCATCTGCCACCACAACCTCGGCATCATCCTCGCCAGTCGCGGAGACCTGACCGGGGCGCAAGCGCTCCTGGACCGCGCGATCGCCCTGCGGCCGGACCGGTCCGAGTTCCACGGCAGCTACGGGCCCGTCCTGATCCAGATGGGCCGGCGCCCGGAGGGCGTCGCCAGGCTCCGCCACCGGCTCGGCGACAACCCGCGGGACGTCACCGCGCGGGTCAATCTGGGGATCTCGCTCATCGAGGACGGCCGGCCCGGCGAGGCGATCGTGGAGCTCGACCGGGCGCTGCGCGTCAAGCCGGACTCGCTGCCGGCCCTGACCTCTCTCGGCCGGGCGCTCCTCGCCGACGGCCGCGCGGACCCCGCGCGGGCCGCCTTCGAGCGGGCGATCGCGATCGATGCGGCGGATCCCGTCGCCCACCTGGGACTGGCCCGCGCGCACCTCGCGCGGGGCGATCGTGCGGCCGCGCAGGAGCAGATCCCCATCCTGGAGCGCCTCGACCCGCAGCGCGCGCGCATGCTCGAGCAGGAGATCCGGTAAAGGTGCATCGTTTCGGTGTAGACTTTCCCTCGCAGCGATCCCCCACACGAGGTAAACGCATGGCGGCCGGCTCCAACCCCTCGCGGATCGGCGTGGACATCGGCGGCACCTTCACCGACCTGGTCTGGGTGGACGAGACCACCGGCGCCGTCCGCGTCGGCAAGCTCCTGACCACCCCGAAGGACCCGTCGCAGGCGGTGGAGGAGGGCGTGGTGACCTTGCTGCACGAGGCCGGCGCCGCCACCACCGCGGTCCGCGCGCTGATCCACGGCACCACGCTGGCCACCAACGCGCTGATCGAGCGCAAGGGCGCGCGGGTGGGGCTGCTCACCACCGGCGGCTTCCGGGACGCGGTCGAGATCGGGCGCGAAGGCCGCTACGACATGTACGACCTCTTCATCGACCCGCCGGTGCCGCTCGTGCCCCGCCATCTCCGCCTCGAAGTCGCCGAGCGCGTGCAGGCCGACGGCTCCGTGCTGCGCCCGCTCGACCCGGCACAGGCGCGCGCCGCGGTGGCCCAGCTCGTCGCGCTGGGCGTGGAGGCCATCGCGATCTGCCTGCTGCACGCCTACCGCAATCCGGCTCACGAGCGCGCGCTCGCCCGGCTCTGCGCCGAGCTCGCGCCCGGCGTGCCGGTCTCCTGCTCCTCCGACGTGGTCCCCGAGATCCGCGAGTACGAGCGCACCTCCACCACCACCGCCAACGTGTACGTGATGCCGCTCATGGCGCGGTATCTGGACGATCTCGAGCGCAAGCTCCAGGGACTCGGCATCCCGGGGTGGCTCTACGTGATGATGTCGGCCGGCGGCATCGCGACCCCCGAGACCGCCAAGCGCGTGCCGATCCGGCTCGTGGAGTCGGGGCCCGCGGCGGGGGCGCTCGCGGCGGCCCGCATGGCCCGCCAGATCGGCCTGGCCCGCGTGCTGTCCTTCGACATGGGCGGCACCACCGCCAAGGCCTGCGTGATCGACCGCGGCGAGCCGCTGCTCGCGCGGGAGTTCGAGGTCGCGCGGGCGGACCGGTTCAAGAAGGGCTCGGGCCTGCCGATCCGCGTCCCGGTCGTGGAGCTGATCGAGATCGGCGCCGGCGGGGGCTCGATCGCGCGGGTCGACCGCATGGGGCTGCTCAAGGTCGGCCCGGACAGCGCGGGGGCGGATCCGGGCCCGGCGTGCTACGGGCTGGGGGGGCGCGAGCCCACCGTCACCGACGCCGACCTGGTCCTGGGCTATCTCGACGCCGACTTCTTCCTGGGCGGCCGCATGCGGCTCGACGTGGAGGCGGCCCGCCGCGCCATCGAGGAGCGGGTGGCGCGCCCGATGAGCCTCGAGCTGACCGACGCGGCCTGGGGGATCCATCGCGTGGTCAACGAGAACATGGCGGGGGCCGCCCGCGTCCACGGCATCGAGCGCGGCAAGGATCTGCGCGGCTATCCCCTCTTCGCCTTCGGGGGCGCGGGGCCGGTGCACGCGTGGCAGGTGGGGCGCATTCTCCGCGTTCCCCGCGTGCTCGTGCCCTTCGGGGCCGGCGCGCTCTCGGCTTACGGGCTGCTGGCCGCGCCGCTCGCCTTCGACTTCGTGCGCACCGCGCCCCAGCGCATGGCCGCGGCGGACTGGACGCTGATCAACCGGCTCCTCGACGAGATGGAGGCGGAAGGCCGGCGCATCGTCCGCGGCGCCGGGGTGGCCGATCGGGACGTCACCGTGCGACGCAGCGCGGAGATGCGCTACCTGGGTCAGGGCCACGAGGTGGACGTGGAGATCCCGGCGGGCCCCCTCGGCCCCGGCAGCCTGGACGCCATCACGGCCTCGTTCGAGGCCGCCTACCGACTCCTCTACAGCCGCACGCCCCAGGGCGTGCCGCTGGAGGCGCTGAACTGGCGCGCCGTCGTCTCCGGCCCGCGTCCGGACCTCACGATCACGGGCGGCATGGGGCCCGGCGCGGCGGCCGCGCCGGCTCCCAAGAAAAGCCGCGCGGCCTACTTCCCGGAGGTGCGGGGTTACGTCGAGACCCCGGTGTACGACCGCTATGCCCTCGGTCCGGGCGTGCGCCTGGCGGGCCCGGCCATCGTGGAGGAGCGCGAGTCCACCACCGTCGTCGGCCCGGGCGCGGTCATCACGGTGGACGAGCACCGGACGCTGATCGCCGAGCCGGCGGCCGCGGAGGCGCGGTGATGGATCCGATCACGCTCGACATCTGCTGGAACCGGCTCATCGGGGTGGTCAACGAGCAGGCGGCCGCGCTCATGCGCACGTCGTTCACCTCGATCGTGCGCGAGGCGGGCGACCTCTCCGCGGGCGTCTTCGATCGGCGCGGGTACATGATTGCCCAGGCGGTCACCGGCACCCCCGGGCACATCAACTCGATGGCGCTGGCCATGAAGCACTTCCTGGCCGCGTACCCGCTCGAGACGCTCCGGCCGGGCGACGTGCTCATCACCAACGACCCCTGGCAGACCTCCGGACATCTCAACGACGTCACGGTCTGCAATCCGATCTTCCGCGGGCAGGACTGCGTGGCCTTCTTCGCCTCCACGTGCCACAGCGCCGACATCGGCGGCCACGTCCTCTCGGCCGAGGCGCGGGAGGTATACGAGGAAGGGCTCTGCATCCCGATCATGAAGCTCTACGAATCCGGCCGGCTCAACGAGTCGCTGGCCGCGATCATCCGGGCGAATACCCGCGTCCCCGATCTCGTGATGGGCGACTTCCACGCGCAGGTGGCGGGCGGCACCGTCGGGGGCGAGCGCCTGCTCGAGTTCATGGCCGAGTTCGGGCTCGAGCGGCTCGAGCCCCTGGCCGACGAGATCATCACCCGGACCGAGCGGGCGATGCGCCAGGCGATCGCCGCGCTCCGGCCCGGCGAGTACCGGTACGCGATCACCTCGGACGGCTTCGACGAGCCGATCACGATCGCGGTGCGCTGTGAAATTGCCGGAGATCGGCTCTGGGTCGATTTCACCGGCTCCTCCCCGGCCAGCCGGCGGGGCATCAACGTGGTGATGAACTACACCGAGGCCTACACGACCTACGGGGTGAAGGTCATCGTCAGCCCCGACGTCCCGAACAACGAGGGTGCCTTCCGGGTCCTCCGCATCACCGCGCCGGAGGGCTCGATCCTGAACGTGCGCCATCCCGCCCCGGTGGCGGCGCGCCACATCGTCGGCCACTTCCTGCCCCACGCGGTGGCCGGCGCCCTCAAGGAGGCGGTGCCGGACCGGGTGATGGCCGAAGGCTCGGCCAATATCTGGGGGCTGCAGCTCACCGGCAAGAACGCCGACCGCACCCCGTGGGTCTACACCTTCTTCAGCTCCGGCGGCACCGGGGCGAGGCCCCGGCAGGACGGCCTCGCGGCCACCGCGTTTCCCTCCGGCGTGCTCGGGACGCCGGTGGAGGTCATCGAGTCGCTCGCGCCGCTGCTGATCGAGCGCAAGGCCCTGCGCGACGGCTCGGGGGGCGACGGCCGCCAGCGCGGCGGGCTCGGCCAGGTCATCGCCTTCCGGGTGCGCTCCGAGGAGCCCGCCACCTGCTCGGTGCTCTGCGATCGCACGCGGATCCCGGCGCAGGGGTTCTTCGGGGGCGAGCCCGGCCTGCCCGGCCAGGTGCTGATCAACGGGCGCGCACCTAGCAATCCCAAGGCCGAGCAGACGCTGCGACCGGGCGATCTGGTCGAGGTCCTGCTGCCGGGCGGCGGCGGCTACGGGGATCCCGCGGAGCGCGATCCGGTCCTGCGCGCGCGGGATCTCAAGCAGGGCTACGTGCTGCCGCCGGGGCGAGGTGTCGCGGCCGGCTAACCGGGCGTGAGCGCCCGGGCCCGGGAACGCCGCGTCATCGCCGTCGCGGGCGCGTGGTGGCTGTTGCTCGCGATCGCCTTCCTGTGGAACCGCGAGGACGACGTCGGGCGGCTCCCCGCTCTGGCCGCGTCATTCGTCGCGGCACTCGCCCAGGGGCCGGTCTGGGGGCTGACGGGTCTCCTGGCGTCGCTGGCGGGCGCGGCCCTGGCCGGCCTGATCGGGCTGGCCTGGTACGGGCTCGGCGACGCAATCGCCAGCCGCCTCCCCCCGCTCCGGGACCGCCCGCCTGGCGAGGAACGGACCGGGGCAGTCGCCGACGTTACTCTGCTCGGCGCGGCCGCGTGGTCGCTCATCTGGTTCGTGCTCGGCGCCGTCCATCTCTACCGCGTGCCGGTGGCGGTAGTCGCACTACTCGGCGGCCTCGCACTCGCGGCCGCCGCCCTGGCTCGCGATCGTCCGAGCCCGCGCGCGCTCGCGCGCGCCACCGGATCGGCCGCGCTCGCGCTGCTCGTCACCGTGCAGGCCCTGGCCCTGATCGCGGCGCTGGCCCCGCCCACCGCGAAGGACACGGTCCTCTACCACTTCGCGCTCCCCAAGGCCTATATCGCGGCGGGGGGCGGGATCGAGGTCCCGTACAATATCGCGGGCTACTACCCGCTCGGCGTGGAGATGCACGCGGTCTGGGCGATGCTGCTCGGCGCGCCGATGGGCGCGCGGGTCGGGGAGGCGGCGGCGGGCGCCGCCCTGTTCCTGTTCGCGCCGGTCCTGGTGATGGTCGTCCACGGCTGGGCGCGGGAGCGCGGCCTCGATCGCGCCGGAGCCGCGGCGGCCGCGCTGATGGTCGCGTGGGTCCCCACCGCCTACGATGTGGCGGCCAGCGCCTACGTGGACCTGGCACTCGCCGCCTACACCGCGATGGCGGTGCGCGCGTTCGGCCGGTGGTGGACGACGCTCGACGCCCGCCATCTCGTCTGGGTCACGGTCGGCATCGGGAGCGCGCTCTCGATCAAGCTCAGCGCCGCGTTCGTGATCTTGCCCCTGGCCCTGCTGGCTCTGCTGCGGTCGCTCAAGGAGTCGAGCCCGGGTCCAGGTACCGGGGTGATCGCGGGATCGGCCCTCGTCGCGCTCGGCACCGGCGTCGCGCTCGCCGCGCCGTGGTACGTGCGAACCTGGATCCGCACCGGCAGTCCGCTCTTTCCCTTCTATCTCGGGATCTGGCCCGCCCAGGCGCCGGGCTGGGACCTCGAGCGCTCCCAGCTCTACGAGACGCTCTTCTCGCTCTACGGCGATACCCGGACCGGGCTCGACTACCTGCTGACGCCGCTCCGGCTCGCGGTGGCCGCGCAGCCGGATCAGCCGCAATTTTACGACGGGGTGCTCGGCATCGCCGTCGCCTTCGCCCTGCCGCTGCTCGCCTGGGCACTCTGGACGCGACGCCTCGACGCCGAGCTGCGGCTGGCGGTGCTGGTCTCGGCCTGCCTGTTCATCTTCTGGCTCTTCTCGAGCCAGCAGCTCCGCTACCTCCTGCCCGCCCTGCCCGGCCTCGCCGTCGCCATCGCCGCGGCGGGGGCCGCGCTCGGCGGAGCGAGGGGCCGAGCTCTCCGCGGGCTAGTCCTGGCCGCCGCGGCGCTCGGGGTGCCCGTCACGCTCGCGTGGTTCCTGATGCTCGACCCCGCACGGGTCGTGCTGGGCGGGGAGGGCCGCGCCGACTTCCTCCGCCGACGCCTGGACTACTATCCCTACTACGAGGTCGTCAACCAGGACCTGCCGCCGACCGCCAGGGTGTGGCTCATCAACATGCGCCGGGACAGCTATCACCTGGAGCGGCCGTACTTCTCGGACTTCATCTTCGAGGACTACACGCTCACCCGGTACGTGCGGGCGGCGGCCCAGTTCGAGGAGATCCGGGATCGGGTCCGGGCCGACGGCATCACCCACCTGCTCGTCCGGCACGACATCCTGCTCGACTACCGCCGCTCCCCCATCGTGGACGAGGGGCGGCCGCGCGACGAAAACGTGGCGAGGCTCACGCTACTCGCCGACTTCTTCACCCGGGGCACCCGGCTCATCAAGGGCGACCAGAAGTTCTGGCTGATCGAGCTGCCCGCGCCGCCCGGCTGAGTAGCCCGGCGAGGCTGTGCTAGAATTCCCCGCCAAAGGAGCTCCGCATCATGAAGACGTTACGTCTCCGCGCGCCCTCCGTTCTGATGGCCGCGCTCCTGATCGGCCTGCTCACCGGCTCCGCCCGCGCCCAGGCGCCCCGGGAGATCGTGATCGGCGTCATCTACCCCTTGAGCGGCAACCTGGCCCAGATCGGGATCGACTCGGTCACCGCGATCCGGATGGCGACCGAGATCTTCAACGGGAGGTCCCAGCTGAACCTGCCCTCGGCCAGGAAGACGACCGACGGGCTGCCCGGCCTCGGGGGCGCGAAGATCCGCCTCGTCGTCGTCGATCACCAGGGCAAGCCTGAGCTGGGACAGGCGGAAGCGGAGCGGCTGATCACCCAGGAGAAGGTCACCGCGCTGCTCGGCAGCGTGCACTCGAGTGTCACCGCCACCGCGAGCCAGGTGGCCGAGCGCTACGGCGTGCCCTTCATGAACGGGGAGTCGTCCTCGCCCACGCTCACCGAACGCGGCTTCAAGTGGTTCTTCCGCACCTCGCCCCACGACGACCACTTCAGCCAGGCGATGTTCGACTTCATCCGCGACTTCGAGAAGAAGCGTGGGATCAAGATGAAGACGGTCGGGATCATGCACGAGGACACGCTGTTCGGCGCCGACTCCGCCAAGGTGCAGGAGGAGCTGGCGAAGCGCGGCGGGTACGAGATCGTGGCCCGGACGGCCTATCGCTCGCGCACGACCAGCCTCGACGCAGAAGTGACGCGCCTGAAGGTGGCCAATCCGGACGTCTTTCTGCCGACTTCCTACACGACCGACGCCACCCTCTACGTCAAGACCGCCAGGACGCTCGACTACATCCCCAAGCTGCTCATCGCCCAGAACGCGGGCTGGGTGGACCCGGCCTTCGTCCAGGAGATGCGCGCGGACATCGAAGGGTATATCACCCGCTCTCCCTTCGCGCTCGATCTCCAGGCGAAGAAGCCGCTGATCCGTGAGATCAACGAGCTCTTCAAGAAGCAGAAGGACAATCCGGGGGGCCGCGACATCTCGGAGGCCCCGACCCGGGCCCTCACCGCGTTCACCGTGCTGGTGGACGCCATCAATCGGGCCCGATCCACCGATCCCGGGGACATTCGCAAGGCGCTCGTGGCCGCCAACGTGCCGCCCGAGCAGCTCCTCATGCCCTGGACCGGCGTCCGCTTCGACGAGAAGGGGCAGAACACCGGGGTGCGGGCGATCCTCCAGCAGATCCAGAAGGGGGCCTACGCCACGATCTATCCGTTCGACCTGGCGTCGGCCGACGTGGTCTACCCGCTCCCCGGATACAAGGAGAAGAAGTAGGTCCGGCTCAGCCGCCGGGTCGGGGTCGGAAGACGAGAGTCTGGCCGACGCGCTCCGCCACCGCGTAGCGCCGCTCGATCACCGCGAGCATCTCATCGGTCCAGCGATCCCGGTGGAGCGGCACCTCGGGAATCGTGTAGATCAGGATCGCCGCGAAGGCCTGGCGCTCGAGGGCGCCGAGCAGCGGACGCTGGTCCCATCGCCCCGCGCGGGCGAGCTGGGTCATCTCGAACGGCTGGAAGTGGATGGGCAGTCCGGACCGGGCCAGCAGACCCATGTCCTCGTCGGCGAGCACGACGCCCCCGGCCTCGCGCACCAGTCGCTCCAGCCGGCGCGCGTCCTCGGCTTGACCGAGGCGGGCATGGGTCACCGCGCGGTAGGGAGAAGCCAGGATCATCAGGGTCACGTCCAGCGTCAGTAGCAGGGCCACCACCGCGGCCGCCGCCCGCCGGGGCCCGAGCCAGGCCATCAGCGCGCCGATCGACAGGGCCACCGCCGCGCCCAGCTCGAGCAGGTAGTTCACGTTCGAGCCGACCTTGCCGATCGTGAGCCCCGACACCGCGGCCCCGATCAGATAGGGCGCGACCAGGCGCCAGGACGGGACGCGGAGCACACCGGCCACGAGCAGGAAGAGGCCGGCCGCGGTGAGTACGATCGGCATCAGCGCCCACAGGTCGGCGAGATACCGCGCGACTGACCCCGGCTGGTAGTCGTTGAGATTCGCGGTGACGATGTTGAAGGAGAACCCGCCGCGGCTCAGCCACTCGAGCGCGGCGAAGAGCGCCACGCCCGCGGCCGTGACCAGGCCGACCAGGGCCAGCGCGCGGCGGCCCCGCCCGATCACGAGCAGCCAGACGGCCGCCGCGACCGGGGCGGCCAGCCCGTACGACTGGCGCGTGAAGATCGCCGCGGTGAGGAGCAGCGCCGCGAGCGGCACCGTCCAGCGCGCGGCGGGACGGCGGACACATGCGTAGAGGCCGCCGAGGCTCAGCGCGAGCGCGAAGGCGTCCACGCGATAGAGCCCGGCCCAGTAGGACGCGGGAGGGAACGCGAGCAACGAGAGGCCGCCGATCACCGCGGCCGGGCGATCGCGCGTGAGGGCGTGCACGATCAGGCCGACGAGCGTCGCGGCCGCCGCGATGCTGAGCCAGGAGAGCAGTCGGCCGTACCAGAAGGCGGGGCCCGCGAGCCGGGCCACCGGGCTCAGGACGAGCGGGTAGAGCGGCGGGTAGTTGCTGACAGTGTACGGCGGCGACGTCAGATCAGGGCGATAGATGTTCTCGCGGTTTCCGAGGGCCCGCGTCTGCGCGAGCAGCGGGCCCTCGCCGTAGTCCATCGGATACGGGAACACGATCACACGCGCGCCGTCCGCCGCGAAGACGGCGGCGCCGCCCACCAGGGCCAGCAGGAGCAGGCCCGTCGGCAGCATCGCCGCGAGCGTCGTCGGGTCCAGGCGTCTCCGCATCGTCGGGCCGCGCGAGCAGTGTAGCGCATCGGTGGTACAGGACCGGCCAATGACAGCCGAGGTCCTCCTGCAGGGCATCGTCAGCGGCCCGCTGATGGGCCTCGTCTACGCGCTGATCGCCGCCGGCCTCTCGCTGATCTTCGGGCTGATGGAGATCGTCAACTTCGCCCACGGCGAGTTCCTGATGGTCGCCATGTTCACGAGCTATTGGGCGTGGGCCCTCTGGCGGCTCGATCCACTCGTCTCCCTCCCTCTCGCCGTCTGCCTAGCTTTTCGTCCTCGGCGCCACGACCTACTACGGTCTCATCCGCTGGATCCTCGATGCGCCGATGCTTGCCCAGATCTTCGCCACCTTCGGGCTCGCGGTGTTCCTGCGCTCGGCGGCCCAGGCGGTCTGGGGCGTGGATTTTCTGGTGGTCAAGAGCCCGCTCATGGAGGGCCGTTCTCGGTCGCCGGGCTCTTGCTCGGCCTGCCGCAGCTCGTGGCCAGCGCGGGCTCCCTCGCCGCCTTCGCGGGGCTCCACTGGTTCATCAGCCGCACCGAGACCGGCCTCGCGCTCCAGGCCACCGCCCAGGACCGCCAGGCGGCCTCGCTGATGGGCATCGACACCCAGCGCATGTTCGCGCTCGGCTGGGGCATCGGGGCCGCTTGCGTCGGCGTGGCCGCGGCGCTCCTGTCGGGCCGCAATGTCCTCGAGGGGCCGTTCCGCGGCCCTGCTCCAGTCCATGGAGGTAAAGCGCATCTTCCTCGGGGGTTAGCCTGCTGCCCGCATGCTATGATGGTCGGCAGTGATTGATCTCCTGGCTGGGCGGCCCTTGATGAGGGAGGTCGGCGAGTGGGCCTAGCGACGTTCCTCGAGCGCACCTGGAGCGGTATCACCGGGCTCGTCAAGCCTCGCTCGGCGTCCTCCCTCTTCCGCCTGGCCGATCAGTTCCGCCACGAGGGTCGCTACGAGGACGCCGCCGAGCTGATCACCGAGGGCCTGCGGGTCTCGCCCAATATCGCGGTCGGGCACCTTCTGGACGCCTACCTGCACGTGGTGTTCCGCGAGATGCCGGCGGCCAAGGCCTCGTTCCGGCGCGTGCTCGCGCTCGATCCTTACCACCCGCGCGCCCTGTTCGGCCTGGCGCGCATCGCGCTGGAAGAGGGCGACATCGAGGGGTGCCGGCCGTTCCTCGATCGGGCCATTCAGTACTTCCCGGATTTTCCGGAAGCGAAGGCGCTGCAGGAGATGGTGGCCACCTGGACCGCCCCCGCGGCGGGCGCCTCGACCGCCATCGGGACGATCTCCCTCGAGCGGCTGCGGCTGCCCTCCGGGGCGCACGACCTCGTGGTGACGCAGGCCGACGGCACGCTCGTATTCGCTCAGGGGAGCGAGGAGCGGCAGAAGCACCTCGGCCTGCACATGACCCAGGTCTACCGCATCGCCTCCGCCACGCTCGCGCGCGCCGGCCTCGGCGCCATGCGGCGCGGGGTGATCGAGGGCGCGGCGGAGACGACCTTCCTCCGCAGCGACGGCGGCGTCATCCTGGGGGTCGCGCTCGCCCGCGAGGTCGAGGTGGGAGCGGGGCTGGTGCAGGTGGGCCGTCTGTGGACGGATCTGAACATCAAGGCCTGAGCCGATGGCCGACCCGCAGACCACCCCCGACTCGATACCCCCGGACGGTCCGGCCGCGCCGCGTCCGTCGCGCGCGCAGGCCTTCCGCGAGACCCTGTCCGAGCTGACCCGTCTGGACGGCGTGCGCGGAGGCCTCATCGTCACGCCGGACGGCCTCGTCATCACCTCGGAGCTGCCGCCCCGCTTCCCGGTGGAGGCGCTCGCGGCGCTCGCGGCCACCCTCGGGCGAGAGCTGGAGCTGGGGGCGAGCCGGCTGGAGCGGGGCGCCTTCCGCACCGCGCTCTTCTCGGCGGATGATGGGACCGTCTTCGTGGGAGGCAGCCCGGTCGGCTATGTGACCCTGGTCGCGGATCGCAACGTGAACAACGAGGGCGTCCGCACCGCCCTCGGCCGCGCCGTCGATCGCCTGCGCGGCACCTGGCGCACCTCCCCCACCTAGAAGCGTCTCGAATAGCCTCGTTCGAGCGCCGGCTTCGCCGGCGCAGCCCCTTCTGGGGGAGGCTCGGAGGGGGCCGTCGAGGCCCCCTTCGATCAACCCAGCGTCACCCGCAGCACTTCCTCCACCGTCGTCACGCCGTCCACCACCTTCTGGAGCGCGTTCTGCCGCAGGGTCTTCATCCCCTGCGAGCACGCGGTATCGCGGATCTCGGCGGTGGTCGCGTTGCGCAGCATCAGATCGCGCAGCTCGGTGGTGATCGGCATGACCTCGTAGATGGCCACCCGGCCCTTCATGCCGGTGAAATTGCACGTCTGGCAGCCCTTGCCCTTGTAGAAGTTCACGGTGCCGAGCCCCTGAGGCACGTGCCCGTAGGGGGCCAGGCTCTCCTCGCGCGCCTCGTACGGCTCCTTGCAGTCCTTGCAGATTTTCCGGCCGAGCCGCTGGGCCAGGATGAGCTGCAGTGAGGAGGACACGAGGAAGGGCGGGATGCCCATGTCGAGCAACCGCGCCGGCGTGGACGGGCAATCGTTGGTGTGGAGCGTGGAGAGCACGAGGTGGCCGGTCAGGGCGGCGCGGATGCCGATCTGGGCCGTCTCCAGGTCTCGGGTCTCACCGACCAGGATCACGTCGGGGTCCTGCCGCAGGAAGCTCCGGAGGCAGGCTGCGAAGGTGCGTCCGATCTCGTCGTTGACCTGCACCTGGTTGACGCCCTTGAGGTTGTACTCGACCGGGTCCTCGGCGGTCATGATGTTGATGTCCGGCGAGTTGATGGTGTGGATGGCCGAGTAGAGCGTGGTGGTCTTGCCGGAGCCGGTAGGCCCGGTGATCAGGATCATGCCGTAAGGGCTGTTGATCGCCTTGGTGAACTGCTCGAGGCTCCACGGGTCGAAGCCGAGGGCGCCCAGGTCGAGCTGGAGCGCTTCCTTGTCCAGGATCCGCATGACGGTCTTCTCGCCGAAGATCGTCGGCAGGGTCGAGACCCGGAAGTCGATCTCCCGCTGGTGGTAGCGCAGCTTGATCCGGCCGTCCTGGGGAAGGCGACGCTCCGCGATGTCCATCGTGGCCATGATCTTCACGCGCGAGGTCAGGGCGGCCTCGAGACGCTTGGGCGGTGTCATGATCTCGTGCAGCACGCCGTCGATACGGAACCGGACCCGGAAGACCTTCTCGTAGGGCTCCAGGTGGATGTCGGAGGCACCCCGTCGGATCGCGTCGGTCAGGATCATGTTGATGAGCCGGACCACCGGAGCTTCGTCGGCCGACTCCTTCAGGTCGAAGACGTCGGCCTTGCTGAAGGCGGCCTCGCCGTCCTCCACAACCTCGACGTCGGTGTCGGCCCCCTCCAGCTCGCTCATCATGTCGTTGACGCTGCCGCCGGTCTCGTAGAGGCGCTCGAAGGCCTTGCGGATGGCCGCCTCGGAGGCGACCACCGGCTGGATCTGCAGTCCGGTCATGAACCCGACGTCGTCGAGCGCGAACACGTTGGTGGGGTCCGCCATCGCCAGCGTGAGCACGTTGCCGATCCGCTTGATCGGAAGCACACTGTGCTTCTTGGCGATCTGCTCGGGCACGAGCTTGAGCACGTCCGGATCCGGGTCCACCTGCGCCACCGTGATCGCGGGCATCGCGTACTGCTTCGACAGGAACGAGACGAGACTGTCCTCGGTGATGAAGTTGAGGCGGACCAGGATCGTCCCGAGCTTGTCGGCGCTCCCCTTTTGTTCGGCGAGGGCGCGCTGGAGCTGGTCCGGGCTGATGAGCTTCTCGGAGACCAGCCGGTCCCCGAGGCGCGACAAGCTGCCCTGGCGTCGCTCGATCGGGGAGCCGCCGCCCCGCTTGCCGGGACTCGGGGCCGGCGCGACCTCGATGGACGCGGCGAGCGACTCCATCTCGTCGGTGGACGGCGGCCGACCGGTCGGGAGCTCAGGAGCCGGGGCCACGCTGGCGGAGGGCCGCCCCCCGACCGTGCCGGCGAGGCGCGCGACGACCCGAGCCAGATTCTCCCGATCGCCCAGCTTGGTGTAGATCTCCTTCAAGGTCTCGAGCGCGCCGGTATCCGAGGGGTTGGCCTCCACGATCATCTCGCAGAGCCGGGCCGACTCGGCCAGGGACCGTTTCTCTTCCGAGGACAGCAGGGTCTTGTTGTCGCTGGGCGCCATGGTCGTCGTGTCCGTCAGCTAGACCGGACGCTCCCGCAGCGAGGACTGCACCTCGTCCTTGTGAATCGGCGTGGACAGCACGCCGGTGCGCTGAGGCCGGGTCCGGGTCTCGGCCAGGATGGCGCCGATGGCGGTGCCCGCCTCCTTGGCGAACAGGCGCACCATGCCCACGGTGGTCCGGCTGTCGAAGATGGCGAGCAGGATCGCATGCTCGTCGACCGCGGCCACGTGGATGCTCTCCTTCACCCCCTGGTGGAACAGCATGGTGAACTCCGTCTCGCCCAGCAGCCGCGCCATCGCGGCGGTCGAGCTGAACGCGCCCGCGGCGAGCGCGGAGAGCGAGACGGTGTCCAGCGACCGTGAGGCGCCACCGCGAGCCAGGAGCTGTCCGCTCCGGTCGATCAGGAGCGATTCCATCGCCCCCGACTCGCCCAGGAAGTGCAGGAGAACGCCGTTGATCCGCTGCGCGTCCTCTTCGTGGATAGCCAGGTTGTCATTTAGACTCATTGAGCGCCCCCTGTTCTTGTCCGAACCCGGCGACGAGGACCATGCGAGAGACGGTGTTGAGCGTGTCGAACACGCCCTTGCCCTCGACGGCGACCGATTCGAAGTATGGGACCCGCCGGCTCTTCCGGTTCAACATGTACTCGAGATACTCCACCGGAGCCACGTTGGGCAGATCACGCTTGTTGTACTGGATCACGTACGGGATCTCGTCCAGATTGTACCCGTACTCTTTCAGATTCTCTTCGAGGTTTCTGAAGCTCTCCACGTTCTCGGGCAGGCGCTCCCACTGCGAGTCCGCGACGAAGACGATACCGTCGACGCCGCGTAGCACGAGCTTGCGCGTCATGTTGTAGTAGATCTGACCCGGCACCGTGTAGAGCTGGAACTTCGCCACGAAGTTCCGCACCGTCACCGCGGAGACGGGAAGGAAGTCGAAGAAGAGTGTCCGGTCGTCGCCCGTCGCGAGCGACACCATGTTGCCGCGGTTGACGTCCGGAAGGCCCCGATAGATGTACTGGAGGTTGGCGGTCTTCCCGGCGACTCCCGTGCCGTAGTAGACGATCTTGAAGCTGATCTCTTTCTGCGCGTAGTTGATGATCGACATCGAGTCGCCTCAGGCCGACATCAGCGTCGCCGCCGCCCGCTCGACCTGGCGGTAGGCCAGACCGGGCCGGGTCACCCGACCACCCGCGACGATGACGATCGACCGCCCATGCCCGATCTCCTCGGGCTGGATGACGAGGAGCGTGTCGCTGGATCGCAGGATCGCGGTCCGGAACACGGCGCCGGACCCCGCCGCCTTCCGCATCACGGCGTGGAGGTCCTGCGCGAACGCTCCCACCGCGGGCACATCGTCTCCCGCCGGCAGGAAGAAATAGAGAACCGCCTCGCTTTCCGCCTCTCGCAGCACCGAGGCGGTGACGTCACCGAACGCGGTCAGGCCTCGGGGGATGGCCGCGGCCCGGCCGGGCACCGTCGCCGGAGCCAGGCTCGATCCTCCCGCCGCGACCATATCGTGAGCCGGTGACGCGGGACCCCGCGGGCGGTCGGCCGCCGCGCGCCGGCAGAGGATCTCGAGCAGCGCGAGCGCGCCGCCGCGGGGCGCCGCGGCCGCGAGGACGGGCCCACGGTCACCCGGGGCGCCGAGCGGGGTCAGCACGAGGGCCGTCTCCGGCCCTCGCAGCGTGATCTGATCCACCGGCCACCGCGGGCGGCGGTCCGTCAACAGGGGTAGCGCGAGACCCGCCACCGTGACGGCGGTTTCGTGCGCCACTGTGGGGGAGGCCATCGCGTAGACGGTGACCCCCTCGATCGCGTGGACACTCACATCGAACGACGCGATCGGAGCCAGCAGCGCGACGATCCGCCGCGCCTCCGCCGCCTCCGCGGATCCCGGGACGAGGGCGGTAGGGACCGGCGCAGGCGGCGCCGGATCGACCCACGCCGCGGGGGCCTGGACCGGCTCGGGCTCCGACCAGGCGTACTCGGGCGGCGGCGGCGCGTAGGCGGGCGCGGCCGCCGGGCTCGGAACGACCACGGCCGGCTCCGGCTCATCGAACACCACACGCGTGTCGACACCGAGTGGACGATCCGGCTCGACCAGCGGAACGGCCGGGACCGCCTCGACCGGATCGGGCTCCTGATCGACCATCGGTTCCGCGACGACGATGGCCTCGGGAGCGGCCGCCGGGTCGAGCACGGGGGCCGGCTCGACCAGCTCGAGCGCGGGGTTCCGCGGCTCCTCGCTGGCCACGGGCTCGGGAGCCGCGAGGACCGGCGGCGCGGGAACCTCGGCCGGGACCGTCGGCTCGGGCGCCGGATCCGACAGGAGCGGCTGGAACGGCGCCGGGAAGTACTCGAGGCCGCGGACGTCGGCCGCCGGGCCGGGGGCCATGAACAGGTCCATCGGGACCTGCCGGATGATCTCGTCGAGCGGGAGCCGGATGCCGTTCGGCAGGCGCTCCGCCATCTCCGCATCCGACACGGCCATCTCGTCACGGGGGAACTGCGCCGCGACCACGTCCCAGCCCACACGGATCAAGCCTTCCGCGAGCCGAGGCAGGACCACCGACCGCGGGATCAGCAGCGCGCCGGGATGCCGCATCCGCTCCGCCACTTGCTCCAGCGGGGAGTGGAAGGCCTCCGCGGGAAGCTCGGGAGCCACGCGATTGAAGGAGATCCGCACGGTGGACTCGTCGGTCTCGGCCGCGGCGGCCGAGACCTCGGTCGGGGTGGGCTCGGGCCATCGGGCCGGCTTGGGCTCGGCGGGCACCGGCAACTCCATCGGCGCGGGAGCGGCGGGCGGCTCGATCGCGACCGGATCCGCCACGGGAGGCGTCTCCACCCGCCTCGGTGCGGCGCGCGGCGCTTCCTCGGAGAGGGTGGGCCCGGTCTCCGGTGCCGGCGTGGTCTCCGGCGGTGCCGGCTCGGCCGCCATGTCGGACTCCTCGATCGGATGGAACGGCACCGGGATCCGATGGAGCCCGTGGATCTCGACCTCCGGCGTGTCCGCGACGAACAGCTCCTGCGGGAGCTGGGCGATCACCTCGTCGAGGGGGAGGCGCAGGCCATCTCCCAGATGCTCGGTAATCTGGCCGTTGCTCAGAGCGACCAGGTGAGCCGGGAACTGATCGGCGATATCGCTCCACGCAACCCGAGCGACGCCTTCCGAGAGCTGAGTGACCACGAGCTCGCCCGAGATCCGCAGATGGCCGGGGTCGCTGAGGCTCGCCGCCACCTCGTCCTCCGGCGCGAGGAAGGTGCCGGGGGGAAACTGCCCCATCACCCGATCGAGCGCGATTCGTAGGACCACTTCCGACCGGCCGGGCGGGCGGGGTATCCCGGCCTCGCGACGCCGCTGCGCGGAGCTGGCGGCGCGGTGCCGACGAGGCTCCGCCTCCGGCTCCGGCTCGGCAGGCGGCGGTGGAGGCGGCGCCACCACCGGAGCGACGGTCACGACGGCCTCGGAAGCCGGATCGCTCCGCGAGAATAGCGTCTCGCTCAAGGATCTGCTCCCCTCGGGCGCGGGCGCGGCCTGCGCGCGCGTGGGCGTGGTGGCGGCACGCGCCCGAAGGCTCACCGACGGGCGGGCGGCCGCGCTCCGCTCGCGGGCAACGCGGACGGGCGCCCGCAGCAGGTCACGGAGCGGCACCAGCAACAGCAGCACCCCGATCAGCTCGGGCAAGGGGGGCGGCAGCATCCAGGGCAATGGGCGCCCCGCGAGGGCCGGATCGAGCAGCGCGCTGAGAGGCTCCCGCGACATGGCGAGCAGGACATGGAGGCCGCTCAGGACCGCGGTGCCCACGAGCCAGCGCACTACGGACGGACGGCGGACCCACAGCCAAACCAGCACGCCGTACGTGATCGGCGGGATGCTGGCGACGCCCCACTTCGGCAGCGGCACCTCGAACTGCAGGGGTACGAGGGTCAGGGCGTAGATAAGGCCGACATACCCGGCCAGCCCCAGCACGGCCATCAGCCAGGACGAGAGCCGCCGGGCACTGGACACGGAGCGGTAGGACGTTCTCATGGACGGAGGCCTCACACGGCCCGGACCAGGTCCGGAAGCGCCTTCTTCACGTGGTAGCGTACCTTGCCGAGCACCGCCGGATCGTCGAGCACCACCGCGAGCATGGCGCCCGGGCCGACGGCGTTCAGCAGCACGACCCCGGCGTCGTACTCGATGATCAGGCTCTGGAGACGCCCCTGGGTCAGGGCTCGACCCACTCCGTCCGTCGACTCGACGAGACAGGCAGCCAGCGCGCCCGCCAGCTCGGCGTCCGGAAGGAGCCCGCCCGCGACCTCCATCAGGGCTCCCTCGCGATCGATCAGCGCGGTCAGGGACACCCCGGCCAGCTCGGCCACCCCCGCGAGCAGGGCCTTGAGATCGGGGACCGGCACGGCCGCCGGCGCGACGACCGCGACCGGCTCCGCAACGGGCGCGGGCCGTTCGAGCGTGCGAGCGGGGCGCTCGGTGACCGGCGCGGCCGGGGACATGGCCGGAGCCGGCGCGGGCGCGCCGCTCGCAGCGGAGCGGCGCCCGGCGGGAAGCAGGCTCTCGATACGATGCAGGAGCTCGTCGGCCGCGAAGGGCTTCCGCATCACGTCGTCGGCTTGGACCTTGGCGGCGCGCTCGAGCACGGTGCCATTGACGATGCCCGAGATCAACAGCACCGGAGTGTGTCCCAGCGTCGGGTGCTTCTTGATGAAGTCGCAGATCTGGTAGCCGTCCATGTCCGGCATGATCACGTCGCAGACGATGAGGTCCGGCGCTTCGCGCGCGATCTGCTCTATCGCCTCGCTCCCCGAGGCGGCCGACTGCACTTCGATCCGCTTCGACTCCAGCGCCCGCTGCACCACCTTGCGGACACTCAGGCTGTCGTCCACCACCAGAACCTTGGGCATCACCTATCCGTCCCGCCGCGTTGCCCGGGAGGCGGCGGCCTCTCGGTGCCCATCGGCCCCCTGGGTCTTCTCGTCCATCTCCTGTGCCACGCTCAGGAGGAGCTGCTCCACGCTGCGCGAGATGGTGCGCGGCTGCCCCGCCAGCGCCTCGCGCTCACGGCGGTTGAAGCAGAAGCGCGCCTCCCCTTCCCGCTGGGAGGCGCCCACCATCGCGCCGAAGGCGGGCTCACCGGTCTTTCCCGCGAACTCGGCGTGTACCACCCGGCCGGCCTCGAAGAGGATGCTCCCCTCGCCTCCCGAGAGCGAGAGCAGGAGCTCACCCGTCTTGACCCCGAGCGAGATCACCTGCGTGAGCTCGGTCAGGTCCATCACGCCCAGAGACCCCTGGAAGCTGCTGCGGCCGGGCTCGGCCGCGCTCTTAACCGGCGCCGGAGTGGCGGGAGCGACGGGCGGCCGCGCCGGCATCTTCGCGGGTCCCTTGGCGGCGGGCGGCTCCGGCCGGCGGACCGGAGTGGCGGGCGGCGCGTCCCCCAGCAGCTCCTTGATGCGCGACATCACGGTGGCGAGGGTGAAGTCGCCGGTGACCGTCATGTCCACTCCGGCCTCCGTGGCGGCCAGCGCGATGGGCCGGTCACGGCCGGCCAGGAGCAGGAAGGGCGTATCCTTGGTCGCCGGATCGCGCCGCACCATCGTGAACAGCTCGTAGCCGTCCATGTCCTGCACCTTGGCGTAGCTCACGATGAGATCGGGTTGCTCCCACTCGAGCATGGTGAGCGCGAACGAACCGCTGGTCGCGACCGCCGCCTCGTAGCCGGCTTCCGCCAGGGCATGGGCCAGCGCGACCCGGCTGTCCTGGTTGGCGTCCACCACGAGCACCTTGGCGTCGGCCATCGCCTACTCGACCCGGCTCCCGGCGCGCGCGGAACCGGCCAGCGCGGGGCCCTCGAACGCCCGCTCCCCCGCTGCGCACGAGCCGACGATCCGGACGAAGCTCTGCTCGTCCACCGGCTTCGTGACGTAGTGGCGCACGCCCAGGCGCCGGGCTAGGCCGGCGTGCTTCTCGCCCGCCCGCGTCGTCATCACGATCACCGGCACGTCTCGGGTGGCCGGCCGTCGTCGCAGGTCCTCGATCAGGGCGTAGCCGTTGAGCCGCGGCATCTCGAGGTCGGTGACGACCACATCGACCACGAGCTCCACGAGCTGCTGGAGCGCGTCCTGGCCGTCGAGCGCGGTGACGACCCGGAAGCCGGCCTTCTCCAGCATCTGGCCCACGAACTTGCGGATGCTCACGGAATCGTCCACCAGCAGGACGGTGGGACGAGTGTCCGCGAGCTCCACCGGCGCGCCCGCCGCCTCGCGGGCCAGGGGGGCCGGGGGCCGCGACGCGGCCTCCCGCAGGAGGGTCGGATCGAGGAGCAGGATCACGCGCCCTTCACCGGAGATCGTGGCACCCGAGAACGGGCCCACTCCGTCGAAGAGCGCGCCCAGGCTCTTGATCACGATCTCCTCCTTGCCCAGGAGCTCGTCCACCACCACGCCGAAGGGCTTGCCGCCGCCCCTCATCACGACCACTGGTCGCCGCGTGGGCGGCGGAGACGCGACGAGGCCCAGCGCCTGGTCGAGGCGGATGAGGTCGACTGGCCGCTCGTCGAGCCACACCGTCTCCCGCCCACCCGTGGTCGTGATCTCGTGGGACGCGACCGAGCGCATCGCGCTCACCGCGGTGAGCGGGAACGCCATGGTCTCCGACCCACACCGCACCATCATCGCGTCCACGATCGCCATCGTGAGGGGCAGCTTCAGCACGAAGCGGGTCATCCGACCCGCCTCGGTCTCGACGTTGATCTCGCCGTTGAGCCGGCTGACATTGGTCCGGACCACGTCGAGGCCGACGCCGCGCCCGGAAGTCTGGGTCACCGTGGACGCGGTGCTGAAGCCCGGCAGGAAGATGAGGTTCAGGGCATCGCGGTCGGGCAGGGTAGCGGCCTCGGCCGCGGGCAGGAGCCCCCGCTCCGCCGCGTGGCGACGCAGCAGCTCGGCGTCGATGCCACGCCCGTCGTCCTCCACCTCGACCAGGATGAAGCCGCCCTCCTGGGAGGCGGACAGGGTCACGTGGCCCGAGGGTACCTTGCCGCGGCTCTCGCGTTCCGGCGCGGATTCGATGCCGTGAGCCACCGCGTTCTGGATCAGGTGCAGCAGCGGGTCGGCGATCTGCTCGATGACCCCGTTGTCCACCTCCGCGGACTCCCCGCGCACGGTGAGGGTCACCGTCTTCCCGGTAGCCCGGGCCGCCTCTCGCACCTGCTGGGCCACCCGCGCGAAAAGCCGGCCGATGGGCACCATGCGCGCGCGGGTGATTTCCTTACGGAGGGCCGCGGTCAGGCGCTGGATCTGGACCGTGTCCTCCCGGACGCTTCGCAGCAGGGTCGTGTGCTGGCTCTGCACCTCGGCCACGTCGGCGGACATCTCGGTCACGCTGCGGGCCAGGATGCTGATGTCGTCGTAGCGGTCGAACTCGAGCTCGGCGAAGAGCTCCGAGGTGTCGCGCAGGTCTCCCATGCCGTCGCGCTCGGCGCCGCGGTCCTCGCGGGGCCGCGTGGGTGCCTGCCGCCGGAACTCGAAGTCGCGGCCGACCTGGCCCAGGCGCGTGCGGCTGGCGAGGAGCAGTTCGCTCACCTGATCGAGCTGGGCCAGGCGCCGGTCGAGGCGGCTCCGCGCGATCATCAGCTCGCCCACCAGGTTCATCAGGGTGTCGAGCCGCTCGACGGGAACCCGGATGCTGGGACCGGTTGCCGCGCTCGCGGCACGCGGGGCCGGGCGCGGCAGCGCCTCGAGGCGGGCCAGGAACTCCGGCCGGACGAAGTCCGGGAGCTCAGGCGGTGTCGAGAGCTCGGCGGTGGCGGCCGCGACCGGCTCGGGCACCTCGACCGGCGGCCGGGGCGCCGCGTGCTCACGCAGCTCCTCCGAGGCCGTCAGGGAGCGGAGGTCGCGCGTCGCCCACTCCAGCGCCTGCGCGTCCTCGTTGGAGACCGCGGCTCCGGTCTGGAGCACCCGCTTGATGGCCGCGGTTCCCGCGAAGAGCGTTTCGGTCACCGCGGGCGTGACGCGAAGCCGGTGCTCGCGCACCGCGCCGAGCAGGTCCTCGATCTGGTGGGTGGCGTCGCCGAGAGGTGCGCACCCGACCGTGTACGCCGCGCCCTTCAGTGTGTGCGCCGCTCGGAAGACGGTCGCGAGGGTGCCCTCGTCGCGCGCGCCGGCCTCGATGGCGAGGAGGGCCGTGGTCATGGCCTCCAGATGCTCGGCGGCTTCGGGCAGGAAGTACTCCAGGACCTCGCCGCCCTCGGCGAAGAATCGCCGTAGGTCGGCGGCCAAGGGCGAGCTCGGTGGCGCGGCCGGCGCGGCCGGCCCCGTGACCGGCGGCGGCGCGGCGGCCGCGTCCGCGAAGAACGTCGGATAGCGGGCCTTGAACTCCCCGATCCGGGCCGAGTCCTCGATGCCGACCGCGCTGATGCCGTCGAAGACTTCCTTCAGGAGACCGATGAGGCCGTCCAGGAAGACGGCCGCACGGGCGCGGTCCTCGACCGCCGCGATCGGGGTCCGCTCGAGCAGCCGCTCGGTGCCGGCGGCCAGCTCCGAGACGCCGGGGAACCCGTGAAGCCCGGCCGAGCCCTTCAGACGATGCGCGAACACGATGAGCGGCGCGAGGGCTTCCTCGGTCGGGGCCTCGGCCTCGGTCAGCCGGCCGAGCCCTTCCTCGAGAGCCCCGGCGGTATCCCAGGCCTCCATCAGGAAGATGCCCAGCAGCAGCTCGCGCTCGCGGCCATCAGCCATGGCGTCAGCCGGCCAGCTTGAAGCGGGACAGCTTGGCGGTCAGCTCTTCGGCTAGACGGGCCAGCTGCTCGACGTTCTTCCGGCTCTGCTGCACCCCCTGCTCGGTCTTAACCGCCGCGCCCGCGATCGCCTGGACGGCACCCGCGACCGCCTCGGCGCCTTGCACCTGAGTCTGGGACGCGTTCGAGATCTCGGCGGCGAGCTCGGCGGAGGTCTGCGAGATCTTGCCGATTTCCTGGAGGGCCTCTTCCGCTTTCAGGCTGACCTCGTATCCGGACTCCACCTCCCGGGTCCCCGCCTCCATCGCCACCACCGCCTCCTGGGTCTCGATCTGCACGCCCTTGATGAGCGTGCCGATGTCCCGGGTGGCCTGGCTGGCCCGCTCCGCCAGCTTTCGGACCTCGTCGGCCACCACCGAGAACCGCAGTCCCGCCTCGCCCGCGCCCGCCGCCTCGATGGAGGCGTTCAGGGCGAGCAGGTGCGTTTGGGCCGCGATGTCCTGGATGGTGTTCACGATGTTGGAGATCTCGAGCGATCGGTCGCCGAGCGACTTGATCTTCTTGGAGATGGTCTGCACCTCGGCCCGGATCTGCTGCATGCTCGCCAGGCTGTTGCGCACCGCTCCCCCGCCCTTGCTCGCGGCCTGGAGCACCTGGCGCGCGGCCTTGGCGCTCTGGTCGGCGCTGTCCGCGACCTGGCGCACCGATACCGTCACGTCCGCCACCGAGCGGGTCACGCTCACCGCGTCGCGAGCCTGGGCCTGGGCCGCCTCCGCGAGCTCGCCGGTGATCCGGATGGTGTCCTGCGAGCCCGAGGCCACCCGGAGGGCGGCCTGCCGCACGTCGCCGACGATCGAGGAGATCTCCTCGACCATCAGGTTGATGGCGTCCACCACGTTGCCGAGCACGTCCCAACTCACCTCGCCGCGCCGGGTGAGGTCGCCCTTGCCAATCTCCACCACCGTGTCGAGGAACTTGATGATGTTCTGCTGCAGCTCCTCGCGCTTGCGGCGCTCCTCGTCGCGGTCGGTCTCGGTCTGGACCAGCGAGCGGAGCCGCACGATCGACTCGTTGAAGGTGATCGCCATCTGGCCGATTTCGTCTCGCGAGGTGACCGGCACCAGCTGGGAGAGGTCGCCCCGCCCCACGAGCTCGGCCACGCTCATCAGGGCGTTGACCGGCCGCGTGATCCGCTGCGCGAAGATCACGCCGGCAAGCACCGCGGCCGCCGCGATCCCGCCGAGCACGAGAAGCAGGAAGTTGCCGGCCCCGACCGCGGCGGCGGTGATGATCGCCTTGTCCATGCCCACCCGCACCGTCCCGAGCCGGCCGCCCAACATGGGCACGCCGACGTCGATGATCTCGCGCTCGCTCTCGCCGCGGGGATCGAGGTAGCTGAGCTCCTGGACCTGTGGCCGGGTCGCCTGCCCCGGCACCACGTTCATCTCGATGATGCCATTGGGCACCACCGGCGCGAAGGTGTGGGCGATGAGGGTGCGCTGGGGATCGTAGACCATGACGTAGGCCACGCCGGAGATCTTGGCGAACTCGTCGACCTGCGCCTGCACGGTGGACGCGTCGCGGTTCACGACCAGATCCGCGGCGGAGCTCGCCAGGCTGTTGGCGATGGCACTGCCCTTGTCGGCAAACTCGCGGCTCAGGTTCTCCTGCAGCGACCGGTAGGCGATGATCCAGCTCACGGTCGCCACCGGCACCATGACCAGCACGAGGAAGATGGTGATCTTGCCGAGAAGGCCGAACCGCGCCCGGGAGGCCGGGACGGGAGCGGTCTCGGCGAGAGAGCCTGGACCCTCCGATCGCTTCCTCATCGCGTGCTTTCTCCAGCCCCGCTTCAGACCGTCCATGCCCATGTTCATGCCTTGACCGCCGCGGACCAGTCCACGATCGGCAACCATCGGTCACCCTCGACCCGCGTGAAGTAGACACTGTCCAATCCCTGGTGCCGCTCGGCCGTGAAGGTGAGCGGCGCGCCGATCCCGAGATCGAGCCCCCGGAGTGATTCCAGCGCCTGGCGGAAGGCCGGCCGCCCCGCGGCGGGCCCCGTACGGCGCAGCGCCTCGACGATCACCCGCGCGTTCACGTAACCCTCGAGGCTGATGAAGCTGTGCTTCTGCGGCGCATAGGCGGGGTCGCGAAGCGCCTCGGGCACCTGCGGATTGTGCTTGTCCATGAGGGCTCGGTACTCGACCACGCCGGGCAGGCCGGTGTCGTCGTAGCTCGGCACCACCTGGGAATTGATCAGGGCGCGGGTGTAGTCGCGGCCCTTCGCGCGGCCGTGCGTGACCAGCAATCCGAGCATGGCGTCCGATCCCACGAACGAGACGTTGGAGATCGGCGCGGTCCAGCCCGCGTCGCGGGCCGAGCGCACGAAGGCCCCGCAGCCCTGGTAGGCCCCCGTGCAGAGCACCACCTCGCAGCCGCCCTCGCGGAGGGCCTTGACCGCGATGGTCATGTCCTCCTCGAACCTGGCGTTTCGTACGTAGGTCGCCTCCGCCACGATCTTGGCTTTGCGCGCGGCGAGCGCCCGCGCCACCCCGTCGGTGCCGCTGCGGCCGTAGGCGTCGATCTGGTAGTAGACCCCGAAGCGCCGCGCCCCCGCCTGCCAGAAGCGCTCGACCAGTGCCGCCATCTCCTGCCGGTACGAGGCCCGGATATTGAAGACCTGATCGACGTAGGGGATCTCACGCTGGGGCTGGGCGCCGGTGAAGTTGCCCACCAGCACCACGTGCTGGTCCGCGTACTGCTTGATGACGGGCAACGCGCGTGTGAGCGTCGGGGTGCCCACATAGTTGGAGAGCAGGAACACCCTCTCCCGGTCCAGGAGCTGGATCGTGTTGCGGATGCACGGCTCCGGGTTGTAGCCATCGTCCAGCGCGACCACCGTGATGGGCCGGCCGGAGAGCCCGCCCCGCGAGTTGATCTCGCTGTAGTAAGCCTGGGCGCCCCGGTAGAGCTCGCTGCCGAGGCCGGCCGCGGCGCCGCGAAACGCCGCGCTCATGCCGATCCTGATCTCTCCGGCCTGGCCGCGCGCCGCGGCGGGGAACAGGCTGCTCGCGACGCTCGCCGAGAGGGCGCCGCCGAGGAAGCTTCTCCGGTTCATGCCGATGCCTCCTGTGGGGTCCGTGGAGTCGCGGTGGCGAGCGCGACCAGGATCTTCGAGACGTCGAGCAGCGGCAGCGTCTCCCCGGCCCCCTCGATCCAGCCGGCCATCAGCGGGCGGGGTCCCCGCATCCCGTCGGTGGCTGGGCTGTCGGTCGGCACCACGGCCTCGAAGGGCTCGAGCCCGACGACGGTGTCCACGACCAACGCCGCCTGCACGGAGCCATCGCGCACGACCAGCGTCCGCACGCTGCGCCCGGGCCGCGACTCCGCCAATCCTAGCAAACCGCGGATGTCCACGATCGCCATCACGGTGCCCCGGAGGTTTGCCACCCCCACCAGGTACCGTGGAGCCCGGGGCACCATGGTGATCTCATCGAAGACCACCACCTCGCGAGCGCTCCGCACGTCCACCGCGAACCGGGTGGCGGCCAGAGCGAAGAGGCAGGCGCGCCGCGCCGGAGGGGCGTCCGGGGTTGCGAGCGGCAACGGGGTCACGGGCGCTGGGGTCATCGGCTATTTCACGAACTGGCTCACCACGCCGAGGAGCTGGTCCGCGGTGAACGGCTTGGTGAGGTAGTCCGCGGCCCCCTGTCGCTGGCCCCACAGCCGGTCGCTATCCTGGTTCTTGGAGCTGACGAACACCACCAGGGTGTCCTTGGTGCGAGGATCGCGCCGGAGGCCCCGCAGCACCTCGTAACCGTTGCGCCTGGGCATCACGATGTCCAGCAGCAGCAGGTCCGGCCGCTCCTCGACGATCCGATCCTCTAGGAGCTCGCCGTGATCGTACGATACGACCTGGTGGCCGGCCGCCTTGAGAATGTCCTCGATCAGCTTCAGCTCTGACACGGCGTCATCGACGACCATCACCTTGCCCACGACCCGGACCCTCCTCGGCTGCGAGTGCACCTGGTTATCCGAACGACCCAACCCGATGAGGCTTTTCGGGGGGTTCATCTACTGCAAGGCCCCTACCAACTGAGCTTTCCGCCCTCTCGGACGGCGCTCTCGACGTGTCCGGGGCAACGCCGTAGATTCAAGCCTTTCGGGTCATCGGAGGGGTGTTTGGGCCCTGCCGAGCCAGGGTGACAACCGGCGGACGTCCGATAGGTGACGCCCACTGTCAGAAGGAGTGCCCCGAAGCGTCGGCTTCCCTGCCCTGCCCACGGGGCAGGCCGCCGACCTTGCGATGGAGGGGGGCGTATGCTAGCGTGGCATTGCGTTTTTTATGGAACTCTCACCCGCTGTCCCGCCACACTCCTGACCCACCACAAGGAGACCCTCGATCCATGGCCGACAGTACCCTGCATCTCACCGAGGCCAGCTTCGACACGGAACTGGGCAAGCATACCGAGCTGCTGATGGTGGACTTCTGGGCCGAGTGGTGTGCGCCCTGCCGCGCCCTCGCGCCCATGCTGGAAGAGCTCGTACGCGAGGGCAAGGGTTCGGTGACCCTCGCGAAGGTGAACGTGGACGAGCAGCCGGCGCTCGCGGCCCGCTACGGGATCCGCTCCATCCCGACGATCCTCTTCGTCAAGGGCGGCAAGGTCATGGATCAGGTCATCGGCGCGGTTCCGAAGGCACAGCTCAAGAAGAAGCTGGACGCGAACGCCTGAGCGGCGCATCCATGTCGACGGTGGGGCCCGGTCTCCCCCCGCTCTTTCCGACGCGCGAGGAATTCCGCGCCCTGGCCGACCAGGGCAACCTGATCCCGGTGTTCGCCGAGCTGGCCGCCGACCTCGACACCCCGTTGTCCGCTTTCCTGAGGCTCCGCCCCGGTCCCTACGCTTTCCTGCTGGAGTCGGTCGAGGGCGGAGAGAAGTGGGCCCGCTACTCCTTCCTCGGCACAGACCCTCTCATGGTCTTCACCGCCAAGGGCAAGCGCATCAGCGTCCGTCGCCCCGACGGCACCATCGAGCTGTTGCCGGGCTCGGATCCGTTCACGGCGCTCCGGGACCTGCTCTCCCGGTTCAAGCCGGTCCGGGTACCGGGGCTGCCCCGCTTCCAGGGGGGCGCGGTGGGCTTCCTGTCCTACGACATGATCCGGCACGTCGAGCGGCTCCCCACGCTCACCACCGACGACCAGAAGTTGCCGGACGCCGTCTTCATGTTCACGGACACCCTGCTGGTGTTCGACAACCTGCACCACCGGTTGCTGGTGATCGCCAATGCCCACGTCACCAGGACCGATCCGGCCTCGCTCGACCGGGCGTACGATGCGGCCGCGGTGAAGATCGGCATGCTGATCGGCAACCTCCGCCGGCCGGCCCGTGCCCCTGCCCCGCTGACCCTACCGCCGGTGGAGCCGCTGGTGGCGCTGGGGGACGAGGGATTCACCTCGACGATGGACGAGGTCGCCTTCATGGACGGCGTGCGGCGGGCGAAGGAGTTCATCGCCGCGGGCGACGCCTACCAGGTGGTGCTATCCCGACGTCTCGACACCGAGCTCCGAACCGACCCGTTCACGCTCTATCGCGCGCTCCGCACCGTCAACCCGTCGCCCTATCTCTTCTTCCTGCGCCTGGGCAAGACCAGCATCGTGGGATCGTCCCCGGAGGTGCTGGTGCGGCTCGAAGACGAGCGGGTGGAAGAGCGGCCGATCGCGGGGACGCATCTCCGCGGTCGCACCGAGGAGGAGGACGCCCGGCTCGCGAACGAGATGCGGACGGATCCGAAGGAGCGGGCGGAGCACGTCATGCTGGTGGACCTCGGGCGCAACGACGTGGGCCGGGTGAGCCGCCTCGGCAGCGTCGAGGTCTCGGAGTTCATGGTGGTGGAGCGCTACTCGCACGTCATGCACCTGGTGAGTCACGTGCGGGGCCGGCTCGAGCCGGGCAAGGACGCCTTCGACGTGCTGGCGGCCTGCTTCCCAGCCGGGACCCTCACCGGGGCCCCCAAGATCCGGGCCATGGAGATCATCGAGGAGCTGGAGCCCACCCGTCGGGGTCCCTACGGGGGCGCGGTTGGCTACATCTCCTATTCCGGCAACCTCGACTCCTGCATCACGATCCGCACCGTGGTGTGCCACGGGCGCCGCGCGTCCATCCAGGTGGGCGCGGGTATCGTGGCCGACTCCGATCCCAAGGCGGAGTGGCTCGAGACCGCCTCGAAGGCACGGGGCATGATCCTGGCGCTCCGCATCGCGGCGCAGGAGCAGCCGGGATGATCCTGGTGCTCGACAACTATGACTCGTTCACCTACAACCTCGTCCAGTATCTGGGCGAGCTGGGGGCCCGCATGCGAGTGGCCCGCAACGACGCGCTCACCACGGACGACGTCCTCGCGCTGGCGCCCGAGGGCATCGTCATCTCCCCGGGGCCCGGCAATCCGGACGGCGCCGGCATCTCGCTCGAGCTGATCCGCCGCTTCCACGCCCGCGTGCCGATCCTCGGCGTCTGCCTCGGTCACCAGGCGATCGGCCAGGCCTTCGGGGGCACGGTGGCGCGGGCGCGGAGGCAAATGCACGGCAAGACTTCTCCGATCACGCACGACGGGCGCGGCCTCTTCCGCGGCCTGCCGCCGGGGTTCGAGGCGACGCGCTACCACTCGCTGGTCGTGCTCGAAACCGGCCTTCCCGCCGATCTCGAGATCACGGCCCGCGCGGACGACGGGGAGATCATGGGCCTGCGGCATCGCCGCTACCCGGTCGAGGGAGTGCAGTTCCATCCCGAGTCCATCCTGACGAGCCAGGGCAAGGCGCTGCTGGCCAACTTCCTCGCGCTAACGCCGGCACCCACACCGGCATGAACGCGGAGCCGCCAGAACGGGTGGGCCTGGGCGGGCTGGGCGAGCGCGGGCTGATCCGTCGCATCCGGAGAAGCGCCGCCGGGGGCGCGGCGGACGGGGTGGAGGTTGGCATCGGCGACGACACCGCGGTCCTCGCGGTACCGCCCGGCCACAAGCTGCTCGCTACCACCGATCTGCTGATCGAGGACGTCCACTTTCGCCGGGCTTCCGCCGCGCCCGCCGACATCGGCTGGAAGGCCCTGGCCGTCAACCTCTCGGACATCGCGGCCATGGGCGGCATCCCACGCTGGGCGCTGGTGGCGCTGGCCGTCCCGGCGGATACCGACGTCGAGGCGGTGGACGCCTTCTACGCCGGCATGGCGGAGGCCGCCGCGCCTCACGGCGTGACTGTCGTCGGCGGGGACACGTCGGCCTGTCCCGGCGGCTGGACGGTGAACGTGACGCTGCTCGGCACCCACCCGGGTGAGCCACGGCTTCGCTCACACGCCCGCGCCGGCCACGCAGTGGCGGTGACCGGCAGCCTGGGCGCCGCCGCCGCCGGCCTCCGAGCGCTCGAGGTTGGGCTCGACCGCGCCCGCCACGCCGGCCTCACCGGCGGGCCGATCGGCGAGATCACGCGGGCCCATCTCCGCCCTCGCGCGCGCGTCGCGGAGGGGCGCTGGCTGGGCCAGGCGCTCGGCGTCCACGCCATGATCGATTGCTCCGACGGCCTCGCCACGGATCTCGAGCACATCTGCCGGGAGAGCGGGGTGGGCGCCCGCGTCCCGCTCGAGCGCGTCCCGGTCGCCGCGGCGGCGCGGGAGGCGGCCGCCGCGCTCGGGGCGGACGCGCACGAGTGGGCGGTGAGCGGCGGCGAGGACTACGAGCTCCTGCTGACGTGCGACCCCGCCGCGGCCGATCGCCTCGTCGCGGGCCTCCTCGAAGCGACCGGCACCATCCTCACCGTGATCGGACGGATCGAGGGGGCTGCGGGCGAGGTCGTCTTCGTGGACGCCGCGGACGCGCCGGTGGCGATGCGGGGTGGCTTCGAGCACTTTCATGGATGACCGGGTCCTCCCTGAGCTGATCGCCCTCGGGGTCCTGCTCCTGATCTCGGCGATCCTCTCCGGCGCGGAGGCCGCGTACTTCTCGCTGGGCCGGACACGACTGAAGGAGCCGGCCGGGGAGCAGGGCCGGACGCCCGGCCCGCTCGCGCCGTTGCTCGCGCAGCCCAACGAGCTGCTGGTCACCCTCCTGATCGGCATCGCCGCGGTGAACATCGGAGCCTCGGCCCTCGCCGCGGTCATCGCCGAGCAGGTCTTCGGCGGCAAGGGCCTGGCCATCGCCATCGGCGGGATGGTGTTCCTGCTCACGGTGTTCGGCGAGGTGCTGCCCATGGCCCTGGTGGCGGAGCGTCCGCAGCGGTTCGCGGCCTGGGTCAACCGGCCGGTAGCGTGGCTCTCCGTGCTGCTGAAGCCGATCCGGGTGGGTCTCGCCGCGTTCACCGCCGTCACCCTCCGCCTGGTCGGCTCCGAGCGAGAGGCCGGCCGGCCCGAAGTCTCCGAGGAAGAGCTCCGGACACTGGTGGACGTGGGCGCGCGCGAGGGCGTGGTGGACCGCACCGAGCGCGAGATGATCCACCGGGTGTTCGAGCTGGAGGACACGCTGGTGCGCGAGGTAATGGTGCCGCGCCCGGACATGTTCTGCCTCGACGTGGTCACACCGCCCTCGGCCATCCTGCCGCTCCTTCGCGAACAGCTGCGCTCCCGTGTGCCGGTGTTCGAGGAGACCATCGACCAGATCGTCGGGGTGCTCTACACCAAGGACCTGCTGCCCCACCTCGCCGGGCTGCCGCCCACCTTCGACCTCCGCGGGCATCTCCATCCGCCGTACTTCGTGCCGGAGTCGAAGCGGGCCGACGCGCTGCTGCGCGAGTTCCAGGCCAAGAAGCTCCACCTGGCCATCGTGGTGGACGAGTACGGCGGCACCGCGGGCCTCGTCACCCTGGAGGACCTGCTCGAGGAGCTGGTCGGCGAGATCCGCGACGAGTACGATGAAGACGAGCGCCTGATCCAGCGCGTCGGGCCGCGCAACTTCCGGGTCTCCGGGCGCCTCCCCATCCACGAACTGAACACCGCGACCGGGCTCGTGATTCCCGACGACTCCTTCGACACGGTGGGCGGCTGGGTCCTCGATCTCTTCGGCCGCGTGCCTCACCGGGGCGAGAAGAAGGAGACCGAGGACGGGGTCCGGGTGTCGGTGGAGAAGGTGGAGCGGACGCGCGTGCTCGAGGTCCTGGTCGCCCTGCCCGAGGTCGTCGAACGAGGGGGGGCCGCGTGATCTACGCCTGGATCATCGGGCTGTCCCTGCTGGCGACCGCACTCTTCTCGGCGGCCGAGATGTCGTTCATCGCGGCCAGCCGTGGCCGCCTGCGCCACATGGCGGAGGGCGGGCACCGCACGGCCATCCGCTACCTTGAAGCGTTCCGGAACCCGGAGCGGCTCCTGTCCACCGCCATGATGGGGGTCACCATCGCTCACATCACCGCCTCCAGCGTGGCGACCTGGGCGCTCATCCCGGTGGTGGGCGGCGGGGCCGCCCTCCTGGTCACCGCCGCCCTCACCCCGCTCATGCTCGTCTTCGGCGAGGTGATCCCGAAGGCGGTGGCCCGCGAGCGCGCAACCGGGCTGATCCTGATCCTGTTCCCGGTGGTGGAGGTGCTGGGCAAGATCCTGGCTCCCCTGACCTGGGGTGCCAACGCCCTGGTGGGACGGGCGCTGGCCCTGGTGGGACGCCATCCCACCGGCACCCGCCAGTTCGTCTCGCGCGAGGAGCTGAAGCTGCTCCTGCAGATGGAGCCGGAGGAAGCCGACGTCACCGTCACCGAGGCCGAGATGATCGACAAGATCTTCGACCTCGGGGAGACCGCGGTGCGCGAGGTCATGGTGCCGCTGGTGGACGTGGCGGCGCTGCCCGAGACTGCGTCGCCCACCGACGCGGTCCGCCTCCTCCAGGAGCGGGGCTTCTCCCGCATTCCCGTCTTCACCGACCGCGCGTTCAACCTCGTGGGCGTGGTCACCACCATGGACCTCCTCAACCAGGGGGTCCAGGCGCCGGACCTGCGCTCGCTCATGCGCCCCGCCACCTACGTCCCGGAATCCAAGCGCATCGACGAGCTGCTCCGCGAGATGCAGAAGAACCGCGTGCAGCTCGCGGTGGTGGTGGACGAGTACGGCGGCGCGGTCGGGATCGTCACCGTGGAGGACATCGTCGAGGAGATCGTGGGCGAGATCCGCGACGAGCACGACCGCACCCCCGACACGGTGGAGCGCCTACCCGACGGCAGCTACCGGGTGGCGGGCCGCGCGGGCCTCGACGAGGTCAACGAGGCGCTCGATTGGGAGCTGCCCAAGGGGGACTTCGAGACGGTGGCCGGGCTCGTGCTCGCCACCCTGCACCGCATCCCCCTGATCGGCGAGGTTTTCCGGGTCGGACCCTACTCCTTCACGGTGCTCGAGGCCGACAAGCGCCGCGTCCTCACCGTCCGCGTCACCCCCGCTTCCCCCATCAAGAAGCCCACGGCCGAAAGAGCGGAGCCGTGACGCTTGCGCAAGCACCCAGAATCGCTAGACTAGACGCCGATCGCCAGCGCTAGCCATTCATTCGACGCAGGGCAAGGCAGGTCGGATGCGCGCTGGCGCGAAGGAGCCCAACCGCAACCCGGTCCCCTGCACGATCCGGTCGACGCAGGGCAAGGCAGGTCGGATGCGCGCTGGCGCGAAGGAGCCCAACCGCAACCCGAACTCATCCACATTCAACCTACATAAAGGAGAATCAAGATGGCCGGCAAAATGGTCGAATTTTCCAGCAACGGACACACCGCGAACGGCTATCTGGCCACCCCCGCCTCCGGCAAGGGGCCGGGCATCCTCGTGATCCAGGAGTGGTGGGGGCTGGTGGGCCATATCAAGAACGTGTGCGACCGCTTCGCGGCCGCCGGCTTCTCGGCGCTCGCCCCCGATCTCTACCACGGCCAGACCGCGACCGAGCCGGACGCCGCGGGCAAGCTCTTCATGGCGCTCAACATCGAGCGGGCCGAGAAGGACCTCTCGGGAGCCGCCGCGTACCTGGCCGGCCACTCCTCGACGTCCAAGCTCGGCGCGGTGGGCTTCTGCATGGGCGGCCAGCTCGCCCTCTTCGCCGGATGTACCAACGCGAACGTGGGGGCGGTGGTGGACTTCTACGGTATCCATCCGAACGTCAAGCCGAACTACGGCCGGCTGAATGGCCCGGTGGTCGGCCTCTTCGCCGAGAAGGACGGCTTCGTGACGCCGCAGACCGCTCGCGAGGTGGAGGCCGCCATCAAGAACGCGGGCAAGGCGGTCGAGATCCACATCTACCCGGGAGTGGACCACGGCTTCTTCAACGACGAGCGGGCCGACGTCTACAACAAGCCCGCTGCCGAGGACGCCTGGCGCCGCACCCTCGACCTCTTCCAGAAGCACCTCAAATAGGCCCAACCGGAAGCAGGAGACGAGTGTCCGCGGACTGGGGGAGTGCGGGGACCATGTCTGGGCCCCCGCACTTCAAGCTAACCCGCCGCGGCCGCCGCCTTCTTGCGCCGGCCCTTCGCCGCGCCCGCGGAGGCCTCGCCCTTGCCGGCCTTCTTGCCTTCCTTGGGCGCCTTCTCGGCCTTGGCGGCCTTCTTCCCCTTGTCCTTGGGCGCTTCCGGCCGGTCCACCAGCTCCAGCAACACCATCGGCGCGCGGTCGCCGGGCCGGAGGCCCGCCTTCATGATGCGCGTGTAGCCGCCGTGCCGCTCGCTGAACCGGGCCGCGATGGTGTCGAAGAGCTTCTTCACGACCACCGCGTCCGGCACCATGCTCAGCACCTGCCGGCGGGCGTGCAGATTGTCGCGCTTGGCGAGGGTCACCATGTGATCGGCGAGGCCGCGGACCGCCTTGGCCTTGGCCTCGGTGGTCATGATGCGCTCGTGCCGGAAGAGGGCGACGAGCAGGTTCCGGAACAGGGCCCAGCGGTGGGCGGTGACCCGCCCGAGCTTGAAGCCCGCCTTGCCGTGCCTCATTTCGTCCCTCCGCGGCCGAGCGCGCCCAGCAGATTCGGATCGATGCGCATGCCGAGCGACAGGCCGAGCGCGGCCAGCGCAGTCTTGATCTCCTCGATGGACTTGGAACCGAGGTTCTTGACCGACTCGAGATCCTCGTCGGTCTTCTGGACCAGGTCCGCGACCATGAGGATCTCGTGGTTCTTCAACGCGTTGATCGCCCGCGCGGGGAGCGGCAGCTCCTCGAGCGGCTTGGAGAGGCTCTCCTGCAGGAAGCCCTCGCCGGTCGCCTCGATCTCCTCCTCGTCCTCCTCGCGCCCTTCCGGGGCCAGGTGGGAGAAGTGGGCTTGCAGGTGCCGGGCCGCCCGCGAGAGGGCGTCGTCGGGGGACACCGCTCCGTTGGTCCAGATCTCGAGGATCAGCTTCTCGTAGTCGGTGACCTTACCGAGCCGCGCGTTCTCGACGCCGTAGGAAACACGCTGGATCGGGGAGTAGGCCGCGTCGAGCGGAATCGCCCCGGCGGGAATGCTCCCCGCGGGATGCCGATCGGCCGCCACGTAGCCGCGCCCCGCTCCGATCCCGAGATCGATCGCCAGAGTGGCACCCGCGCCCAGGGTCGCGATGTGGATCTCCGGGTTCAGCACCTCGACGCCGCTCGCCTCCGACACATCGGCGCCGGTGACCTGCCGGGGGCCAGTCGCCTCCAGCCGGGTCTCAGTAGGCTCGCCGGACGGCACGCTCACCGCCAGCTTCTTCACGTTCAGTAGCACATCGGTGGTGTCTTCCTGCACGCCGGGGATCTTGCTCCCCGCCTCCTTCACGCCCGGGATCCGGGCCCACGCCACCGCCGAGCCGGGCACGATGGCCAGGAGGGTGCGGCGCAGCGAATGTCCGACGGTGAGGGCGTAGCCCTTCTCGAACGGCTCGGCGACCAGCCGCCCGTAGCGGTCGGAGAGAATCTCCCACTGGATCGACTTCGGCTTCTGAAACGGAGTCCTGGCCATATGCCCCTTCTGGCGGCGGATCGGCCGCCTACTTCGAGAACAACTCGACGATGAGCTGCTCCTGTACCGGGATCTGGATATCTTCCCGCAGTGGGAGCCCACGCACCGTGCCCTTCTTCTCGTTGACGTCCAGATCGAGCCACGGCGGCACCGGTGAGCGCCCCGCGGTCAGGTTGTCGGCGACCCGCTCCTGCATCTTGGAGGTCGGTCGCAGCTGCACCACCTCGCCCACCTTCACGATGAAGGACGGGATCGACACCTTCCGCCCGTTCACCTGGACGTGCCCGTGGCCGATCATCTGCCGGGCCTCCCGGCGGGAGGCGGCCATGCCGAGGCGGAACACCACGTTGTCGAGGCGCCGCTCCAGGAACTTAAGCAGGTTCTCGCCGGTGATCCCCTTTTCGGCCTCGGCCCACGCGAAGTAGCGGCGGAACTGCGCCTCCAGCACCCCGTAGATGCGCTTGGCCTTCTGCTTCTCGCGGAGCTGGATGCCGTACTGCGTCGGCTTCGTGCGGCCTAGGCCGTGCTGGCCGGGAGGATAGTTCCTCCGCTCGATCGCACACTTCTCGGTGAAGCAGCGCGAGCCCTTCAGGAACAGCTTGATGCCCTCACGCCGGCACTGCCGGCAAACGGCGGCTCGATATCGTGCCACGGTACGTCTCCTCCTACACGCGTCGCCGCTTGGGCGGCCGGCAGCCGTTGTGCGGAATCGGGGTCACGTCACGGATCGCGGTGATCTCCAGCCCCACCGCCTGCAGCGACCGGATAGCGGCCTCGCGTCCGGCTCCCGGGCCGCGCACGAACACCTCCACCTGCTTGAGGCCCACTTCCATCGCCTTGCGGGCCGCATTCTCAGCAGCGGTCTGCGCCGCGAACGGCGTGCTCTTGCGGGAGCCCTTGAAGCCAACGCTCCCCGCGCTCGCCCACGAGACCACGTTGCCCATCTTGTCGGTCAAGGTCACGATCGTGTTGTTGAAGGTGGCCTGCACGTGGGCGATGCCCACGCGGACCTCCTTGCGCTCCCGCCTGCGCCCACCCTTGCGGGGCGCCGCGGCGGCTTTCTCGTCCGGCTTCTGTTCGGCAGCGTCGGCCATCGACTGGGCTCCTTACTTTTTCGGCGGCGCGGAGGGCGCGGCGGCCACCGGCTTCTTCTTGACCATGACGCCCTTACTCTTGCCCTTGCGGGTGCGCGCGTTCGTGTGGGTCCGCTGCCCGCGCACCGGCAGGCCCTTGCGGTGCCGGATCCCGCGGTAGCAGCCGATGTCCATCAGGCGCTTCACGCTCATCGAGACCTCGCGTCGCAGGTCGCCCTCCACCCGGTACTCGCGCTCGATGATGTCGCGCACTCGGCCCGTCTCGTCGTCCGACCAGCTCTTGACGCGCTTGTTGGGATCCACGCGCGCGTCCGCGAAGATCTTCCTCGCGGACGGGATCCCGATCCCGTAGATATACTGGACCGCGATCTGGCCCCGCTTGTCTCTCGGCAGATCGACTCCGGCGATACGTGCCATGTGGGCTCCTATCCCTGGCGCTGCTTGTGGCGCGGGTTCGTGCAGATGATCCGTACGCGCCCCTCACGGCGGATGACCTTGCAGTGCTCGCACCGAACCTTGATCGACGGTCGTACTTTCATATGCTCCTCGGGCTTCTTACCCTTGCCCCGTTATGTATCCGCTCGGCTCGCCTTCGGCTCACCTCGCCCTGCCACGGCTGCGCCTCGCCAAGCTCGAACGCGCTACTTGAACCGATACGTGATGCGGCCCCGAGTGAGGTCGTAGGGTGACAGCTCCACCTTCACCTTGTCGCCCGGCAGGATGCGGATGAAGTTCATTCGCATCTTGCCCGATACGTGGGCCAGCACTCGGTGACCGTTCTCCAGCTCCACCCGGAACATCGCATTGGGCAGCGGCTCCACCACCGTGCCCTCCACCTCGATCGCGTCTTCTTTGGCCATGGATTCGGGCCTCTACGCCGCGCGATCCAGTCGCGTCAGCACCTCGGGACCCGCGTCCGTGATGGCGATGGTGTCCTCGAAGTGCGCGGCCCAGCTCCCGTCGGCGGTCACCGCCGTCCAGCGATCCTCCAGCACGCGCACCTCCCACGAGCCCATGGTGATCATGGGCTCGATGGCCAGCACCATGCCCGCCTTGATCACCGGGCCCCGTCCCGCATCCCCGAAGTTCGGGATCTGCGGCTCCTCGTGGAGATTCCGCCCGATCCCGTGGCCGACGAAGGCGCGGACGACCCCGAAGCCGTGGCTCTCGCAGTGGGTCTGTACCGCATGGGAGACGTCGCCCAGCCGATTGCCCGCACGGCACTGCCCGATCGCCTTGTCAAGGCTTTCCCGGGTGATGTCCAGGAGCTCCTGCACCCGCGGGGGCACCGTCCCCACCGGTAGCGTGATCGCGCAGTCCGCGTAGTACCCCTCCACGATACAACCCAAGTCCAGTCCGACGATGTCCCCCTCCCGCAGCTTGCGTTTGGGCGAGGGAATACCGTGCACCACTTCCTCGTTGATCGAGACGCACACCGTGGCCGGGAACCCCCGGTAGCCCTTGAAGGCCGGGACCGCGCCCCGAGAGACGATGAAGGCCTCCACGTCCGCGTCGATGTCCTTGGTGGAGATCCCCGGCCGGACCATCGCGCGCAGCCGGTCCTTGACCTCGGCGAGGATGCGCCCGGCCGCCCGCATGTGGCCGAGCTCGCGCGCCGACTTGAGGAGGATCACGAGGCCACCGGCTCCTTGACCGCCCTCTGGATCGCCTTGGCCACCTGCTCCACCGGGCCCTCCCCAGCCACCCGCACCAGCAGGCCGCGCTTCCGGTAGTAGTCCAGGAGGGGGGCAGTCTGCGTCTGGTAGACGTCGAGCCGGCGCGCCACCGTGCTCTCGCGGTCGTCGTCCCGCTGGTAGAGCTCGCCGCCGCACTGGTCGCAGTGCCCCTCCACCTTCGGCGGGGCCGAGGCCAGATGGTAGGCGGTGCCGCACCGCCGGCAGACGCGGCGCCCGGTCAGGCGCCGCACGAGCTCGTCGCGCGAGACGTCGAAGAAGACCACGCGGTCCAGCTCCTGGCCGCGCCGGCACAGGAGCGCGTCGAGGGCCTCGGCCTGCGCCACCGTGCGCGGAAAGCCGTCCAGCACGTAGCCCGCACCGGCGTCGGGCCGTGAGAGCCGCTCGTCCACCAGGCCGATCACGACCTCGTCGGGTACGAGCGCGCCCTGCTCCATGTAGCGCTTGGCCTCGAGGCCGAGCGGTGTGCCCGCGGCCAGGGCCTCGCGGAGCATGTCGCCGGTGGCTACCTGGGGGACGCCCGAGCCCGCGGCGAGCCGGCGGGCCTGGGTGCCCTTGCCGGCGCCCGGGGCGCCGAGGAAGATCACCCGACTCACGCGCCCCTGGCCTTCTTGCGGAGGAAGCCTTCGTAGTTGCGCATCAGCAGATGGGACTCCATCTGGCGCACGGTATCCAGCGCCACGCCGACCACGATCAGGAGGCTGGTCCCGCCGAAGTAGAACGGGGTATTGAACCACATGATCAGGAAATCGGGCAGCACCGAGATCAGGGCCAGGAACATCGCCCCGGGCAACGTGATCCGGGTCAGGGTCTTGTCGATGTACTCCGCCGTCTTCTTGCCGGGCCGCACTCCCGGGATGAACCCGCCGTATTTCTTCATGTTGTCGGCGAGGTCCACCGGGTTGAAGACGATCGCGGTATAGAAGTAGGCGAAGAAGATGATCAAGCCGCAGTAGAGCACGGTGTAGGTGAAGTGACCGGGCGAGAGGGCCTCCGAGATGTACTGCATCCAGGGATGGTGGATGAAGCGCGTCAGAGTGGCCGGGAACAGGATCAGCGACGACGCGAAGATGACCGGGATGACCCCCGCGGTGTTGATACGCAGCGGGATGTGGGTGGACTGGCCGCCGTACATCCGACGCCCCACCACCCGCTTGGCGTACTGCACCGGGATCTTGCGCTGGCCCTCCTGCATCACCACCACCGCGGCGGTCACCGCCACCATCATGATGACCAGGCCCAGGAACACGAAGAGCTTGAGCTCGCCGGTGGAGAGCAGGGTGTAGGAGGAGACGATCGCGGAGGGCAGGCGCACCACGATGCCCGCAAAAATAATGAGGGAGATCCCGTTCCCGATCCCCTTCTCGGAGATCTGCTCGCCCAGCCACATGATCAGCGCGGTCCCGGTGGTCAGGGTGAGCATGGTCATGAGCCGGAAGTCCCAGCCCGGATCCGGGACCAGGACGCCGCCGGTCTGGCTCCGCATGCTCTCGAGCCCCACCGCGATGCCGAAGGACTGCACGATCGAGAGGCCGATGGTGCCGTAACGGGTGTACTGGGTGATCTTCTTCTTGCCCGCCTCGCCTTCCTTGGCGAGCCGCTCGAGCTTGGGAATGACCACCGTGAGCAGCTGCAGGATGATCGACGCCGAGATGTACGGCATGATCCCCAGCGCGAACACGGTGAGGCGGCGCAGGTTGCCCCCCGAGAAGAGGTCCACCATGCCGAGCAGGGTGCCCTGCACTTGGTCGAAGAACTCGGCGAGGGCCGCCGCGTCGATGCCCGGGGTGGGCACGTGGGCGCCCAGTCGGTAGGCGGCGAGCAGGGCCAGCGTGATGAGGACGCGGCGCTTGAGCTCCGGAACCTTGAAGATGTTCTGGAAGCTCTGCAGCCCTTCGATCACTTGCGGGTCCTCGTGCCCTTGGCGGGCAGCGCCTCGACGCGGCCCCCCGCCGCCTCGAGCTTCTGCCTGGCCGCCCCGCTGACCTTGTGGACCCGCACGGTGAGGGCGTGGGCCACGTCGCCGTCGCCCAGGACCTTGACCGCGCCCCGGCCCGACTTGCGGATCATCCCGCTCGACACCAGCGTTTCGGGATCGACGACACTTCCCGCCGCGAAGCGGGCGGAGAGCTCGCCGACGTTGATGATCGCGAACTCGGTCTTGCCCCCGTAGGGCAGGAACCCGCGCTTGGGCAGGCGCCGATAGAGCGGCATCTGCCCGCCCTCGAACCCCGGCCGGACGCCGCCGCCGGAGCGCGCGTTGAGGCCCTTGTGGCCTTTGCCCGACGTCTTGCCGTGGCCGGAGCCCGGGCCTCGACCGATCCGCTTGCGCTTCCTGGTTGAACCCGGCGCCGGCTTCAGATCCTCGATTCTCATGATGCCTCGCTCCGCTCGGCCTTCTTCTTTGATCTGCTCGGCTCGCCTTCGGCTGCACCTCGCCCCTCAGTTACCTCGACCGCGAACACGACCCGGCTGATCATGCCGCGGATGGTGGGCGTGTCGTCGTGTTCCACGACCTGGCGGATCCGGCGCAGGCCGAGCGCGTGCACGGTCCCCTCCTGCTGCGGGGAGAGCCCAATGATACTCTTCACCAGCGTCACCCTAAGCTTCTTTGCCACCGGCCGCCTCCTGCCCGTCGCCTTCCATGGACCGCCGCCGCGCCGCGTACGTGGACTGCAGCTGCTTCAGCCGGCGGAACGCGTCCATCGTCGCCTTGAGGACGTTGTGCGGGTTGTTGGTGCCGAGCGTCTTGGTCAGGATGTCCTGCACCCCCGCCGCCTCCAGCACCGGGCGCACCGCTCCGCCCGCGATGACTCCGGTACCCTGCGCGGCCGGCTTGAGGTACACGCGCGCGGCGCCGAAGTGCCCGGTGATCTCGCAGGGGATCGTCGTGTCCTTGAGGGGCACCAGCAGCAGGTCCTTCTTGGCGTGCTCGACCGACTTGCGGATGGCCTCCGGGACCTCGCGGGCCTTGCCGAGCCCGACGCCCACGTGTCCCTGGCCGTCGCCCACCACCACCAGGGCCGTGAAAGAAAATCGCCGGCCGCCCTTGACGACCTTGGCGACCCGGTTGATGGCGACCACCCGGTCGGTCAGGTCCAGTGAATTCGGATCAATCCGCGCTTCCGCCACTCGGGGCTCCTCTCCTAGAACGCAAGGCCGGCGGCGCGCGCCGCCTCGGCCAGGGCCTTCACGCGCCCGTGGAACTGATAGCCGCCGCGATCGAACACGACCTGCGTGATGCCGCGCGCCTTCGTCCGCTCGGCCAGCAGCTCCCCCACGATCTTCGCCGCGGCCACGTTGCCGCCCGCCCTCGCCCGTTGGCGGAAGTCGGGGGCCCGACTGTCCACCGCGGCCAGCGTCGTCCCGGTGGTGTCGTCCACCACCTGGGCGTAGATGTGATTCAGGCTCCGGAACACGGCCAGCCGCGGCCGCTCCGGGGTGCCGATCACCCGCGCGCGGATGCGGAGGTGCCGGACCTTCCGCCCCTGGACCTTCTGTCCGGTCAGCATCACTTGGCCCCCGCCTTCTTGCCCACTTTCCTCCGGATCTGCTCGCCCGCGTACTTGATGCCCTTGCCCTTGTAGGGATCCGGCTTCCGCAGGGCCCGCAGCTTGGCCGCGGTCTGGCCGAGCAGGGCCTTGTCGGCGCCCCGCAGGGTGATCGAGACCTGCCGGTCCACCTCGGCTTGGATCCCCTCCGGGAGCGGGAAGACGACGGGGTGCGAGTAGCCGAGGGCGAGCTGCAGGGCCTTGCCCTGGATCTGGCAGCGGTAGCCGATACCGACGATCTCGAGCTTCCGCTCGAAGCCGTCCTTGACCCCGGTGACCATGTTGGCCAGCAGCGATCGCGTCAGCCCGTGCAGCGCGCGGACGTTGCGGTGGTCGGAGTCGCGGGCGACGGTGAGGACGTTGGACGCCATCGTCACCGAGACCCCGAACGGGATCGACTGGCTCAGCCTGCCCTTGGGCCCCTCGGCCTTCACGGTGGCGCCTTCCAGCGCGACCTTGACTCCCGGGGGGACCGGAATGGGCTTCTTACCGATTCGCGACATGGCTCGGGTCACTCCTACCAGACGTAGGCCAGCACTTCGCCGCCCAGGTGCTGCTTGCGCACCTGGCGGTCCGTCATCACTCCGGCGGAGGTGGAGAGAATCGCCACCCCCATGCCGCCCAGAATGGTGGGGATCTTGTCCTTGGACACGTAGATGCGCCGTCCGGGACGCGACACCCGCACGATCCCGGAGATGATCTTCTCGTTGCCCGCGTACTTGAGGTAGACGCGCAGCGTGCCTTGCTTGTTGTCCTCGATGATCCGGAAGTTCTTGATGAACCCCTCGTCCTTCAGGATCTCGGCCATGCGCAGCTTGAGCTTCGACGACGGGATGTCCACCTTCTCGTGCTCGGCACGGCTCGCGTTGCGGATGCGCGTGAGGAAGTCGGCGATCGGGTCGCTGTACATGGCGCTACCAGCTCGCCTTGATCACGCCGGGCACCTCGCCCTTGAGGGCGAGCTCGCGGAAGCAGATCCGGCAGGTCTGGAACTTCCGCAGGTAGCCGCGGGGCCGCCCGCAGATCTTGCAGCGCGTGTAGGCGCGCGACTTGAACTTGGGCGGGCGCTGCTGCTTCATGATGAGCGAGGTCTTGGCCATGATCAGGCCTCCCGGAACGGCACGCCCAGGTGCGTCAAGAGGGCCTTCGCTTCCTCGTCTGTCCGCGCGGTCGTCACCATTGTGATATCCATGCCGCGGATCTTGTCCACCTTGTCGTACACGATCTCCGGGAAGATGATCTGCTCCTTGAGCCCCATGTTGTAGTTGCCTCGGCCGTCGAACCCCTTGGGGGGCACGCCCTTGAAATCCCGGACCCGCGGCAGGGCCACGTTGACGAGCCGGTCCACGAACTCGTACATGCGCGGCCCTCGCAGCGTCACTTTGCAGCCGATCGGCACATTCTCCCGGAGCTTGAAGTTGGCGATGGACTTCTTGGCGCGCGTGATCACCGGCTTCTGCCCCGAGATCGCCTGCAGGTCCGCGGTCGCGAAGTCCAGCACCTTCGGATTCTCCTTGCCTTCGCCCACTCCCATGTTGATCACGACCTTCGAGAGTCGCGGCACCTGGTACGGATTGCCGTAGCCCCGCTCCTTCATCATGGCCGGGACGACCGTGGTCCGGAAGCGCTCGCGCATCCGGGGCGGCACCGTCCCGCTGACACTCGCCCGCTTGGCCGGCTGTCCCGGAGCGTCCGTCGCCGGGACGCCCTTGCCGCCCTTGGGCCGGGCCACGGCCGGTCCGCCGCGGCCGGCCGCCGATCCGCCGCCCTTCCCTCCCGGTGCCTTGTCCGCCTTCTTCGGCTCTGCCATCACGCCCTCACGCCTTGTCGAGCATCTCGCCCGACCGTCTGGCCACCCGGACCTTCTTGCCGTCGGACAGTGCCTTCATCCCGACGCGCGTCGGCTTGTCGCTGTTGGGATCCACCAGCATCACGTTGGAGAGGTGAATCGCTCCTTCGCGCTCGATGATCCCACCCTGCCGGATCTTCTGGGTGGGCCGCTGATGCTTCTTGATCATGTTGATGCGCTCCACCACCACCCGGCCCTTCTCGGGGATCACGCGCAGCACCTTGCCCTTCTTGCCGCGCTCCTTGCCCGCCACCACCACCACCGTATCGCCCCTCCTCACGTGTGCGATCGCCATTGCGCGTCCTCTAGATGACCTCGGGGGCTAGGGAGATGATCTTGGTGAACTGCTTGTCCCGCAGCTCCCGCGCCACCGGCCCGAAGATGCGCGTGCCCACCGGGTTGTCGTCGGCCTTGAGCAGCACCACCGCGTTGCGGTCGAAGCGGATGTAGGAGCCGTCGCGACGGCCCACCTCCTTGACGGTGCGCACCACCACCGCGCGCGCCACCTCACCCTTCTTCACGGTCCCGTCCGGCACCGCCTCCTTCACCGCCACCACCACCACGTCGCCGAGGGAGGCATACCGCTTGTTGGCGCCGCCCATCACCCGGATGCACTGGACCTTCTTGGCCCCCGAGTTGTCCGCGACGTCGAGCATCGAGCGCGGCTGGATCATGACGCGCGCGCCAGCACCTGCAGGATCCGCCACCGCTTTTCCTTCGACAGCGGCCGCGTCTCCTCGATCAGCACCCGGTCACCCACCTTGCTCGCGTTCTGCTCGTCGTGCGCCTGCAGGCGCTTCGACCGGGTGATCACGCGCTCGTAGCGCGGATGACGGAACACACGCTCGATGAGTACCACGCGCGTCTTGGTCATCTTGTCGCTGACCACCACGCCTTCCCGCGTCTTCTTCACGCCCACGATTCGCTCCTCTCCACCCCGTTAGGCCGGCCGCGTGATGCGCAGCGCCCGCTCCCGGAGAATGGTCTGGGCCCGGGCCAGGTCCCGCCGGGCGATCGCCACTCGCGCCGGATTCTTGGCCACGCCCATGGAGAGCTGGAACCTCAGGTTGAAGAGCTCCTCTCCGAGCTCCTGGGCCTTCTGCTGCAGCTCGTCGTCGGACATCTCACGCCACTTGGCCGCCTTCATGGTCGCCTCAGCGCCTCACAGCGCCCGCACACGGGTCACGAACTTGGTCTTGATGCCGATCTTCTGGGCGGCCAGGCGAAAGCCCTCCTTGGCCGTCGGCTCGTCCACGCCCTCCATCTCGTAAAGGATCCGGCCGGGCTTGACCACCGCCACCCAGAACTCGGGATTGCCCTTGCCTTTGCCCATCCGCGTCTCCGCGGGCTTCTTGGTCACCGGCTTGTCCGGGAAGATCCGGATGAAGATCTTCCCGCCGCGCTTCACGCTGCGCGCCAGCGATACCCGTGCCGCCTCGATCTGGCGGTTGGTGACCCAGCCAGGCTCGAGCGCCTTGAGCCCGAACTCCCCGAACGCCAGGGTGGAGCCGCGCTGCGCCTTGCCCTTCATGCGGCCGCGCTGGGCCTTGCGATACTTGACGCGCTTCGGCATCAGCATGGCGCTTAGCCCTCGGCGGCGACTTTCTGGGTGGGGAGCACCTCACCCTTGAAGATCCACACCTTCACCCCGATGGCGCCGAAGGTCGTGTGCGCCTCCGCGAGCCCGTAGTCGATGTCGGCGCGGATGGTGTGCAGCGGCACCCGGCCGTCGCGGTACCACTCGCGTCGCGCGATCTCCGCGCCGCCCAGCCGGCCCGCGCAGGCGATCCGGATGCCGTCGGCGCCCAGACGCAGGGCGGAGGTCACCGCCTTCTTCATCGCGCGACGGAAGGCCACCCGCTTCTGGAGCTGCAGGGCAACGTTCTCCGCCACCAGCTGCGCGTCCAGCTCGGGGTGCACCACCTCTTCGATGTTGAGGTAGACCTCCTTGGCCGTCCGCATCTGGATCTCGTTCTTGAGCTTCTCCACCTCGGCCCCCTTGCGGCCGATGATGATGCCGGGCCGGGCCGTGAAGATGGTGATGCGGGCGCGGTTTGCCGACCGCTCGATGTCGATCCGCGAGATCCCGGCGTGGTACAGCGACGACTTGATGAAGCGGCGGATCTTGTGGTCCTCGTGCAACAGGCCCGCGTAGCCCTTGGTGGCGAACCAGCGCGAGCTCCACGTGCGCGTGGCCCCCAGCCGGAACCCGATCGGATGCGTCTTCTGGCCCATGACTACCTCTTGTCTCCCCGCGCCGTCGCCGCGCGGCCCGCGACCGTCTCGTCGCTCAGCTCGATGGTGAGATGGCTGGTGCGGTGCTTGATGAAGTAGGCGCGCCCCATCGCCCGCGGGGACACCCGCTTCATGGACGGCCCGCCGTCGGCCACCGCCTTGACGACCCGGAGGTCGTCGAGATTCCGGACCTGGTGGTTGTGCTCCGCGTTGGCGATGGCGGAGCGCAACACCTTCTCGATCAGTCGGCCCGCCGCCTTCGGGGTGTACTGGAGCGTGGCCAGCGCCTCTCCCACCGACTTACCCCGGATGTGATCCAGGACGAGGCGGGCCTTGGAGGCGGGCACCCGGATGTAGCGCGCGGTCGCCTTGGTGCGCATGCTCAGGACTTCCCGGTCGGGGACGCGGAGGTCTTTTCGGCCTGCCCGTGCGCCTTGAAGGTGCGGGTCAGCGCGAACTCGCCCAGCCGGTGCCCCACCATGTTCTCGGTGATGTACACCGGGATGAACTTCTTGCCGTTGTGCACCGCGAGCGTGTGCCCCACGAACTCGGGGATGATGGTGGACCGCCGCGACCAGGTCTTCAGCACCTTCTTCTGGCGCGTGCGGTTCAACTCCTCGACGCGCTTCTCGAGGCGCTCCTCGATGTACGGGCCCTTCTTCAGCGACCGTCCCATGGTCTGTCCCGCCCCCTATTTCGTCCGCCGCGTCACGATGTAGCGATCCGACGGCCGCGCCCCGCGCCGCGTCTTGTAGCCCTTGGTCGGCTTGCCCCAGGGCGTCATGGGATGGTTTCCCTTGCCCTTGCCCTCGCCGCCGCCCATCGGATGGTCCACCGGGTTCATCACGGTGCCCCGCACGGTGGGGCGGAATCCCTTCCACCGCACCCGCCCCGCCTTGCCGATGGACACGTTCTCGTGATCCAAGTTGCCCACCTGCCCGATGGTGGCCATGCAGTCGAGCTTGACCTGCCGGACCTCGCCGGAGGGCAGCTTGATGTTCGCGTGGTCGCCTTCCTTGGCCAGGAGCTGGGCGAGCGTGCCCGCGCTGCGGCAGAGCTGGCCGCCCTTCCCCGGCTGCAGCTCCACGTTGTGCACGAGCGTGCCCAGCGGGATGTTCCGGATGGGCAGCGCGTTGCCGGGCAGGATGTCCGCCTGCGGCCCCGACATCAAGATGTCGCCGGGCTTGAGCCCGAGCGGTGCGATGATGTAGCGCTTCTCCCCGTCGCGGTAGTGGAGCAGCGCGATGCGGGCGGAGCGGTTCGGATCGTACTCGATCCCCGCGACCTTCGCCGGGATGCCGTGCTTCTCGCGGCGGAAGTCCACGTCACGGAGCATGCGCTTGGCCCCGCCGCCCCGGTGCCGCACCGTGATGCGGCCGTAGACGTTGCGCCCGTTGGTGCGCCGCTTGGGGCTCAGCAGGCTCTTCTCCGGCGTCTTCTTCGTGATCTCTTCGTTGGTGACGAAGGTCATGTAGCGCCGGGCCGGCGACGTGGGCTTGACCGTGCGAATTCCCATGGTGCTAGGTGCCCTCCACGAGCTCGATCTTGTGACCGGGGGCCAGCGTGACCATGGCCTTCTTCCAGCTCCGGCGCCGCCCCTCGAACTTGCCCATGCGCTTCCACTTGCCCTCGCGGGCCTGGGTGCGCACGTCGGACACCTTGACGTTGAAGACCTTCTCCACCGCGTGGCGGATCTCCACCTTGTTGGCGTCGACCGCCACCTCGAAGGTCACCGTGTTCGTGAGCTCCTTCTGCTGCATGCTCTTCTCCGTCATCAGGGGCCGGACGAGCACCGAGCGCGGATCCCTCATGACTTGAGCGTCTCCTCCAGCGCGAGCAGCGCCGCCTTCTCGAACACCACCCGCGCGCTCCGGATGAGCTGGTAGACCGACACGTGCCCGGGCGTCTCCAGCGAGAGCCACGCCACGTTGCGCGCCGCGCGCTTGAGCCCGTCCGGCACCTCGGAGACCACCACCAGCGTGGGCTGCCCGGCGATGCCCAGCGCCTTCAGCCGGGTCGCCAGCGTCTTCGTCTTCGCGTCGGTCACCCCGAGCGTCTCCACCACCGAGAGCTCGCCCGCGCCCAGCTTGGCCGCCACCGCTTCCCGCAGCGCGGCCCGGCGCATCTCGGTGGGCAGGCGCTTGTCGTACTTGCGGGGCCTGGGCCCGAACGGCTTGCCGCCCCCCTTCCACTGGGTGGCCCGGATGGATCCCTGGCGCGCGCGCCCGGTGCCCTTCTGCTTCCACGGCTTGCGGCCGCCGCCCGAGACGTCGCTGCGCCCGCGGGTCGAGTGCGTGCCCGCGCGCCGCGCCGCGAGCTCCTTCACCACCGCTTGGTGGAGCAGGGGAATCCGCGGGGCGCCGCCGAACACGTCGGCGGACAGCTCGAGGGTCTGGGTCTTGCCGGTGCCGCCGCCGATCGGAACGCTGGGCATCTTACTTGGCCTCTCGCGCCTTCTGCTGCTGCGCCCTGGTCTGCTTCACGCTCTTGCGGATCACCACGAGCCCGCCGATGGCGCCCGGCACCGCGCCGCGGAGCAGGACCAGGTTCTGCTCGGGGATCACACGCGCCACCACCAGGTTGAGCACGGTGCGGCGATCGCCGCCCATCCGACCCGGCAGGTGATGGCCCGGCCACACCCGGGACGGATCCGACGAGGCGCCGATCGAGCCCGGTCGCCGATGGAACATCGAGCCGTGGGACGCGTCGCCGCCAGACCAGCCGTGGCGCTTGACACCGCCCTGGAATCCCTTGCCCTTGGTCACCGCCACCACGTCCACGAACTCGCCGGGGCTGAACAGCTCCGCGGTGAGAGTCTGGCCGACCTGATAGGCGCTCACCGCCTCGGTCTTCTGCAGCCGGATCTCCCGCAGCACCCGCATCGAGCCCGGCAGACCCGCCTTCTTGTAGAGGCCGGCCATCGCCTTGGTGACGTTCTTCTTTCGCGGCTCGAACCCGAGCTGGAGCGCGTCGTAGCCGTGGGTCGTCTTGGTGCGGACGCCCACCACTGTGCAGGGGCCCGCCTCGACCACCGTCACCGGGATCAGGTTGCCGTCCTCCCCGAAGACCTGGGTCATGCCCTTCTTGCGGCCGATCAGCCCCTCTTTCATCGCCATCGTCTGGGTTCCTATCTTCTCTCTTGTATTCGCTCGTCTCGCCCGCGTCTGCGCCTCGCCAAACCGGTTCTAGAGCTTGATCTCGACGTCCACGCCGCTCGGGAGATCGAGCTTCATCAGCGCGTCGACCGTCTGGGGCGTTGGATCCAGGATGTCGATGAGTCGTTTGTGCGTCCGCATCTCGAACTGCTCCCGCGACGTCTTGTCCACGTGAGGCGAGCGCAGCACCGTCCACCGGTTGATGATGGTGGGCAGCAGCACCGGCCCGGTCACGCGCGCGCCGGTGCGGCGCACCGTCTCCACGATCTCCTTCATCGAGCGATCCAGAAGACTGTGGTCGTAGGCCTTTAGGCGGATCCGGATCTTCTGGTCGGCGCTGACGGTAGCCATGGTGTTAATCCACGATCTCCGAGACCACGCCCGCCCCCACCGTCCGGCCCCCCTCCCGAATCGCGAACCGCAGCTCCTTCTCCATCGCCACCGGCTGGATCAACTCGATCGCCATCGTCACGTTGTCCCCCGGCATCACCATCTCCACC
>DATLFG010000063.1:0-5802 GCA_035524955.1 Candidatus Limnocylindria bacterium | reverse complement strand
TCGCGGGCCTCACCGAGGGGGAGACGGCGGCCGCCCTGGGCGTGTCCCAACGGACGGTGGCACGCGAGTGGGCCCTGGCCAGGGGGTGGCTCTACCAGGAGCTGCGCCGGTGACGCCGGCCGAGCCGGGCTTGCCTGCCCTGTTGAGCGTGGTGGCGGAGGCGCTCGACCTGCCCTCGGACGCCCGGGCCGCCCACCTCGACGCGTCGTGCCCGGACCCGGCGCAGCGTGCCGAGGCCGGCCGGCTCCTCCGGGCATGCGAGAAGGCCGCCGCGAGCCCGATCTTCGATCTGGGCGCGGCGCACCTGGCAGCGGCGATGGTGGCCGAGGTCGACGAGGACGAGCGTGCGCTGCCGGAAGCGCTCGTCGCGGCCCTGGCCGGCCGCTACACGATCGAGAGCGAGCTGGGGCGCGGAGGGATGGCGACGGTGTACCTGGCGCGCGATGAGCGCCACGGACGCCTCGTGGCGCTCAAGCTGCTGCGCCCGGAGCTCGTGCCCGACGACGGCCCCTCCCTCGCCGCCGCGCGGTTCCAGCGCGAGATCGAGTTCGCGGCGCGGCTGTCGCACCCGCACATCCTCCCGCTGTTCGACTCCGGCGAAGCCGCCGGGCTCCTCTACTACATCACGCCGTACGTGGACGGCGAGACGCTGCGCGAGCGCCTCCGGCGCACGGGCAGGCTGCCGCTCGCCGAGACGCTGCGTCTGCTGCGCGAGGTGGCGCGCGCGCTGGCCTACGCCCACGGGCACGGCGTCGTCCACCGCGACATCAAGCCGCCCAACATCCTGCTCAACAAGGAAGGCCACGCCCTGGTGGCAGACTTCGGCGTGGCCAAGGGGCTGGCGGCCGTCCAGGGTGCCGCGGGGGCACCACAGGCCGAGCTCACCGAGGGGACGCTCGCCCTGGGCACGCCGGCATACATGGCTCCGGAGCAGGTGACCGGAGGCCCCGGCGTCGACCACCACGCTGACCTCTACGCTTTCGGCGCGCTCGCCTACGAGCTGCTCACCGGGGCGCCCCCGTTCGCCGGCCGCCCAAGGCACGAGCAGCTCGCCGCTCACCTATCGGAGCTACCCGAGCCGGTGGCCGTCCGCCAGCCGGACGTCCCCGAGGCATTGGTCGACCTCGTCCAACGACTCCTGGCCAAGCGCCCCGAAGACCGCCCGGGCGATGCGTCCGAGGTACTACAGGTCCTGGACGCCGTGCAGGCGGGCCGGGCAGCTCCGGCCAGGCGCGGACGTCACGTTCGCTGGCGCGCTTCCATCGGGGGGGCGGCGCTCCTCGCGGTCTCTGCGGTCGCGGTGCTGGTGTTCGGGCGGGTGGCGGAGGGGGCGGCCCCGGTGTCCATCGCCGTGCTTCCATTCGACGTTCTCGGGGACGGCACCGACACGGATTATCTGGCGGTCGGCCTGAGCGATGCGATCGGCACCGACCTGGGACGATCACGACGCATCGTCACGCCCGGATACCTGACTACGTCGGCGTACCGCGAGAGCGCCAAATCGCTCGCCCAGATCGGATCGGAGCTTCAGGTCGGCGCCGTGCTGCGCGGCAGCGTGCAGCGCCTCGACGGCCGGGTGCGAGTGGACGCGCGGCTCCTGGATCCAGAGACCGGGGGGCCACTGTGGGCCCAGGTCTACGAACGACCGGCGACCGACCTGCTGGAGGTCCAGCGCGACATCGTCCGGGCGGTCCTGGCGGAGCTGGGGATCCGTCCGACCGCGGACGAACGGGAGGCCCTGGACCGCGCCGCGTCCGCGAACGGCCGCGCCTACGACCTCTATCTGCGGGCGCGCGCGATCGAGTTGGCGGGCGAGTCACGCGAGCTCCGGCGTCCCGTCCCGGCCGACATCATCCGCAGGGCCCAGGGGCTCTATGCGCAGGCGCGCGACCTGGACCCTGGCTTCGCCGCTGCCCGGGCCAGGCTCGCGCTGATGCACACGCTCGCCGCCGCGACGTACGACACCACGGAGGCGCGGCGCGAGCACGCGCGCCTGGAAGCGGAGGCGGCGCTCCGGCTGCGCCCCGGCTTGCCCGAGGCGCACGAGGCCCTGGCCTCCTACTGGAGTCTCGAAGGAAACGCTGCCAGGGCCGCCGAAGAGCTCGGCCTGGCCCTCGAAGGTTTCCCCAACAGCGCGGACCTGCACCTCGCTCTCGGTTCCGCGTTCTCCGACGCCGGACGCCTCGAGGACGCGTTGGCCGCGTCCGAAGAGGCCATGCGGTTGGATCCGGGCAGCGCGAAGGCTCCCTTTCAGGCGGCCGTGTTCTATGGCCGGCTTCGGCGCCGCGAGGAGGCCATGCGGGCGTTGGACCGCGCGATAGCGATAGCGCCCGACTTTCACCTGGTGAGGGTGATCAAGGGGCATTCGTATCTCCGCTGGAAGGGGATACCGGACACGCTCGCCGCGGCGCTACGATCGGTACCAGCGGACTGGGATCCGGACGGGATGGCCACGTTCAGCCGCTTTACGGCGCTCTGGGTTCAAGGGCGGAACGCCGACGCCCTGGCGATGCTCGACGGCTCTCGAAGCGAGATCAGCCATGACGCCCACATCTATCAGCCGGTCTCGCTGATGCGCGCGCGGCTGCTCGAGGGGCTGGGCGAGCGGGAGCTCGCGCGAGCGAGCTACGCAACGGCACGCGCGATCCTCCAGGACAGCGTCGAAGCTCATCCGTCCGCGCAAGTCATCCGAATCTCGCTCGCCATGGCGTACGCCGGGCTGGGTCAAAGCGCGGAGGCGCTGCGCGAGGCCCGCCGGGCCCTGGAGCTGGCTCGGGTAGGTAGCCGTACCGTCGGCGCCACGGCGATCATGGGCTGGGCCGTGGAGGTGTTCGCCATGGCCGGCGAGTTCGACGACGCCTTCGACATGATCGAGCTGCTGCTCTCGATGCCCGCGGGCCGTGAGATCACGATCCCCTTCCTCCGCGTGTGGCCCGGGTTCGATCCGCTTCGGGACGACCCACGCTTCGTGGAGCTGCTGGAGCGCCCTGAGGCTGCCGATCAAATCGCGGCATCGAGGGCTCCTTGACGAGCGGCGATCAGGCGACTGCGGTCATCGACAGCCAGGCGACCGCGCGCCTTCGGGACCGGCCTTGAGATCGCTGACGGCGGTGGGAATTCTGGCGGTGCTACTGGCCGGAACCCCGGTCGAACTCGCCGGACAGGCCGGCATGGTCCGCGGCCGCGTGGTCCGCGCCGACGGAGCCGTCGCGTTGGCCGACGCGGAAGTGGTGCTGAGCCCCTCCGGGGCCGCGACGCGCACCGACGCTCTGGGCCACTTCACCTTCCAGGGGGTCGCCCCCGGGCAGGTGCAGGTGACCGCGCGCCGGCCCGGCTACGTCACGGCGAGCGTCACGATGCGGGTGGATCCGCTGGCCACCACGAAGGTCGATATCCCCCTCCAGCCGGTCGCCGCCATTCTGGACCCCATCGTGACGACCGTCACGCGCGCCCCTTGGAGCCTGACCGAAGTGGCCGGCCCGGCCTCGGTAGCGGATTCGTCAGCGATTCTTCGCGACCGCACGGTCGGGCTCCACGAAGCCCTGAGAATGATGCCAGGAGTGCAGGTGGCCTCGCGCGCTGGCACCTACGACGTGAACATCGGGATTCGCGGGTCGGCCGCCCAGACGTTTCAGGCGGTGCGCGGCGTTGCGGTGCTGCTGGATGGTGTCCCCCTCACGCAGCCGGAAGGGCGAACGCGGGTGGACATCATCGAGCTTTCGGCCGCGCGGCAGGTGGAGGTCGTGCGCGGGCCGGCATCGGCGCTGCACTCGGCGTCCGCCGGCGGCGTGGTCAACGTCGTGTCGCGGACGGGACGCGACAGCCCGGGCGCTACGTTGCGGGTGCAGGGAGGGGGCTTCGGGTTCCGCAAATACGACGCCAGGGTGGGCGGGCTGTTCGCGGACGGCCGAGGCAGCGCGCTGGCCGCCGCTTCGCACACCGCGACGGACGGTTACAGGAGACACAGCGATGCCGACGTTCTCCGCGGACACGCGGCGTTCGACTACCTGCCGGGGTCGAGCACACGGGTGACCGTCCAGGCCAGCGGGTCGCGCCTCGACTCGCGCTTGCCTGGCTCCCTGAGCCTGCCGCAGTTCGACGCCGATCCCGCCGCCGCTGCGCCAGCCGCCACGGCGTTCGGATTCGGACGCATCGACCGTAGCTACCGTGCCGGCGCTCGGGTGGAAACGGCCGCCGGCGACGCGGTCGCCGCCGGGTATTTCTTCTACGGCCGCGGGACCCTGTTCCTGCCCATTCCTTCGGAGATCGTGGACGTCGACCTGCGCCGGGTCCAGGGCGGCGGCCGCGTTCGAACGAGCCGCATCGCAGACCTACCGCTATCCGCCACGGTCGGCTTCGATTACGACCGACTCCACGGAACGGATCACCGATGGGAGAACGATGCCGGCGTCCCCGGTGGAATGCTGGATGACGGACGTCTTTCCGTCCCGGGCCTCGGTGCGTACGCCCAGGCCGGGTGGCACGCCTGGGCCACGATGAGCGCGACTCTCGGGGTGCGGTACGACCGCGTGACCTATCGCGTCGAGAGCGACGTGCCGGCCGGCATTCCGCGGCAGGAGACGGCGGTCGACCAGACCTCCCCCAGGCTCGCCGTCGGGTGGCGTCCCGACGCCGTGACGTCGGTGTACGTCTCGGTCGGACGGGGCTTCGAGGTTCCCACTCTCGCCGAAATCGCACCGCGTGTCAGCGACCCGATCCGGTCGGTGCGCCCGAAGTCGCTGTGGAACTACGAGGTCGGCGGGCGGCGCACTATAGGCAGCCGGGTGCTGGTGGAAGGGGCCGCCTTCCTCGCGGCCGTACGGGGGGAGTTCGTCCCGGTCACCATGGACGGCAGGAGCCTGCCGGAGAACGCCAGCCGCTCACGCAACGTCGGGGTGGAGCTGGGGGCCACGGCGCAGGCGACGCCGTGGCTCGACCTCGGGGCGAGCTACACGTTCCTGGACCTGCGGCTGCTGGACTATACGACCTCCGTCCTCGATTCCGCGGGAACGCGCGAGGAGGTGGACTTCTCGGGCAAGCGCATCCCGGGGGTGCCGAGGCAACGGGTCACCGGTGAAGCCCAGGTCCGGCCGAACGACAGGCTCAGCCTCGGTCTCCAGGTGGAATGGCAGGGGGTCGTCTACGTCGAGACCGGCAACGCCGACCGCGGTACGCGGTACTTCCGGCAGCAGCCGGGCGGGCCCGTTCAGGGGGTCCCCTTCGGCGCCGTCCCCGCGAGAGCCCTGGTCCACCTGAACGCCGCCTATCGGCGCGGCCCCGCGACGTTGTTCGGCAGGGTCGAGAACCTGTTCGGAGAGAGGTACGCCGGCAGCGTGCGAGCCAACGAGATATTCGGCCGGTTCTACGAGGCGGGATCGCCCGCGTGGGTCTCGCTCGGGCTCGGCATCGCCGGGTGGGGTCGGCGCTGAAGAGGACGATCCCGTGTGCTACGAGCCGGAGTCGGCCGAATACGCTTCCTCGACCATGTCCCGTAGCTTCCGCACCGTGCGCCAGTTCCGGGCCGTGGCCGCGACGCCCAGCAGCTTCTCGGCGCTCGCGGCCAGCTTGGACCTGCCGAAGCCCTCGGGGGCGTGGAGGTAGAAGACGTCGCGGTCGAGATGGAATCGCTCGGACGCAACGGCGATCTCCGCCAGCGACTCCAGGTCCGGGCTCGGCGGCGGCTCGGCGAGGAAGAAGAGGTGGAGCGACCTGGGCTCGGCGTCGGCCTCCGGAAACGGGTTCGCTTCGATCGCCTCCAGCAGGCGGTCCCCTCCGAGCAACAGGACCCGCGGCCGGAACCCT
>DATLFG010000043.1:0-16797 GCA_035524955.1 Candidatus Limnocylindria bacterium | reverse complement strand
GAGTTCCGCGCGCTCGGCATCCCGTTCGAGCGCCGCGGGCCGGTCACCGACGACTACCTCGCCGCGCTGCGAGTGATCTGGAGCGAGGCGCGGCCGGCCTACCGCGGCCGCTTCGTGAGCTTCGAGGGGGTGCAGGCGCATCCCCAGCCCGTCCAGCAACCCGGGCCGCCGCTCGTGGTCGGCGGGCACACCGCGGCCGCGTTCCAGCGGGCGGTGGAACAGGGGCACGGCTGGTACGGCTTCGCCCTCGACGAAGCAGGCGCCCAGCGGTGTCTGGAAGGTCTACGTCGGGCGGCCGCGGGCCTCGAGCGTCCGGCCGCGCTGGGTGCGCTCGAGATCAGCGTCACGCCTCGCCCGACCCCGGGCGGCGTGGCGATCGACCGCGCGAGCGCCGAGCGCTTCGCCGCCCTCGGGGTCCATCGCCTGATCCTGATGCCGCCCCGGTCGCTCGACGCTGCGGGCCTCGAGCGGTTCGTGGAGAAAGCCGCGCGCGAGCTGCGCTAGGATGGCGCGGGCAGAGCCCGCGCTCGACGCGGGCAAAAGGGAGGGCGCTCCAGGACTAGTTCGCCTGGTGGGGGCGGCCCCACTCGATCGCGAAACCCACGCCCGGCCAGCCGGGATTCCGGTGGTCGCCGGCCATGCGGGAGCCCACCGCCGGGTTGGGCGCGCTCCAGCCCGCCGCGCCCGCGCGCCCCGATTTCGTTTCTCTGGAGAGCGGCGCGATGAAGTTTGGACGATCCGGCAGCGGCGGGCGCTGCGGCTGGAGATCCCGGTCGGGAACGGACGGAGCCACGCGCTCGCGTGGCGGCGGCGTCGTCTTGAGGTCCATGGGCTGCGCAGACACGGTCACGGGAAGCAGCATCAGCGGTGCGGCGACGACGAGAGCCACGATGGATCGCATGAGCATGATCGACCTCCTCGGCTGCAGTCGTTGGACGCACGCCGCGTGCCGGATGTTCCAGGCCGGAATGGTCAATGGAGACGACCGCTTAGCGCAGGGCCCGGCCGGACCGGCCGCGGGCGCGGGAAGGAACGACCATGTAATTCTTCCCCCTTCCCGGGGCCGGGCAAGGCGCTTATCATGTCGGCACTTCACCGCTCACCTTCGAAGGAGAAGGCCATGACCGCCATCACCCAGTCCGTTGATCTCGATCGCCGCGGCCGCGTGGCCGTGCTCACCGTCAACAATCCTCCCGTCAATGCGCTGAGCCAGCACGTGCGTCAGGGGCTGCGCGATGGCCTCAAGCAGGCGGTGGCGGACGGCACGGTCGGGGCAATCGTTGTTACGTGCGCGGGGCGCACGTTTGTTGCGGGCGCCGACATCACCGAGTTCGGCAAGCCGCCGAAGGAGCCGGCGCTGCACGACGTGCTGGACCTCATCGAGAGCTCGCCCAAGCCGGTGGTGGCCGCGATCCACGGCACCGCGCTCGGCGGCGGGCTCGAGGTGACGCTGGCCTGCCACTACCGCGTGGGCGTGAAGGCCGCGCGGTTCGGCCTGCCCGAGGTGAAGCTCGGCCTCCTGCCGGGCGCGGGCGGCACCCAGCGGCTGCCGCGCGTGGTCGGCGTGCCGAAGGCGCTGTCCATGATCGTGAGCGGCGATCCGATCGGGGCGGACGAGGCCCTCAAGGCCGGCCTGATCGACGAGATCGTGGACGGGGACCTCACCGCGGCGGGCGTGGCCTTCGCGGAGAAGATCGTGGCCGAGAAGCGGCCGCTCCGGAAGATCCGCGACCTGGACGACAAGATCGCGGCCGTCCGCGGCAAGCCCGAGGTCTTCGCGGAGTTCCGCAAGTCGGTGGCGCGCCAGACCCGCGGCTTCCGCGCGCCCGAGAACTGCATCAAGGCGGTCGAAGCGGCGGTGAATCTCCCGTTCGACCAGGGCCTCAAGCGCGAGCGCGAGCTCTTCCAGGAGCTGATGACCTCGCCCGAGTCCAGGGCGCAGCGCTACTTCTTCTTCGCGGAGCGCGAGGCGGCCAAGATCCCCGACGTGCCGGGCGACACCCAGAGCCGGGAGATCAAGAAGGCGGCGGTGCTGGGGGCCGGCACCATGGGCGGCGGCATCGCGATGAACTTCGCCAACGCGGGCATCCCGGTGACGGTGGTGGAAGTCGCCCAGGACGCGCTCGACCGCGGCCTCGGCGTGGTGCGGAAGAACTACGAGGCGACCGCGTCCCGCGGCCGGCTCACCATGCAGGACGTCGAGAAGCGCATGGGGCTGATCACCGGCACCACCGACTGGAACAAGATCGCCGACGCGGACATCGTGGTGGAAGCGGTCTTCGAGGAGATGCCCATCAAGAAGGAGGTCTTCGCGAAGATCGACAAGATCTGCAAGCCGGGCGCGGTGCTCGCCACCAACACCTCCACGCTGGACGTGGACGAGATCGCCTCCGCCACCCAGCGGCCGGACAGCGTGATCGGCATGCACTTCTTCAGCCCCGCCAACGTCATGCGCCTCCTGGAAGTCGTGCGCGGCGACAAGTCGGCCAAGGACGTGGTGGCCACCGCGATGAGCGTGGGCCGGCGCATCGCCAAGGTGCCGGTGTGCGTGGGCGTCTGCTACGGCTTCGTGGGCAACCGCATGCTGCACCAGCGTGGCCGCGAGGCCGAGAAGCTCATCCTCGAGGGCGCTCTGCCCCACGAAGTGGACAAGGTCCTCACCGATTTCGGCTTCCCGATGGGCCCGTTCGCGATGGGCGACCTCGCCGGCCTCGACGTCGGCTGGCGGATTCGAAAGGGCAAGGGCGTGAAGTCGGCGGTGGCCGATCGCATCTGCGAGATGGGCCGCTTCGGCCAGAAGACCGGCGCGGGCTACTTCCGCTACGAGAAGGGCGACCGCACCCCGATCCCCGACCCCGACGTGGAGAAGATCATCGTCGAGGTGGCGAGCGAGATGGGCATCACCCGGCGAAAGATCGGCGAGGACGAGATCCTGGCCCGGCTGCTCTACCCGATGGTGAACGAGGGCGCGAAGATCCTCGAGGAGAAGATCGCGATCCGCGCGAGCGACATCGACGTGATCTGGGTCTACGGCTACGGCTGGCCGGTCTACCGGGGCGGCCCGATGTTCTGGGCGGATCAGGTCGGGCTCAAGACCATCCGCGATCGGATGCGGGAGTGGCAGAAGACGCAGGGCGAGGTCTGGACCCCCGCGCCCCTGCTGGACCGGCTCGCCACCGACGGCAAGACGTTCACGGGGGCGTGAGCCCGTGCGCGCCCTGGTCACGGGAGCGGCGAGCGGGATCGGCCGGGCCATCTGCCTGCGCCTGGCGCGCGACGCGCGGGCGGCCGGGCGCAAGGCGCAGATCGCGGCGGTGGATCTCGGCCCCTCCCCGGCGCTCGACGCGCTGGCACGAGAGCTGGGTGATCTCGGGGCGGCGGCCATGCCGCTCTCGGGCGACATGGCCACCGCGGACGCGCCCGGGCGCGTGGTGGACGAGGCGATCGCGCGCTTCGACGGGCTCGACGGCGTGGTCAGCAATGCGGGGATCAACCGGCCGGGGCCGCTCGCGCGGTACGCGGTCGAGGACTGGGACCGCATGTTCGCGGTGAACACCCGCGCGACGTGGCTCCTGGCCAAGGCGGCCCACGACGCGCTCGCGGCCTCGCGCGGCGCGATCGTGGCGGTGGCGTCCATGTCGGGCAGCAACGCGCACGCCAACCTCGGCCCCTACGGGCCCAGCAAGGCCGCGCTGATCATGCTCGTCGCCGTGCTCGCCCAGGAGTTCGGACCGGACGGTATCCGCGTCAACAGCCTCTCGCCCGGCATGGTGCGCACCGGCATGACCGCGCAGGTCTACGAGAACGAGGCGATCGCCGCCGAGCGCGACGCGCTGGTGCCGCTCGGGCGCGTGGCCACGCCGGAGGACATGGCGGACGTCATCGCGTTCCTCCTCGGGCCCGACGCGCGCTACGTCAACGGCCACGATCTCGTCGTCGACGGCGGAGTCGCCGGCAACTTCCTGGGCCGCCTGCCGGGGATCTCCCGGATCACGAAAAGTTAGCACTGTCAGGGAGGTGACTTCGGGGGCTGACAGAGAGCCCCGGAGCGCCGTGACACCCCCCCGACACCTCCCAACTAGCCGGAAACACGGGCCCAGAGCGCCACGCGTCTTGGCACCCCCCTCGCATACCTATGGCCATCCGGAGGTGTGCCGATGATCACCTTGCTGATCAGGACCTGGAGACGATATTTCGAGGCGGATCGCCGCCAGCTTCCCCTCTGCCCCGCGTGGGAGCGGGCGCAGTGGCTCGCTCCGCTGCCTTCGCTGGGCGCCGCGCTCGCGCTCGGCGTGCTGGTCGCGGTGGGAACCCCGTGGACGCCATCGGACGTGATCGAGCGCACCCTCGCGCTGACCGAGCCCGCCCTCGAGGCCGACGAGCCGGAGACGCCGAGCTACGATCTCGCGGCCATCCCCGACCACATCAAGGAAGCCGCACAGCGCCACCGTCTGTCCGAAGAACTGATCACCGCGGTGATCTCGGTGGAGTCCAACTTCGATCACGCCGCGGTCTCCCAGAAGGGCGCCCGGGGCCTCATGCAACTCATGCCTGCGACCGCCTCCCTCATCGGGGTCCGGGATCCCCACGACCCCGACGAGAACATCGACGCGGGCGCGAGCCACCTGCGCGCCATGCTCGACACCTTCAAGGGGAACCTGCCGCTGGCGCTGGCCGCCTACAACGCGGGCCAGCGGAACGTGGTTCGCCATCGCGGCATCCCGCCCTTCCCGGAGACGCGCCAGTTCGTGGCGCGGGTGCTTCGCCGGATGGGCGACAAGAAGGGCGCGGAGACCGTCATGGCCAAACCGGTCCCGGCCCCGAAGTGGGTCTCGCGCGCCCCGCGCCCGAAGCCGCAGGCGCGCATGAAGCCACAGGCCCGCATGGTGAGCGCGCCGGCCGCGCCCCCGACCTCCGGACGGCCGACCATGATCCAGGTCCCCGACTCCCGGACGGGGGAGCAGATTCCCCAGCTCGCCCTGTACGAGCTGGAGCAACGACCGGGCGTGCGCACGTGGGCGCCCACGCCGGTGACGATGCCGGCGGCCATGCATCCGGCGGCGGGCGGGCCCCCGCCGATGCCCGAGCCGACCGCTCCGATCCGCCAGTCTCCCTAGCCCGTCCCCGCGTTCTTCCCCACCCGCTCGCTTCCTGCGCTACGATGGCGGCGCCCCGGCGCCGTCATCGTCGGCGCGAAAGGAGCGAGCATGCGATTCGGCGTCTTCTACGAGCATCAGCTACCGCGCCCCTGGGAGGACGGCGGCGAGCAGCGCCTCTTCCAGGACGCGCTCGCGCAGGTCGAGCTGGCCGACCGCCTCGGCATCGACTACGCCTGGGAAGTCGAACACCACTTCCTCGAGGAGTACTCGCACTCCTCGGCCCCCGAGGTGTTCCTGGCCGCCGCGTCCCAGCGCACGCGACGGATCCGTCTCGGCCACGGCATCGTCCTGATGCCGCCCGGCTACAACCACCCGGCCCGCGTCGCGGAGCGGCTCGCCACCCTCGACCTCGTCTCCAACGGCCGGGTCGAGTGGGGCACCGGCGAGTCGGCGTCGCGCGCCGAACTGGAGGGCTTCGGGGTCACCGCCGCCGAGCGCCGCGCCATGTGGCGCGAGACCACCGAGCAGGTGGCGAACATGCTCGCGCTCGACCCCTACCCGGGCTACCAGGGCAAGTACTTCTCGATGCCGGTGCGCAACGTGGTCCCCAAGCCGGTCCAGAAACCGCACCCGCCGCTCTGGGTGGCGTGCTCGAACCGCGAGACCATCCACCTGGCCGCCCAGCTCGGCATGGGCGCGCTGACCTTCGCCTTCATCGACCCGGCCGAGGCGAAGCACTGGGTCGACGACTACTATGAGACGTTCAAGCGCGAGTGCGTGCCGATCGGCCACGCGGTCAACCCCAACATCGCAATGGTCACGGGATTTTCCTGCCATGACAATGGCGACGAGGCGCGGCGGCGCGGTACCGACGGCTTCCGCTTCTTCCAGTTCGCCCTCGGCCACCACTACGTCTTCGGCAAGCACCGGCCCGGCCGCACCGACATCTGGGCCAAGTACGAGGCCGTCCGCGCGGAGCTGGACCTGGGAGTCCTCGGCGGCGGCACCGGCTGCATCGGCACGCCCGAGGAGCTGCGGGGCGCCCTGCGCGCCTTCGAGGAGTACGGGGTGGACCAGACCATCTTCATCCAGCAGGGCGGCAAGAACCGCCACGAGCACATCTGCGAGTCGCTCGAGCTGTTCGCGGACTCCGTGATGCCGGAGTTCAAGGAGCGCGAGGCCGCGCGCGCGGCCCGCAAGGCGGAAGCGCTGGCCCCCTACGTGGCGGCGGCCTTCGAGCGGAAGCGGGCCGCGACGGGCCTCGCCGAGGCCGACATCCCCACCTACGAAGCCTACGGTCTCACCGTCACGCAGCCGGTGGACCTCGAGAGCATGCCGGAGGCGAACCGGCGGCGTATCCTGACCTTCCGACGGATGCAAGAGATCATGGAGAGTTCCTCGGAGGGGGGCTGACGCCGCCCTTCCGAACCTCCCCCCACGACACGGATTGCGCGGGCGGAGCCCGCGCTCGAACGGCGCCCGGCCCGCGGTCAGGCCTCGGCGCGGACCTCCGCGAACACCTCGCCCGCCGCGATCATGGCCTCGCGGATGATGGGCACGCCCACGTAGCCCGTCATGTGGATCAGGGTCTCGATCAGCTCGGTCTCGGTCCAGCCCTGGCGCCGCGCCATGCGCAGGTGGATGCGCAGCTCCGGCTCGCGGCCGGTGGCGGCGTCGGAGACCACGCACACGAGCGTGCGCGTCTTGAGATCGAGGCCGGGCCGCGTCCAGAGCGCGCCGAAGACGTTCTCGGTGGCCACGTCGATGAACGTGCGCATGACCGGGTCCTTGTAGGTGGTCGCGTTCACGCGCTCCACGTACTTGTCGCCCAGCAGCGTGCGGCGGATCTCACTACCCTTCCGGTGGAGCTCGCTCTCTGCCATGGTCGTCTCCAGGTGGATGGTGGGAAGACTGCGTCCGAATGGCCTCCGTTCGAGCGCCGGCTTGGCCGGCGCAATTTGATCCGGGGGAGGCTCGGAGGGGGCCCTCTCTGGGACTACAAAAGGGGCCCCCGTCGACTAAACCCGCCCTTGGGTCGGCCGTGGGCGTGGTAGTGGTCGGGGATGTTGCGCATGTGGTCGTCGATGAAGCAGTCGCCGAGCTGCTCGGTCGCGATCTCGCGCAGGCGCGCGTGCATGTGGGCGACGTGCTCGGCGGGCGGCTCGGTGCCGTGGTAGCGCCAGACCACCATGGGCACCGCGCAGATCTCACACTCGGCGATCCAGCAGATGTCGTCTTCGTGAAACCACGGGGTGATGCGCGCAGCGCGACAGAGATCGCAGCCCGCGACCCGGGTGAAGGCGGGATCCATGGGGACGGACCGACCGCCGGCTACCCTACCCCCAGAGCGCCCGCATCACGTGCATCGCCACGCGCCGGTTGTAATCCCGCACGAGTCGGCGGATGCGGAAGAAGTCGAGCACCCACCACGCCGCGAGCCCGCCCAGGGTGAGCCAGAAGAGAACCTGGAGGCCGCGCTTGCGCAGGTAGAGGTAGTGCCAGCCGAGGGGGAGGAACGCGAGCGCGACGACCGGCGACTTCGCCTGGGCCCGGTAGCGCCACAGGAAGGCACGCTGCTGATCCGGCGTGAGGTACGCGAGCTGCTCGCGTACCGTGCGCGACAGCGACGAGGCCACCCGCGCCGGAATCACGAGCGGCCGGTCGCTGCGCGCCTCGGGCCCCCGCCGCGGCGTCGCGCGATCGGGCGGCGGCGGGGTCGGCTTGCGAAACACCGACGCCTCCTGCCCCGGCTGTACCCTCATGACACTCGATCCCCCGGGCCGTGACGGAGCAAGAACAGCGCCAGCCGGATGGGTGAGGCGGGGCTTGGACTTAGCGGTGGCTCGCTGATCGACGATTCTCACGTGTCACTCCGGTCGTCCACGGGAGGACGGTTGATGGGGTGTCAATTTTCGACGGCCGGCCAGACCACCATGCCGGTACCCGACCGCCAGGCGATCGCGGGCATGTAGGCGAGCACCTCGGCGGGTCCGCTCGTGAACGCGAGCGCGAGGATCCAGGCGAGCAGCTCCGCGGTACCGCCGGAGCCCGCGGCCTCCATCCGTTCGAGCGTGCACTCGCGCAGCAGGGCCGCGTGATCGCCCTGCTTGAGCAAGCCGAGGAACCACCGGTCGAACGCCTCGTCCACCCAGAAGTAGCGGGGGCCGCCCGGCTCGTGGGAGAGCCCGCCGGTGGCGACCACCGCGACGCGCTCGGCGCCCGGATATGCCCGCACCAGCTCCCGGACGATCGTCCCCACCTCGTAGGCGCGCGCGGGCGTCGGGATGGGCGGGACCGTGCAGTTCATCGTGACCGGCACCAGCGGGACGGTGCCCTCGGGGTTGAGATAGTGCATGGGCACCGACACCCCGTCGTCGAACTGCATCTCCCGCAGGTACGCGAAGGCCAGCCGCCGCCGCGCGCCCTCGTTGACCAGGTGGCGGGCGAGCGCGGGATGCCCGGGGATCCGGTACTTCGCGAGCGCGAGCCACTCGTCGTACCAGTCGGCGGGGCCGACGTGCTCGGCCCCGATTCCCACGGTGTACTCCGGCGTGTTGTTGATCGGCCAGTTGAGCAGGTGGTCGTTGCTGAACAGCAGGATCACGTCGGGCCGCGCGGCCCGCAGCCGCTCCCGCATCTCATCGAGGGCCCGCCGGGCCTCGAGCCGCTGGTCCTCGGGGGCCCGATCGAACCAGCCGGTGAGCCCGGGCGAATGCGTCATCGCCATCGCGGCCACGATGCGCGCCATGCGCTCAGCCTTCGCGCCGCGCCGGCCCGGGGAGGAGCCGCTCGGCGGCGGCGGTCTCGTCCGGATAGGCCCGCCGGTAGGCCTCGAGGGCCGGGTGAGTATTGCTGTTGGCGGAGGCCCCGTAGAAGAGCCGGAGGATCTGGGGAATGTAGTACTGGTGCACCCCCATCTCGTTGAGCCGCCGCACGTCCCGATCGCGCACGGCCTCGTACTCCTCGCGGCTCAGGCCGAACTCGCGCGCGAGGCCTTCGAGGTCGCTGAGCCAGCGGGCGCGCAGCACCGCGTCCCGCCGGACGTAGAAGATCATCTCGTTCACCGGCAGGGTCTTGTCGCAGCGCTCGACGTTACCCATCGGCCTTGGCAGACAGCACCTTGGGATTGACCTTGAGGAACATGATGACGCAGCGCTCGGGGCCCAGGTTCCGGACGTCGTGCATGACGCTCCGGGGGAACTTCACGATGGAGCCCGCCTCCACCACCACTTCCTCACCGTCGATGCTCATGTGGGCGGTCCCCTCCAGCACGAAGATCGCCTCTTCCTCCCGGGGGTGCGTGTGCATCACGGTGGACTGGCCCGGCTCGTAGCAGGCGATCTCCGACCAGAGCTGGTCGGTCTTGAAGAGCATCTTGCGCACACGCTTGTCGGGGGCGAAGGCCTTCAGCGCGTGCAGATCGAAGACCTGCGCGACACCAGCCACACGCACGGTCGCCGTCTCGTCCCCCATTGCGCTCGGATCATAGCGCGCTCGCGAAGCGTCCGCCACCGCCCCGGCGCGCGCATGGAACTTCGTCGTTGACATCCCCGGACCCGTTCAGTAGCGGCTCCCTCTCCCTCCTGGGAGGGAGAGGGTCGGGGTGAGGGGGGGCGCCGGCGCGCGAATGGTCCGGGCTAGAGGCCGCCCCAGACGTCGTGGGCGAGCTCGACACAGAGCGCGAGCTTCGCCTTCTGGTGCTCGACCGCAACCTCGTTGCCCTCGAGCGTCGAGGAGAATCCGCACTGCGGGCTCACGCAGAGCTGGTCGAGCGCGATGTACTTCGAGGCCTCGTCGAGCCGGCGCCGGAGGTCGGCCTTCCGCTCGAGCGCGCCCACCTTGGTGGTCACGAGCCCCAGCACCACCCGGATGTGCTTCGGGGCATGGCGCAGGGGCGAGAAGTCCCCGGAGCGCGCGTCGTCGAACTCGAGGAAGAAACCGTCGTAGGGCATCTGGTTGAAGATGGCCTCGGCGATCCTCTCGTAGCCGCCCTGGGCGCGCCAGCTCGATCGGAAGTTGCCCCGGCAGAGATGCGTGCAGACCACCAGATCCTTCGGCCGGTCGCGCAGCGTGGCCTGGATCAGCTTCACCGACAGCTGCAGCACCGCGTCGGGATCCTCGCCGCGGGCGCGGCCCTGCGCGCGCATGTCCTCGTCGCAGAGATAGGCCAGGCTCACGTCGTCGAGCTGGAGGTAACGGCAGCCCGCGGCGTAGAGATCGGCGATCTCGGCGCGGTACGCGGCGGCGGTGTCCTCCACGAAGCCGTCGAGGTCCGGGTAGACCGCCCGGTCGATGTTGGCGCGCCCCACCTGCGAGTAGAGCATGCAGGGCGAAGGGATCGTGAGCTTGGCGGTACGCGTGGTGGCCGTTCGCAGGAACCGGAACGCGTCCACGAAGATCGGCGCCGGCCGCCCGACCCGCGAGGCGATGCGCAGGTCGGGCCGCGTGAAGTTCACGTCGCCCGCGGGGCCGTGGAAGGTCACCGGGAGCTGCTGGCCCTCGCTCGCGAGGCCGCCCAGCCGGGTGAGGAAGTCCATGTGCCAGGACCTGCGGCGCATCTCACCGTCGGTGATGCCCAGGAGCCCGGTTTCTTCCTGAAGACGCACCGCCCCGAGGATCGCGGTGTCCTCGGCGGCGGCCAGCTCGGCCGCGCTCGCCCGGCCCTCCTCTCGATCGAGGCGCAGCGCCTTGAGCGCGGGCGGGCGCAGGAGACTGCCCACGTGGTCGGCGCGGAACGGCGCGCGGGGCGGGGCCACGGCTAGTAGAGCCCCCGCCCGGCCGCGAAGACGCGCGTGAGGCCGAGCAGCGCGTCGGTGCCGGGGGTCGGCACGCTCACGCGCCGGCCGATCTCGCTGACCGCGGTGAGGAGCCCGTCGATCTCGAGCGGCTTGCCCGCCTCCACGTCCTGGAGCATCGAGGTCTTGAACGCGCCCAGCTTGCGGGTCACCGCGTTCCGGTCTTCCCCGCTCTGGTGAATGGGGCATCCGATCCGGTCCCCGATGGCCGCCGCCTCCGCCATGATCGCGAGCGTGAAGCGCTCGACCAACGGATCGTCCAGGAGGCGGTCGCAGGTGGCCCCGGTCAGCGCCGACATCGGGTTCATGGTCATGTTGCCCCAGAGCTTGTACCACACGTCGGCCTGGATGCGCCGGCTGATCGTGGTCTCGAAGCCGGCCGCGGTGAGCCGATCGGCAAGCGCGCGCACCCGGTCCGACACCCCGCCCCCGGGCTCGCCCACGATCAGGCCCCGACCGAAGCCGTGCTTCACGAGACCGGGCTCCCGCACCGAGCAGGTAGCGTGCACCACGCAGCCGATCACGTGGCCCACCGGGATCGAGGCGGCGATGCGCCCATCCGGGTCCACCGCCCGCACCGCGGCGCCCTCGTGCGGCCCGTCGAGGCCGTGGAAGAACCACCACGGCACGCCGTTCATCGCGGCGAGCACCACGGTGTCCGGCCCCAGCAGCGGCCGCACCTGCTCCGCGAGGCCCGGCAGCGACGGGCCCTTCACCGCGAGCACGACCAGATCCTGCGGTCCGAGCGCTGCCGTCTCCTCGGCGACGCGCACCGGCGCGGCGAGCACCGTGTCGCCCTCCTCGAACCGGAAGCCGTGACCGCGTAGCGCCGCCGCGGTCACTCCCCTGGCGAGGGCCGCCACCTCGGATCCGCTCCGAGCCAGGTGGATCCCGATGAAGATGCCGATGGCCCCTGCGCCCACCACGCAGACCTTCTTCACTCGATCACCTTGTCCGCCCGCGCGAGCAGCGATCGCGGCACGGTCAGGCGCAAGCTCGTGGCGGTCTTGCGGTTCACGATCAGCTCGAAGCGGGTCGGCCGCTCGATCGGAATCTCGCCGGGGGGCGTACCCCGTAGGATCCTCACCGCGACGGCGCCCGCCTGCCGGAACATCCCCGAGACGTCGGGACCGTACGCGATCAAGCCTCCCTCCTCCGCAAACTCGGGGAATGCCATGATCGTCGGCATCCGATGCCGGGCCGCGATCTCGATGATCTGCCGGCGCGACGAGTTGACCATCGGCGACGGGAGCACGAGTACCGCTCCCGCCCGCTTCTGAGTCGCCGTCTCGAACGCCGCCGCGAGACCGGTCAGCGCCCGCGCCTCCAGCGGGAAGAGCTGTACTCGCACGGTCCGCGCGGCCACCTCGGCGCCCCTGAGCAGGTTCGGCGGCGTGGATGGGTCCCAGGCCACCGTGATCTGTGAAAGCCGCGGCACCATCTCTCTCAAGAGCTCGATCCACTTCCCGCTCAGCTCCGGAAAATCCAGGAACAGTCCGGTGACGTTTCCCCCCGGTCGGGCGAGGCCGGTCACGAACCCCTCCGCGATCGGATCCGACTCGAGATCCACCGCCACGATCGGGATGGACTTCGTCGCTCCCGCCGCCGCTCGCACCGCGGCCGGCCCGATCGCCACGATGACGTCCATCCCGAGACGCGCGAGCGCGGTGGCCAGGCCGGCGAGCTCCTCCGCGGTGCCGGGCTGCACGCGGTATTCCATCACGAGGCTCGTGCCTTCGATGAACCCGGCCTGGCGCAGGACGTCGCGGAACATGGCGAAGTTCGTCCGGAAGATCCCGGCGTCCGGCGCGGCCCGTAGCACGCCGGCCTTGACCGTCCTCACCACCGGCGACTGGGCGGGGCCGGGGCGCGGGACGCCGACGAACCCGCACGTCATCGCGGTGATGAAAGCTCGACGGTTCACGAGGCCCCTCGGCCTTTTAGGCGCACGACGTTGAAAGCCTTCACCGGCCGCTGGAAGCCCTTCAGGGTGAGCTCGCCGACCGCCTCGACCTCCGCGATCTCCTCCACCCCGCCCGCCACCCGCTGCGAGAGCAGGATCTGCCCGGGCTTGGCCTCCCCGCAGAGCCGCGAGGCGAGGTTGGTCACGGTGCCGATGGCCCCGTAGTCCAGGCGGCCCTCGAAGCCGACCGCGCCGATGGTGGCGTAGCCCTGGGCGATCCCGACGCCGAAGTCGAGATCGAACCCACGCTTGCGCCACGCCCCGGTGAGCGTGGCGATGCGCTCCCGCATCGCGGCGGCCATGCGGACCGCCCGCACGGCCGGATCGGGGACCTCCACCGGGTCGTTGAAGAAGATCATCATGCCGTCGCCCGCGAAGCGCTCGAGCGTGCCGTCCGCGACCATGATGAGCCGGCCCATCTCCCCGTGGTACTCGCGCAGCACGGTCATGACCTCCTCCGGCTCGGCGGTCTCCGCGAACGCGGTGAAGCCCCGCAGGTCGAGGAAGACCACCGTGATCTCTCGACGGTGGCTCTTGAGCGGATCCTCGGCATCCCCGGCCACGATCAGCTCCGCGAGCTGGGGTGAGAAGAAGCGGCGCAGGCGCCCCAGGCGCTCGAGCTGGGCCACCTGGTCCCGCACGCGCTGCTCGAGCGTCCGGTTCAGCTCCTCCAGCTCGCGGTGCAGGGCGCGGATGCGCAGCAGCGACCGCACCCGGGCCAGCAGCTCGGGCTGGTTGATCGGCTTGGTCAGGAAGTCGTCGGCGCCGACCTCGATGCCCTTGACCCGCTCGGTGGCGGGATCGAGCGCGGTGACCATGACGATGGGCAGGAGCCGCGTGGCCTCCTCGGCCCGCAGCCGTCGGCACACCTCGTATCCGCTCATCTCCGGCATCACCACGTCCAGGAGCACCAGATCCGGCTGCTCGGCCCGGACCCGCTCCAGGGCCACCGCGCCGGACGGCGCGGTGGTCACCGCGTAGCCGTGTCCCACGAGCACGCCCTCGAGCAGCTTGACGTTCATCGGCGTGTCGTCCACCACCAGGATGCGGGCCGGCTCGCTCACCGAGCCCCCTCGCCCTTCGCGGGGCGATCCAGCATCGCGCGCACCGCGGCCACGAACTGGGTCACGTCGATGGGCTTGGCCTGGTAGCCGTCGAAGCCGGCCGCCATGATCTTCTGCCGGTCCTGGGTCATGGCCGACGCGGTCACCGCGATGACCGGGATGGCCCGCGTCCGCGCGTCGGATCGCAGCACCTGGAGCGCCTCGATGCCGTTCATGCCGGGCAGCTGGATGTCCATGAGGACCAGCGCGGGCGGGGTCGCCTGGGCCAGCGCGATCCCGTCCTCGGCATTGTCGGCCTCAGCGGTCCGGTACCCGTGGAACTGGAGGATGTCGCGCTCCAGCTTCCGGTTCTTCTCGTTGTCCTCGACGATCAGGATCAGCTCGCCGGCCATGGTCGCTCCGGAACCGAGAAGGTGAACGTGGAGCCCTGACCGACCTGGCTCTTGACCCAGAGGCGGCCGCCGTGCAGCTCCACCAGCTTGCGGGCCAGGGTCAGGCCGAGTCCCGTGCCCTCCCGCTTGTGGGCGTAGTCGCCGCCCACCTGCCGGAACTCCTCGAAGATCAGCTCCTGGTTCTCCGGCGCGATCCCGATGCCGGTGTCGGTCACCGAGATCTCCACCGCGCCGTCCGTGGGCACCGCGCGCACCTCCACGCGGCCGCCCTCCGGCGTGAACTTCACCGCGTTGGACAGGAGGTTCAGCAGCACCTGCTTGATCTTCCGCTCGTCGGCCACCAGGGCCCCGAGGCGGGCGTCCGCGTCGAGGTGGAGGTCGATCCCGTGCCGGGCCGCGCGCTCGCGCACGAGCACCAGGGTGTCCTGGAGGGCCTGGGGCAGGTCGAAGCGCTCCAGCTCCAGCTCCATGCGGCCCGCCTCCACCTTGGAGAGATCGAGGATGTCGTTGATCAGCGAGAGCAGGTGCCGCCCCGAGGACAGGACGTCCTGGAGGTACTCGTCCTGCTTGGGGTTCAACTCACCGAACATGCGCTGCAGCAGCACCTCCGAGAAGCCGATGATGGCGTTCAGCGGTGTGCGCAGCTCGTGCGACATGTTGGCGAGGAACTCCGACTTGTGCTGGTTGGCCACCTCGAGCAGCCGGCCCTTCTCCTCGATCTCCCGGAAGAGATGCGCGTTGGCGATCGCGACCTTGGACTGGTCGGCCAGCGTCCGCATGAGGGTCACCACCCGCTCGTCGAACTCGCCCGGGGTGCGGCGGAAGAGCACGATGCCCCGGGCGACGTCGCCGCCCGTCATCGGCACCGTGAGCACCGCGCGCAGGCCTTCCTCCACGAAGCGATCCCGGAAGGGATAGTCGGGCACCGCCTGCACGTCGGCGACCTGCACCGGCTCGCCGGACTGGGTCGCCCGCCCGAGCGTGCCTTGATCCATGCCGACCGGGATCGTGTCCAGGAACCGGCGGCTGATGCCGTGGCTAACCACCGCCGCGAACGTGCCGCGGGCGGGACTGTACTCGAAGATGCCGCAGCCGTCCGCCCCCGCGAGGGTGACGGCCCGGCGGGCCACCGCGTCGAGAACCTCGCGCAGGTCGAGCGAGGAGCTGACCGCCCGGATGACCTCGCTGAGCGCCCCGGTCTCCTCCAGCGACTGGGAGAGATCCTGGGTGCGCGCCTGCAGTTCCTGGAAGAGGCGCACGTTCTCGATCGCGATCACCGCCTGGCTCGCGAAAGTGCTTACGAGGTCGATTTGCTTCTGAGTGAAGGGCCGCACTTCGGCGCGACGAATGGTGATGGCGCCGATCACGCGTTCCTCCTTGACCATGGGCACCGCAAGGAAGGTCCGCGCTCCGCCCAATTCGACCGTGGCGACGGCCCTAGGATCGCCTTCGCGGTAGTAGGAAAGGTCCTTGTAGTCGGCGATGTGAAAGGGCTGCCGCTGCGCAATTATGCGTCCCAAGGTCGAGTTGGGGCCGGGTTCGAACGGTCCGCTGAAAAGCCACTTCACGTACTCGGGACTGCTTCCGCGCTGGGCGACGTGCCGATAGCTCCTGCCGTCGTACAGGCCCACGGTGCCAAGCCCGGCATCGCATAGACGCATCGCATGCTCGACGATCGAGTCGAAGACCGGCTGGATGTCGTCGGGCGAGCTGCTGATGACGCGCAGGATTTCGGCTGTTGCGGTCTGCTGCTCGAGCGCCTCCTTTGTCTCGTTGAAGAGCCGCGCGTTCTCAATGGCGATCACCGCCTGGTCGGCAAATGCCTTGAGAACCTGCAGCTCATTGGCGTGGAGCCGCCTCGCCTCGGGGTGAGCAGTCCCGATCGCGCCGATGACCTTGCCGTGGCGTACCAACGGGGCGATGAAGATGGCGTCGTAGCCGAAGGTCTTCGCCAGCGAGACGGCTTGAGGGGTTGCCTCCGGATTGCCGATGATGGGCGCGAGCTGCATGATCTGCCCGGACAACATTGCCTTGCCGGTCAAGGTGCCATCATCGACCGGCTGCGGAAATGAATCTCGGAACCGCCTCAGCGGCGCATTGCGTGCCTGGGCGAACTGGGCGTCTCCGTCGACCGCGGCCAACTCGAGCATTCCGCCCCTGAGGAGGAAGACCCCCGCATACCGCGTGCCGAAGAGCCGCAGCACGTTGCTCACGATGGCCTCGAACACCGGCATGGCGTTGGTGATCGAGCTGCTGATCGACGCCAAGATCTCGCCGCTTGCGCCTTGAAAATCGAGCGACTGCTTGAGCTCGGCATTGCGGTCCTGCAGCTCGCGAAACAGCCTCGTGTTTTCGATGGCGATCACGGCCTGGTTGGCGAAGGTCTTGGCGAGCGCGATCTGGTTCTTCGGGTAGCGCCCAGGCGCGATGCGCGCAATCGACAGCGCGCCGATCGCTTTTCCGCGGCTCAGCAGCGGGACGCAG
>DATLFG010000017.1:0-8127 GCA_035524955.1 Candidatus Limnocylindria bacterium | reverse complement strand
GGCCCAGGTCATCGAGGACCTGCCCGCGGAGCAGATCGAGAAGGTGCTGGACCTCATGAAGGAGGAGCGCTCCGAGGAGGTCCAGGAGATTCTCGAGCACCGCGAGAAGACGGCGGGCCGGCTCATGTCGCCGGATTTCCTTGCCGTCCACGAGCACCTCACCGTGGCCCAGGCCGTCGAGCAGGTCCGGAAATCGCCCGTGGCCGAGACCGCCTCCACGCTCTACGTGGTGGACGATCACGACCACCTGGTCGGCAGCCTGCCCTGGCGCCGCCTGGTCACCGCCGATCCGGCCGCTCCGGTCCGCTTCCTCCGGCAAGAGGAGCCGGTCACCGTGACGCCCGACGTGGATCAGGAGGAGGTGGCCGGGCTTGTGGCCAAGTACGACCTGATGGCCATCCCGGTAGTCAGCGCCGACCATCGCCTGCTGGGGGTCATCACGGTGGACGACGTCATCGATGTCATCCGCGAGGAAGCCACCGAGGACATCCAGCGCCTAGGAGGGGCGGCCGGCGATGAGACGGTACTCGACCCGGCCCGGACGGTCTTCCCCAAGCGACTGGTCTGGCGCCTGATCAACCTGGCCACCGCGATCCTGGCGGCCTCCGTCATCGGCCTTTTCGAGGACTCGATCCGGGATCTAGCCCTGCTGGCCGTCTTCATGCCGATCGTGGCCTCGATGGGCGGCATCGGGACGACCCAGACGGCGACGGTCGTGATCCGGGGGCTGGCACTGGGCGACATGGCGACAGACCATCTCTGGCGGGTGCTCCGCAAGGAGATTCTCCTCGCCCTGACCACCGGTCTGATCACCGGCGTGGTCATGGCCTCGTTCGCCTTCCTCTGGAAAGGGCAGGCCCTGCTCGCCGTTATCATCGCGGTCGCATTGACCTTGAACATGCTGGTGGCGGCGGTGGTGGGCGTCGTCGTCCCACTCCTGCTGAACAGGTTCCGGGTGGACCCGGCCATCGCCTCCAGCGTCATCATCACCACATTCACCGACGTGTTCGGCTTCTTCTCCTTCCTCGGCCTGGCCACCCTGCTGATCCGTTTCCTGCTCTAGCTGGCCCTCCGCGGTAACTTTTACGCCCGGATCGTGTAAAAACGAGGCCAACCGCTTCTCTCCGGGCGGCCCGAAAGATTTCCCGGACCCAGAGTAGCTGAAAAGTCAGGACTTCTGGTAGACTGGCGACCCCCCCGTCATGACGCGCCCTGGCATGGCGGTTGCCTGCTAATGGGCGCAACCCACCGAGTGTTTCGAATGGAACACAACTACGGGCCCCCCGGGTGCCCGAGGAGGATTGGGACCGTGAGGCTCGACACGAGGTTGCGCGCCATCCGGCGTGCGCAGCCCGGCGGTTCCCCCGCCCGGCTGGAAGTCCGCGGGAAGTTCTTCTTCGCCGGCGATGACAAGGTTCCACTCCGGGGGGTCACCTACGGCCCTTTCGCTCCGGACGCGGATGGCTATCAATATCCCACTCCGGAAGTCGTCGAGCGGGACCTCGCCCTGATCACGGAGCTGGGAGGCAACTGCCTCCGGCTGTTCACCCCCCCGCCTCGCTGGCTGCTCGACATGGCCGCCCGGCGCAACCTCTGGGTCCTCGTCGGAATCCCGTGGGCGGAGCACGTCTGCTTCCTCGACTCGGAGGAGATCACGAGCACCGTCCGGCGTGCCGTCACGGACGTGGTGGAGGCCTGCCGAGATCATCCGGCGGTCGGCGCCTTCCTGGTGGGCAACGAGATTCCGCCCGACATCGTCCGGTGGTACGGCGCCTCGCGCATCTCCGGGTTTCTCCGCGAGCTGGTGGGCCTGATCAAGGAGATCGAGCCCACCGCGCTGGTCGGCTACGCCAACTTCCCGTCCACCGAGTACCTCGAGACCGACTTCACCGACTTCCTGGCCTTCAACGTCTACCTGCATTCGGAGCCCGAGTTCCGGAAGTATCTCTCGCGCCTGCACACCCTGGCGGGCGACCGGCCGCTGGTCCTCACCGAGTTCGGGATCGACTCGATCCGCGAGGGCGAGACCGTCCAGGCCTCCACCCTGTCGTGGCTGGTCCGCACTGCGCTCGAGATGGGCGCGGCGGGCACGGTGGTCTTTTCGTTCACCGACGAGTGGTATACCGGCGGCTGCGACATCGCCAACTGGGCCTTCGGCCTGGTGGACCGCGAGCGGCGCAAGAAGCCGGCCTTCCACGCGGTCCAGCGCTGGTACGCCGCGCCGGGACTGCCCGCGCTCACCGAGTATCCCAAGGTCTCGGTGGTCATCTGCGCCTACAACGCCGAGCCGACCATGGAAGCCTGTCTCGAATCCCTGCGCAACCTCCGCTATCCCGCCTTCGAGGTCGTGGTGGTCGACGACGGCTCCACCGATCGCACCGGGGCCATCGCGGACAGCTTCGAGGGAATCCACGTCATCCACCAGGAGAACAAGGGGCTCAGCGCCGCGCGCAATGTCGGCATCGCGGCGTCGCTCGGCGAGATCGTCGCCTTCACCGACTCCGACTGCGTGGTGGATCCGGACTGGCTGCACTACCTGGTCGCGACGTTCCTCCAGACCGGGCTCCCCGCGGTGGGCGGGCCCAACCTGCCGCCGCCGGAAGACTCGGTGGTGGCCGCCTGCGTGGCCGCCTCGCCGGGTGGCCCGCTGGAGGTGCTGCTCGACGATGTGGAGGCCGAGCACATCCCGGGTTGCAACATGGCGTTCAGGCGTGAAGTCCTGGACGAGATCGGCGGCTTCGATCCGATCTATCGCTCGGCGGGCGACGACGTGGACGTGTGCTGGCGGCTTCAAGATCTTGGCTACCGCATCGGATTCAGCCCGGCCGCCATGGTGTGGCACTTCCGGCGCAACACCATGAAGGCCTACATCGGCCAGCAGAAGGGCTACGGCAAGGCGGAAGCGCTGCTCTACTTCCGCCACCCGCGGCGCTTCAACGCCCTCGGGTACTCGCGCTGGCGCGGGCGGATCTACGGCGGCATCTCCGCGCTCTTCTCCCTGCGTCGACCCGTCATCTACGGGGGTATCTTCGGCCGCGGCCTCTTCCAGACGCTCTACCAGCCGCCGTCCACCGTGCTCTCGCACCTGCCGTTCACGCTCGAGTGGAACCTGGTCGGCGCCCTGCTCCTGGCCTACGGGGCCATGCGCGGCGGCTGGGCGTGGTTGGGCGCGGCGCCGCTCGCGCTCGCGTGGGCCTGCTGCCTCTGGGCCGCCATGCGGGCACGGGTGGACCCGCTGGCGAGCGGCCTCCGGGCGCGTCTGCTCATCGCGGTCCTGACGTACTTCGGGCCGCTGCTGCGGTCGCTCGAGCGCTATCGCTGGTGGGTGCGCGGGCTCACCGCGGCCGAGCCCTCCGACTCCGAACGGCCGATGCAGACCCTGCCCTGGTCGTGGCGGGAACGCGCGTTCTCGGCGGCGTTCTGGACCGAGGACGGGCTCGAGAAGGAGACCATCCTCCACGGCCTCGTGGACGTGCTGGCGCGCCGGAAGTACTTCGTGCTGGTGGACCAGGGCTGGAGCGAGTGGGACCTCGAGGCCCATGGCGGGATCTGGTCGCGCGGCCGGATCACGGTGTGCACCGAGAACCACGGCGGCGAGCGGCGCGTGCTGCGGGTGAAGTGCGCCCTCCGGACCTCGCGCGTGGCCCGGGGCATCGTGGTGGGCGCGGCGGTGCTGGCGGGCGTCGGCCTGCAGCTCGGGCTGCCCACGCTGGCCGCGGCGGGCGTGGCCGCCGGCGTGGGAACGGCCGCGGGCCTGCTCCGCGAAGCGGTCGGGCTCGGACGCACGCTGTACGACGCGCTCCAGGGGGTGGCACGGCGCGCGCGCTTACACTATGCGCCGCCGCTCGACGTGCGCGTGCCGCCCAGATGACGTGAGCAAGCGGCTCGCGGGCCAAGCGGGTGGTCGCGGACTCGAGCTACAGCATAACCGTCCTGCCCGGACGTGTTGGCCCGCTTCGGCCTTGCCGACCTCTAGCCCACCGGGGTTTCGGCACGGCCGCCGCGTCCGAGGTCATGGATACTTTCGCCTTGCAGATCAATAGGTCAGAAAGCACTTGGCAAATTGCGTCACGCTATGCTACAAGGGCGAGGGCTGGGCAATCGGCAACGACTTTGGAGGGGTGCCAGATTGGACGCAGCGCTGGAGAAGAGGCAGGTCAAGCGGGCCTACAAGCTGTATGCCCCCGCCTACGACTTCGTCTTCGACTGGATCTTTCATCCCGGCCGTGAAGCCGCCATCCGCCTGCTCGACATCAAGCCGGGGGACAATCTCCTCGAGGTCGGCATCGGCACGGGTCTGAACCTTCCCCTCTATCCGGCCCACTGCCGCCTCACCGGGATCGACCTCTCCGAGGAAATGCTTCAGAAGGCCCAGGACAAGGTGGTGGAACTGGGGCTGGGCAACGTGACGCTCAAGACCATGGATGCCACGGTCATGGACTTCGGCCAGGGCGAGTTCGACTCGGCGGTGGCCACTTATACCATCAGCGCGGTGCCCGATCCGGTGGGCGTTCTGCGCGAGATGAAGCGGGTCGTCAAGCGCGGGGGTAATATCGTGCTCCTGAACCACTTCAGGAGCGAGCGGCCCGCGGTCGGACGCCTGGAGGATCTGGTCGCTCCGGTCTGCACCCGGCTCGGATGGAAGTCGAACCTCTCGCTCGAGCCCCTCTTGCGGCAGGTGGGCCTCATCCCCGATATCACCACCAAGATCAATCTGTTCAACGGCTGGCGTCTCATCAAGTGCGTGAATCCTAGGTAGGCCACCCGGGCGGCCAGCTCCGGGCTTCCCGGCTTCCCTGCCGTCCGTTCCGCAGCCCCGCGATCCGCTCGATGCCGTTCCGGGCCCGCGAGCCGGGCAGACGACCCCGTCGGGGCACCCACTGCAAGCGCCCGGAATCGTCGTGCCCATCGATCGCGGGCCTCGGATGAGCATTCCGCCTGAGGGGCGGTGGCGAGAGTTGCGCTCGACCCGGTGAGTTCGCATCATGGGCGCGTGGCGCAGCCGAGCGTGGGCGACAAGCACGTCGCGCGATGGGGCGCCGCCGTCCGGCTCGTCCTCGCGGTACTGCTCGCGCTTCCCTTCTTCGCCGCCGCGACGCCGCTCGTCACGACCACCGCGTTCCTGGCCGAGTTCCTCGGGGACGGACGCTGGCGAACGCTCTCGACACTCACCCGTGAGCCCGTCGCGCGGGCGCTTCCCGCGGCGGCGGGAGCGCAGCCGGTGCCGCTCGATCTCTACACCGGCAGCGCCCTCCGGCGGCCGACCGGCCTCGTTCTGGTCCACGGCCTCTCGCCCGAGGGCAAGGACGATCCGCGACTGCGCGACGCCGCGCGGCTGCTCGCCCGGGCGGGCTGGGCGGTGGCGGTGCCCACGCTGGAAGGTCTCACCGTGCTTCGATTGCGGCCGCAGGACGCGATGGCGGTGAGCGCGAGCGTGGCGGCGCTCCAGGCCGCCGGCTACCGCCGCGTGGCCGTCCTCGGCATCAGCCTGGGCGCGGGACCCGCACTCCTGGCTGCGTGCGATCCGACACTGGCGCCTCGCCTCTCCGCCGTCCTCGCGCTGGGCGGATACGCCTCGGCGGTGGAGCTGCTGCGCTACACGCTGACCGGCGGCTACGCCTTCGGGGACGCCGCGGGACGGGCGACCGCGGTGCTGGAGCCGGCCATCGCCCAGTTCGCCCGCGCCAATCCCGAGCTGCTCGACGAGGCGGGCCGGCGCCTCATGGACAATCGCGATCCGGCCGCGGTGGACGAGCGGGTGCGGGCCTTGCCCCAGGGCACCCGGGACCTGCTGGAGGCCCTCTCACCCGGCCCGACGATCGGGCGCCTCCGCGCCCCGCTCTTCCTGATCCACGGCCGCCAGGACCCGGCGGTGCCGTTCACGGAGAGCCTGCGGCTCGACGCGGCCGCGCGGGCGGCGGGGCGGCCGGTGCGCACCGCGATCGTCGGAGCGATCGGTCACGTCGAGGCCGACCTGCGCGCCGGGCTGGCGGATCTGCTACGGCTCTGGACGACCTTCTACGCGTTCCGGCGCGCCGCCGAGGGCTAAGTCTACTCCGGCCAGCCCGACGGCCACGCCGGATCCACGAAAGCCACCGTCTTGCTTCGCCGATCCTCGACGAGACGGATGCCGCGGTCCTTGCGCACGGAGAGAAGCCAGCCTATAGGCGGTCTTGCCTCCCGGATGTCGCGCACCGGGATGCGGCAGCCCGCTTCGCGATCGGCGAGGAGATCCACGAAGGCCAGCTCGAACTGCTAGCCGCGGAGCGCTTCGCTCACACCCGCATAGTCGGAAGCCACGAGGGCCCGGACCGGCACGCCCGAGATCCCGGCCGTATTTCGTACCGAGGGCGATCGTTCCTTCTTACACGATGACTTACACTCGCGGCGGCAACCCGCGAGCGGCCCGCGCGGCACAACGCATGATTTTAGCGGCTCACGAGGCCAGGCTCCGGCGTGGCACGCGTGATGCCGCCCCGTGATGCTGCCCGAAGTGGCGCAGGCAGTCTTGAGGGAGGAGAGTGAATACCATGAGACGAATTGCTCGGTGGTCATCCATGCTCGGTGTCCTCTTGCTGGCTGCCCCTCTCGCGATGGCGCAGTCGCAGGCGGCCCCGACGCAGCCGGCTCCGGCCGGCAAGGACTACATCATCGGCGCAGAGGACGTTCTGGAGATCCAGGTCTGGGGCAGCAACGAGCTCAATCAGACCGTGTTCGTGCGCCCGGACGGGCGGCTGTCACTGCCCCTCGTGGGCGAGATCGCGGTAGCCGGCAAGACGGTTCAGCAGTTGCAGGACCATCTCCTGGCCGTCTACGAGAAGACGGTCAAGGGCGCGGTGGTCACGGTCATCGTCAAGGAGATCAAGAGCCGGCCTGTTTACTTCATCGGCGGATTCGCCAAGCCGGGCGTGATGCAGCTCACGGGGTGACATGACGCTGCTCCAGGCCATCTCCGTCATGGGCGGGGTCGTGCCCGAGGCGGACGGCCAAAAGGGGTTCCTCCTGAGGCGTGACCGGAAGATCCCCATCGACTTCGACCGCCTGGCCCAGCGCAGCGATCTGAGCCAGAGCGGCGAGGTCAAGAAGGCCGGCCCGGTCAAGTACGCGGCGGACCTCACTCTGGTGCAGGCGCTCACCCAGGCGGGCGGGCTCACTCCTCTCGCGGCCGGGAGCCGCGTGGACATCATCCGTGGTAGCTCCGAGAAGAAGGAGAGGATCCGGGTCGACGTCGATCGAATCATGCGATCGCCCGGCAGCAGTCAGGACGTTCGCCTCCACCCGAACGACATCATCACGGTTCCGCAGCGACCCTTCTGACCGGCGCACTCGGACACGCGCGCCTGGAGCACCTACGGGCACGACGGCGGCCGGCCGACCACGAACTCCACGACCTCCCGGCACGGGGTGGCCGGAGGGGCAGACCGGCTCGAGCCCGGCTCCGCCGGCCGATTTTTCACCCAAGCGGCGCCTCCGTGGTTAGAGTGGGACCACCGAACCATCTCATACCAGGAGGAACTGCGATGCCCAGGACGACCCAGCTCACGCTCAGCCTCGTGTCACGACCCGGCACGCTCGCCACGCTGGCCCGCACGCTCGCCGACGCCGGCGTCAACATCATCGCGCTGAGCGCGGCGGAGACGTCCGGTCGCGGGAAGATCCGCCTGCTGGTCAACGACCCGGTCCTGGCCCGCCGCGCGCTCCGCAAGGCCAAGTACCACGCCACCGAGCAGCCCGCCTTCATGTTGCGGCTCCGGAACAAGCCGGGCGCGCTGGCCCGGGTCGCGGCCCGGCTCGCGAAGGAGCGGATCAATGTCCGGTCGATCTACGCCACCACCGCGGGGCGGGGCGCCGCCGGGGTCGTCCTGACCGTGGGCGGCAACCCGAGCAAGGCGCGCAGGGTCCTGGGCCGCTGAGCCCACTCCGCTTCGCGGTCAGGCTCGGTCGCCCCCGCCCGCCACCGGGCGCACGCTGAGGCCCGGCGCGCCACGGCGGAACCCCCACGCGGCCAGCCGGGCGATCAGCGTGTTCCGGTGCATGCCCAGCCCGCGCGCGGCGCGGCTCTGGTTCCAGTCCTCGCGCTCCAGCGCCCGCAGCACGTAGGCCTGCTCGAAGCGGTCGCGCGCTTCC